>JAXHOI010000039.1:0-18567 GCA_034519505.1 Sphingobium sp. | reverse complement strand
TCCGCCGTCGCCGAACTGACGCCGGACAAGCAGGACTTCATCATCACTTATGTGGTGGAAGAAGGAAAGCGGTACAAATTCGGCGATGTGAAGGTGGTGAGCGACATTCGCGACCTGTCCAGCGACGATCTGACCAAGCTGCTGCCGATGAAGAAGGGGCAGTGGTATGACGCCAAGCTGGTGGAAGACACCGTCAACCAGCTGAACGAGACCGCCGGCCTGTTCGGCTATGCCTTTGCCGACGTCCAGCCCGATTTCGATCGGAACAAGGACGACCTGACCATGTCGATGACGTTCCGCATCCAGAATGCGCCGCGCGTCTATGTCGAACGGGTCAACATCAACGGCAACACGCTGACCCAGGACAAGGTGGTTCGCCGCGAATTCCGCCTGGCAGAGGGCGATGCGTTCAACAGCTTCCTGGTGAAGCGCAGCCAGGACCGCATCAACTCGCTCGGCTTCTTCCAGGACAAGCTGGAAATCGAGCAGAAGCCCGGTTCCGCGCCAGACCGCATCGTGCTGGAAACCAATGTCGAAGAAAAGGCGACGGGCGAACTGCAGCTGTCGGCCGGCTTCTCCAGCCTCGAACGCTTCATCGTGTCCTTCTCCATCACGCAGCGCAATTTCCGCGGCAAGGGGCAGGAACTGCGCGCCAGCGTCAATTATTCGACCTATTCCAAATCGGTCGAGCTGGGTTTCACCGAACCCTATTTCCTGGACAAGAACATCGCGTTGGGTGGCGACATCTTCCGCCGCGATTACAACAGCTTCAACTTTGGTCAGGATAATTCGCGCAACCGCACCTATCAGCAGGTGACGACCGGGTTCCAGATCCGTGCGGGCGTCCCGATCACCGAATATCTGACGCTGGCGACGCGCTATGGCCTCAGCTTCGACGACATCACGCTCGACCGCGCGACCTATTTCACCAACGGCGCGTGCGATCCGCTGATCGCGGGTCGTTATTTGTGCGACACGCTGGGCAAGCGCACCACGTCGTCGGTCGGCTACTCGCTGATCTACGATACGCGCGACAACCGCATCCGCCCGCGTCGCGGGCACAGTGTTGTCCTCAATCAGGATTTCGCCGGTCTGGGCGGCAGCGTGCGTTACATCCGCACGCGCCTCGATGCATCGAAATACTGGAACCTGGGCAAGAACTTCATCTTCTCTGTTCGGGGTGAGGGCGGCTACATCCTCTCGTTGCAGAACCAGCGGTTCGACAATAACGGCTTCCCGGTGGACAAGGTCCGACTGGTCGACCGTTTCTTCCTGGGTCAGCCGCAGATGCGCGGTTTCGACATTCGCGGCGTCGGCCCGCGCGTGAAGCGCACCTTCTACACGCTGGACGGCAGCGGCAACTACGTGCTGCCCACCGACGTCACCCGCAACAACACGGTGGACGACGCGCTGGGCGGCCGGGCCTATTATCTGGGCCATGTCGAGCTGGAACTGCCGCTGGGTTCGGGCGCGCGCGAACTGGGCCTGCGCCCGTCCATCTTCATGGACGTCGGCTCCGTCTTTGGCGTCAAGAAGCCGCGCCTCACCTGTATTCAGGGTTCGACGGACTCCAGCTGCAGCACCTTCTTCCAGCGGGATGCGAACGGCAATCCGCTGCCGATCTTCCGCGACATTCTGGATACCAACGGCAACGTCCAGTATGTGAACACCGTCACCAATTCCGACGGCACCACGTCGCAGACGATCACGCCCTGCGCCATCGGCACGGGCACGTCGGCGACATCGTGCACCGGCACGACGGTCAACACCCGCTATCAGAGCACCATCGCCCCGTTCCAGGAGCAGTTCTTCGGCAATACGTGGAAGCCCCGCCTGTCGGTCGGTTTCGGCGTGAACTGGAACTCGCCCTTCGGACCGTTCCGCATCGACATCGCCAAGGCCCTGCTGAAGGAACCCGGCGACGATACCCAGCTCATCACTTTCAACGTAGGGACTCAATTCTGATGAAGACTTTCATGAAGGCCGCCGCCCTGGCGCTGGCCCCCGTTTCCGTCATGGCCCTTGCCACCCCGGCGACCGCCCAGTCGAAGCTTGGCATCGGCGTCGTCAGCCCGGAGCGCGCGCTGGCCACGTCGAATGCGTTCAAGACCGCGCAGGACCAGATCAAGGTGACGTACAAGTCGAACATCGACAACTTCACCGCGCGCCAGACCGCGCTCAACACCGAACTGAAGCAGAAGAGCGACGCGCTGCGCACCGCCGCGCAGGCCGCCGGCCAGAACCCCACCGCTGCCCAGCGCACCGCGCTGCAGACGCAGTATGAAGCGCTGCAGAAGCGCGAAGCCGAAGCGCGTCAGGAGCTTCAGACGCTCAGCATGCCGATCCAGCGCGCACAGGCTTATGTCGAGGAACAGATCAGCGCCAAGCTGGGCGACGCGCTGAAGGCCGCGATGACCAAGGCGAAGGTCGATCTGGTGGTCGGTGAGAACGCCACCGTCTCCTATCAGCCGACCGTGGACATCACCGCCGCCGTGGTGACCGAGCTGAACACGCTGGTCCCCAATGTCAGCATCACGCCGCCGGCCAACTGGCAGCCCGGCCAGCAGCAGGATGGCGCCGCCGCGCCGGCGGCTGCTCCGGCCACCGGCCAAGCGCCGCAGAGCCGTTAAGGCAGGCAGGCGTCAGCGATCATGTCCGATCAGGAAGGACAGACGCCGCAGTCCCTTGGCCCCCTGGACATCCGGGGGGTCATGGAGGCGCTGCCGCACCGTTACCCGATGCTGCTGATCGACCGTGTCGTCGACATGGTTCCGGGCCAGTCCATCCACGCGGTGAAGGCCGTGTCGATGAACGAGCCGTTCTTTCAGGGGCATTTCCCCGGTCGTCCGATCATGCCGGGCGTGCTGCTGGTCGAAGCGATCGCGCAGGCGGCGGGCATCCTTGCGGTGCAGTCGCTCGGCCTCGCCGGGTCGGGCAAGCTCGTCTATTTCATGGCGATCGACGGGGCGAAGTTCCGCTCGCCGGTGGAGCCGGGGCATCTGGTCGACTTCCACGTCGAATTCACGCAGGTGCGCGGTTCGATCTGCAAGTTTTCCGGCAAGGCGATGATTGACGGCAAGCTGTGCGCGGAAACCCAGTGCACCGCAATGATCGCCGATCCGCCGAAATAAGGCGTTTTCCCGGCGTTCCGCACAGGAAGGGGATGGCTTCGATACGGTCGGGCCGTCCCTTTTTCCTGTTTGTCGGATCGCGCGGCAATCTGTGCCTTGCCTTTCGGGGCCAAAGACGCTATCCGCGCGCCTTCCATATTTTCCGCTATCCCCGGCCGGTCGGAAACCGGCCATTTGAGGAGCATGACCATGGCCAAGCAGGGCATTCACCCCGACTATCACTTCATCACCGTCCAGATGACCGACGGCACGACGTTCCAGACCCGTTCGACCTGGGGCAAGGAAGGCGACACGATGGCGCTGGACATCGACCCCACCTCGCACCCGGCATGGACCGGCGGCAACCAGCGCATGCTGGACCAGGGTGGTCAGGTCGCGCGCTTCAACAAGCGCTTCGGCGGCCTTACGCTCAAGAAGTAAGCGGGCTGTGCCCCGGCCGGATGCAGTTTCGGCCGGGCAAAGTCGGCGGCATCATGCCGCGTGGAAAGGGCGCTTTGACGGCGCCCTTTTTCATGCCCGCTTGACTCTTGCGCGCTTCGGTCGAAAATAGAACAAACCATGAACATGCAAGAGTCGTCCGATGCCGCCGTTCTGCTGCGCGATTTGCGCGGGCGGATTGCCATGCTCGAACGCGGGCAGGTGGGGCCGCGTGGGCGGGAGGATCGATTCGCCACCGGCCATGCCGGGGTCGACCGCACGCTGGGCGGCGGGCTGGCGCGAGGCAGGTTGCATGAATTCTACGCCGCCGACAGCGGGGACGATGCCAGCGTGCACGGCCTTGCCCTGATGCTGGCGCTGCGCGCCTGCGCCGGGGGCAAGGCGGCGGGGCAGGGCGCGATATTGTGGCTGCGCACGCAGGATGCGGTGCGCGGGCAGGGCGGCATATCGGGGGAGGGGCTGTGCGCCATCGGCGTCGATCCCGCCCGCATGCTGATCGGCATCATGCCTGATGAGAAGATGCTGCTGCGCTGCGCGGCGGATGCGGCCCGGTGCGAGGGGCTGGGCTGCCTGCTGATCGATTGTCCCGGCCGCGCGCCGATGCTGGACCTGACGGCCAGCCGGCGGCTGGTGCTGGCCGCCGAACGCTCCGGCGTCACGCTGTTCCTGATTCGCGGCCATGGCCCCCCGCAACCCAGCGCGGCGGAAAGCCGATGGGATGTGGCGGCGGCCCCCTCCACGGGGCTGGCGCAGGGGTTGACGATGGATGCGCCCGGTGCCCCGGCATTCGACGTGCGCCTGTTGCGGCGGCGTTCCGGGCCGGATGGGCTGACATGGCGCATGGAGTGGGATCGTGACAGCGCAACTTTCCGCGACGCGCCGCTCTCTGGCGCTATTCTTCCCCTTTCTGCCGACGGATCGGCTGCGGCTGGCGTCGCGGCCTGACGATCCGGCTGCGGTGCAGCCGATCGCCACGGTGGAGATGATACGCGGCGCGCTGCGGCTGGCGGCGGTCTGCCCGCAGGCGCTGAAGCTTGGCCTTAGCGCGGGCATGACGCTGGCCGACGCGCGGGCGCAGATGCCCGACCTGGCGCTGGCGGAGCATGACCCGGCGGCCGACCAGCGGTTGCTGGAGCGGCTGGCGGACGGCGCGCTGCGCTATACCCCGATGGTGGCTGTGGATGGCGATGACGGCCTGCTGCTCGACATCGGCGGGGCGGCCCATCTGCATGGCGGGGAACAGGCGCTCGGCGTCGACGCGGTGTTGCGGCTGGAGCGGCTGGGCCTGACGGTGCGGATGGCGCTGGCGGACAATCCCGATGCCGCCCATGCCCTTGCCCGCTACAGCGGCGGCCCGGCCCCGGATGAGGTCGCCGCGATCCGCCGCCTGCCGATCGAGGCGCTGGAACTGGACGGGGAGGATGTGATGGGCCTGCGCCGCGCGGGCCTGCGCCGGATTGCCGATCTGGCGGACCGGCCCCCCGCCGTCATCGCCGCGCGCTTCGGTCCGGCGGCGGTGACCGCGCTGCGCCGGGTGATGGGCCGGGAAAGCCGCCCCATCGACCCGCGCCAGAGCGCGCCGGCGCTGATGATCGAGCGGCGCTTTGCCGATCCGGTCGGCCGGGTCGATCATATGCTGGGCGTGCTCGACGAATTGCTGGGCGAAGCAAGTGCGCAACTGGCGGAGAAGGATCGCGGTGGCCGCGCGTTCGAGGCGCGCTTTTTCCGCAGCGACGGGCTGGTCTTTTCGCTGCGCGTCGAAACCGGGCGGGCGACGCGCGACCGGGCGGCGATCGCGCGGCTTTTTGCCGAGCGGGTGGAAAGCCTGGCCGATCCGCTGGACCCCGGCTTCGGTTTTGACATGCTGCGCCTGCATGTGCCGCGCACCGAGCCGCTGAAGGCGGCGCAGCTGCTGCTCGAAAACGGGGATGAGCTGCGCCAGGGGCAGCTGGACATGCTGGTCGATGCGCTGTCCACCCGTGTCGACCGCGCCCGTATTCAGCGTATCGCGCCGCGCGACAGCCATATTCCCGAACAGGCGCAGCTGCTGTTCCCCGCGATGGACGAAGGCCCGAAGCAGGAATGGCGGGTGCAGGAAGCGGGCGACCCGCCGCTGCGCCCGCTGCACCTGTTCGACCCGCCCCAGCGCATCGAGGTGCTGGCCCAGGTGCCCGAAGGGCCGCCGCGCCAGTTCCGCTGGCGACGCATCCTGCATCAGGTCGCCCGGTTCGAAGGGCCGGAACGGATTGCGCCCGAATGGTGGCATGACGGCAATGCCGGGATGAAAACGCGCGATTATTTCCGGGTGGAGGATGCGCGCGGCCGCCGGTTCTGGCTGTTCCGCCATGGCCTGTATGGCGATGTGGCGGCCAGCCCCGCCTGGTATCTGCACGGCCTGTTCGCATGAGCGGCCGTGGCCCCCGCAACCCTTCGCGTCCGAAGGAGAATGACCGGCGCGGGCAGCAGGCCGCCGCGCCGTCGCCCCCCGCCGATCGCCCGCTGCCGGACCCGTCCGTCCCGCCTTATGCGGAGATGGTCGCGGCAACCAATTACAGCTTCCTGCGGGGGGCGTCGGCGCCGTCCGACATGGTGGCGCGGGCCGAGGAACTGGGCCTTGCCGCCATCGGCATTGCCGACCGCAACAGCGTGGCGGGCGTGGTGCGCGCGTGGAAGGCATGGCGCGATGCCCCGGAAAGGGCGCGCGCCGCCCTGCTGGATGAAAAGCGGCAAAGGCTGGGCGATCAGGCGACGTTGACCGCAGAGGAGGCAGCGGCCTGCGCCGTCAACGTGCGGCTGTTGACGGGCGCGCGGCTGGTGTTTTCGGACGGCACGCCCGACATCATCGCCTATCCCGCCAGCCGCCATGGCTGGGGGCGGCTATGCCGGTTGCTGACGGTGGGCAACATGCGCGCAGTGAAGGGGGACTGCATCCTCCATTTCACCGACCTGCTCGATTATCTCGACGATCTGCTGCTGATCGTCATGCCCTATTCCAGCGCCGACGCGCAGCAGGCGCATGACAGCCCGGTCGATTATCTGTTCGCCGATGCCGACGCGCCACGGCCCCGGCTGACGCTGGTGCCCGACCTGCCGACCGGCGATGTGGCGCAGGTGATCGAACGGCTGGTGGCAAAGGCTGCGGGCAATGTCTGGCTGGGTGCGTCGATGACCTATGGCGGGGTCGATGGACGGCGGCTGGAACGGTTGCGGCACATCGCCCGGCTGGGCGGCGTGCCGCTGATCGCGACCAACGACGTGCTGTATGCCCATGCCGGGGAGCGGGCATTGCAGGATGTGCTCAGCTGCATCCGGCTGGGCACGCATATCCATGCCGCCGGCCGTGCGCTGGAGGCGAATGCCGAGCGGCACCTCAAATCCCCCGCCGCCATGGCGCGACTGTTCCACGCCTGTCCGCAGGCGATTGCCGAGAGTATCGCCTTTGCGGATCGCATCGCGTTCGATCTTGACCAGCTGAAATATCAATATCCCGAAGAGCCGGTGCCCGAAGGGTGGAGCGCGGATAACTGGCTGGCGCATCTGGTGTGGAAAGCGGCGCATGCGCGGCATGGCGCGCGATTGCCGGGCCGGATGAGCCGGACGATCTGTGAGGAACTGACGTTCATCCGTCGTCAGCGCTTCGCCCATTATTTCCTGACCGTGCACGATCTGGTGCGGTTCGCCCGATCCTGCACGCCGCCGATCCTGTGTCAGGGGCGGGGCTCGGCCGCCAATTCGGTGGTGTGTTTCCTGCTGGGCGTCACCTCGGTCGATCCGATCCGCCACGACCTTCTGTTTTCCCGCTTCATTTCCGAAAACCGGGGCGAGCCGCCCGACATCGACGTCGATTTCGAACATGAGCGGCGCGAGGAGGTGATGCAGTATATCTATCGCCGCTATGGCCGCCACCGCGCCGGCATCGCGGCGACCGTGATCCATTATCGATCGCGCAGCACCGTGCGGGAAGTCGCCAAGGCGCTGGGCATGAGCGCGGACATTCCCGTGCGCCTCAGCAGCACCGTCTGGGGCAGTTACTCGAAGGATATGGAGGTGGACAAGTTCACCGCCGCCGGCTTCGACATCGCCAATCCCCAGATCGCCCGGCTGAAAACGATCCTGGATCAGATCCTGCGCGCGCCGTTCCCCCGTCACCTGTCGCAGCATGTGGGCGGCTATGTGCTGACGCAGGGGCGGCTGGATGAAATCGTGCCCATCCATCACGGCGCGATGCAGGATCGCAGCTTCATCGAATGGGACAAGGATGACATCGACGCCCTTGGCCTGATGAAGGTCGATGTGCTGGCGCTGGGCATGCTGACCTGCATCCGCCGCGCCTATGACATGCTGCGCCAGCATGACCTTGGCGATTATGACCTGAAGGTCGATCTCAATTCCGACGACCGACTGGTGTACGACATGCTGCAAAAGGGGGACAGCATCGGCGTTTTCCAGGTGGAAAGCCGGGCGCAGATCAACATGCTGCCCCGCCTGAAACCGGAAAATCTCTACGACCTTACCGTGCAGGTGGCGATCGTGCGCCCCGGCCCGATCGAAGGGGACATGGTGCACCCCTATCTGCGGCGGCGCGAGGGCACGGAAAAGATCGAATATCCCAGCCCCGCGCCGCCGCATAACCGCCATGAACTGCGCGACCTGCTCGGCAAGACTTTCGGCGTGCCGCTGTTTCAGGAGCAGGCGATGAAGCTGGCCATCGTCGCTGCCGCCTTCACCCCGGACGAGGCGAACGAACTGCGCCGGGCGATGGCGACGTTCCGCAATGCCGGCACCATCCACCTGCTGCGCGACAAGATGGTCAACGGGATGGTCGCGCGCGGTTATGAACCGGATTTCGCGGCCCGGTGCTTCAAGCAGATCGAGGGGTTCGGCAGCTATGGCTTTCCCGAAAGCCATGCGCTGTCCTTCGCCCGGCTGGTCTATGTCTCGGCCTGGATCAAATGCCGCTATCCCGCGATCTTCGCCGCCGCGCTGCTTAATTCCCAGCCCATGGGCTTTTATGCCCCGGCACAGATCATTCGCGACGCGCGCGAACATGGGGTGGAGGTGCGCGGGATCGATGTGAACGTCAGCAACTGGGACAACCGGCTGGAGGAGACGCAATGGGTTCGCCCGCCCCACCATCCCCGCTTCGATTGGGGCGACAGCCGGGGGGCATGGGACGCGCATCTGGCGTTGCGGCTGGGCCTGCGCCAGATCACCGGCTTTCGCAAGGATTGGGCGAGTGCGCTGGAAGTTGCGCGGGTGGACGGCGCGTTCCGCAATCTGGAGGAACTGGCGCGGCGTGCCGCTTTGCCCAAGCGCGCGCTGCGCCTTCTGGCCGATGCCGATGCGTTGGGATCGCTCGACCTTGGCCGGCGGGAGGGGCTGTGGGAGGCACGGCGCACCCCCGCCAACGAACTGCCGCTGTTCGCCGCCGCTCGGCTGCGCGGCGATGGCGGCGGGGAAATGGGCGCGGAACCGGACGCGCAGTTGCCCGACATGCCGCTCAGCGAAGAAGTCGCCGCCGATTACCAGATGCAACGCTTTTCCCTGAAAGGCCATCCGATGCAGTTCCTGCGCGACCGCTTCCGCGCCGAAGGGGTGATGAGCTGCGCGCAGGTTCAGGCGGCGAAGAACGGCATGCTGGTCCGGGCCGCGGGCGTGGTGCTGGTGCGCCAGCGGCCGGGCAAGGGCAACGCCATCTTCATCACGATCGAGGATGAAACCGGCATCGCCAACATCCTGTTATGGGCGCGCCTGTTCGAAATGCAGCGCCGCCCCGTCATGGCTTCGCGCCTGATGCTGGTGGAGGGAGAGGTTCAGCGCAGCAAGGAGGGCGTCGTTCACCTGATGGCCAGCCGCGTGCATGACCGCACGGAGGAACTCGGCCGCCTGTCGCAGGAGCATCAGGCCGACATCGCGCTCTCCCGCGCGGATGAGGTGCTGCACCCCCAGCATCCCCGTGGCCGGGACAAGCCGGCCGCGCCCGACATGGCCCGCCACCCCCGCAATGTCCGCATCCTGCCGCCTTCCCGCGATTTCCACTGAAATTTTGTGCGCAGCACGCTGCAAAAGTGCTGAGCGAAATGGAGATAATTTCCTCTGTCCCGGCCATCGACAAGGAGACGCTTTCACCGCACAGTGGTCATGCCCCCACGTCATTTCGGATCGCAGGTCCGGAGGAACGCATGGCCATACGAACGGGAACTACGTCGGATCGACCAGCGCGTCGCGGGCATATGGCGGACCGGCGTGCTGATGGCATGATACGCAGCAGTGCGCAGCGGATCGCGGCACTGGAAACCCAGCTGGAGGCGGCGCGGCGCGAACAGGTGGCGTTACGCGCGGCGATCGCGGACTATGAGGCGCAGCCAGACGACCGGCGCGACCTGCTGATCCAGCTGCGATCCGACATTGCCGATCTTGTCGACCGGATCGAGCGGCAGGGCAAGGCGATGGCCCGCATCATCGCGCAAAGCGGCGATGTCGCACCCAACCTGCAACAGGACAGCGATCAGGCGACGCCCGCCGACAGGCACTGAAGGCCCGCCCGCGCCGCGCCTACCGATCTTCGTCCCCTATCCTCAATCCAGATTGGGGCGCAGCCAGCGTTCGGCGGTGGGCAGGTCGACGCCACGGCGCGTCGCATATTCCTCCAGCTGATCGCGCCCCACACGCGCCACGCCGAAATATTCCGCCTGCGGATGGCCGAAGTAAAAGCCGCTGACCGCCGCCGTCGGCAGCATGGCGAAGCTTTCGGTTAGTGAAATGCCCGTGGCGTGATGCGCGTCCAGCATGTCGAACAGGATCGGTTTCAGGCTGTGGTCGGGGCAGGCGGGATAGCCCGGCGCCGGGCGAATCCCGCGATATTGCTCTTTGATCAGCGCTTCGTTGGTCAACTGCTCGCCTTCGGAATAGCCCCATAGCGCGGTGCGCACATAGTGGTGCAGCCGCTCGGCAAAGGCTTCGGCCAGGCGGTCGGCCAGGGCTTTGAGCAGAATGTCCGAGTAATCGTCGATCGCCGCCTTGAACCGTGCCAGATGCGGCTCGATGCCGTGGATCGACACTGCAAAGCCGCCCATCCAGTCGCCATCATGGCTGATGAAATCGGCCAGGCACATGTTCGCGCGCCCCTCGCGCTTGGCGATCTGCTGGCGCAGCATGGGCAGGCGCACATGTTTCTCGTCCTCGACATGGACGATGATGTCGTCATTGTCCCGGCGGCACGGCCACAGGCCAGCGACGCCACGTGCCGTCAGCCATTTTTCGTTGACGATGCGGTCCATCATCTTCTGCGCGTCGTTGAACAGGTTGGTCGCGCTTTCCCCGACGACCTCATCCTGCAGGATGGCGGGATAATTGCCCGCCAGTTCCCACGCGCGGAAGAAGGGCGTCCAGTCGATATACTGGCGCAGGTCCGCCAGATCCCAGTCGGGAAAGCGGTGGACACCCGGCAGGCGCGGGCGGGGCGCCTTCAGCTTTTCATCGATTTCAAAGCCATTGTCGCGCGCATCGCCGATGGAAATCAGCGCGCTTTGCCCCTTGCCCGCGCGGGCGACACGGACATGCTCATACTCGTCGGCGACGCGGGTGACGAAATCGGTCTTCTGTGTATCACTGACCAGCGCGGTCGCGACGCCCACGGCGCGGCTGGCGTCCAGCACATGGACGACCGGGCCCTTGAACGCGGGGTCGATGCGCAGCGCGGTGTGCACTTTCGACGTGGTGGCCCCGCCGATCAGCAACGGGATCTGCATGTCGGCGCGCTGCATTTCCTCCGCCACCGTCACCATCTCGTCCAGCGATGGGGTGATGAGGCCGGACAGCCCGATCATGTCGGCGTCATTCTCGTTCGCCGCTTTCAGAATGTCCTGCCAGGGCACCATGACGCCCAGGTCCACGACCTCGAACCCGTTGCACTGAAGCACCACGCCCACGATGTTCTTGCCGATGTCGTGCACGTCGCCCTTGACCGTGGCCATGATGATCCGGCCCTTGCCCCGGCTGTTCTCGTCCTTCTCCGCCTCGATATAGGGGAGGAGGTGGGCGACCGCCTTCTTCATCACGCGGGCGGATTTCACCACCTGCGGCAGGAACATCTTGCCAGAACCGAACAGATCGCCGACCACGTTCATGCCGTCCATCAGCGGCCCTTCGATCACCTCGATCGGGCGGGCGGCCTTTTGCCGGGCGATTTCGGTATCCTCGACGACATAGGCGTCGATGCCCTTCACCAGCGCATGTTCCAGCCGCTTTTCCACGGCCCAGCCACGCCATTCCTCGGCCGCCTTCTCCGCCGCCGCATCGGTGCCCCGGAACCGTTCGGCCAGCGCCACCAGCCGGTCGCCCGCTTCCGGGTCGCGGTTCAGCACCACATCCTCGCACGCGGTGCGTAATTCGGGGTCGATGGTGTCATACACGTCGAGCTGGCCCGCGTTCACGATCGCCATGTCCATGCCGGCGGGAATGGCGTGGTAGAGGAAGACCGAGTGCATCGCCCGGCGCACCGGCTCATTGCCCCGGAACGAGAAGCTGAGGTTAGAAAGGCCACCGGAAATGTGGACGTGCGGGCAGCGCGCCTTGATCTCCCGCGTGGCTTCGATGAAGTCGACGGCGTAGTTGTTATGCTCCTCGATCCCGGTCGCCACCGCGAACACATTGGGGTCGAAGATGATGTCTTCAGGCGGAAAGCCGATGCCGGTCAGCAGCGTGTAGGCGCGCTCGCAAATCTCGATCTTGCGCTGTTTGGTGTCCGCCTGACCCACTTCGTCGAACGCCATGACGACCACCGCCGCGCCATAGGCCATGCACAGGCGCGCATGATGCAGGAACGCTTCCTCGCCTTCCTTCATGCTGATCGAATTGACGATCGGCTTGCCCGACACGCATTTCAGGCCCGCCTCGATCACGCTCCATTTGGAACTGTCGACCATCACCGGCACCCGCGCGATGTCGGGTTCCGCAGCGATCAGCTTCAGGAAGGTGGTCATCGCCGCTTCGGCGTCCAGCAACCCTTCGTCCATGTTCACGTCGATCACCTGCGCGCCGTTGGCGACCTGATCGCGGGCGATGTCGACGGCGGCGTTATAGTCGCCGTTCATGATCAGCTTCTTGAACTTGGCCGATCCGGTGACGTTGGTGCGCTCGCCGACATTGACGAAATTGGCGGAGGAGGTGGTGGCGTTCATATGCGTGTCTTTCGGCTCGCCCGTTGTGGGGGAGGGAATGGGGTTCAGGCGGCGATGACCATGGGTTCCAGACCGGCCAGCCGCGTGACGACGGGCAGGCTGGGCAGGGTGCGGGCCTTCAGCCCCTCCACCGTGCGGGCGATGGCGGCGATATGATCCGGCGTCGAACCGCAGCAGCCGCCCAGAATGTTCACCTGACCATTGTCAGCCCATTCGCGCACCAGTGCGGCGGTTTCCTCCGGCAATTCGTCATACTGTCCCAGTTCGTTGGGCAGGCCGGCATTGGGATAGACCATGATCAGCGTGTCGCAGATGTCGGACAGCGTCTTGACGTGCGGGCGCAACTGCTGCGCGCCGAACGAGCAGTTGAGGCCGATGGTGACGGGCCGGGCATGGCGCACGGCGTGCCAGAACGCTTCGACCGTATGCCCTGACAGGTTGCGGCCCGACAGGTCGGTCAGCGTCATCGACAGCATGATCGGCAGGTCGCGGCCCAGCGCCGCGCCGGCCTCGATCGCGGCCATGATGCCAGCCTTGGCATTGAGCGTATCAAACACGGTTTCGATCAGCACGAAATCGCAGCCGCCTTCCACCAATGCGTCGATCTGCTGGCGATAGACGTCCTTCAGATAATCGAAGTCGATTTCGCGATAGCCCGGATCGTTGACGTCGGGGGACAGCGAAAGCGTCTTGTTCGTCGGGCCGAGCGCGCCGGCGACGAAGCGGGGGCGGCCGTCCTTCGCCTCAAACTCGTCGGCGATGGTCCGGGCCAGTCTGGCGGACTCGATGTTGATTTCCCGCACCAGATTTTCCGCGCCATAATCGGCCTGGCTGATCCGGTTGGCGGAAAAGGTGTTGGTTTCGGCAATGTCGGCCCCGGCCTCGAAATAGGCGCGATGGATGGACGCGGGCACTTCCGGCTTGGTCAGGGCGAGAATGTCGTTATTGCCCTTCTGATCGTGGCGAAGGCCCAGCGATCCGGCATAATCCGCTTCGGACAGTTTCCAGCGCTGGATTTCCGTGCCGAACGCGCCGTCCGTGATCAGGATGCGTTCCGCCGCGGCGGTATTCAGCCTTTCCCGTGCGTTCAGCTTGGCGGTCATGTCGGTGCTCCTTGCCCATGGCTGTCGCCCCGCCGCCACGGCCGGGCTGTCATTGCTTGGGACCGCATATAAGGAAATCCTTATATCAGGCAAGTGATCTTCGCCGCGCGCGCGTGACGAAGCGGATAAGGCAGCAGGGAAGGTGCGATGAGCCGCGGGACGGCGCGGCGTTCAGCCGGTCAGCTTGTCGGCCCCGACATTGAAAATGCGCCCGTTTGTCACGATCACCCGGTCGCCCAGCTTCGCCCGATCGAACAGCAGCTTGGCAAAGGGCAGCGGCACGCCGATGCAGCCATGGGTCGCATTGCCCAGTTTCACGTCGCTGGCATGGATGGCGACGCCGTCATTGGTCAGCCGCAGCATGTATGGCATGGGCGCGTCATAGAGGTTCGACACATGGTCGGCGTCCTTCTCGATAATCGGGAAGGTGCCAGTCGGGCTTTGCTTGTTGTCGGCCCCGTAAAGGATGACGGTGGCGCCGATTTCATATCCGTTGCGGAACACCGACAGCGTCTGCGCCTTCAGGTCGACGGTGATGACCAGAGGCCCGGCGGGCACGCCCTTTTCATCCCAGACATAATCGCCATGCTTCATCGGGCCGTCGATTTTCAGGATGCGCTTGATCTCATGGCCGTGATCGTGGCCGTAGCCATCCACATGCGCCGTTTCGGGAGCCGTGCGCGCGGTCGGAGCCGGGGAGAGGGGGGCGGGGGGCTTGGAAACATCCGCTTTCGCCATCTCAGGAGCAGCTGCGATGGCGGGCGGCGGCGCGTCACCGTGCGCGAACAGGCGGCTCACCTGCAACCCCACGACCAGCAATGCGCCAGCCGCGCATAGCCCGACGGCGATCTTCGCCTTGATGTCCATGCCCTTGCTCATGTTGGCAGTCCTGCCGGAAAATCGTTAAATTGCCCTTGGCATTGCGGATTTTCGATCGTGCAATCCGCAATGCCTCGCATTGACGCTGCGAATTGTTCTCAATAAGGGTCGAGCCATGCTTATCGCGATTCCCGACCTGCTGCCGCCCGAAACGCTGTCGAACGTGCGCGCGATCATCGACGCGGCACAATGGGTGGATGGCAACGCCACGTCGGGCGTGCAATCGGCCATGGCGAAGGACAATCTGCAACTGCCCGAACAGTCCGCCGCCGCGCAGCAGGCGGGCGGGCTGATCCTTCAGGCGCTATCGGCCAATCCGCTGTTTCTGGCCGCCGCGCTGCCCCACCGCATCTTTCCCCCGCTGTTCAACAGCTATGGCGAGGGGCAGCAGTTCGGCACCCATGTCGACAATGCGATCCGGGTGCGCACCGGCACGGATTTTCGCATCCGGTCTGACCTGTCAGCGACGATCTTCCTGTGCGATCCCGACAGCTATGACGGCGGCGAGTTGGTGATAGAGGGGGAATTCGGCGCGCAATCGGTGAAGCTGCCTGCCGGGCATATGGTGCTTTATCCGGCATCCTCGCTCCACCATGTGACGCCCGTGACGCGCGGGCGGCGCATCGCCTCCTTCTTCTGGATCCAGTCTATAGTGCGGGACAGCGCGGCGCGCGCGCTGTTGTTCGACATGGACAGCGCGGTGCAATCGGTGGCGGGAAAGGTCGGGCTGGACGATCCGGGCGTCGTGCGCCTGACCGGCGTTTATCATAATCTGCTGCGGCGCTGGGCTGAGATTTGAGTCAGCGCTCCACCCGCATCGGCTAACGCGCGTCCCCGCTCGACCCGCGGGTTTCGCGCATGTGGATATAGACGATCAGCGACAGCGCGATCATGGCGGACACATAATAATAGAAGCCCTGCTCGAACCCGTATTTCTTGAACGTCAGGGCGACATACTCCGCCGTCCCGCCAAAGATGGTGTTCGCCAGCGCATAGGGCAGGGCGACGCCCAGCGCACGGATATTGGCGGGGAAAAGCTCCGCCTTCACCACTGCGTTGATCGATGTATAGCCCGTCACGATGGCCAGCGCGGCCAGCACCAGCAGGAACGCCTGAAACGATGTCTGCACATTTTCCAGTGCTGTAAAGATCGGCACCGTCAGGCACATCCCCGCCACGCCGAACGCGATCAGCAGCGGGCGGCGGCCCACCTTGTCCGACAGGGCGCCGGCCAGCGGCTGAAGCAGCATGAAGATGAACAGGGCACCGGCCATGATGCGTGTGGCGGTTTCGGCATGGAAACCCGCGCTGTTGACCAGGAATTTCTGCATATAGGTGGAAAAGGCATAGAAGGCGAGCGTGCCGCCCGCCGTCAGCGCGATCACGATCGCCACCTGCCGCGGATGCTCGACGAACAGGGCGATGCCGCTGGACCGCTTGCCCGGCGTCGCGGATTTGCCCGCCTCCAGAAAGTCCGGCGTCTCCTGCAACCCGCGCCGCAGGTAGAAGACGCTGATCGCCAGAACGCCGCCAATGGCAAAGGGAATGCGCCAGCCCCATTGGCGCAGCGCCTCATCCCCAAGCCCCAGTTGCAGCAGCAGCAGGACGCAGGTTGCGATAAGCTGCCCGGCGATCAGCGTCACATATTGGAAGCTGGAGAAGAAACCGCGATGGTCCTTCTGCGCCATTTCCGACAGATAGGTCGCGCTGGCCCCATATTCGCCGCCGACCGAAAGCCCCTGCATCAACCGCGCGAACAGCATCAACACGGGCGCAGCCATGCCGACGCTATGATAATCGGGGATGACCGCGATCAGCAGCGATCCGCCGCCCATCATCATCACCGACAGCGTCAGCCCCGCCTTTCGACCATGCCGGTCGGCATAAACGCCCATCAGCCATGCGCCGAGCGGCCGCATCAGGAAGCCAACGGCAAAGATCGCCGCCGCGCTCAGCAGCTCGGTGGTGGGTCGTCGGCAGGAAAGATGACCGGCGCGAAATAGAGGGTGAACGCTGAATAGACGTACCAGTCGTACCATTCGACCAGATTGCCCATCGATCCGCCGAAGATCGAGCGAATCCGGCCATGGCGCGGCTTGTGGCTCGCACCTGAGATCGCGCCTTCAGATGGTGTCACGGGTCTGCGTTCCTTCCAGATCGGTCGGCGTCATGGCCGATGGCAGCAGCATCACCGCGTCGCTGCCCTGTACCGCGCGAATGCCGAACCCCTGTTCCAGCGCACCGACGAACTGATCGCTGTTATCGGCTTTGAACGTGCCGCCGATGCGGATCGATGCGATTTGCGGGTCGCCGATGACCAGCGGCCTGGCGCGGTATCGGTTGAACTCCTCGACAGCTTGGGCCAGCGTTTCCCCGGCAAAGCTAAGCATCCCCTTCTGCTGCGGATATGCGCTGCGCGATCTGCGCCGGGGCAAGGCGGGTGGTCGCGATAGTCCCGCCGCGAATGGCGGCGGCGGTCCCCGCCGACACCAGTGTCGCGGGCCGGGGGCCATCGCGCACGGCGACCTTGCCCTCGATCACCGTCAATTCGGTCAGTTCGCTGCGGATGCGGACATTGAACGCCGTGCCCACCGCCCGCACGCTCGATGCGCCAGCGCTCACGATAAAGGGGCGGGACGTGTCGTGCGCCACGTCGAAGCGCGCCTCGCCGTGCAGCAGGCGGATGTCGCGCTCATGGGGGTGCATCGCGACTTCGATCACGCTGTCGGTGTTGAGGTGGACCAGGCTGCCGTCGGCAAGGAGGATGGAGCGCTCTTCACCAATGGCGGTGCGATAGCGGTCGACCGCCGTCATCTTCTGAAGCGCTGCGACGCCGGTGACGCCGAACAGCGTGATCGCGATCATCGCCGCCATCGCCCGCCGGCTGAGCAGCGGTTCAAGTCGCGCCTCCAGCCGACCGGCGGGGCCAGCGACGGCTTCCGTGCCGATTTCCGGCGGCGATTCCCGCAATCTTTCGGTCAGTTCCCAGCTGGCTTCCGCCTTGGCAAAGGCGACGCCATGGGCAGGGTCCAGCTCGACCCAGGCATAGGCTGCGTCCCAATCGGCGTCGTTTCCGCTGGCCTGTGCCAGATGGAACAGCCGCGCGGCTTCAGCCTCTATCGCCTCCCGTTCCGCGCTGCTCCGATATGGGCCGTTCAAATTCCAGATCCTCAAACTCGCCCAGGGCCTGCATGACCTTAACAGAGGCGCGCGCAATGTGCTTGTCGACCGTTGAAACGGACAAGCCCATCTCCTCTGCTATCTGCTTTACCGATTTATCGTGCACGCGCCGCAAAAGAAATGCGCGACGGCATTGAATAGGTAGCGTTTCGATGATGGCTTCCAGCCGGCGAAGTTCGTCGCGCGCCTGAAGCTGCCGCTCGGCGGAACCATTGTCGTTGATGAGATCGAGGTCGGCGATCGCTTCGAACGACACGATCTTGCTGCGGCGCACCTCGTCGATGATCAGGTTGCGGGCGATCTGGAACAGATAGGAGCGCCCGGCGGTGATCCGGGGATAATCCTGCGTGGCATAGGCGCGGGTCATGGTTTCCGCGACCAGATCGTCGACATCGTCCCTTTTCGGCAGGACGCGGCGCAACCGGGCGCGCAATGCGCCCTCATGGGGCAGGATGACGGACTTGAACCAGTCCAGCTTAGCTCTGACGGACACTGCGGCGAATCCCCCGATTCATCTCTCAAACCTCTCCAACCGTTTCAGATTGTTCTTGAAATCGGTTGAGCGGCCGGCCGGTCCGGAGCGCTCGATTGTTATACGCTAACCCGCTTTCCTGATCGGGTGAAACAAAATCGTCACGGCGATTGGCAGATCTT
>JAXHOI010000025.1:0-98186 GCA_034519505.1 Sphingobium sp. | reverse complement strand
GCATCGGCCTGTTCCTGGTGACATCCGCCGTGGGCCGCGCGTGGTGCGGCTATGCCTGTCCGCAGACCGTCTGGACCGACCTTTACCAGCATATAGAGCGCTTCATCGACGGCGACCGCAATGCGCAGCTTCGGCTTCAGGCCGCGCCCTGGGGTGTGGCGAAGATCGCCCGCCGCTTGCTGAAATGGTCAGTGTGGCTCGCCGTCGCCTTCGCCACCGGCGGCGCATGGATATTCTATTTCGCCGACGCACCGACGCTCCAGCATGAATTCTGGACCGGACAGGCTGCGCCGGTCGCCTATTCCACGGTCGCGGTCCTGACCGCCACCACCTTCATCTTCGGCGGCTTCATGCGGGAGCAGGTGTGCATCTACATGTGCCCCTGGCCGCGCATCCAGACCGCGATGCTCGACGAAAAATCGCTGGTCGTCACCTACAAGCACTGGCGCGGCGAACAGCGCGGCAGCCTGAAGCAGGCAAAGGCGCATCCTGGTGAATTTGGCGACTGCATCGATTGCAACCAGTGCGTCGCGGTGTGCCCGACCGGCATCGACATTCGCGAAGGGCCGCAGATCGGTTGCATCACCTGCGCGCTGTGCATCGATGCGTGCGACAAGGTGATGGCGCAGATCGACCGGCCCCGCGGCCTGATCGACTATTGCACCGAAGATGATGCGAAGGCGGAAATGGCCGGGCAACCGCCCAAGCCGATTGTCAAGAGCCTGCTGCGTCCGCGCACGCTCGCCTATCTGGGCGTCTGGTCGTCCATAGGCGCGGCCCTGCTCTTTGGCCTCAGCGCCCGCACGCGTGTCGACATCGCCGCGCAGCAGGATCGCAACCCGCTCTGGGTGCGCCTGTCCGACGGGCAGATCCGCAACGGCTTCATGGTCAAGCTGCGCAATATGGAAGCGCGCCCGCGCCCCATGCAGGTGACGCTGGGCGGCCTCAATGGCGCGCGCGTCTGGACCGATCGCGACGATCCCAACCGCGCCCGCACGATGATTTCCACGCTCGTGCCCGCCGACAGTGTCGCCAAGCTGAAGCTGTTCGTGTCTGCGCCTGCCGCCGGACCCCAGCGGCAGGATTTCCTCTTCACCGTGCGCGTCACCGACAAGGAAGGCGGCGGCGACGCCACCACCGTGCGTTTCGAAAGGCCCGAATGATGTTCACCGGAAAATTCACCGGCCGCCACATGACGGCGATCCTGGTCGCTTTCTTTTCGGTCGTGATCGCGGTCAACGCCTATATGGCGACGCTGGCCGTCGGCAGCTTCGGCGGCACGGTGGTCGACAACAGCTATGTCGCCAGTCAGGATTTCAACCGCTGGATCGCCAAGGGTCGGGCGGAAGCGGCGCTGGGCTGGCGCAGCGAGGTGGGCGTCACGCATGACCGCCATGTCGTGCTGGCGCTGGCGCACGCATCGGGCGAACCGATGCTGGCGGCGCAGATCGACATGACCGCCCGTCACCCGCTGGGCCGCGCGCCGGACATCGACCTGCGCTTCCATGCCGATGGTGCGGGCCGCTATATCAGTGACAAGATGCTGCCTTTCGGCCGCTGGCAGCTGCACATGACGCTACGCAGCGGCACGCAGAGCCAGCATCTGTTGCAGGAAGTCGACTGATGGCCACCGCCCCGCTGGACCATCTTGGGACCGGAGAGCTGACTGCGGCGGAAGGCGCTGGCCATGCGCATGTGACCAGCCTCTATGCCGTACCCGGCATGCACTGCGCCGGCTGCATCCGAAAGGTCGAAGAGGGGCTGGCCCGCACGCCGGGGATTTCGGCAGCGCGCGTGAACTTCTCTGCCAAGCGCGTGGCGATCGACCATGATCAGGCGATGACGCCGCCGCGGCTGAAGGCGGCGATCGCCGCGCTCGGCTTCGACGCGGAGCCGCTGATCGATCCCGGCATGGACGTCGCCGCGCGTGAAAATCGCGCGCTGATCCGCGCGCTGGCGGTCGCGGGCTTTGCCGCGATGAATATCATGCTGCTGTCGGTTTCGGTCTGGTCCGGCGCAAGCGGGGCAACGCGGGAGCTGTTCCATTGGCTCTCCGCGCTGATCGCGCTGCCGACCATCGCCTATTCCGGGCAGCCCTTCTTCCGTTCGGCCTGGGCTGCGCTGCGTCAGGGCAAGACGAACATGGACGTCCCGATCAGCATCGGCGTGCTGCTGACGACCGCGATGAGCCTGTTCGAAACCATCACCCACGGCACCCATGCCTGGTTCGACGGCGCGGTGATGCTGATCTTCTTCCTGCTCGCCGGGCGGGTGCTCGACAGCGTCATGCGCGGGCGGGCGCGGGCGGGCGTTGCCGCGCTGATGCGTCAGACGGCGCCGGGCGCCTATGTCGTCGGCGCGGGTGGCACGCGCCAATGGATCGATGCGCGCAACTTGCGCGCGGGCATGATCATAGCGGTTGCCGCTGGCGAGCGGCTTGCCGCCGATGGCGAGCTGGTGCGCGGGTCGAGCACGCTCGACCTGTCGTTCCTGACCGGCGAAAGCGCGCCCGTCCCGGTGCGGGCCGGGGACGAGGTGCATGCCGGCGCGCTCAACATCGATGGCCCGATAGAGGTGATGGTCAACGCCGCCGGTCCCGACACCGTGATCGCCGACATGGCCCGCCTGATGGAAAGCGCGTCGCAGGCGCGCTCGCGCTATGTGCGGATCGCCGATCGCGCGGCACGCTATTATGCGCCTGCGGTGCACGGCCTTGCCGCCTTGTCGTTCATCGGCTGGATGATTGCGGGGGCGGGCTGGCATCAGGCCTTGCTGATCGCGGTCGCGGTGCTGCTCATCACCTGCCCCTGTGCGCTTGGCCTTGCCGTGCCCGCGGCGCAGGTCGTTGCCTGCGGATCGCTGATGCGGCGGGGCGTGCTGGTGAAGGACGGATCGGCGCTGGAAAGGCTTGCGGAGGCCGACCTTGTCCTGTTCGACAAGACCGGCACGCTGACGCTGGGACGACCCGTGCCGGTCAATCTGGCGGACCTCGATCCGGGCGACCGGGCGATCGTGCGGGCGCTCGCCATGGGCAGCCGTCACCCGCTGGCCACAGCGCTCGGCAACGCATTGGCCGCCGATCCCGGCCCGCCGATCGCGCTGGATGACGTGCGGGAGGAAGCCGGGCAGGGCATCTTTGCCCGCTGCCACGGGGTCGATGTGGCGCTCGCCCGGCCCGATCGCACCGTCGCGTTGTTCGGCATGGCGAGTGAATATCGGCATGGCGACCGCCGCATCCTGCTGCGTTTCGAAGATGCGCCGCGCCCGGACATGGCGGAAACCGTGGCGGCGCTGCGCTCCATGGGAATGGATGCGCAGATCGCCAGCGGAGACCGTCCCGAAGCGCTCGCCCCGCTTGTCCGCGCGACGGGCATGCTGGGGGCGGGCAACCTGCGCCCGGCCGACAAGCTGGCGATGATCCGGCGTCTTTCGGCCACCGGGCACAGGATCTTGATGGTGGGCGACGGGCTGAACGACGGTCCGGCGCTGGCCGCCGGACATGTCAGCATGGCACCCGCATCGGCCAGCGATGCCAGCCAGATGACGGCGGACATGGTGTTCATGGGTGACAGCCTGGCCCCGGTCGCGGCATCCGTGCGCGCGGCGCGGCGCACCATCGCCGTGGTGAAACAGAATTTCGCGCTCGCCATCGGCTATAATATGCTGGCCGTGCCGCTAGCCATCGGCGGTTTGGTGACACCGCTGGTCGCGGCGCTCGCCATGTCCGGCTCTTCGCTGATCGTGGTTGCCAACGCCCTTCGCCTGAGGAACGCCGCAGGATGACTGGCCTGACTTTCCTGATCCCGATCGCGCTGATGATGGGCCTGCTCGGCCTTGGCGCGTTCCTGTGGGCGATGCGCGTCGGCCAGTTCGACGACATGGACGGCGCGGCTCTGCGCATCCTGATCGACGATGAGGACGATCACCCGAAAGGGTGAGGATATTGGCGGCTTTCGGGCGCTCGAAACACTGGTTATGGACGTGATCGCGGGCTTGCAATGCGCCGCACTGGCGCTCCATGCCTCCCCCCGCTTGCGATCATCTTGAAGCTTTAGGATCGCCCCGAAATGCCTCTCGCACGCACCAGGAAAAGGCGGGTGCCTTTCGACACCCGCCTTCCCTGCGACCCTTGGAAGGGTTTGTTGGATCAGAAGCGCCAGCCCACGCCCACGCCCACGACCAGCGGATCCAGGCTGACATTGACGCGCTGCGTGCCCGCCGCCGTGGTGGTCAGGCGCGTTTTCGTGTCGATGTCGATATATTTGACGTCCAGATTGAGGAACATCTTCTCGTTCAGCGCAATGTCGACGCCCGCCTGCGCCGCCCAGCCAAAGCTGCTGGACATATGCACCTTGGTCGGGCCGACGGCGGCTTCCAGCGCCTTCGACGCATTTTCCGAATAGAACAGCGTATAGTTGACGCCCGCGCCGACATAGGGGCGGATCTTGGCTTCCGGCGCGAAATGATATTGCAGCGTCAGCGTCGGGGGCAGCACCCAGGTGGATGCCAGCTTGCCGATCGTGCCGGTCGTGCCGCTGATGCCGCTGGCGGTGTGCTTGGTCGTCGCCGCGATCAGTTCGAAGCCGACATTATCGGTCGCCATATAGGTGAAGTCGACTTCCGGCATGATGCTGTTGTTCACCGAAACCTGCTCGCCCGGAAATGCCGGCAGGACGCTGCCCGACTTTTCATTCGGAATGACGTCGATGGCGCGAACGCGGAAAAGGATGTCGCCGGCCTTCGCATGGGCGGTGCCAGCGGCCATGGCGGCCAATGCGGCCATGGTCAGGGCGATGGATTTCTTCATTGTTCTCGTTCCCTTTAGTGACGTGTTGACCGGGCTCTTCTGCACCCCGTCCGCCGCCGCCGCATTGACGCGGGCCAAGTGGGAAGTTGACGCAGGTCAATGGCATAACCGGCGGATAAGCGCAGGAAGGCCGCATGTGGCCTTATCATCCAGAACTGCTCGCGCGGCCGGTTCCGCGCTACACCAGCTACCCCACGGCAGCGGATTTTTCCGGTGCGGTCGGCCCGTCCGACATGGCGGCCGCGCTTGCCTGTGTGGGGACGGGCGACGCGCTGTCGCTTTATGTCCACATCCCCTTTTGCCATTCGATCTGCTGGTATTGCGGTTGCAACACGGGCGCTGCCAACCGGGCGGAGCGGCTGGCCAATTATCTGGCCGCGCTGATGGACGAGATCGCACTGGTTGCCGGGCGTCTCAATGGACGTGGCCGGGTGCGCCGCATCGCCTATGGCGGGGGCAGCCCCAATGCGCTGACGCCCGCGCAATTCCGGGCGCTGCACGACAGCATCGCGCAGGCGTTCCACCTCGACGATCCCACGATCTCGGTGGAAATCGACCCGCGCAGCCTGACCCGCGAATTTGTCGATGCGATGCAGGCGATCGGCACGGTTCAGGCCAGCCTCGGCGTGCAGACCTTCTCACCGCACATCCAGTCGCTGATCGGCCGGGTCCAGCCCATCGAGATGATCGAGCGGGCGACGCAGTGGCTGCGCGAAGCGGGCGTGCGTTCGCTGAACTTCGACCTGATGTACGGCCTGCCCGCGCAGCAGCTGGACGATCTGGACAGCAGCATCGATCATACGGCGCGGCTGGGCGCGGACCGGATCGCGATCTTCGGCTATGCGCATGTACCCGACCTGCTGCCGCGCCAGCGGCGGATCGATGCGTCGGCGCTGCCCGATGTCGACACCCGCTTTGCCCAAGCGGCCCATGGCCACGCGCGGCTGGCTGGGCTAAGTTATCAGCCGGTCGGGTTCGACCATTTCGCGCTGCCCGGCGATCCGATGGCGCGGGCCGCGCGGGAAGGCCGGCTGCACCGGAATTTTCAGGGCTTCACGGATGATGATGCGTCCATCCTGATCGGTCTGGGCGCCAGCGCGATCAGCGAATTCCCCGGTCTGCTGCTGCAGAATGAGAAGAATGCGGGTCGTTATCGCATGTGCACCAGCGCCGGGCGGCTGGCGCAGATGCGTGGCGTGCGCCGATGCCCCGCCGTGCGTGCGCGGGGCCGGATCATCGAACGGTTGCTGTGCGATCTGGCCGCCGACCTCCCTCCGTTGGAGGACTGGGCGCGGATCGAGCAGCGACTGACGCCGTTTCTGGACAAGGGGCTGGCACGGCTGGACGGAAGCCGGCTAATAATTGCGCCCGATGCGCTGCCCTATGCGCGCGCGATCGCGGCCTGTTTCGACAATTTCCGGGATCTGGGGCCCGGCCAGTTCAGCAATGCCATCTGACGCCACCCGCATCGTCGTCGCATTGGTGATCGTGACCCTGCCGGCCTATCTTCAGCCGGCAATGGCCGGCAATCGGTCGATCGCCTTTTGCAGCCAGTCGGGCGCGCCCGCACCCGGTCAGGACAAGCGGCAGGGCAATGGCATGTGCCCCTGCGCTTGCATCCGCCTGCGCAAGGACATGGGTGATGGCTGGGGCGACGGCCGGGGCGAAGGGGGCGAGGGGGATTGCTGCGGCGACTGGTAGGATGCCTGCCGCCGCAGCGTGCCGAGCCTTATTCGATATTCTGCGCCAGTTCCCGGTTCAGCCACAGTGCGGCCAGCGTGCCGATACAGCCGGACAACAGATAGGCACCCGCCGCCAGCAAGCCCCATTGCGCCGACAGGTACAGCGCGGCGAGCGGCGCAAAGCCGGCCCCGAACAGCCATGCAAGGTCGGAGGTGAGAGCAGAGCCGGTATAGCGGTGCTGCTGGCTGAAGCGGGAAGAAAGCGCACCCGACGACTGGCCGAAAGACAGGCCGAGCAGGATGAAACCGGTCAGCATGAACAGGATTTCGCCGACCTGCCCGGCATCCAGCAATTGCGGCGCAAATCCGCTGAACGCGGCGATGGCGGCAGCCGAAAAGCCCAATAGCGTGCGGCGGCCTACGCGATCGGCCAGATGCCCTGACATGACGATGGCGATGACGCCGAAACCGGCGGCCAGCGACTCGATCAGCAGGAAGCGGATCGGGCTTTCGCGGGTGAACAGGAACACCCAGGACAGCGGGAACACCGTCACCATGTGGAACATGGCGAAGCTGGCGAGCGGCGCGAACGCCCCCATCGCGATGGTGCGCCATTCGCCCAGCGCGGTGCTGGTCACCTTCGCTGGCTGAAGCGCGCCGGTTTCGAACAGACGCTCATATTCCGGCGTCACCACGATGCGCAGGCGCGCGAATAGCGCCACCACGTTGATCGCGAAGGCGACGAAGAAGGGGTAGCGCCAGCCCCAATCCAGGAAATCCGCCGCCGGAAGCTGGCTGATCAGGAATGCGAAGAGCAGGCTGGCGACGATCAGGCCGAACGGCGCGCCCAGCTGGGGCAGCATGGCGTACCAGCCGCGCTTGCGTTCGGGCGCGTTCATGGCGAGCAGCGAGGCAAGGCCGTCCCACGACCCGCCCAGCGCCACGCCCTGACCCATGCGGAACAGCGCGAGCAGCGCCGCCGACCAGCCGCCGATCACCGCATGTCCGGGGAGGAACGCGATGGCCGCCGTCGACCCGCCCAGCAGGAACAGCGCAATGGTCAGCTTCGCGCCGCGCCCGTAAATCCGGTCCAGCGTCGTGAAGATCATCGTGCCGACGGGCCGCGCCATGAAGGCAAGGGCGAAGATGCCGAAGGAATACAGCGTGCCGGTCAGCGCGTCGACATAAGGGAAGACCAGCTTGGGAAACACCAGCACCGACGCGATGGCGTAAACGAAGAAGTCGAAGAATTCGGACGTGCGGCCGATGATGACGCCGATGGCGATTTCGCCGGGGGCGATCTTGTGCCCGTCGGCGTGAAGTTGGCGGGCGTCCCTTTCCGCCGTGCTGCTCGTCATCGACTGCGAAACCATCATTTGCTCCTGGCCGTCACCTGCGCCTGCCTTCGGAAGGAAGCAAGCACAGCTTATCGCGCGAATCCATCACGGTCCGCGCGGGCGATGAAACCCCTTTGTCTTTGATCGCGATCAAGTGGATTGGACAAAATGTCCTATGTGCCGCGCGCGGTCGTCACTTTAGGCGCCCGTTCCATGGCTCATATCCCTGCCCGAATCCGGTCCATGCTCCGATCGTCGTCGCGGCGCGCGGCGGCGCTCTCCCTTTTGCCGCTGTTGGCTGGCTGCGACATGGTGGTCCTGCACCCTGCCGGCGACGTCGCGCAGCAGCAGGGCGATCTGGTCGTGATGTCGACGTTCCTGATGCTGCTGATCATCGTGCCGGTGATGGCGCTGACCGGGCTGTTCGCATGGCGCTATCGCGCGGCGAACAAGGATGCGCGCTACGATCCGGACTGGGACCATTCGACGCAGCTGGAACTGGTGATCTGGGCAGCGCCGCTGCTGATCATCATCTGCCTGGGCGGGCTGACATGGGTGGGCACCCACCTGCTCGACCCCTATCGCCCGCTCGCGCGTACCGCGCCGGGTCAGACGCTGGCCGCATCGGCCAAGCCGCTGGAGGTGCAGGTTGTCGCGCTCGACTGGAAATGGCTGTTCATCTATCCCGAACAGGGCGTCGCCGCCGTCAACGAACTGGCCCTGCCGGTCGACCGCCCGGTGCATTTCCGCATTTCCGGCTCCTCGGTGATGAACAGCTTCTATATCCCGGCGCTGGCAGGTCAGATCTATGCGATGCCGGGTATGGAAACCTCGCTGCATGCGGTGCTGAACCGTCCGGGCACCTATCAGGGCTTTTCGGCGAACTTCAGCGGCGCGGGCTTCTCGCACATGCGCTTTGGCGTGCGCGGCCTTTCCAACGAAGCGTTCGGTAGCTGGGTGAAGGACGCAAAGGCGCAGACCGCCGCGCTCGACCGCCAGACCTATCTCGCCCTCGAACGGCCGAGCGAGAAGGTGCCGGTCACCCGCTATGGC
Organism: Sphingobium sp.; assembly: GCA_034519505.1. Lineage (GTDB taxonomy): Bacteria > Pseudomonadota > Alphaproteobacteria > Sphingomonadales > Sphingomonadaceae > Sphingobium. Next base: position 89,307 of record JAXHOI010000025.1, on the reverse strand, counting down.
CGGGTCGACGCCGGGCTGTTCGACGCGGTGCTGAACCTGTGCGTGGAACCGGGCAAGATGTGCATGCGCGACATGATGGACATCGATCGTCGCGGTGGCCTTGGCATGGCGGGCGTCGATAATGTGCGCCAGCTTTCCTATGACAAGTTCGGCGGGCGCGGCAGCGCTGGCTTTGCCCCGGCGCGTCAGGCGGTGGCGGCGCTCTGCACCCCGTCCAAACCCTTGCAGCGGCCCGAACAGGCGCGCGTCACCGACCAGTCGCCCTTGACCGGCGCAGGCCTGAAGCGACCGGGTGAAGCCCCCGGCCTGATCGCTGCCGCATCCTCGCCGCTCCTTCGTCCCGCCTCCTGATCGCCGGGAAAGACCAGACATCATGGCACCTTATCACCCCACCCCCATCAGCCCGATCTTCGGGCGCCTCTCGCTCGAAGCGCTGCCGCTGCATGAGCCGATCATCGTCGCCACCTTCGGCGCGGTCGTGCTCGGCGGCCTTGCCGTGCTGGGCCTCATCACCAAGTTCCGCCTGTGGGGCTGGCTGTGGAAGGACTGGTTCACCAGCGTCGACCACAAGAAGATCGGCATCATGTACATGGTGCTGGGCCTCGTCATGCTGCTGCGCGGCTTTGCCGACGCGCTGATGATGCGTTTCCAGCAGGCGATGGCCTTCAACGGGTCGGAAGGCTATCTGAACGCGCACCACTATGATCAGGTCTTCACCGCGCACGGCGTGATCATGATCTTCTTCGTGGCGATGCCCTTCGTCACCGGCCTGATGAACTATGTCGTCCCGCTGCAGATCGGCGCGCGCGACGTCACCTTTCCGTTCCTCAACAATTTCAGCTTCTGGATGACCGACGGCGGGCGCGGTGCTGGTGATGGTGTCGCTGTTCGTCGGCGAATTCGCGCGCACCGGCTGGCTGGCCTATCCGCCGCTGTCGGGCCTTGCCTACTCGCCCGGCCACCGGCGTGGATTATTATATCTGGGCGCTGCAGATCGCCGGTGTCGGCACGACCTTATCGGGCATCAACCTGATCGCGACCATCATCAAGATGCGCGCGCCCGGCATGACCATGATGAAGATGCCGGTCTTCACCTGGACCTCGCTGTGCACCAACATTCTGATCGTCGCATCCTTCCCGGTGCTGACGGCGGTGCTCGCGCTCCTCAGCGCCGATCGCTACATCGGCACCAACTTCTTCACCAACGACTTCGGCGGATCGCCGATGATGTACGTGAACCTGATCTGGATCTGGGGCCACCCGGAAGTCTATATTCTGATCCTGCCGCTGTTCGGCGTGTTTTCCGAAGTCACCTCGACCTTCTCCGGCAAGAAGCTGTTCGGCTATACCTCGATGGTGTACGCCACCTGCGTCATCATGATCCTCGCTACGTCGTGTGGCTGCACCACTTCTTCACCATGGGGTCGGGCGCCAGCGTCAACAGCTTCTTCGGCATCACCACCATGGTGATCTCGATCCCGACCGGGGCAAAGCTGTTCAACTGGCTCTTCACCATGTACCGCGGCCGCATCCGCTTCGAACTGCCGATGATGTGGACGGTCGCCTTTATGCTGACCTTTACCGTCGGCGGGATGACGGGCGTGCTGCTGGCGGTGCCGCCCGCCGACTTCGTGCTGCACAACTCGCTGTTCCTGATCGCGCATTTCCATAACGTGATCATCGGCGGCGTGCTGTTCGGCCTGTTCGCGGCGATCAACTTCTGGTGGCCCAAGGCGTTCGGCTTCAAGCTCGACGAGTTCTGGGGCAAGATCAGCTTCTGGTGCTGGGTCGTGGGCTTCTGGCTGGCGTTCATGCCGCTCTATGTGCTGGGCCTGATGGGCGTCACCCGCCGGATGCGCGTGTTCGACGATCCGTCGCTGCAGATCTGGTTCGTGATCGCCGCCATCGGCGCTGCGATCATCGCGGTCGGTATCGGCGCGATGCTGGTCCAGTTCGCGGTCAGCATCTGGAAGCGGGAGGAACTGCGCGACGAAACCGGCGATCCCTGGGGCGGCCGCACGCTCGAATGGTCGACCAGCTCGCCGCCGCCCGACTACAACTTCGCCTTCACGCCGGTCATCCACTCGCTCGACGCCTGGTACGACATGAAGTCGCGCGGTGCAGAGCGGCCGCTGGACGGGTTCCGCCCGATCCACATGCCCAGCAACACGGGCACGGGCGTGATCCTGGCCGGCATCAGCGCGGTGATCGGCTTTGCCCTGATCTGGTACATCTGGTGGCTGGCGGCGGTCGGCTTCGTCGGCCTGATCGCGGTCGCGATCGGCCACACCTTCAACTACAAGCGCGATTTCCACATCCCCGCCGAAACGGTCGCCACGACCGAGGCGGAGCGGACCCGCGTGCTTGCCGGCGCGGCGGGAGCGTAAGCCATGGCGACCACCCTGACCCATCCCAGCGAAGCGCCCCGCTTCTACGACCTGGACGAACACGCCCATCCCGACGGGCACAGCACCATGCTGGGCTTCTGGATCTACCTGATGAGCGATTGCCTCATCTTCGCGATCCTGTTTGCCTGCTACGCCGTGCTGGGTGGCAATTACGCCGCCGGGCCGGGGCCAAAGGATCTGTTCGACCTCAATCTGGTCGCAGTGAACACAGCGATGCTGCTGTTCTCCTCCATCACCTATGGCTTTGCCATGCTGGCGATGCAGCGGGGCACAAAGTCCCAGGTGCTGCTGTGGCTGGCGGTCACCGGCCTGTTCGGCCTCGCCTTCCTGTCGATCGAACTTTTCGAGTTCCATCACATGATCCATGAAGGCGCCACGCCCCAGCGCAGCGCGTTCCTCTCCGCCTTCTTCACGCTGGTGGGCACCCACGGCCTGCACGTCACCTTCGGCAGCATCTGGCTGGTGACGCTGATGGTGCAGGTGGCGCGCAAAGGGCTGATCGCCGCCAATCAGCGCCGGCTGATGTGCCTCAGCCTGTTCTGGCATTTTCTCGACGTCATCTGGATCGGCGTCTTCACCTTCGTCTATCTGATGGGAATGCTGCGATGAGCGATCATGGCCACGAAGCGCACGGCCACGACCATGGCCATGACGGGGCCGGGCACGGGACGATGCGCGATTATGTGATCGGCTTTGTCCTGTCGGTAATCCTCACCGCCATCCCGTTCTGGCTGGTGATGACGAAGCCGTTTCCCGTCACGCTGACGGCGGGTCTGGTCGTCGCCTTCGCGGCGGTGCAGATGGTCGTCCACATGATCTTCTTCCTGCATATGAACGGCAAGCAGGAAGGCGGCTGGACGCTGATGGCGATGCTGTTCACCATCGTTCTGGTCGTCATCATGCTGACAGGATCATTGTGGGTGATGTATCACCTCAACACCAACATGATGCCGATGAGCCATGAGATGATGAGCCAGATGCCGTGACAGCCCGCCGCCGTTCGGGGCGGGGGTGGCTGGCCGGGATATTGATCCTCGCCATCGCGCTCTTCGTCGCGCTCGGCGTCTGGCAGGTTCAGCGCAGGACGTGGAAACATGCCCTGATCGCCGCGGTGGAAGGGCGCGTCCATGCGCCCGCTTCGCCAGCCCCCCCACTTGCGCAATGGCTGCACGTCACCGCGGCAAGCGATGAATATCGCCATATCCGCCTGGCCGGCACCTATCTGCCGGGGCGGGACAGTTTCGTGCGGGCTGTCACCGATTATGGCGCGGGCTATTGGGTGATGACCCCGCTGCGGCTGCCGGACGGGGCCATCGTCATGGTCAATCGCGGCTTCGTGCCGCCCGATCGGCGCGCGGCGGTCCGCCTGTCGACGGCACGGCCCGTCGCGATTGCCGGGCTGCTGCGGATCAGCGAACCGGGCGGCGGCTTCCTGCGCCGCAACGATCCGGCATCAGACGCCTGGTATTCCCGCGATGTCGGGGTGATCGCGAAAAGGCGCGGGCTGGCCGGGCCGATTGCGCCGTGGTTCCTTGACCTCGAAGCACCGCCGCGCCAGCCCGCCGGCCGCTATCCCATCCCCGGCCTGACGGTCGTGCGTTTTCCCGACAACCATGCCGTCTATGCCCTGACATGGTTTGCCATGGCCGCGCTTTGCCTCTGGGCGCTTTGGCGGCTAGTCTGGCGTGCCAACAACGGGAAAGAGGCCGCACAGGAATGAGCCAGATGGCGCGTTGGGCGCGCAGGCCGCCCGACACCGATGCCGGGCGGCGCAACATGTTCCTGCTGGTCCAGTTGCGCTGGATCGCGGTGGGGGGCCAGCTCATCACGATCGCGGTGGTGCACGGCTGGCTGGACATCCCGGTTCCATTGGTGCCGTTGCTGATCGCGCCGCTGCTGCTGGCGGCGATCAACCTGCTGACCATGGCGCTGCTGAAAAGCAGCCGCTGGCCGGTGACGAACGGCGAAATCAGCATCGCCCTGCTGTTCGACGTGGTGGCGCTCACCTGGCAGCTGTATCACAGCGGCGGCCTCTCCAATCCCTTCGCGCTTTTGTTCCTGCTTCAGGTGGTGATCGGTGCCATCGTGCTGCGGCCCCCCTCGTCCTGGGCGATCGTCGCTGTGACGCTGGGCGCGCTGTCGGTGCTGACGGTGGAGGCGCGTCCGCTTCCCTTACCGCCCGATTATGCCGCCAATCCGCTGCGGCTCTACATTCAGGGCAGCCTGGTCTGCTATATCCTGATCGCCATCCTGCTCGTCGCCTTCGTCTCCCGGATCGGCCGCAACCTGTCGGACCGGGACGCCGCGCTCGCCAATATCCGTCAGCGCGCGGCGGAAGAGGACCATATCGTGCGCATGGGCCTTTTGGCATCGGGCGCGGCGCATGAACTGGGCACGCCGCTGTCCACCCTGTCGGTGATCCTGAACGACTGGAAGCGCATGCCAATGCTTGCCGACGCGACGGACCTCGCCGAAGACCTCACCGAAATGGAAACCGCCGTGGCGCGGTGCAAGACGATCGTCAGCGGCATCCTGCTTTCGGCGGGTGAGGCGCGGGGCGAAGCGCCAAAGGTCACCAGCATGCGCGCGTTCCTGGACGGCATCGTTGCCGAGTGGCGCTCCAGCCGCCTGCCCGGTGCCATCCATTATGACGATGATTTCGGCGAGGATGTCGCCATCGTCTCCGACCCGGCGCTCAAGCAAGTGCTGGGCAACATCATCGACAATGCCGCGCATTATTCGCCCGACTGGATCGGCATCGCCGCCGCGCGCGAAGGGGACGACCTGCTGCTCAGCATCGCGGACAGCGGGCCGGGCTTTTCGGAGGAAATCCTTGCGTCCTTCGGTCAGCCCTATCGCTCGACAAAGGGGCGGCCGGGCGGCGGCCTTGGCCTGTTCCTGCTGGTCAATGTGCTGCGGAAGCTCGGCGGATCGGCCGAGGCGACAAACCGGGCGGAGGGCGGCGCGCTGGTCAGGATCCGCCTGCCCATCGCGGCGCTCGCCTATCACAAGGAGGGTCGCGAATGACCGAGGGAGACGTCAGGCAGCTGGTCATCGTGGAGGATGACGACGCCTTTGCCCGCACCCTGCGCCGCTCGTTCGAACGGCGCGGCTATGCCGTGTCGTCCGCCGCCAGCCATGAAGCGTTGCTGGAACTGCTGAAGACCATCCGGCCCGGCTTTGCCGTCGTCGACCTGAAACTGGGCGGCGCGTCGGGGCTGGTGTGTGTCCAGACGCTGCGCGCCCATGACGCCGACATGAAGATCGTCGTGCTGACCGGCTTTGCCAGCATTGCGACAGCGGTGGAGGCGATCAAGCTCGGCGCATCCTATTATCTTGCCAAGCCGTCGAATACCGACGACATCGAAGCCGCCTTCATGAAGGAGGAAGGCGACGCGGAAGCACCGCTGGACGGGCGCACATCCTCCATCAAGACGCTGGAGTGGGAACATATTCACCAGACGCTGGTGGAAACCGATTTCAACATTTCGGAGACCGCCCGCCGGCTGGGCATGCACCGCCGGACGCTGGCCCGCAAGCTGGAGAAGCGCCCGCTGCGCTGATTGGCGTCGCGGCTTAGGGGTAGCTGACGGTCTTGGGCCGCCCTTTGGGAATGGGGATGAATTCCCGGTCGTCGCCGGGGATCAGGGGAAAGCGCATCGCTTCCCAATCCTCGCGCGCCTGCATCAGCCGGTCCTGCGTGGAGGATACGAAGTTCCACCACACATGGCGCGGCGTGGTGAAGGCTTCGCCGCCGCACATCATCACCCGGCCGCCGCCCTCGCTGCGCAGAGTCGCACGAACGCCGGGCCGCAGCACGTACAGCGTCTGCGGCTCCAACGCCATGCCGTCCAGGCTGGCCTCTCCATGGGCGAGGTAGAGCGCGCGTTCGTCCGCTTCCGGATCGATCGGCACCGCGCCCTCGGCTTGCAGGACGATGTCGGCATAGATGGTCTGGGCATAGGTGGTGGCGGGCGCGGCCTGTCCCCACAGCGTCCCCATGATGACCCGCGCCTTCGCCCGCCCGCAATCGACGATGGGCAGCGCGCCTGCGCTCACATGCTCGAACGCTGGGTCCATTTCCTCGTTCCGGTCGGGCAGCGCCAGCCAGGTCTGGATGGCGAACAGGCGGTTGGCCTGTTCCCGTTCGAAATCGGGGGAGCGTTCGGAATGGACGATGCCCTTGCCCGCCGTCATCAGGTTGAGCGCGCCGGGTTCGATCAGCTGCTCCGACCCCAGCGAGTCGCGGTGCAGGAACGCGCCCTCGAACATATAGGTCACGGTGGCGAGGTTGATGTGCGGGTGCGGGCGCACGTCCACGCCCTGCATCGGGGCGAAAGCGGCAGGGCCGGCCTGATCGAAGAAGATGAAGGGGCCGACCATCGTGCGACCCTTCGCCGGGAGGGAGCGCCACACCTTGAAATCGCCAAGGTCGTGGGTGGTGGGCTGGATCGTCTGGATGATCATCGCGTCGTTCATGCCCGGCTCTCCTGTTCGTTACAGCCGCACGGCCCAGTCCCAACCCAGCGGGTCGCCGTCCATCACTTCTACCCCACGCGCGGCCAGGCTATCACGGATGGCGTCCGAGGTGGCGAAATCCTTTTCCGCGCGCGCGGCCTTGCGCCGGTCCAGCTCCGCGTCGATCTCCTTCGGCGTGATGTTCGCGCCCTTGGGGGCAAGGCGCAGGTCGGCGCGCGCCACATTCAGCAGATTAAGGCCCAGCGCCTGATCGAAGGCCGCGATCAGGCACAGCCGCTCGTCCACCGGCACCTTCTTCATGCCGATTGCCTCATCCAGGAAGGTCAGCGCCCTGGGTACGTTCAGGTCGTCGGCCAGCGCGGCGTCGAACCCATCGCGCAGCGGCACCAGCGCCGGGTGCAGATTGTCGCGCAGGAACGAAAGGTCGCGCGACTGCCAGGTGATGCCCTCTGCCCGCGCCTTCAGCGCATCGACCGCCATCACCAGCCGCTTGAGCCGGGTCAGCGCCGCGGCCACGCCCTCGGCCGAAAATTCCATCTCGCTGCGATAATGGGCGGACAGGCACATCAGGCGATAGGCGAGCGGGTGGACGCCCGCATCGATCAGCGAGAACAGGGTGGTGAAGCCGCCCTTCGACTTGCTCATCTTTCCCTGACGGTCGACCAGGAAGTTGTTGTGCATCCACCAGCGCGCGCCGGTGAAGCCGGCGGCCGCCGCCGACACGTCTTCCCCGCCGCAGCAGGCGGCATGGAAAGCCTGATTCTGCGCGATTTCGTTGGGGTGGTGGATTTCCCGATGATCGATACCGCCGGTGTGGATGTCGAACGGCTGGCCAAGGCGGGCCTGGCTCATCACCGAACATTCCAGGTGCCAGCCCGGCGCCCCGCGACCCCATGGGCTGTCCCATTCCATCTGGCGGTTTTCGCCCGGCGCGGACTTGCGCCAGATCGCGAAGTCGGACGGATTGCGCTTGCCCGCCACCGGATCGATGCGGGCATGGGCAGCATCGTCCCGCCCGCCGGCCAGTGCGCCATAATCGGGGACGCTGGCGCTGTCGAAATACAGGCCCGTGTCCAGTTCGTAGCAGTGCGCGGGCGCGATCTTCTCCGCAAAGGCGATCATCTGCGGCACATAGTCGGTCGCGACGGTCCATTCACTGGGCGTCAGGATGTTGAGGGCGGCGATATTGCCCTTGAACGCTTCCGTATAATGCGCCGCGATGTCCCAGATGCTCTTGGCCTGCGCGCGCGCCGCCGCCTCCATCTTGTCATCGCCCGCGTCCGCGTCGCTGGTCAGGTGGCCGACATCGGTGATGTTGATGATATGGGTGACGTCCAGCCCCTGCCACAGCAATGCGCGGCGCAGCGTGTCGGTGAACACATAGGCGCGCAGATTGCCCAGATGCGCATAGTTATAGACCGTCGGCCCGCAGCTGTAGACGCGGGCATGGCCCGGATCGATCGGGGCGAAAGGTTCGACCGATCGCGTGAGGCTGTTGAACAGGTGCAGCGGGGCGGGCGTGAAGGCGTGCGACATGCCGCCTCCCTTGTCGGGGCGCGCCGATTCCGTCAACTGTCCGCCCCATCCTGCGGGTCGGTCAGGGGTTCGATGGAAAGGATCTCGACCGCTTCCTCCCGACCGTTGAAATCGACCTTCTCACCCACTTCCGCCTCCATCATGGCGCGGGCCAGCGGCGCGGAAAAGGCGATGCGATCGTGCGCCGGATCGGCTTCATCGTCGCCCACGATGGCGATCGCGCGGGTCTTGCCGGCAAGGCGGAACGTGACGCGGGTGCCGAAGGCGACGGCCGAACAGTCCTTCGCCTCCGTCAGAATCGCCGTCGCCTGCCGCGTGCCCCAGTAACGGGCGGTGCGCTGAAGCTTCTTGCGCGCTTCCTCGTCCGTTTCGGCGGCGATGGCGGCTTCGAGCGTGTTCAGCTTTTCCGCGATCTGCCGCAATCCGCGCGCCGTCACCAGATTGGGGCCGGGCGGAATGGGCAGCTCGAACTTCGGCTCCATATGTTCATCGTCGCTTTCGCGGCGAAAGGCGACACTCATGGCACGCAACCTCTCATGCCGCGCGGGGTCGGTTCCCGGCGCGGTCCTTCATCCATATGGGGCGTCATTCCTCGTCGAAAAGCCCGGCGAGCTGTTCGACCATGGTGCCGCCCAGCTGCTCGGCATCCATGATGGTGACGGCGCGGCGATAATAGCGGGTCACGTCATGGCCGATGCCGATGGCGACCAGTTGCACCGGCGACCGGTTCTCTATCCATTCGATCACCTGACGCAGATGGCGCTCCAGATAGGTGCCGCTGTTCACCGACAAAGTGGAATCGTCGACCGGCGCGCCGTCCGAAATCACCATCAGGATGCGGCGCTCCTCCGGCCGTCCGATGATGCGGTTATGCGCCCAGAGCAGCGCTTCGCCGTCGATATTCTCCTTCAGCAACCCCTCGCGCATCATCAGGCCAAGGTTGCGGCGCGCCCGCCGCCATGGCTCGTCCGCAGCCTTGTAGACGATGTGGCGCAGGTCGTTCAGGCGGCCGGGCATCGGCGGCCGTCCGGCGGCCAGCCAGTCCTCGCGGGCAAGGCCACCCTTCCACGCGCGGGTGGTGAAGCCAAGGATCTCCGTCTTCACGCCGCAGCGTTCCAGCGTGCGCGCCATGATGTCGGCGCTGACTGCCGCGATGCTGATCGGGCGGCCCCGCATCGACCCGCTATTGTCGATCAGCAGGGTGACGACGGTGTCGCGAAATTCGGTGTCGCGCTCGATCTTGTACGATAGCGACTGGGACGGGGCGATCACCACGCGGGCAAGGCGGGCGGCGTCCAGCAGCCCTTCTTCCTGATCGAAATCCCAGCTGCGCGATTGCTGCGCCATCAACCGGCGTTGCAGGCGGTTGGCCAGTTTCGTGACCACGCCCTGAAGGCTGGCCATCTGCTGATCCAGAAAGCCGCGCAGACGGTTCAGCTCATCCTCGTCGCACAGGTCGGTGGCGGAGACGATCTCGTCATGCTTGGTCGTATAGGCCTTGTAGTCGAAGCCGGGCGGCAGGTCGGAAAAGGGGCGGTTGGGGCGGACGGGCAGCATTCCTTCATCGCCCATGTCGTCCATGTCGCCATCGGCGTCGCCGTCATAATCCTCTTCGCGGCTTTCGCCCTCGCCATCGTCCTCGCTGTCGTCGCCCTCCTGCTGGCGCGCCTCGACATTGGCGTCGGAGTCGCCGGGATTGTCGTCCTGCTCGTCGTCCTCGCCCTCCTGCTCCTGTTCCTCGCCTTCGCCTTCTTCCGGCTCTTCCTCTTCGGTCGGCGGGGGCGCGTCCGCCTCGATCAGTTCGAGATGTTCGAGCAGGCTGGAGGTCAGCTTCTGGAACGATGCCTGATCGTCGAGCGCGAGGCCCAGCGCGTCGAGGTCGCCGCCGGCCTTCCCCTCCACCCATTCGCGCAGCATGTCGACGCCCGCCCGCGCGCTTTCGGGCGGCAGGTCGCCGGTAAGGCGCTCGCGCACCAGCAGCGACAGGGCGGTCGCCAGCGGCACTTCGTCCCGGCCCTTGGCCCGCACGATCGGGTCGGAACGCAGCCGCTCTTCCAAAGCTTGGGTAAGGTTCGCGCGCATGCCGGCCATGGCGCGCGCGCCGATCGCCTCCACCCGCGCCTGTTCCACCGCATCATAGACGAAGCGGGCAACCGCCTCCGCCGGGGCGGAGGCCAGGTGCAGCTTCGCGTCATGGTGGCGCAGGCGCAGCGCATAGCCGTCGGCATAGCCGCGCGCCTGCATCACCTGATCGCGGGGCAGCGAGCGCGCGGGCGTGGGCACGCGGATATGCTTGGCGGCCAGGCTGGGCGCGTCGCCGGTGAAGCCCAGCTCGACTTCCGGATCGTGCGCGATGGAGCGGGCCGCGCCTGCCAGCACGGCCTTCAGCGCTTCGATGGGCGAACGATCGGTCATGCCCTATCCTTTGGGGAAGCGGTGCGTTCCGCGCAAGGGGGCGAGGGGGCGGCGGGGGCAAAAATGGGGCGATTTTACCGGGTCCTAATCCAACGAACTTCACACTCTCCTGACGTTTGAGAAAACCGCCATTTTGCCCCCTTCTTTCCAACAGAAAAGGCTGTTGGATTTCCAACAGGCAATGGCGGGCGTCGCGCGGGCGATGAGGGAGCGGGAAGACAGGCGTGGGCGAGGGGGCGACCATGGCCGTCATGCTGACAGGCCGATGGGCTGTAGGACAGAAGGATAAGCGGCGGCGGCGGGACGGAGTGGCCCGGCGTTATGCGCCTTCGCCCGTGCGGGACGGCACGGCGATGGTTTCGATCTCCGTCGTCACCTCGCTCATCAGCCGATGCACCGGGCATTTGCCCGCCACCTCGATCAGCTTGTCACGCTGTGCGTCGGTCAGCGGACCGTCGATCGCGATGCGAGCGGTGAGTTTATACAGCCCCTTGCGCTCTGCGCTGGCATCGCGGGTGATGCCGACATGCACATCCTGAAGCGGGATGTCGTTGCGCCGCGCATACCAGAGCATGGTGAGCGCCTTGCACGCGCCAAGCGCCGCGTCATAGAGGTCGTGCGGGTCCGGCCCGGCGTCATTGCCGTCGGGTGCGGCCATGTCCGCGATCAGTTCATGCTCGCGGATGGCGATGCGGTGCGCGGTGCCGTCCGGGCCGATCCGTTCGATGAAGATCATGGATCGACCCCTCCTGTCCGCTTACACCTTGCCCACGACGCTTTCGGGCAGATCCTTGCCGAAGACGCGCTGATAATATTCGGCGACCAGTGGGCGTTCGGCCTCATCGCATTTGTTGAGGAAGGATAGGCGGAAGGCGAAGCCCACATCCTTGAAGATCAGGGTGTTCTGTGCCCAGCTGATGACGGTGCGGGGCGACATGACGGTGGAAATGTCGCCGTTGATGAAGCCCTGACGCGACAGTTCGGCGACCTTGATCATGTCCTCCACCGTCTTCTTGCCGTCCGGGCTGTCATATTCGCCCGATTTCGCCATCACCACCTGCGCCTCGACCGCGGCGGGCAGATAGTTGAGCGCGACGACCAGGTTCCAGCGGTCCATCTGACCCTGATTGATCTGCTGCGTGCCATGATAAAGGCCGGTGGTGTCACCCAGGCCCACGGTGTTGGCGGTCGCGAACAGGCGGAACCAGGGGTTCGGGCGGATCACGCGGTTCTGGTCGAGCAGCGTCATCTTGCCATCGGTTTCCAGCACCCGCTGAATGACGAACATCACGTCCGGGCGGCCCGCGTCATATTCGTCGAACACCAGCGCGACCGGACGCTGCAAGGCCCAGGGCAGCAGCCCTTCCTTGAACTCCGTCACCTGCTGCCCGTCCTTCAGCACGATGGCGTCGCGACCGACCAGATCGATGCGGCTGATATGCGCGTCGAGGTTGATGCGGATGCACGGCCAGTTGAGGCGGGCGGCGACCTGTTCGATGTGGGTGGACTTGCCGGTGCCGTGATAGCCCTGCACCATCACGCGGCGGTTGTGGGCAAATCCGGCCAGGATCGCTAGCGTCGTGTCCGGATCGAACACATAGGCGGGGTCAAGATCGGGAACGCGTTCGTCCGCTTCGGAAAAGGCGGGGATTTCCATGTCGATGTCGACGCCGAAGGTCTCGCGCGCCTTCACCACCCGGTCGGGGCGTTCGAGCAGCGTTTCGGCCCGCATGTCAGGCTGGCTATTGGGTATTTCGGTCATGCGTTCGTCCATCGACTCCGTTTCATTGTGCCCTAACCGCCCGCCGCGCCCGTGTCGAGCAAGCCGTTTCGATGATTTTGCACACGCGCAATCACCCCGCCGATCAGGCGAAGGCGGGGGCCGTGCGCAGATGCTGATAGGCGGCGATCACCGCCTGCAGCGCCTTTTCATGACTGCGGTCGCCGCCATTATGGTCCGGGTGATAGCGGCGGGCGAGCTCTGTATAGCGGGCGCGCAGCCCCTTGCGATCGGTGTCGATGCCAAGGTCCAGCACCTTGAGCGCAGCGCGGTCGTCGGCCGATAGCGGGCGGCCGTCCGCGCGCATGTTCTGCGCCTCGCGCGCGGCGCGCATCTGCTGCTGGAACTTCGCGCCGATGGCGTCGAGCGGATCGGAAAAGTCGGCCCAGCGCGGGCCGGGGCTGGTGGCGCGAGGCGAGAATGCGCGGGTTTCACGCTCCCACCCGGCATAGGGGCGCTGCGCCGCCTCGATCTCCTCCGCGCTCATGCCGCTGAAGTAGTTATAGCTCTGGTTGAAGGCGCGGACATGGTCGAGGCAGAGCCAGCGCCATTGCGGCCCCTCGCCCGAAGCGTGGCCGCCGGGCGGCGGCGCGCGAAATTCGCCCTGTTCCTGGCACCCATCCACCGCGCAGGGGCGGCTGCTTTCGACCCGGCCGTGAAAGCGGTTGAAGCGGCGGTTGGAAAACGGGTCGGTAGCCAAGGCGGTCCTGCTGGAAATTTTGGGAGCGTGCCCGGTTCAAGCCAGGCCACACCCCCGCTATATAGGCGCGATGACGCAGGAAACGAAGGGGCCGGTGGCCCGTGAAATCGAAAGCCGGCTGCGCGCCGCCTTTTCCCCCGCACAGCTCGCCGTCGTCAACGACAGCGCCAAGCATAGCGGCCATATGGGCGACGACGGGTCGGGCGAGAGTCATTTCACGGTGGAGATCGTCGCCGACGCCTTTGCCGGGCAGGGGCGGCTGGCGCGGCAGAGGCTGGTGAACGGCGCGCTGGGCGACCTGATGGCCGGCACGGTGCACGCCATGGCGATCAAGGCACGCGCGCCGGGCGAAGTGTGAGCGGGGACAGTTCCGACGCCACAGCTGCGCCGCGCCCATTGCGCCCCGCCGCGCGGCTGATCGTGCTGGATGCACAGGGGCGGCTGTTGATGTTCCGCTTCACCACCGCTGGCCGCCCGTCCTTCTGGGCGACGGCGGGCGGCGCGGTGGACGCGGGCGAGACGTTCGAGGCGGCGGCGCGGCGCGAGTTGCTGGAGGAAACGGGGATCGACGCCGATCCGGGCGTGGAGATCGCCCGGCGCGAAAGCGACTTCACGACGCTGGCGGGTGTCGATGTGCGGGCGGTGGAGCGCTATTTCCTGGTGCAGCTGGGCGAGGGCGCGACGCTGGATTTTTCCGGGCATACGGCCGAGGAGCGGGAGTGGATGCTCGACCATCGTTGGTGGCGGGCCGAGGAGCTCGCCGCCTGTGAGGAGATCGTCTATCCGGTCGACATCCTGGACATTTGGCGCGACGCGCTGAACGGCGTTAACACCTAACCCGCGCTCGCCTCGATCTGGCTGGCGAGCGCCCGGTTGCTTTCGCGCAGCTTGCCGCGCAGGGCGAGGGCGAAGCTTTCGCGCAGGGCGCTGCGCACTTCGGGATGGGTCACGACATAGCTGCGTAGCGTCTGCGTGGGCATGAACCAGATGCGCGCGTCCTGCGCCAGCACGACGGTGCCGGTTGCAGGGTCGCCGTCCAGCGCGGTCGCTTCGCCGATCATGTCGCCCGGCCCGCAATTGCCCACCTGTCGCCCGCCCAGCCACACGTCGGCCGATCCGCTGGCTAGATAGACGAGGTTGGTGACGACGGCGTTCTCGCGCGTCAGCTCCTCCCCCGCCTTCGCGCTGATCCAGTGCCCCTGATCGATCAGGTGACGGGCGGAGTGGCGGGTGAGGCGGGAGAAGTGGTTGGCGCGAAACGCCTCTTCCTCTGCCGAGAACTGGATGGTGGCGCGTTCCCAGATCAGGCGGAGCAGCGGCGCAGCGCTGGCCAGCATGACAAGGGCGGGGAGGGCGAGGCCGGGCACGTCGCCCCGTTCCCAGCCGTGCCAGACGCCGATCAGCCCCGCCAGCGCGACGCCCCAGCGCATCTTTCCCTGACGCGGCATCAGCATGGCGAGGATCAGAGCCACCCAGATCAGATGATAGGACCAGTCGATTCCCTGCATGACCGCATGCTTGCCGCGCGGCCGCGCACAGGCAAGCGGGAATTTGCAGGTGGATTTCGGTTTGCGGCGTGAAAAGGCGCGCTAAGATGACGCGATGGAGAGCAGGGACAGGCTGACATTGGTGGCGCCCGCGCCGTTTCGCGGGATGGTGGGTGGGCATATCCCCGATGCGATCGACGTGCGCTGGTTCGCCAGCGTGGACGAGGCGGTGGCGCTGGCGCCGCTGGCCGACATGGGCTGGTTCGACATGCCCGACCCCAACGACATCGGCGCGGCGGTGGCGGCGGCGACGAAGATGCGCTGGCTGTCGACCATCTATGCCGGGCTGGACATGCTGCCCACGTCATTGCTGGCAGAGCGCGGCGTGATCGTCACCAACGGCCGGGGGCTGAACAGCGCGGCGGTGGCGGACTATGCGATGCTGGGCGTGCTGGCGCTGGCCAAGCGTTATGATCAGGTGGTGCGGCTGGCCGACCGGCAGCAATGGACGATGAACCCGCCGGGCACGGGCGAACTGGCGGGCAGCCGGGCGCTGGTGATCGGCATGGGGACAATCGGGGAAGGGATCGCCCGGCGGCTGATCGCCAGCGACGTGCTGGTGACGGGCGTTCGGCGGCAGGCGGACGGGCGCGCGGGCATCATCGGCGCGGACGCATGGCGCGCGCGACTGGGCGAATTTGACTGGGTGATCCTGATCGCGCCGTCGACGGCGGAAACCAGGGCGATGTTCGGCGCGGCCGAGTTCGCGGCGATGAAGCCGGGCGCGGCCTTCATCAACATGGCGCGCGGCGACATGGTGGATCAGGACGCGCTGATCGCGGGGTTGAAGGCCGGGCGGCCGGGGGCTGCGTTTCTGGACGTCGCCTTTCCAGAGCCATTGCCGCCGGGCCATCCCCTCTGGAGTGCGCCCAATTGCCTGCTGTCCCTCCACCTGTCGGGCCGCAGCCAACAGAGCATGGTGCCCAATGGGGTGCGCCGCTTCATCGCCAATCTGGGCCGCTATCTTGCCGGAGAGCCGCTGGAACATGTCGTCGATCCGGCGGCGGGATATTAGGGCGATGCACAGGCAGGACCGGCAGGGCCAGTTGATCGCTTATTATCTGGCCGGGGTCGCCGGGTTCGTCGACGCGGTCGGCTTTGTCGCGCTGGGCGGCTTTTTCGTGTCGTTCATGAGCGGGAACACGACGCGCATGGCCGTCGGCGTGGTGCGGCACGGGGCCGACGCCGCGATGGCGGGTGCGCTGATCCTGGCGTTCTTCGCCGGCGTCGTCACCGGCACGCTGATCGCGCGGATGGTGGCGCGGCGCTGGCCGGTGCGGCGCGCGCTGGCGCTGCTGTCCTATGTCGCGGTGTTGCTGGCGATGGCAGGCGCAGGGCAGCCCCGTGCGCTGCTGCCCGCGCTGTGCGCCGCGATGGCGATGGGCGCGCTCAACGCCCTGTTCGAACGGGATGGCGAGGTGCGCATCGGCCTGACCTACATGACCGGAACGCTGGTGCGCGCGGGCCAGCATGTCGCCAACGCCCTGACCGGCGGGCCGCGCGGGGCATGGGCGCCCTGGGCCATGCTGTGGGCCAGCCTGGCGAGCGGGGCGGTGCTGGGCGCATGGGCCTGGCCGGCGTTGGGCATGCGGGCGTTCTGGCTGGCGGCGGGCGCGGTGACGTTGGGTGCGATCCGCCTGCGCGCGCAGGAATGATGCGGCTTTTGGCTTAGGCTGGCCCAAGAAATGCTTGGGCGCGGCGACTTGTAAAGCCCGCCTCAAGCGCGCATAGGGCGCGCTTTCCATGCGATTTTGATGGAATCGGAAGCAGGAGCAGATACGTGGCGGCGAACTGGAAGCCGGAAAGCTGGCGCGCCCATCAGGCGTTGCAGATGCCAACCTACAAGGATGCGGACGCATTGTCCGAGGTTGAAACGCGTCTGGGCAGCTTTCCCCCGCTGGTATTTGCCGGCGAGGCCCGCAACCTGACCGCGGACCTTGCTAAGGTCAGCCGGGGCGAGGCGTTCCTGCTGCAGGGCGGCGATTGCGCCGAAAGCTTTGCCGAATTCCATCCCAACAACATCCGCGACACGTTCCGCGTGCTGTTGCAGATGGCGGTCGTACTGACCTTTGCATCCAAGCTGCCGGTGGTGAAGGTCGGCCGCATGGCGGGTCAGTTCGCCAAGCCGCGTTCGGCCGACACCGAAACGGTGAACGGCGTCGAGCTGCCCAGCTATCGCGGCGACAATGTGAACGATATCGCGTTCACGGCGCAGGGCCGCGAGCCGGACCCGGAGCGCATGGTCCGCGCCTATAACCAGTCCGCCGCGACGCTGAACCTGCTGCGCGCCTTTTCGACGGGGGGCTATGCCAGCCTGGACCGCGTGCATGGCTGGATGCTGGATTTCATGGGCCGCAGCCCGTGGGCCAAGAAGTTCAGCGAAATGGCCGATCGCATCGGTGAGACGCTGGATTTCATGCGCGCATGCGGCCTGTCGCCGGCGACCGTCCCGCAACTGGGCGGCACCAGCTTCTACACCAGCCACGAAGCGCTGCTGCTCCCCTATGAAGAGGCGCTGACCCGGCAGGATTCGCTGACCGGCGAATGGTATGACACATCGGCCCACATGCTGTGGATCGGCGATCGCACCCGCTTCGAAGGCAGCGCGCATATCGAATATCTGCGCGGCATCGGCAATCCGATCGGCATGAAGTGCGGCCCGACGCTGGAGCCGGACGTGCTGCTGCGCCTGCTCGACACGGTGAACCCGGCGCGGGAGGCCGGGCGGGTGACGCTGATTACCCGCTATGGCTATGACAAGATCGAGGCGGGGCTGCCAAAGCTGGTCCGCGCGGTCATGCGCGAAGGGCATCCTGTGGTGTGGTCGTGCGACCCTATGCACGGCAATGTCGTGAAGGCCGCCAATGGCTACAAGACGCGCCCGTTCGAGCGCATCCTGGCGGAAGTGCGCGGCTTTTTCGCGGTGCACCGGGCAGAGGGCAGCTTTGGCGGCGGCATCCATTGCGAAATGACCGGCCAGAACGTCACCGAATGCACCGGCGGCGCGGTGGCAATCACCGACGAGGGACTGGCCGACCGCTATCACACGCATTGCGACCCGCGCCTGAATGCCGCGCAGAGCCTGGAACTGGCATTCCTGCTCGCCGAAATGCTGAATGACGAGCTGAAGGACCGGGCGCAGGCCGCCTGAAGGCTTCGTCCGCAGAGAAGACAGGAAGCCCCCGCTTCGGCGGGGGTTTTCTTTTTACAGCCGCCGGATGGTGAAGATGGCGGGATCGACCGGCAGCCAGGGTGCGGGCGGCGGCTGATGAACCCAGTGCGGCTGGCTGGCGTCCAGCATCGGCGTGGCGGGCAGCGGCTCTATCATATCGACCGGGACGGGGCGGATGGGCGCGGTGACGTCGCTGTCCAGCAGGGCGAGCCGGCTGACGGTCATGTAATAAGGCGCTGGAGCGGTGCGCGGAGCGGGCCTTGGCACGGCGCGGGGTGCCGGCGCGGGCGGAGGTGCGGGACGGGAGGCGACCCGCGTAACCGGCGCGGGCGCGCGGGGCTGCTGCCCGATGCCCGGCGGCGAGGCGTCGCGGCTGACGATCACCTGCACGCCCAGTTGCGTGACGCCGAAGAGCTTCTGCGCGAAGGCGAGCGGCAGGCGGACGCAGCCATGCGATGCAGGAAAGCCCGGATCGCGCCCGGCATGCAGCGCTATCCCGTCCCAGGTCAGCCGCTGCATATAGGGCATGGGCGCATTGGCGTAGAGGTTGGAGCGATGCTTCTGCCGCTTTTGCAGGATGGAATAGGTGCCGACCGGCGTTTCCTTGCCGCGCCGCCCGGTGGACACGGCGGCGATCCCGATCAGTTGCTTGCCGCGCCACACCCATGCGCGCTGGCTTTGCAGGCTGATGAAGATGCTGATCGGGCCATCGAAGGGTGCCGGGTCGTCCCAGACATAAGTGCCCGGCCGCAGGTCCAGATCATCGTCGCTGATGCCGGGCAGCAATGCGGGCATGGCCAGCGCCAGCGCGGCTGCGTTGACGACGATGGCGGGTGAAGCGGCACTGTCGGTCGCCGCGGCGGACGCAGGGGCCGTCGGCAGCAGCGCGCAGAGCGGCGCGAGCAGCATCATGCCGCCCTGCCTCAACCTGCTTGCTGCGCGCGCGCGCATGTCCCGTCCCCCTGTCATGAAGGTTAAGCATTAGTTAACGCGCCCGAAGCTGGCAATTCAAGCATTTGGCCCCATGGTCCTGCTTCGGGACGGCGGAGCGGGCGCAGGGCGCGACGGGCGGTTGGTCGGATCGGCCCATATCCATGTCGTTTGCAGATTGACCATTGCGACGAACCGCCCGTCGACGCATCCTCCCCGGCCTGTCCCGCCGTCCGGCGCGGACGCCCATATCCCAAGATCCAGCAAGGACATGTCGCCGTGCGCAAGACTTCCTCCCTGATTGCTTTGTCGTTCCTGATCCTTTCCACCCCGCTGCCGCTGGCCGCCCAGTCGGGCGATGCCCCGGCCAAGCCCGCCGGGCGTGGCGGCGCGCAAAGCCATGAGGAGGCGGCGAAGGCCGAGGTCGAGGCAGCATGGGCGCTCGCCCCGGTGCAGGAGCAGGCGGTCGTGACATCCCACGCGATCAACGCGGGCGGCAAGGCGCTGAAATACAAGGCGACGGCCGGCACATTGACGCTGCGCACAGCGGAAGGGAAGCCCGACGCGTCGATGTTCTATGTCGCCTATACGCTGGACGGTTCGGCGCTGGGATCGAAACGGCCGATAACGTTCCTGTTCAACGGCGGGCCGGGCAGCCCCAGCTTCTGGCTGCACATGGGGTCGTTCGGGCCGATGCGGTTGCAGACGGGCAACCCGGAATATCTGCGCCCCGCGCCCTATGCCTTTGGCCCCAATCCCGACACCATATTGGACAAGACCGATCTTGTCTTTCTGGACGCGATGGGGGCGGGCTATTCCCGGCCGCTGGGCGATGCCAAGCCGTCCGACTTCTATGGCGTGGATCAGGATGTCGATGCCTTCGCCCGCGCCGTCACGCGGTATCTGACGAAATTCGGCCGCTGGGGCAGCCCGAAATACATCCTCGGCGAAAGCTATGGCACGCTGCGTTCGGGCGCGCTCGCCTATCAGTTGCAGGAGCGGGGGGCGGCACTGAATGGTGTGATCCTGCTCAGCTCGATCATGAACTATGGCTATCGCCAGCCGGGCCTGGATCAGGTGTTCATCAACTATCTGCCGAGCTATGCCGCGACCGCATGGTATCACAACCGCCTGCGCAACCGGCCCGTGGACGTTGCGGAGATCGTGGCGCAGGCGCGCGCCTTTGCCGTTGGTCCCTATGCCAGCGCGCTGGCCAAGGGGCAGACGATTTCCGCCGAAGAGCGGGCGAGCGTGGCGCAGCAGATGAGCGACCTCACCGGCCTGTCGGTCGATTTCATTCAGCGGTCGAACCTGCGCGTCGACCTGTCCCGCTTTCGCAAGGAATTGCTGCGCGATCAGCGCACCACGATCGGCCGGTTCGACAGCCGCTATACCGGCATGGACGCCGACGCGGCAGGGGACAGCCCCGACACCGACCCGTCCGACACGGCGATTTCCGCCGCCTTCATCGGTAGCTTCAACGATTATGTGACCAACGATCTGGGATATAAGACGGACCTGCCCTATCGCCTTTCGGCACGGGACGGGGCAGGTTGGACATGGGACTGGAAGCATCGTGCGCCGACCGGCGGGCAGCAGAACAATCCCAATACCGCGATCGACCTGGCCGCGGCGATGCGTGATAATCCCGAACTGCGCGTGCTTTCACTCAACGGCTATTATGACATGGCGACGCCGTTTTTCGGAACCGAGTTCGACCTCAACCATATGATGCTGGAACCGGCGCGGCAGCCCAATCTGATGTTCCGCTACTATCCCGCCGGGCACATGACCTATCTGAACCCGGAAGCGCTGCGGTCGCTGCACAACGACCTCAGCGCATTCTACGATAGCGCACGGTAAAAGCGCGCGGACGGGAAGGGTGCTGCCCGCACTCTCCCCGTCCGTTTGCGGTCACATGACCGGATAGGTCAGGCCGTAATAGCCATAGACGCTGCGGCCATAGGCTTCGTCAAATTCCGGTTCCGAACCGGCGGCATAGCTGGGCGCCTGCTCCAGCGTTTCCTTGTCGATGTCGACGACATAGCCGCCCCTGGATTCCTCGTAATCCAGCATGTCCCAGGGCAGCGGATAATAGTTGCTGCCGATGCCGAACAGGCCGCCAAATTGCAGCACGGCATATTCGACTTCGCCGGTCCGCTTGTCGACCATGAAGTTATAGACGCTGCCAAGCTTGTCGCCGGCTTCGCTGTAAACGGCGGTGCCTTCCACCTTGTTGGATGCGATAAGCGCGCGGGTTTCGTCGATTGCGAGTTCGCGGTCGGCCATGATGGTCCTCCTGTCGTCGTGCCGCCCATTGCAGGGCGATGGATATTGACTGCAATGAACGGCCGGCTCGATGGTCGCGCCGCCGCGTAGCCTATGCGACGGGCGGCGCGCAGGGCGCGACGAATGCCCGGCATGGCTCGTCCGCTACGCGGTGGGCAGAAAAATCTGTACGCATCCCCCGCGCGGGGGATGAGGCGGGCCGGTCGAGCGGCTAACCGGGCATCAGGTGCCGGCGTGACACCGACCCGATCACGCCGGCACTTTGCCGACCCCGCGCATTAGCCCAGATAACGGATCACCAGCATGGCGAGGTCGGTTTCGCCACGGCATCCCGTCTTGGCATAGATCGCCTTGAACTGGCCGCGCAGCGTTTCGCGCGTCACGCCCCGCTGGGCGCTGATCGCCTCTCGCGACAGGCCGCGCGCAAGCGCCAGCGCGATCTCTCCCTCCGCCGCGCTGAGGCCGAAGGCGGCGGCGACGTGCCGGGCGGCCTCGGCATCGCTGATCTGGGTCGTGCGCACCAGCATGATGACGCGCGGCACCGCGCGGATCGACCATTCCCGCGCGGGCAGGCGAAACAGTTCGGCGAACAGGTCGCCGCCGGGCATGTCGCCGTCGCGTGGGCGGGCGATCCGCACGCGCGCATGACCCGCCTCATCGCCCCGCATCACCTGTGCCACGGCGCGCGCGACCTGATGGCGGTCGCCGGGCGGCTCGATCATGCCGGCGGTCCGGCGCAGCGCGCCGCTTTCGATCAGGCGCTCGCCGCCCTGCGTCGTGCCGCACAGCCGCCCGTTCATGTCGAACAGGAAGGCGGCAAGGCGCATCGCGTCCAGCGTGCCCGCCATCAGTTGCGCCTGCTGTCCTTCCAGCCGCATCTGCAACAGCACCGCGCGGCGTGCGGCATGTGCCGCGTCCATGAATATCCCGCGCTGTTCCGCAGTGCTGCGCCCGTCCTGCGCGGTGCGCAGCGTGGCGAGACCGATGAACCCCTCCGGCCCTTCGACCAGGCGGGTCTGGCAGCCGAAGGGAATTTCGTTCTGATGCGCGTAGTCGAGATAGATGTCGCTCGACAGTCGCGGGATCGCCGCGTCGTAATCGTCTTCGTGCACCACCTGCATCGCGCGGCTGCCAAGGTCCGCGCCGATGCGATAGTTGATGTCGGGCGCGCCGCCGCGAATTTCGATGAATTGCCGCAGCGTCGGTTCGGGCACGTCATTGGCCCAGTTGAACGGCACTTCCGAAGGGCCGCCCACGCCGATCAATTGGCCGCGCGCCGCGCCGGTCGCATGCGCCATGTGGCGCAGCGCACCATTCCAGCGCCACGGTTCCAGCGCGGCGTCGAGGAACAGCGTGTCCCAGTCCTGCGCCAGCCTACCCACCGGGCACCTGTTCCCGCGCACGCGCGTAGCCCCTATGATCGCCCCATGCCCCCATCTCGCCGGTTTGAGCCGGATATACAGCGCTTGGCAAGCGGACTTAGCTTGATCCGCATTAAAGGACGCCCGACTTGCGGCGGTGTCACAATTCTGTAATGAAGCCGCCCGCTCATGGGATGAATTGAGGAAAACCGCGCCTTTCATGGCCTCGCTCGCTCGCCAGATCGCTGCCCTTCCTTATCGTCGCGAAGACGATGGATCGGTCATGATCCTGCTGATCACATCGCGGGATACCGGGCGCTGGGTGATTCCCAAGGGTAATCCGATTCGCGGCCTTGCCCCGCATCAGGCGGCCGCCCATGAAGCATTCGAGGAAGCCGGAATATCGGGGATTCCCTGTCCGACGGCGCTTGGTTCTTATCACTATGACAAGCGCCGCCGCCGCGCTATTAGGCGCACCGAGGTCGCGGTCTTTCCGCTCGCTGTCCTGCGCCAGTTCGACGACTGGCCGGAACGGGCCGAGCGGCAGGCGCGCTGGTTTACACCGGCGCAGGCGGCGGGGGCGGTGGACGAACCGGAGCTGAAAGCGCTCCTCGCATCCTTTCGCCAGCCGCCAGAGCCCGCCGGCCTTGGCGAACGCGCCCTCCAATGGGTGCGGACGCGCAGTGGTGAAAGGAGTTCTCTGGTGCGCTGGTTTCAGGCGTTGATGCCCAAAAATGGCCGTTTTTTCGATCAGTTCGAGGAGCATGCCCAGACGCTGGTCGATGGCGCGGATGCGCTGTCCCGGCTGCTGAACGGCGACATTCCGGTCAGCCAGGGCGCGGCATTGGTGCAAGAGCATGAGCATCGCGCCGACCAGATCATTCGCGACGTGCTGCAGGATGTGCGCCGCATCTTCGTGACGCCCTTCGACCGGAGCGCGATCACCAGCCTGATCGGTTCGATGGACGATGCCATCGACCAGATGAACCAGACGGCCAAGGCCATCGAGCTGTATGAGGTCAAGGATTTCCCGCAGGAAATGCGCGACATGTGCGGCATCATCGCCGAAGCTTCCCGCATCACGGCGGAGGCCATGCCGCTGTTGCGGACGGTGGGCACCAACGCCAACAAGCTGCACGACCTGACCGAGCGGCTGGTCACGATCGAGGGGCATGCCGACGATATTCACGACGCCGGCGTCAAGGCGCTGTTCCGCGCGCACAAGGACAGCAACGGTCTGGCTTTCTTCACCGGTCGCGAAATCTACAGCCATCTGGAAAAGGTGGCCGACCGTTTCGAGGATGTCGCGAACGAGATCCAGGGCCTGGTGATCGATCACGCCTGAGCCATGGACCACGCCATCGTTTCCCTTCCGATCCTGGTCGCGCTGATCGCGACCGCCCTGGCGTTCGACTTTTTGAACGGCCTGCACGACGCGGCGAACTCGATCGCCACGGTTGTGTCCACGCGCGTTCTGAAGCCGCATCACGCGGTGATGATGGCGGCGTGCTTCAACTTCGCCGCCTTCTTCATATTCGGCCTCCACGTCGCGCAGACGGTGGGGAAGGGGATCATCGATCCCGATCTGGTCGACCCAACGGTTATCTTTGCGGCGCTGGTGGGTGCGATGAGCTGGAACCTCATCACCTGGGGGCTTGGCATCCCTTCGTCCAGCAGCCATGCGCTGATCGGTGGGCTGGTCGGCGCGGGCCTCAGCAAGGGCGGATTGTCGGCGATCGTGTGGAGCGGGGTGCTGAAGACCGCGTCGGCCATCGTCCTTTCGCCCATGGTCGGCATGATCCTGGCGTTGCTCCTGGTGCTGATCGTCGCCTGGGCGATGCACAGGCGCACGCCGACCTTCGGCGACCGATTGTTTCGCAAGTTGCAGCTGGTGTCGGCCTCGCTCTATTCGCTGGGCCATGGCAGCAACGATGCGCAGAAGACGATGGGGATCATCACCGTCCTCCTCTATTCGCAAGGGATGCTGAAGGGCGAGTTCCACGTGCCCCTGTGGGTGGTCATTTCCTGCTATGTCGCCATCGCCATGGGCACGCTGTTCGGTGGATGGAAGATTGTCGCCACCATGGGGTCGAAGATCACGCGGCTGACCCCGCAACAGGGTTTCTGCGCGGAAACCGGCGGGGCGATCACCCTGTTCATCGCCACCGCGACCGGCGTTCCGGTATCGACCACGCATACCATCACCGGCGCCATCGTCGGCGTGGGCGCGGCGCGGCGGAAATCGGCCGTGCGCTGGAATGTCGCGAGCAGCATCGTTGTCGCCTGGGTTATCACATTGCCCGCAGCCGGCCTGATCGCGGCGGCAACATGGTGGGCGGTCAAACTTCTGTAGCAGGGGGGCAGGCGATTTCGGAGTGGGTTTGGGCATCTGCCTGATCAACTGCGCCTTGATCTTCGCGCTGCCCGGCACTAGGTGATGCTTCCCGCCAAGGACGGCCCCTTCGTCTAGCGGTCAGGACGCGGCCCTCTCACGGCTGAAACACGGGTTCGATTCCCGTAGGGGTCACCATCCGCAGTTTTTTGCGGGTTTCCGGGTGATAGAGGGACGGGTGGTCAGGTCCGGTTTCCCTAGGGTTTTCCTTACCCCCAATTTAACGCGCCATGCTGGCCTGCCAAATGGCGGTGACTTTCGCCGCCGCTCCATCTGCTATCATAAAGGCTCGCGCCCGCTTGCCGGTGTGGCGGATGGTCGTCGTCTTGCTCATTGGCCCCTCTCCTCAGGAGTTTGGGCCACGGGCAATCTCGGTGCGCTTCAATCCGAAGAACGAATGCAGCCACCGCATCGGTTTTTCAGAGTCATTTCACCTCTGCGATCTCCTCCGGCCAGTAGAGCCGCATCGGATTGTCGATCAACAGCGTCTTCTGCATCGCCTCGGTCGGTGCGATCCGCGGGATCATGTCGACCAGATGCCCGTCATCGGGAATATCGTCCTGCATGTTCGGGTGCGGCCAGTCGGTGCCCCACAGCACGCGGTCCTGATAATCCGCGACCAGAGGCGTCACCGCATCGGCAAAGGCGTTCCATGGGTCGCCGCTGGGGTCGAGACGGTCCGGGCAGGTCGCCTTGAAGAAGATATCGTCACGGCTGTCCAGAAACGCGCGGAACGCTTTGATGTCAGCGCCATCGGGTCCCTGCGTCACGTCCGGGCGGCCCATATGGTCAATCACCAGAGGTACGGGGATCGCGTCCATGAACGGACGCAGTTCCTGCAATATGTCGGCTTCGAAATAGATGACGACATGCCAGCCGACCGGCAGACGCTTCGCGACCTCCAGAAACCTGTCCTTGGGGGCGTCGTCGACCAGGCGCTTGAGGAAATTGAAGCGGATGCCGCGTATCCCGCCATCATGCAGGGCGGCAAGGTCGGCTTCCGAAATGGCGGGATCGACGACCGCGACGCCCCGCGCCTTCCCATCCGATTTGGCGATAGCGTCCAGCGTCGCGGCATTGTCGGTCCCGTGGCAGCTTGCCTGCACAATGACATTGCGGTCAAAGCCGAGATGATCGCGCAGCGCGAATAGCATGTCGGGTCCAGCATCGTCCGGCAGATATTTTCCCTTCGCGCTGAACGGGAAGTCCGCCATCGGCCCGAACACATGGCAATGCGCATCGACGGCGCCAGCAGGCGGCGTGTAGCGCGGCACGGACGGATTGCCGTGCCAGCTTACGATACGGCCTGTTCCCTGGCTGCTCATGCGAAAATTTCTCCATCCATCAGCTTGCGCGCCGTTCGCAGCATCGCCGCGTTGGTGACATTGCCCGCGTCGTCCAGTTCCATGACGCAGGTCGTCTCGCCGGTCGGATGCTCGACCGACAGCGTCTTGCGATTGCCCGCCGGGATCGAGGCGACTTCGGCTGCCGGCGATCCTTCGATCAGGCAGGCGGTCGCGACGCTGACCGCACCCAGCACACCGATGGACGCATGGGCACGATGCGGAATGAAGCTGCGCACGGTCACTGCGCCGCCGTTGCGGGGGGCGGCAAGCAGCATCATCTTGGGCACCGACTTTTCCTTGACGTCACCCAGATTCATGCGCTCGCCAACGGCCAGGCGGATCTTTTCGATCCGGGCCTTAAGCGCGCTGTCTTTGTCCAGCGTCTCGCGGTCCTCATAGCCGGTGATGCCGACATCCTGCGCCTTCATCACCACGCAGGGCATGCCATTGTCGATCAAAGTGACGCGCACACCCTCCACTTCGTCTGTGGCATTGCCGGTGGGGAGCAGCGCGCCGCAGGACGAACCGGCGGTATCGCGAAACTCCAGCGGGATAGGGGCGGCACTACCCGGCACGCCGTCGATTTTCGCATCGCCGTCGTAGCGGACCGTGCCGCCGGGCGTTTCCACCGTGGCGATGGCGATTTGTCCGGTATTTTCCATGAAGATCGCGACGCGGGTTTCTTGCGGCTGTGCCGTCACCAGTCCGCGCTCGATCGCGAAGGGGCCGATGCCGGCGAGGATATTGCCGCAATTCTGTGCGTCGGAAACGATGCCCTGATCGACAAAGACCTGCAGGAAAAGATAGTCGACATCGACACCCTCCCGCTCTGACGTCCTGACCACCGCGACCTTGCTGGTCAGCGGATCGGCGCCGCCCATGCCGTCGATCTGACGCGGATCGGGCGAACCCATGATGCGGAGCAGGAACGCATCGCGCGTGGCTGTGTCGGCGGGTAGGTCGTCCGCCAGGAAGTAGCCGCCCTTCGACGTGCCACCGCGCATCCACATTACGCGCGTGCTGGCCGGGACGTCAGACATATTTCAGGCCCATTTCTTCCAGGCGCGGGCGCATGTTGTAGATGTCGAGGCCGAGTTCGCCGGCGGCGAGCCGCACGCGCTTGGCTTCCTCGGCGGCTTCGCGGGTCTGCGCCTTTTCCAGCACGGCGGCGGCATCGGCGCGAGGTACGATGCACACGCCGTCATCATCCGCGACCACCACATCGCCCGGATTGACCAGCGCATTGGCGCACACAACCGGCACATTGACGCTGCCCAGCGTGTTCTTGACCGTGCCCTGCGCATGAACGGCCTTCGACCACACCGGGAAGCCCATCTGTGTCAGGTCGCGAATGTCGCGGACGCCCGCATCGATAACAAGGCCGCGGCAACCGCGCGCCATGGCGGAGGTGGCCAGCAAGTCGCCGAAATAACCGTCGGTGCAGGGGCTGGTCGGTGCCAGCAGGATGATGTCGCCTTCCTTCAATTGCTCGATGGCGACATGGATCATCCAGTTGTCGCCCGGAGGGGCGGAAATGGTGACCGCCGTGCCGGCGATCCGCGCGCCCGAATAGATGGGGCGCATATAGGGGGCGAGCAGGCCGGTGCGGCCCTGTGCCTCATGCACGGTGGCGACGCCGCATTGGGCAAGGCCGTCGACGATGGAAAGGGGCGCGCGTTCGATATTCTGGACGACGATGCCGGACATGGCTCTCTCTCCTTCTCGCCTGCATCGGGCTGGCATGAATGTCGGCGGACATGGCCAGCCCAGGGCAGGCAGGCAAATCCGAACTGTGGCATCGCCATAATTTTTTGCTAATCATGGCGCGTGCATGTCGATCAGCTCAATATCCGGCATCTTGCCGGCATCGCCGCCGTCGTGCGGCTGGGCAGTGTCAGCCTGGCCGCCCCTGCGGTCCATTTGACCCAACCGGCAGTGACCCAGGGGATCGCCAAGCTGGAGGCGCAACTGGGCCTGTCGCTGTTCGAGCGGCGACCTAGCGGCATGGTGCCCAGCGAAGCGGCGCGGCGCCTTGCCCCGCGCATAGAGGTGGCATTGCGGCTGATCGGATCGAGCCGGGTTACCGCTGCGCAGATACGGGCATTCGTGGCGCTTGCGCGGGCGGGCAGCTATCCTGCCGCGGCAGCGCTGGCGGGCGTGGCGGAGCCATCGCTGCATCGGGCGGTCGGCGACCTCGCGCTGTCGGTCGGCTATCGGCTCGTGGACCGGCGGGGCCGGGGGCTGGTGCTGACGCGGCAGGGCGCGGCGCTGGCGCGTCGGTTGCGGCTGGCGCTCGCGGAATTGCGTGCGGGGCTGGACGACATCGCGGATCTGCGCGGGCGGGATGAGGGGCGCATCAATGTCGGTGCGATGCCGCTATCTCGCGCGCGGCTGTTGCCCGATGCCATTGGTGCCTTCCGCACGGAATTCCCGCATGTCCATATCAGCGTGCATGAAGGTGCCCATGCCGAACTGGTCGGCCCGCTGCGCGACGGCGAAATCGACATGATGATCGGCGCATTGCGCGACGACACTCTGGGTTCCGACCTTAGCCAGCAACCGTTGTTTCAGGATCGCCCTACCATCATTGCGCGCGCCGGCCATCCGCTGGCACAAGGGTGGGATGCCGACGCGCTGCGCCGCTATCCCTGGATCGTCTCATCCGAAGGCACGCCACTGCGCCAGCTTTGGAGCACCATGTTCACGGCCTTTGGCGGCGCGCGACCTCAGGTGCCGATCGAATGCGGGTCCGTCATGACCATTCGCCAGCTTTTGATCGGCGGCGATTATCTGACGCTGCTATCCTTCGATCAGCTGGCGCCGGAACTTGCGGCGGGCATGCTGATCGATATCGGTCCGGCGCCCGGCGACATCACGCGCACCATCGGCGTTACCACGCGCGCGGACTGGCGCCCGACCCGTATCCAGCAGCATTTCCTGTCCGCCATTCGCGTCGCCGCAGAAGGTGTCGTTTCGTAAATTCTTATAGGTAGCGCGTGGATGTGATTGGCGGGGTGTGTGCCTATCCGCCATGCCATGCGCTATGCGAGCAGGACGTCGGTCTGATCGGTTTTGGCGAAGCGGGCAGCACTTTCGCGGTGGCGGGGGGCTGGCGTGCACTGGCGCATGTTTTCGATGTGCAGACGGACGATCCGGCAGGGCGCGACGCGATGCTGGCATCTTATGCCGGTGCCGCTGTCATGGGCGTCCGCTTTTTGGAAGATGCCGTTTCCGGGGTCGGCCTTATCCTCTCTCTCGTGACCGCCGATCAGGCGCTGGCCGTGGCGCAGGCGGCGGCGCAATATATGTCCGCCGGCGCTATCTTCTGCGACCTCAACAGCATCGCGCCGCAGACCAAGCAGGCAGCCGCCCGCGCTATCGAGGCGGCGGGTGGTCATTATGTCGATGTCGCGGTGATGGCGCCTGTCGATCCCGCGCGCATGGCCGTTCCCCTGCTGCTGAGTGGCGCGAAGGCCGATGCGGCAGAGGCGCGCCTGATCGCGCTGGGTTTCACGAATACGCGCGTCGTCGGTGCAGATGTGGGCCGAGCGTCCTCGATCAAGATGATCCGTTCGGTCATGGTGAAGGGGATAGAGGCGCTGACCGCCGAGTGTATGCTGGCGGCCGATGCGGCCGATGTGCTGGACGAAGTGCTTGCCTCGCTCGACGCCAGTGAGAAGGCGAAGCCATGGGAGCAGCGCGCCGACTATAATCTCGATCGCATGCTGGTTCACGGCCTGCGCCGCGCGGTGGAAATGGAAGAAGTCGTCAAGACGCTGGAAGGGCTGGGCACGGGCGCAGCGATGACGCGCGGCACCGTCGCGCGGCAGCGGGCGATAGGCGCCTTGGGCTTCAAGCATCCCGCCGACGGGCTGGCCGCGAAGATCGCGGATATTGCGCAACCTAATCGCGTCATCCCAGCCCATGCCGGCACCTCCCGTGACAGCACGCCTACGACCCAGGCCTTTGCCGGGGTGACGCACAAGGAAGGAGCTGCATGAGCCTGATTATTGACTGCCATGGCCATTATACCGTTCTGCCCAAGGGGCATGACGCCTGGCGCGAAGAGCAGAAGGCAGCGTTCAAGGCCGGCACCACGCCGCCGACCTATCCCGATATTACGGACGCCGAAATTCGCGAGACGATCGAGGCGAACCAGCTACGCCTGATCAAGGAGCGCGGTGCGGATCTCACCATCTTCAGCCCCCGCGCATCCGCCATGGCGCCGCATGTCGGTGACGAGGCGGTGGCGAAGGAATGGGCGATCCGCTGCAACGACCTGATCGCGCGCGTCGTGGCTATGTACCCCGAAACCTTCGTCGGCGTGTGCATGTTGCCGCAGTCGCCCAAGGCCGACATGAACAACTCGATCGCTGAGCTGGAGCGTTGCGTGATGGAGCTGGGCTTCGTCGGCTGCAACCTCAATCCCGATCCTGGCGGCGGCCATTTCACCCATCCGCCGCTGACCGACCGTTACTGGTATCCCTTCTACGAAAAGATGGTCGAGCTGGACGTGCCGGCGATGATTCATGTGTCGGGCAGCTGCAATCCCGCGATGCACGCGACCGGCGGCTATTATATCGCCGCCGACACCATCGCCTTCATGCAGTTGCTGGAAGGCGACCTGTTCAGCCGATTTCCCGACGCTGCGCTTCATCATCCCGCATGGCGGCGGCGCGGTCCCCTATCATTGGGGGCGCTATCGCGGGCTGGCCGATATGCTGAAGAAGCCCGATCTGTCGACGCATCTGATGAACAACATCTTCTTCGATACCTGCGTCTATCACCAGCCGGGTGTGAACCTGCTTGCCGACGTGATCGACAACAAGAACATCCTGTTCGGATCGGAAATGGTCGGCGCAGTGCGTGGCATCGACCCGACCACCGGTTTCTATTTCGACGACACCAAGCGCTATGTCGATGCGCTGGAGATCAGCGACGTGGAACGCTCAGCGATCTTTGAGGGCAACGCCCGCCGGGTGTTCCCGCGCCTCGATGCCAAACTCAAGGAGAGGGGCCTGTGACTCAGGGACCAAGCAACATTCACGAATATCTCGCCGATCTGGAGGATATCCCCGGCACCCGCGTGTTTACCGCCGCGCGCGCGCGCCGTGGCTATCATATGAACCAGTTCGCGATGAGCCTGATGAACGCGGAAAACCGCGAGCGCTTCAAGGCGGACGAGCGTGCCTATCTGGACGAATGGCCGTTGTCGGAGGAGCAGAAGCAGGCGCTGCTCGACCGCGATTACAACACATGTCTGGATCTGGGCGGAAATGTCTATTTCCTGGCCAAGCTGTTCTCGACCGACGGCATCCCCTTTGCACAGGCGGTCAGCACCATGACCGACATGCAATTTCCCGAATATCAGGCGATGATGATCGCGGGCGTTCGCCAGGGTAATCGCCCGAAGGCCTGCGTTCCAAGAAAGAGGACCGCTAAGATGGCGAAGATTACCGCTGGCATTGCATCCAGCCATGTGCCGTTGCTGGGTGTCGCATCTGATTCGGCAAGGATCGGGACGATTATTTCGGCCCGATCTTCGCCGGCTATGACTGGACCCGCGCGTGGGAGAATGCCGAAAAGCCGGACGTCGTCATCCTGGTCTATAACGACCATGCCTCCGCCTTCGACATGAACATCATCCCGACCTTCGCGATCGGCTGTGGCGAGCGCTACAAGTCGGCCGACGAGGGCTGGGGGCCGCGTCCGGTGCCCGATGTGGAGGGCCATCCCGACCTGGCCTGGCATATCGCGCAGAGCCTGATCCTCGACGAATTCGACATGACCATCATCAACGAAATGGACGTCGACCACGGCCTGACCGTGCCGCTGTCCATGATGTTCGGCAAGCCCGATGCCTGGCCGTGCAAGGTCGTACCTTTCGCGGTCAATGTCGTCACCTATCCGCCGCCATCGGGCAATCGCTGCTGGGCGATCGGCGAGGCGATCAGGAAAGCGGTGGAAAGCTTCCCGGAAGATCTGAACGTGCAAATCTGGGGCACGGGCGGCATGAGCCACCAGCTTCAGGGACCGCGCGCCGGCCTGATCAACAAGGAATGGGATAATAAATTCCTGGATGGCCTGATCGGCGACAGCGATCATCTGCGCCATATTCCGCATATCGAATATCTGCGCGAAACCGGCAGCGAAGGCATCGAGATGGTGATGTGGCTGATCATGCGCGGCGCGCTGGGCAAGAACACCCAGGTGCTGCACCGCCACTATCATGTTCCCTGCTCCAACACCGCAATCGGCCACATCGTGCTGCGCCCTGACAACGGCGAAGGCTTCGACATGACCGGCAGCGACGTGATTGCGCAGGCTGCCGAGTGATCGACTAAGCAATCTTCCCTTCCGGGGAGAGGGAGAATGGAACCATGCGTATCGCGCTCGCTGGCGCCGGTGCTTTCGGCGAAAAGCATCTGGACGGCCTAAAGAATATCGATGGCGTAACCGTCATGTCGATCATCGGCCGGGAACTGGAACCCACGCAAAAGGTTGCGGAAAAATATGGCATCGGCCATGTCACGACCGAACTGGACGAGACGCTGGCCCGCGATGACGTCGATGCGGTGATCCTGTGCACGCCCACGCAAATGCATGCGGCGCAGGCCATCGCCTGCATGAATGCGGGCAAGCATGTCGAGGTCGAAATTCCGCTCTCCGACAGATGGGCCGATGCACAGGCGGTGCTGGCCAAGCAGAAGGAAACGGGACTTACCTGCATGGTGGGCCACACCCGTCGCTTCAATCCCAGCCACCAATATGTGCATAATCTGGTGACGGCCGGCGACTTCAACGTCCAGCAGATGGACGTGCAAACCTATTTCTTCCGCCGCAAGAATATCAATGCGAAGGGGGAGCCGCGCAGTTGGACCGACCATCTGCTCTGGCACCATGCCGCGCATACGGTGGATCTGTTCGCCTATCAGGCGGGCAAGATCGTTTCCGCGCATGCCATGCAGGGGCCGATCCACCCGGAGCTGGGAATCGCCATGGACATGTCGATCCAGCTGAAGAGCGAAAGCGGCGCGATCTGCACGCTCAGCCTTTCGTTCAACAATGACGGGCCGCTCGGCACCTTTTTCCGCTATATCGGCGACACCGGCACCTATATTGCCCGCTATGACGATCTGGTGAACGGCAAGGAAGAAGCTATCGATGTCAGCCAGGGCGCTGTGTCGATGAACGGCATCGAATTGCAGGATCGCGAGTTTATCTCCGCCATCCGCGAAGGCCGCGATCCCAATAGCAGCGTTGCTAAGGTGTTCGATTGCTATCGCGTGCTGGGCGAACTCGAAACGCAGCTGGGGGGCGGCTGAGCTGCCTCAATAACAGACGATCACACCACCCTCTTCCCCCTAGCGCGGGTGCTCAGGCACTCGCGCCTTTTTTCGCCTCGCGTCAGATTGACGGTGATAGCCGACATGACGGGCGACGAGGCGCGACAAATAGGCCGGATCGTGCCTGACGATGGATTAAGCCGCGCCGCCTCGTCGCTCATTGCGAGCATGATCGCCTGGCCTGCCGCCGTGCAGGAAAATTGTGCAACTGTGCCATGCAGTGTTTCAATAATGTATCCCATAACTTAGAATAAAAGAAAAATTACCGCTGTTATTTCCGATTTAGGGATCCTATGATGATCGTCCGCGATCATCGATCGTATCGGCTTGCGTCGCTTCGATACTTAGGGAGAGGGTAATGCTTGCAGTCGTCATGGAGGACTTCAATCGGCCGCTGGCGCTCCAGACGGTAGCGGATCCAACCCCAGGCAATGACGAGGTCGTGGTTCAGGTTGCCCGATGCGGGATTTGCGGATCGGACCTGCACATGAGTGAGGACCCCGCTTACGGGCAGCAGCCAGGCGCGGTTTTCGGGCATGAATTTGCCGGAGAGGTCGTGGCGCTGGGCCGTTCGGTCGATACCTTGAAACTGGGCGACCGGGTCGCTGTCCGCCCTTTGAAAAGCTGCGGCCAATGCGCGGCCTGCCAGGCAGGTAAGGTGCAATGGTGCGAATCGTTCGGGCTTCAGGGCGGCGGTTATGCCGAATATGCGCTGACCCACTGGAACCAGTGCGTAAGGCTGCCCGCCGCCGCCAGCATGGCGGACGGAGCGATTGCCGAGCCGCTGGCCGTGGCTCTGCATGGGGTCAATCTGAGCGGCATGCGCATGGGGGACCGTGTGTTGATCGTCGGCGCCGGTCCCATCGGACTGGCGGCGGCCTATTGGGCGCGGCGCCTGGGTGCGGGCCGGGTCGTCGTCCAGGATATTGCCGACTGGCAGCGCGAGCGGGCCATGCAGCTAGGGGCGCATGACTTTATTGCCGATGCAGAAGACCCGGTCGGCGCAAGCGAGCGTGCGCTGGGCGGCAAAGCCGATATCGTGTTCGAGTGTGTGGGCGCGCCCGGCCTGATCGACCAGGCGGTCAAGCAGGTGCGCAACAGCGGCACGGTGTTGCTGCTCGGGCTGTGCATGCGCCCGCAAACTCTCAACAGCTTCTACATGCTGACCAAGGAGGTTCGGCTCATAACGTCGGCTTTCTTTGTTCAGCAGGAATTCGAGGCGGCGCTGGATGCCCTCGGGTCGGGTGCAGTCGAACCCCGCTATCTTGTGACCGATACAATCAGTCTGGAGGCGACACCCGCAGTGTTCGAATCTCTCAAGAAGCGGACCCATCAGTGCAAGGTTCTTATCGCACCCACCCGCTAAGCGTCGTTGGTACTTAGACGAATTGTATCCTTTTTTGCGACATCCGCAGAAAAGCTTGCGTGAGCGAGTGGGTCGATTAAATGCAATAAATGTCAGAAATAAAACAATAATAATATCAACCCAAGCGACAATCGGGACACAAATTGCGGGTGGACGCTAAAAATTTTCCGAGAGCTATGGACATTTGGGATCCCTAAAATATAATTTTGCTGACACCGATAAAACTGAAAAGGGGTAGGAGAGATGCGTAAGGCGAATACAATCGGTTTGGTTGCGATGGCGATGATCTGCGGCGTTTCCACGAGCGCACTGGCTCAAGCCGACGCGGTCAACGGCACTCCGTCCGCCGATACGGCGACCGATGCCGATCAGGGACTCGGCGAAATCGTTGTAACGGCGCAGCGCCGCCAGGAGCGCCTGCAGGACGTTCCGCTGGCGGTTCAGGCGGTGTCCAGTGACCAGCTGGCCAGCAAGGGCATCGGCAATATCCAGGAACTGGGCAGCGTGGTCCCGAGCCTGAGCGTATCGAGCGCGGTTGGCTTCGGCTTCACCTATCTGCGCGGGGTCGGCAGCACGGCGATCGGTCCGGGTATTGAAGTGCCGGTTTCGATCTATGTCGACGGCATTTATTATGCCTCCTCAACCTCGTCGCTGTTCGATTTCAACAACATCGACCATGTCGAAGTGCTCAAGGGGCCGCAGGGTACGCTGTTCGGTCGCAATGCGACGGGTGGCCTTATTCAGGTCATTACCAAGGATCCCACCCAGGATTTCCATCTGAAGGTCGGCGCCGGCATCGACAACTACGCTACCGCCAAGGGTGAATTCTATATCGCCGGCGGGATCGCGGAAGGTGTCGCAGCGGATCTCTCCGTTTCGGGCACCGCCCAGGGCGACGGCTGGGGCACGAATATTTTCTCCGGCAAGGATGTGAACAGGACCATTCACAATATCTCGCTGCGTTCCAAATGGGTCTTCGACCTGGATGATGCGACCAAAGCGACAGTCATCGGCGATTACACCAACCAGAAGAATTCCTTCAACGGCCAGCGGATATTCCCCGGCACCATCGCTCCCACGTTCCTGAATTATACGTCCAACCCTGGCAGGCCCTGGGATCTGGACAATGATGTCGACCCGCGACTGCGCAACATCAACTGGGGTGCCAGCCTGAAGCTGGTGCACGATTTCGACGGCGTCACGCTCACCAATACCACCGCCTATCGTCGTGCACGCACCTTCCTGAACTGGGACATCGATTTCACCCCTGTCCCTCACCTCGAAGGCGACCTGCGTGAGCTGGAGCGGCAATTCAGCAATGAACTCCAGCTTTCGTCGAGCGGCTCTGGCCCGCTAAAGTGGACGGCGGGTGTGTTCTATTTCCGCGCGCGGGGCATCTACGACGCGGCGACGGCATATTCTCGGGATGTGCCTAACAACCTGTTCGGCCCCTTCGAAGCCGTCATTCCCTATGGCAACCAGCTGACCGAATCCGTGTCTGGATATGCGCAGGGAACGTATGAAATCGTTCCGGATACAAACCTGACGCTGGGCGCGCGTTATACCTACGAAAAGCGTTCGATCACGGGCCGGACTGAGGGGCTGCCTTTTGGTGCCACGACCCCCGTATTGCTCGGCGTGACCACGCCGGCCAGCATTACGTTCAAGAAGCCGACGTTCCGCGTGGCGCTGGACCACCGCTTCTCTCCTGAAGTGCTTGCCTATGTGTCGTTCAACACCGGCTTCAAGAGCGGTGGTTTCAACACCCAGTTCACTTCGGACCCTTCGTTTCAGCCGGAGACGATCAAGGCTTATGAAGCCGGCGTGAAGACGGATCTGCTGGATCGGCGTCTGCGCCTGAACCTGTCCAGCTATTATTATGACTACAAGAACATCCAGGTCCAGAAAGTCGGCGTAGCGGCAACCGGCATCATCAACGGCGCGTCCGCCGAAATCTATGGTGCCGAACTTGAATTGGATGCGCTGGTCACCGATGCGTTCCGTATCAATGGCGGCGCGGCGTATACCCACGCCACCTTCACGGACTTCCGCAACGCGCCGTTCACGACCCCGGTCGGGGGCCAGGGTGTGTTCCCTGGCGACGCCAGCGGGAATAATGTTCCCAAGGCACCGCGGTTCCAGGGCAATATTGCCGGCACCTACACCGCAGAGCTGAACGGCGGCTCCAAGGCTGAATTTACCTTGGCCACCATCTACTCGGGCCGATATTATTTCGAGGCCAACAACGTGGTCAGCCAAAAGGCGTTCGCCAAGCTGAATGCCTCCATAAAGTGGACGGCCGCCAACGACCGCTACTCGGTCAGGATCTTCGGCAACAACCTGACCAACAGGGCGACCGCCGTATATAGCTCGACATTGTCGGACGGCACGATTGACATCACCTATGACGCGCCTCGTATCTATGGCGTAAAGCTTGAGTACAAGTTCTAGGGCCGGGATCGGATCGGCTAAAAAAAATAGGCATAGGAGCAGGCGTTGAACCAGCTGGCGAACATCGACACTGAACGCGACCGGAACTGGCTGGCGCTTTACGAAAACATGCTCCTGATCCGCCGCGCAGAGGAACGGCTCTGCGCGGAAGCCCAGGCGGGGACCCTGCCGGGCACGGTTCACTCCTATATCGGGCAGGAAGCATCCGCCGTTGGCGTGTGCTCCCTGCTGCGGGAGGATGATTACATAACGAGCACCCATCGCGGCCATGGGCACTATCTTGCCAAGGGCGGCGACCTCGATGCGATGTTCGCCGAAATCTGGGGCCGCGCGGACGGCATCTGCAAGGGTATGGGCGGGTCCATGCATGTTGCAGACGTTTCGCGCGGCATCCTGGGTGCAAACGGTATTGTCGGGGGTGGTTTGGCCATCTCGACCGGCGCGGCCTTCGGCGCGCAACTGGAGGGCAAAGGCAAGATCGCCGTATGTTTCTTCGGCGATGGCGCGGCCAATCAGGGCGTATTCATGGAGTCGATGAATATCGCGACCGCATGGAGCCTGCCGGTAATTTTCTTGTGCGAAAATAACGGATTGTCGGAATTTACTGTTTCCTCTCAGGTTACGGGTGGCGACCTGATCGATCGCGCCCGCGCGTTCGGCATGTTTGCAGAGCAGGTGGATGGCAATGATGTCATCGCGGTGCAGGAAGTCGTTGCCCGAGCGATCGACCACGCGCGCGCGGGCAATGGCCCATGCTATGTCGAAACGACCACCTATCGCATTCGCGGCCATCTGGAGGCGGAAGACCTGTTTTTGGGAGGCGGGCGTTATCGCACGCCCGAGGAGATTGCTGCTTGGCAGACCGCTGAGCGCGATCCCATCCTCCGCTTTGCGCGCAGGCTGATCGAGGAGACCGGCTTGAGCGAGAGCGACCTGACGGCGGTCGAGGAGGCCGTTGCCGGGCGGGTCGAAGCGGCCGTCCAATTTGCAAACGCCAGCGGCCCCGCCGACGTGGAGCTTCCCCGTCGCGTGACTTTCGCCGACCAGCAGCCCTAGGAGCAATCGATGCCGCGCAAGCGCTATATTCAGGCGATCAACGAGACCCTGTTTCAGGAGATGGAGCGGGACGACAAGGTCATCCTGATCGGTGAAGATGTCGAATTGGCCATTTTCGGCGACACGCGGGGGCTTTACGAACGTTTCGGCCCCTCGCGCATTCGCAACACACCGATTTGCGAGGCCACGCTGACCGGGATGGCCGTGGGCATGGCCGCGGCAGGCTACCGCGTCATCCTGCACATGATGTTTTCCAATTTCGTGTATACGGGCTTTGACGCCATCGCCAACCAGATGACCAAGCTGCGCCTTATGACCGGGGGGCAGATGGAACTGCCCATCACGCTGATCGCGGGTTATGGCGGTGGGCGGGCCACGGCGGCGCAGCATTCGGATTCTCCGCACCCTGTTCTTATGAATTTGGGGGGCATGAATGTGCTGATGCCGGCAACGCCTGCGGATGCGAAGGGCCTGCTTGCAACCGCAGTTCGCGGCCGCAATCCATCCATCTACCTTGAAGCCAGCGGGCGCGGCGGCGACAGCGGAGAAGTTCCGGACGGCGAATATCTCGTCCCCCTGGGCAAGGCCGCCATCGCCCGTGAGGGCACGGACGTAACGATCGTGGCGATCGGCACCATGCTGAAACCCGCTTTGGCAGCCGCAAAAAAGCTGGCGGAGGAGGGTATCTCTGCCGAGGTGCTCGATCCGCGCTGC
Organism: Sphingobium sp.; assembly: GCA_034519505.1. Taxonomy (GTDB): domain Bacteria; phylum Pseudomonadota; class Alphaproteobacteria; order Sphingomonadales; family Sphingomonadaceae; genus Sphingobium. The sequence continues at coordinate 50,019 of JAXHOI010000025.1, read as the reverse complement.
CTCGTGCCGCTGGATGAAGAGGCCATTCTGGCGAGCCTGGCCAAGACCGGGAGGCTGGTTGTCGTGGACGAAGCGCGGGATCGGTGCAGCGCAGCGTCTCACATCGCGGCCATTGCCGCGGACAGAGGCTTTGCGGACCTGAAGGCACCGGTCAAGCGGGTTGCGTTCGAGAATGTCCCGATGGCCTATGCCCCCAATGTCGAGGCCGCCTATTTCCCCAGCGCGGAGCGCATTGCCGCCGCCGCAGCAGGCATCATGACCAAAGCAAAGGTGATATCGTGAAAATCAGGCTGAAACTGGCCCGCGTCGGCATGAACATGGAGGAGGCAACCATCGTCGCCTGGCTCAAGCAGCCGGGGGACAGCTTTGAAGCGGGCGAGGGCCTGTACGAAATGGAAACCGAGAAGGTCACGCAGGAAGTCGAGGCGACCGCGCCCGGACGTATGCTGGAAATTTTGGTTCCCGCTGGCGAAGATGCTGCGGTTGGCGATGCGGTTTGCGTCGTTGAGGTCGACTAGCAACTATCTGATTTGAATAGTTCATACAGACCATAAGGGATTTCGCGGCGGCGATCTCCGGGCGGTCGCGGACGAATTTTCCGTTTGCTCTTGGGAGAGGGCGTTTTCGACGACCCCGGTCGTGGATGCTTTCATAATAAAGGTTGCCGAGCATGGCCGAAGCCGACCGTCCCGTACATATAGTTGCTCCCGTGCAGAACGGGTGGCGCTGGAGCGGTCAACAGGTCGCCTGGGCCTTTTACGAATGCGCGCGCAATCCCTTTTACGTCCTCATCAACATCTACGTCTTTTCCGCCTATTTCGTTCAGACGGTGGTCGGCGATCCTGTCTGGGGGCAGGCGCTGTGGGGCTATATACTCGCCGCCGCCGCCGTGATCATCGCGTTGAGCGCCCCCATATTGGGTGCGATCGCCGACGCAGGCGGGCGGCGCAAACCCTGGCTGCTCGCCTGCATCGCCATTGCCATACCCGCGATCGCGGTCCTGGCCCTGGCGCGCCCGAACATGGGGCGCGATGCCGTGTTTCCCATCGTTATCGCGCTGGTGCTGGCCAATGTCGCCTATGAGCTTTCATCGATCTTCTACAACGCGCTCCTTGCACGGGTCGCGCCGCGCGAGCGGCTGGGATCGGTCAGTGGCCTTGCTTATGCGCTCGCCAATTTCTCGGGCGTTGTCCTGTTCGGGGCCTATCTGATCGGCGTTGCCTGGCTGGCAGGAGTGGACAAGGGCGCGATCGCCGCCCATCTGCCCGAACGGGTGACGGCGCTTGTCGTCGCCTTGTGGTTCTTCCTGTTTTCGCTACCGCTTCTGCTCGTCGTCCGGGACGTGGAGCGATCGGACCGCGCCACTATCGACATCATCAAGTCGGGGCTGGGCCGCCTCTCGACCGCCATAAGCCGGCTCCGCCAGTTGCCCGATCTGCTGGCCTATCTGCTGGCGCGTATGATCTTCAATGAAGGCTTCATTGTGCTCATGCTGTTCATGGGCGTGTTTTCCGCCGGGATCCTGAACTGGACCGCGCAGCAGCTCTCGGTCCTCGGCATCATCCTCAGCGTCGTTGCGGTGGGGGGATCCTTTGCGGGAGGCTGGCTCGATGACCGCATCGGATCGCTGCGCACGCTGCGCATCTGTATCCTTGGTTCGCTGGCGGCGAACATTCTGCTGATCACCATAACGCCGTCGGAAGTCCTGTTCATCGCTGTCGATGCGCATGCCACGGGCGGCCTTTATCCGCGCGCTGCCGACTGGATGTTCTGCTTCACGGAGGGGCTCGCGGCGTTTTTCGTGACGGCGGGTCTGGTGTCCAGCCGCGTCATGCTCGCCAAGCTCGCACCTCCTGATGCCCTGAACGAGATGTTCAGCCTCTATGCGCTGTCCGGAACGGCAACCTCTTTCCTCGGCCCGCTGACGATCGCGCTGTTGACCCAGATATCGGGCAGCCAGCGGGTTGGCCTTACCGCAGGAATTTTGTTTCTCCTGGGCGGGCTGCTCCTTTTGCGCCGCGTGCGCGAGGGGGCAACCGCCGTCCCTCCTCTGACTGATAGGGAGCTGCCATGACGGACGCCATCCTTGGATCTTACTGGACGCTGGCTGCGGGCACATTGCCGCTGGTTCAGGAGGTGTGCGATCATGATTTTCGCGCCCGCGTCGAAGCGGCTTCGAAAGCCGGCTATACGGGAATGGGCTTCTGGCACAGCGATCTGGAAAATATCCTGAAGTCGACGGACTTCGCCGAAATGCGCCGCATTTTGACAGGCAATGGCATCGTGCACATCGAGGTCGAGTGGCTGAACGACTGGTATTATCGCGATGACCGGCGGGCGGAGTCCGACCGCCAGCGGGCCTTGTTGCTCGACGCGGCGGAGGGATTGGGCGCGCATCACATCAAGGTCGCAGACCTTGGCAACGACGGCGCTCCGCTGGACCTGATGATGGAGGAATTCGCCACGCTATGCGCACAGGCTGCGGAGCGGGGCACCGGCATTCTGTTTGAAATGCTGCCTGCCGATTTTTCCGCGCTGCCGTCCATCGGCGCGGTCCAGGACCTGGTACGCGGCGCGGGTGCCAAAAATGGCGGCATCATGCTCGACAACCTGCATGTGCAGCGCACCGGCACAAGTTTCGACGAAATTCGTGAACTGTTGAGCGGGAACGATTTCGTCGGCGTCGAAATCAATGATGGCATGCTCGCCCGGCCTGTCGATTTCATGAGCTCGGTCGTCCACCGCAGGCTGCTGCCGGGCGATGGGGAGTTCGATATCGGCGGCTTCCTCAACGCGGTCTGGAGCACGGGCTTCGCCGGCGCGATCGGTGTCGAGGTCATGAACGAGTATCTGCGCCAATGGCCACTGGAAGCTCTCGCCGAGACAAGTTTTGCAAAGACCAAGGCCGTTGTCGATGCCGCCCGTGCGACGGGCAATGCGGCGTCGTAATCATATGGCCGTGATTGAAGGAGATTTGGTATGACTGCTGTGCTCGATCTGTTTTCGGTGGCAGGCCGCTCTGCGCTGGTAACCGGAGGCGCGTCCGGTATCGGACTGGCCTATGTCGAGGCGGTTGCGGAAGGCGGCGCGAGCGTCACCATTGCCGACATCGACCCGGTGGGCGCGGAGCGCGAGGCCGAGCGCCTGCGCGGCTTTGGCTATACCGTGCGGACTGCGGTGCTCGACGTTTCGGACGAAAATGCCGTGCGGCAGGCCTTTGACGATCATGAGGCAGCCTATGGCGCCCTGGATATCGTATTTGCAAATGCCGGCATGGCAGCCGGTGTCGGCTACCTTGGCTTCGATGGCGAGCGTGACCCCGCTGGGGCGATCGATAATTTCAGTGCGGACGACTGGCGCAAGACCATCGCCATCAATCTCGACGGCGCGTTTTTTACCATCAAGCACGGCGTCCGCCTTATGAAGAAGCATGGCAAGCGCGGTTCGATCATCGCCACCAGTTCCAACGCCTCGGAAATAACCGCGCCGATCGTTGCCACGCCGTACATGCCGTCGAAGGCTGGCGTGAAGCATCTGGTCAAGCAACTGGCTCGCGAACTCGCCCCGTTCGGCATTCGGGTGAATGCCATCGCCCCGGGATCCATTGTCACCAATATCGGCGGCGGCGCGTTGAAGGATCCCGCGGTCCGCGCTATATGGGACAAGGACGTGCCATTGGGGCGCATGGGGGAACCGCGACAGCTCAAGCCTTTGGCGCTCTATCTCGCGTCCGACGCGTCAGACTATATGACTGGCGCGGAACTGGTGCTAGACGGTGGCGTTTCTCTGCGAGGTCTGGCGGGATAAGAACAGGGATGCAGACAGGCTGATGAAAGAGGCAGGGCATGAAAATGTAGCAGGTAATCCTGCCGCCTCCGATGTGCCGCTGTCCACCAGGCTCAAGGAAATGATTCTGACGGAAAAGCTCAAGCCTGGTGAGCGGATCACCGAGGCCGGGCTTGGAGCGTTACTGAATCTTTCGCGCACCCCCATCCGCAACGTCCTGCCGATGCTGGCCGCAGAGGGCTTTCTTGAACCGGTGGGACGCCGGGGTTTCCGGGTCAAGCAATTCGGTGAGGAAGAGTGCTGGGAAGCGCTCGATTTGCGCGGCCGGCTGGAAGGATATGCTGCGGCCTTGCTGGCGCAGCGCGGAGCGTCCCCCGCCCTGCTCGAAGCGTTGAATGCGTGCCTGGCGGACGGCGACAGGATATTTGCCGAGTGGGGCCAGAAAAGTTCCCATGAAAGAGAATATGGGGAAATGAATGGTCGCTTTCATGCCCTCATCACCGATGGATGCGGATCTTCTCTCGTTCAGTCGATGATCGAGCGGGCCAACAGCGTTCCCTTCGTGGCGCCGTCGGTGGTCGTCTTCGATGAAGTCGGCATGACCAAGGCTTATGAATATCTGTTCCGGGCGCACGGGGTCCATCATGCCATTGTGGAGGCCATCCGCGAGGGCGACGCCAACAGGGTGGAACAATTGTTTCGTGAGCATGCGCGTCAACAGCGGTTCAGCATGTTCTCAAGACGTGCCCAATTGGCATCCACCCGGGAACCGAAGAGCCGCAGGAGCGGCGGAGCGAAGGCGGCAAAGTTCGTCGCTGCGTAATATATTTGCTGTGCGCTCCTCTGCTCGAACAGCGCGAGTGGCAGTTTCTCTCATGTAAGGCCGCCAAGGTCTCCAAGGCGGACTGCCGAAGCTCGTCGCGCCCTGGAGTTGTCCTGCCATCGGAGGAACGTCGGCAGTTATGCGAGCGCAACCGCGTTGATGATGTGCGCCTGAGTATATTCCTCCAGCCCCGCCTCTCCGAGCTCAGCGCCAAAGCCGGACTGCTTTGACCCCCGGAAGGGAATGTTCGGATCGATCGCCAGATGCTGGTTGACCCAGACGGTGCCGGTGTCGATGCGCCGGGCAACCGCCGTCGCGCGAGCGACGTCCGTGCCCCAGACGGTGCCGCCAAGCCCGAATTCGGAATCATTGGCCCGTGCGATGACATCCTCGATGTCGTCATATTGCAAAATCGGCAGTACGGGGCCGAACTGCTCTTCGCGCACCAGGGCGGCATCGTCGGGCAGGTCGCGGACGATCGTCGGCGGGATGAAATAGCCTTCGCGGTCGATGGGCGCTCCGCCGGCGATGATCGTACCCTGGCTTCGTGCCTCATCTATCAGTTTCTTGACCCGCTCGAACTGTTGCGCATTCTGGATCGGGCCGATCTGCGTGCCCTGCTTTGACCCGTCATCGACGATGGCTTCGCTGGCCAGTCGCGCCACCTCTTCGCAGAACTCGTCATAGATCGCCGACGGTACATAGGCGCGCTTGACAGCCACGCAGATTTGCCCGGCATTGGCCATGGCGCCGTCATATACTTTCCTGGCGATCATCTTGGGTTCGACATCGTCGAGCACGATCGCCGCATCGTTTCCGCCAAGTTCCAGCGTGACGCGCTTGACCGAACCGGCTGCCGCAGCCATCACCTTCTTGCCCGTCGCGGTCGAGCCTGTGAATGCGACCTTTGCAACGTCGGGATGGCTGGTCAGCATCGCGCCGAGGTCGTTCTGGTCGCAGACGATGTTGAGAACCCCCGCAGGCAGAATGTCGCGCGCCAATTCACCGAACAGCAGCGTCGTCAGGGGTGTGGTGGGGGCAGGTTTCACCACCATGGTGTTGCCCGTTATCATTGCCGGCCCAAGCTTGTTCATCATCAGGATGACCGGGAAATTCCAGGGCGTAATGGCGGCGATCACGCCCAGAGGGGTGCGGTGCTCGATGACCCGGTTGCCACCTTCGTCCTTCAATATCCTGTCTTCCACGCGCATGGCGGCGAAGGCGCGCAGGATGTAAGTGCAGCCAATGATTTCAAACGTCGCTTGGTCGATCGGCTTGCCCTGCTCGCTGGTAAGCAGGCTCGCAAACTCCGCGACGCGGGCCTCCAGCGCGGCGGCAAGCTTCTCCAGAAGAGCGGCGCGTTCCTCAACGGCACGCGCAGACCATGCAGGAAAGGCGTCCTTGGCAGCCTTGATGGCTGTGTTGAGTTGATGCTCGTCCGCCTTTGGGCAGCGGGCGAAACTCTTGCCTGTCGCGGGGTTCACGACGTCGAACTGCGCGCTGCCGGCCACGAGATCGCCGCCGATCAGCATGTGGAAAGACCTGTCCATTCCTATCTCCTATGGTGTTTTCAAAATATTGTCGGGCTTTTGGGGATCGCCGTTACCATGAAAGGCGGCCATGACGTGCGGCAAAGCGCCAGCCTTGATCGGTGAGGACGAACTGGTCGTCGAAAGATCCGACGAGTGGCGAGGTGCCTTCGGTAAATAGAAGCATGGCGCTTTCGCCGCGCGCCTCATCCGCGGCGTCGACGTGGATCACGATGTTCGAGCAGATGTGGCGCGTCACGCGGGGCGGGCGGGCGCGCAGGGCATCCAGTATCGTCTGCCTTCCCCTGATCGGGCTATCGGGTGCCGAAGGGCGAGTCATGACGCCGTCCTCCGCAAATAGCGCCGCCACATCCTCCCATCGGCCTGCGTCGTTCAAATTGGCATAATGTGCGATGAGGCGCGCGCACTCCCATTCTATAGCGCGTCTCTGTTCCGGGTTCACAGGCGTGCTCCGGCAAGGTCGGCGCCAGCGCGCAAGCTGCGCAGCTTTTTCCAGGTTACCTCCGGGTCGATCTTGCCATAGCCTGCAAACGTGCCAAAGCCGCAGTCCGTGCTCGCTATAACCCGATCGGCCCCGACAAATGCCGCGAAACGCTCTATGCGCTGGGCAATGAGTTCGGGATGCTCAACATAGTTCGAGCAGGTGTCGATCAATCCCGGAGCAAGGCGCTTCCAGTCGGGCAGCTTCGCCTCTTTCCAGACGGTCCATTCATGCTCGTGCCGGGGATTGGCGGCTTCGAACAAAATGGTTGCCGGTCGCGCGCGAATTACGATGTCGATGACCTTCTCCAACGGAATGTCATGGTCGTGCGGCCCTTCGTAATTCCCCCAGCAGATATGCATGCGCATGCGGTCCGGCGGAATGTTGGCGGTCGCGGCGTTGAGTGCCTCGACGTTGGCCGCAGCAACGGCCAGAAATTCCTTTTCGCTCAGATCCTGATAGCCGGTGTGGCGCGACATGGCGAGGTCGGGACAGTCGAGTTGTAGCAAGAAGCCTTCCTGCACGATCGTCTCATATTCCTGGCGCATCGCGTCGACCAGATCCGCGAGATAAGCCTCGTGCGTCGGGTAGAATTTGTTGACTTGAAACGACGTGATAAGGCCGGGCGATGCGGCGTTCATGAACGCCTGGGTAGAGGGCAGGCCGTGGCGGGCCAATGCCGCCTTGAAACGGCGAATATCCTCCCACATCGGGTCGAGATTGACGAGCTGCACCTTGTCGACGCAGCTCGCGCGCACGAAATCCTGACTGCCCATGATCGCGGAGAGCTTCTTGGTCAAAGCCGGATGTTCCGCCAGATCCGCTGCGGGCTTGCGGTCGACATGGCCGCCAAAGCCGGAAAGGCGCTCTATGATATAGGTGGAATAGCCGATTTTGCCTATTTCCCCGTCGCTGACGACATCGATGCCGCACGCTATCTGTTGTGCCACCGCCTGATCGACCGCAGCGCTGACCTTGGTGTCGAATTCGGCAGCATCATGGGGCTGACCGCTGTCGCGGGCACGCAACAGGTGGGTAAGGTCGTCGGGCCGGGGCATGCTTCCCACATGCGTCGTCTGTATCATGGCCATCGGATCACCTCCTGCATCGTTGATTTTGGTCTGCGCCACCCCCGTGGCGGTTGCGCGCGTTCCGGTTGCCTGACCGCGGTGAGAAATGCGCTCTTGGCAGAACATTCCTGCCACTCCTGCTCGGGCACCGAATCCGCCACTATCCCTGATCCGACTGCAAACTGGGGAGGAAAGTCGTAAGAGGGATAGACGAGTGTGCGGATCATGACGTTGAACGCAGCCTGGCCGTCAGGCGCGATGAAGCCCATCGACCCGGTGTAGGGACCACGGAAGCGTCGTTCCAAAGCCGCAATGATTTCCATGGCCCGGATCTTTGGCGCGCCGGTGATCGAGCCGCATGGAAACAGGCACTGCACAATGTCGATGGCGTCGAGGCCGTCCTTGAGTTGCGCCGAGATCGAGGAGGTCATCTGGTGCAAGGTCGGATAGGTTTCGATCGCAAAGAGCGAGTCGACGCGAACACTGCCGGGTTGCGCAATGCGGCCCAGATCGTTGCGAAGCAGGTCGACGATCATCAGGTTTTCGGCGCGTTCCTTGGCCGAGGCGCGCAGGGTACACTTCTGATCGTTGTCCGCCCCGGGCGTTGGTCCCCGCTTCGCGGTTCCCTTCATCGGCTTTGTCCAGATCGTGCGGTTGTCGAGGGAAAAAAACAGTTCAGGCGACCAGGACAAAAGCCCGCTGGATCCTGTCGACAGCATGCCGCCCCAGCCGCCTTTTTGATGGCGACGAACGGCCTGAAAAAGAGCCTGCGGCTGAAGCTGGGTTTCAACCGTTCCCTCGATCGTGAAGTTGATCTGGTAGCAATCACCCGCAGCAATGAAGTCCAGAATATCGTTTACGGAGCGAAGATAGTGCGGCTTGCCGGTTGAGGAGGAGAGCCGTGGCGGCTCCGCCTCCAAAGTGCCGCCGATGGACGGAGGCGCCACAAGATGCGGTTGCCGGAAAACACCGAACCAGAGCAGGGGCATGTTGCCGGAGCAAGGCAGTTTGACCAGGCGCGGTTCGAACGCGAAGCCAGCTTCATAGGCAAGGTATCCGGCGGCATGATAGCCTTGGCGCACGGCAGCGCGGATGCGCTGGAGGCAAGGAATAACTTCGTCCAGCGAATGGGCGACGATGACGGTATCGGGGTCATGGTACAGGCGAAAGTGCGCCGCGCCCCGTGCATCATCGAACATGACATATGGCGTGCCATCCGTCAGACACGGCGCGAGCGCTTGCGGGAACACCGCTCCCATGTCCGCCCACCCGCCGGGAACAGGCGATGCCGGGCCGGATGGCGCGGAAGCGGGAACGACCTGCACGTGTCGATCGTCCTTAAATGGCCGCACGCATGCGGGTCACCTCTTCTCGACCCGCACGAAAGTGCCGGCCAGGCATCCGGGAACGGCGCGAGGCTTGTCGATTCGCACTTCAGCAGCCCGCACCACGTCGAACGCCAGGCACATTTCCCCCAGCCGCCGGGCGAATGTCTCGATCAGCACGATGCGTTCGGTCGCCAGTTCTTCGGCGAAGTCGCGAATATGGCTGTAGTCGAACGTGTCGGACAAGATGTCGTGCGAGGGCGCTGCGACATCGAGCGCCACATTGATTATGAGGGGCTGGGGCACGCCCAGTTCCACGGCCAGCGCGCCGATGTCCGCCATGACCTTGACCTGGCTCAGCAACACTTTGCAGGCGGTGACGGACAAGGTCGGTGAGGGAACCGTGCGGGTCAGCACAAAATTATCGTTCATCGACAGACATCCTTGCGGCCTTGAGGGTATTCGAAAGCAGGCAGGCGATCGTCATCGGCCCAACGCCGCCCGGAACTGGGGTAAAGGCCGCCGCATGATCCATCTCGGCGCTTGCGCAATCACCCGCGATGCGGATGGTGCCGTCGGCCTCTGTCACGCGGGTGATCCCCACATCGATGACGACTGCCCCCGGTTTGACCCAGTCGCCCCGTACCAGATCGGGTGCGCCGGCCGCCGCGACCACGATGTCAGCCGATCGCACGATCTCGGAAAGGCCCTGTGTCGCAATATGGGTGATCGACACTGTGCATTCCCGCTCCAGCAGCAGCAGGGCGATGGGCTTGCCCACGATGTTGGACTTGCCGATAACCACTGCGTGCTTGCCCCGCAGTTCCGGAACGACGCTGTCGATCAGGATCATGCAGCCGAGCGGGGTGCACGGGATTAGCCCGCCCGTTCCGGTCGATAGCCGCCCGACATTGACCGGGTGGAATCCGTCCACGTCTTTACCCGGCGCGATCTCATCGAGGATTCGCGTCGCGTCGATATGCTCGGGCAGGGGCAACTGCACGAGGATGCCGTGCACCGTGGCATCGCGGTTGAGCAGATCGATCAGGCCAAGAAGCGTGGCTTCCGGCGTGTTCGACGGCAGCCGGTATTCCGCAGAGCGAATGCCCGCCTTGCCGCATTCCGCCACCTTGCGCCGGACATAAATTTCGCTCGCAGGATTTTCCCCGACAAGCACCACCGCGAGAGCAGGCGCAAGCCCATGAGCGGCCGAAAAAGCCTTGGCCTCAGCCGCAACTTCAAGGCACAGATCTGCGGCAAGCTGCTTTCCGGGTATGAGTTGGGCCACGGCTACTCAGTTCCTGAAAACAACGGTTTTGTCGCCGTTAAGCAGCACGCGGTCGGCCAGGTGGAGGCGAACCGCTTCGGCCAGAACCCTGCGCTCGATGTCCCGGCCCTTGCGCACCATCTCTTCAGGAGAGTCGGCGTGGGTTACGGCTTCGACATCCTGATGGATGATCGGCCCTTCATCGAGGTCGGCCGTAACATAATGGCCTGTCGCACCGATCATCTTCACGCCGCGCGCATAGGCTTGATGATAGGGCTTGGCGCCCTTGAAGCCGGGCAAGAACGAGTGGTGGATATTGATGCACCGGCCGGAAAGAAATGCCGCCAGATCGTCGGAAAGGATCTGCATGTAGCGCGCGAGCACGACCAGTTCGGCCCCCGTTTCATTGACGACCTGCTTGATCCGCGCTTCCTGATCGGCCTTTGTATCCTTCGTCACGGGGAAATGATGATAGGGGATGTTGCCGATCAGCGAGATCGACAAGGCTTCCTGGGGATGGTTGCCGATGATGCCGACGACGTCCATGTTCAGTTCGCCAAGCCGGCAACGATAGAGAAGGTCGCCCAGGCAGTGATCGAATTTGCTGACAAGTAGCAGGACCTTGGTGGGCACGCTGTTCCGGCGGATTTTCCACGTCATCCCTTGGGAAATGTCGTGCGTGCGAAATGCCTCCTGTAGTGCGTCGAAGCTGGCGGAGGGCGCATCGAACTCCACCCGCATCAGGAAGCGTCCCGTCTCCCGATCATTGAACTGCGCTGCATCAACGATGTTGCCGCCATGCCCCGCCAGAAAACCCGCCACACCTGCCACAAGGCCGGCGCGATCGTCGCATTGAAGGGTAAGAGTATATGTTTCGGTCACGATAATTGCCTTGGTCTATTTGAGATCAGGATTCGTAGGCGCAGATCCAGTCGACGGTCTTTTCGATGCCACCGAACGGATAGAAATGGAGTCGCACCGGGCCATGCTCGGGGCCAAGTCTGGCGGCGAGTGCCTCCACAATCTTGTCAGGTCCTGCAGTCCCGATGAGCTTGGTGATCGAGATGCCGTATTTGGCCAGTACCGATGCCGAAGCGCCAACGCCGCAGCGCGCTGCAAAGCGCATGAGCGTCTTTATGCCGGCAGGGCCGGGAATGCCGACGCGCACCGGAACATCGATGCCACGCTTTCGAAGGGCTTCCAGCCAGGCCAGAAAGGGGTCGGCATCGAAACCGAATTGCGTGACGATGAGTGGCGCCATCCCTCGTTCGGCAATCGCGGCACATTTTTGTTCCAGTACCTGCCAGCACTGCTCTTCGCTCATACTGGGGTGCCCTTCGGGGTGTCCGCCGACCCCGATCGCAGTTATTCCCGCCCGTTCGAACGCGCCGGTGGCAAGCAGAGCGGAACTGTCGGCGAAAGGCCCAGCCGCTTCCGCCGGATCGCCGGCAATCACGAAGCATCGGCGTACGCCCGCTTCGTCGACCACGCGGCCCAGATAGTTTTCGAATTCCTCGGCTGAAGTCAGGCGACGCGCGGAAAAATGCGGCATCGGCTCAAATCCGAGCGCGCGTACCGTGCGCGCGGCGGCAATCCGCGCCTCTGGATCCTCGCCAGGCAGAAAGGTGACGGCAACCGGCGTATCCTTGGGAATGCGCGGCGCTGCTGCCTGGAGCGATTCGACGTCTTTTGCCGTAATTTCGAGCGAATATCCCTCGGTCATGCCGGTAGGAGCGCGCAGCCAGGCGGGGTGAATGACCGGTTTATTCATCGCAAAACCTCTCGACTCGTTCTGATTATGCAAAAGGTGCCGTTGAGGCAGCCTTGGGATCCCATGAGAACGTTAAATACGGAAAAGTCGACTGCTTGACAAGCGTATTGTATCCTGTAAATTCATATCCAAGAACAATGCCCCGTCTTTTGCGGCGTTCAGGATCCCAACGGGGGAGAGGGAAGGATGCATTCAGCACCAGATATGTCTCTGGCGACATGCCGACGACCGTTTCACTGCGCGTTGCGGCCGATGCCTGCCGAAGAGCATGGGGTCGCGCGGCCAGGCCGGAAATAAATCAGGCCAAAACCCAAGTCTATAAAGATTAGAACCAAGTTTTATTAAGGCGGATAAGAGAAATGACCTACAAATCGCTGCAAGAAAAGATAGACGTCCTCGGCAACCCGGCGGAATTTTTGAGGAACGTTCCCGTCGGAGCCTATCAATATCCGGTGCAGAGCCAGTTCACCAACTGGCGGGATGAGCAGCGTTCGTGGCGGGAGACGGTCGGTCTGCTCGATCAGTCGCTGCACATGACCGACCTTTATGTCGAAGGTCCCGATACAATCCGGCTTCTTTCCTATGTCGGCGTCAATTCGTTTCAGGGATATGGCCGAAACAAGGGAAAGCAATTGATCTGCTGCAGCCCCAGCGGCCATGTCATCGGGGACATGGTGCTGTTCGGTCTGGAGGATGACAAGGTCAATATCGTCGGGCGTCCCCCGGTCGCTAACTGGATCAGATATGTCATCGACAGCGGCGATTTCGATGTCCGCTATGAACTCGATCAGCGATCGGTTCAAAATCCGCAGCCGCGCAAGACGTTTCGGTTCGAGTTGCAAGGCCCCAACGCATGGGCGCTGCTGGATAAGCTGAACGGCGGCAATCTGGAAAAGCCGAAATTTTTCCAGATGGGCGAAATCACGGTTGCAGGCCACAAGCTACGCGCGCTTGCGCACGCCTTTGCCGGTGCGCCGGGCCTTGAGTTCTGGGGGCCGCTCGAGCTGGGGCCTGAGGTGCGCGCCGCCATTGTGGAGGCAGGCGACGAGTTCGGGCTCAAGCTGGTCGGCGGTCGCGCTTATGGCACATGCGCCGTGGAAGCGGGCTGGATACCCTCACCGCTCCCGGCCATTTTCACCGGCGAAGAGATGCGCGGCTATCGCGAATGGCTGCCCGGCGATGGCTTCGAAGCCAATGGCTCGATTGGCGGCAGTTTCGTGTCCAGCAACATCGAAGACTATTATCTGTCCCCGTGGGATCTCGATTACGGCCGCCTGATCAAGTTCAACCATGATTTCATCGGTCGCGCAGCGCTGGAGGCGATGGAAGGCCAGCCGCACCGTCGCAAGGTCACGCTCGAATGGAACGCGCAGGATGTTCTGGCGGTCGAGCAAAGCATTCTGACCAACAATCAGCCGGGCAAATATATGGAAACGCCCAATGCCCATTATTCCGCCCATCCTTATGACATGGTGATGATCGGCAGCAAGTTGGCTGGGCTGTCGACCTATCCCTGCTATCTTGCCGTGGATCACCAGTGGATTTCGCTCGCGATGATCGACGAGGGCGATTGCGAGTTCGGCAAGGAAGTGACGGTGATCTGGGGCGAGCCCGATGGCGGCACGTCGAAGCCTGGCGTGGAACGCCATTTCCAGAAGGAAATCCGCGCCACGATCCAGCCCTGGCCGTATTCCAAGCAGGCGCAGAGCTACCGTCCCTGACCGGCGAGGCATTCGGGCTGAAGCGAGCGCACACATGTCGGATCCGCATCCTCCTGTCGTCATCCTTCCGGGATTGATGTGCAATTCCCGCATGTTTGCGCCGCAGCTTGCCGCCTTCCCCGGCAGCCTTGTCATCGATGGATTCTACGATCGCGCGGATCGTCTGGAGGATATGGCGGAGTTCGCACTACGCCAGATGCCTTCGGATGCCTGCGTCATCGGCCATTCGATGGGAGCGAGAGTCGCGCTCGAAATCATGAGGCAGGCACCGGGGTGCGTCGCCAGGCTCATGCTTGCGAATACAGGCGTGCACGACGTTCGCGAGGGGGAACGCGAACATCGCTATGCCTTGCGCGACGTGGGGCGCAACATTGGCATGGAAGCTTTGGTCGACCAGTGGCTGCCGCCCATGCTGTCCGAAGCGTCGATGGCCGATGATGCGCTGGTGCAAGGTTTGCGGTCGATGTGCGTAAACGCCGGCTTGTCGACATATGAGGCGCAGGTGGAGGCATTGCTGCAGCGTCCGGCGGTCGACGATGTGCTGCGCCGCATTTCATGCCCGACATGGGTTGTTTCGGGAACGGAGGATCGGTGGGCTCCCCCTGCGCAGCATGCGGCGATCGCTTCTCAAATTACGGGAAGTACGCTCCGGATCGTGACTGGTGCCGGGCATATGCTCCCCGCCGAAAAGCCCGTCGAGTTCAATACGCTCATCGCCGAGTGGATGTCCGCTCCGCTCCTCGCATCTCAACCAAATTAATCATTTCTATGGAGAAGATCATGACTGAATCCCTTGAACAGAAACTGCAGAGCCAGGACAATATTGTCGATTTTCTGCGCAATCAGCAGGTCGGACCGAACGTCTATCCCGGTGTCCCGGGCGAATATTCCAATTGGCGCGACGAACAACGCTCCTGGGCGGAAGCATCGGTTCTTTTCAACCAGAGCTTTCACATGGTGGACCTGCTGGTCACCGGACCGGGAGCGTTCGATATGCTCGCCTATCTTGCGCCCAACAGCTTCAAGGGTTTTGCCCCCAACCGCGCCAAGCAGTTCGCTCCGGTGACGCCAGAGGGCTATGTGATCGGTGACGTGATCCTCTTTTATCTGGAAGAGGAAAAGTTCGAGCTGGTTGGACGCGCGCCGTCGATCGAGTGGGTCGAATATTGGGCGTCAACCGGCAAGTGGGACGTGAAGGTCGAGCGCGACGAGCGCACCGCTGCGCGTCCGCTCGACCAGCAAGGCTATCGTCGCAACTATCGCTTTCAGCTGCAGGGGCCGAACGCCATGCCCGTTCTGGAAAGGGCCATGGGCGAGACCCCGCCGGACCTCAAATTCTTTCACATGGCGCCGATCAAGATTGCAGGCGTGGAGGTCCGCGCACTGCGTCACGGCATGGCGGGCCAGCCGGGTTATGAGCTGTTCGGTCCCTGGAAGGACTATGACACGGTGCGCAACGCACTGATCGAAGCGGGCAAGGATTTCGGACTGACGCTGTGCGGCGGCCGCACCTATTCCTCGAATACCCTGGAATCCGGCTGGATTCCATCGCCGCTTCCCGCTGTGTACTCGGGCGAGGGATCGAAGGCGTTTCGTGAATGGCAGAGCGGCAAGTCTTATCCCGGCATGTGCTCGCTCGGTGGCAGTTTTGTCTCCGACAATATCGAGGATTATTATCTGACGCCTTGGGACCTGGGCTATGGCATCATGGTGAAGTTCGACCATGATTTCGTAGGTCGCGAGGCGCTGGAAAAGATGAAGGACCAGCCGCATCGCCGCAAGGTGACGCTCGCGCTCGACAATCAGGATATCGTCCGGGTGATGAGCTCGATGCTGCAGACGGGCGACAAGGCCAAGTTCCTGGAGTTTCCCAGCGCCGTCTATGCCATGCATCCCTATGACAGCGTATTGAAGGACGGGAAGCTGGTCGGCCTTTCGACCTGGATCGGCTATACCGTGAACGCGGGCCGGTTCCTCGCGCTGGCGATGGTGGACCAGAGCGTTGCCGAGCCGGGCACGGAAGTCACATTGCTGTGGGGTGAGCCGGACGGCGGCACGTCCAAGCCCACGGTCGAGCGGCACGTCCAAACGGAAATCAAGGCGATCGTTTCTCCCGCGCCTTATTCCGAAGTTGCGCGCGACGGCTATGCCGACGGCTGGCGCACGAAGAGCTGAGCGGGGCGGGGGGGTAAGGGCGATACCTTGCCCTCTTGCCGACGGGGGGCCACCGGGTCGCAAAAAGCCTGGCAGAAATGCCAGGCTTTATATTGTCCAAGGGCCGGAAGTGCGCGGTCGGACCGACTTTGGCCAGTCAAGGATAGGCCTGAAGCTTTCAGCTACATCATCGGTCGGATTGGCACCGGTGCTTCAGAGTGTGCCCGCTTCCAGACCGGCGATCAGTTTGAGGACCGGTTCAGCATGTTCCTGGCGGCAGATCAGCAGGTCGGGCACGTAGACGTCCTCCCGATTGTAAACCAGTGCGCTGCCGTCGATGCGGCTGGCGTGCAGGCCATGGGCGAGTGCGACGGCCACCGGGGCCATGCTGTCCCATTCATATTGGCCGCCGGAATGCAGATAAATGTCGGCCTGGCCCATGATGACCGCCATCGCCTTGGCACCCGCCGAACCCATCGGCACCAGTTCCGCGCCCAGAGCCTGCGCCACGGTGACCGCTTCGCCGGCGGGACGGGTCCGGCTGACCACCATGCGAAGCGTTGCGGGCGGCGGTGGGACGGCAACCGGCTGGTCGGACCGCAGCACGATGCCGCCGTTCAGGCCCGGCAGAGCGACCGCGCCCAGCACAGGCGCGCCGCCGACCGCCATGCCGACATGCACGGCCCAATCGGCGCGGGCCTCACCATATTCGCGCGTGCCGTCGACCGGATCGACGATCCATACCCGGTCCTTGGTCAGGCGTTCCGGATTGTCCCTTTCTTCCTCCGACAGCAATCCGTCGTCGGGCCGGGCTTCGCGCAGGGCATGGCACAGGAACTGATTGGCGGTCTGGTCGCCTGCCTTGCCCAGCGCCTTCGCGCCGAACACGCCGGAATCGCGCACTTCGATCAATATGCGCCCCGCGGTGCCGGCGAGGTGCGTGGCCAGATCGCCGTCGGATAAGATCTGCGGCTCCGCACTCATGGGATCAGCCTTGCCACAATCGCATCGGCGGCTTCCTCAGGAGTCATGGATGTCGTGTCGATGCGGATTTCCGGATCCTCCGGCGCTTCATAGGGGCTGTCGATGCCCGTGAAGTTCTTGAGGTTGCCCGCACGAGCCTTCGCATACAGTCCTTTGACGTCCCTGGCTTCCGCATCGGCCAGCGGCGTGTCGATATGGACCTCTATGAACTCGCCCGGCTTCATCATCTGGCGCACCATCTCCCGCTCCGATCGGAAGGGTGAGATGAAGGCGGTGATAACGATCAGCCCCGCATCGGTCATCAGCTTGGCGACTTCGCCGACACGGCGGATGTTTTCCACCCGGTCGGCATCGGTGAAGCCCAGATCCTTGTTGAGGCCATGGCGCACATTGTCCCCATCCAGAAGGAAGGTGTGCCGGTTCATCCGCGCCAGCTTCTTTTCCACGATATTGGCGATGGTCGATTTGCCGGCGCCCGACAGGCCGGTGAACCACAGCACGGCGGGCTGCTGGTTCTTCATCGCGGCATGGCTGTCGCGGCTGACGTCGGTCGGTTGCCAATGGATGTTCTGCGCGCGGCGCAGGCTGAAATGCAGCATCCCCGCCGCCACGGTGGCGTTGGTGATTTTGTCGATCAGGATGAAGCCGCCCAGCGTGCGATTGTCGGCATAGGGTTCGAAGGTGATCGGCCTGTCCGTCGAAAGATTGGCGACGCCGATGGCGTTGAGGTCCAGCGTCTTCGCCGCCAGATGCTCCATCGTGTTGACGTTGACCTGATATTTGGGCTGCTGGACCGTGGCCGTCACCGTTTGCGTGCCCAGCTTCAGCCAATAGGCGCGGCCGGGCAGCATTTCCTCGTCAGCCATCCACACGATCGTTGCTTCGAACTGGTCGGCGGTCTGGGGCGGGTGGTCCGCCGCCGCGATGACGTCGCCCCGCGAGCAGTCGACTTCATCGGCAAGGCAAAGGGTGACGGATTGACCGGCGATGGCCATGTCCAGATCGCCGTCCAGCGTGACGATGCGGCTGACACGCGACGTCTTGCCTGACGGCAGCACCCGAATGGGATCGCCGACCTTGATCGTGCCGGCGGCGATCTGGCCGGAAAAGCCGCGGAAGTCGAGATTGGGCCGGTTCACCCATTGCACCGCCATGCGGAACGGCTTTGTCTGATCGGATACCTGATCGACCTCCACCGACTCCAGATGTTCGATCAGCGCAGGGCCTGTGTACCACGGCGTGTTTTCGCTTGGTCCGGTGATGTTGTCGCCCTTGAACCCGGAAATCGGGATGGGCGTGAAGGCGGTGATGCCGATGGATTGGGCAAACGCGGTATAATCCTTCAGGATCGCGTCGTAGACGCCCTGGTCATAGTCCACGAGGTCCATCTTGTTGATGGCCAGCACGATATTCCTGATGCCGATCAGATGTGCGAGGTAGCTGTGCCGGCGCGTCTGTACCAGCACGCCCTTGCGCGCGTCGATCAGGATGACGGCAAGGTCGGCGGTGGACGCGCCGGTCACCATATTGCGGGTATATTGTTCGTGTCCCGGCGTGTCCGCGACGATGAACTTGCGCTTTTCGGTGTTGAAAAAGCGATAGGCGACGTCGATCGTGATGCCCTGCTCGCGCTCGGCGGCGAGACCGTCGACGAGGAGGGCGAAATCGATCTCCTGCCCCTGCGTGCCGACCTTCTTGCTGTCCGACTGCAGGGCTTCGAGCTGATCCTCGAAGATCATCTTGCTGTCATAGAGCAGGCGGCCGATCAGCGTCGATTTCCCGTCGTCCACCGACCCGCAGGTGATGAACCGCAGCATCGTCTTGTGCTGGTGCGTTTCCAGATAGGCATCGATGTCCTGCGCGATGAGGGCGTCGGTCTTGTAGATGGGTTCGTTGTTTTCGAGCACGTCCGACATCAGAAGTACCCCTCCTGCTTCTTTTTCTCCATGCCCGCGCCGCCCGCATCCTTGTCGATGGCGCGGCCCTGCCGTTCGCTGGTGGTGGTGAGCAGCGTTTCCTGAATGACCTGCGGCAGCGTCCTTGCCTCGCTTTCGACCGCGCCGGTCAGTGGATAGCAGCCCAATGTGCGGAAGCGGATCGACCGCTCCACCGGCACTTCGCCCTCGCGCAGCGGAAAGCGTTCGTCATCGACCATCAGCAGAATGCCGTCGCGCTCCACAGTGGGGCGCTTGTCCGCGAAATAGAGCGGCACGATGGGCACGTCGTTCAGGTGGATATACTGCCAGATGTCCAGCTCGGTCCAGTTGGAGATCGGAAACACGCGGATGCTTTCGCCCTTGTTCTTGCGGGCGTTGTAGAGGTTCCACAGTTCGGGTCGCTGGTTCTTGGGGTCCCAGCCGTGGCTGGCGGTGCGGAAGGAAAAGATGCGTTCCTTGGCCCGGCTCTTTTCCTCGTCCCGCCGCGCGCCGCCGAAGGCCACGTCGAAACCGTGGAGGTTGAGTGCCTGCTTCAACCCTTCCGTCTTCCACATGTCGGTGTGCAGCGCGCCGTGATCGAACGGGTTGATCCCACGCTCTTTGGCTTCCGGATTTTGATAGACCAGCAACTCCATGCCGCTTTCGCGCGCCATCTTGTCGCGCAGTTCGTACATCGCCTTGAACTTCCAGGTGGTGTCGACATGCAGCAGCGGGAAGGGCGGCGGAGAGGGGTAGAAAGCCTTGCGCGCCAGATGCAGCATCACGGCGCTGTCCTTGCCCACGCTGTAGAGCATGACCGGCTTTTCAGCCTCTGCCACGACCTCGCGCATGATGTGAATGCTCTCGGCCTCCAGACGCTCAAGATGCGTCAGCCGCTTGGAACCCAACATAATCTCTCCAGTAAACGCCGGAACGGCCATATGGTCGCTCATGCAACCCGATTGACCTCCCATATGGGAGGGGTGTATTCACCGGCCATGCGATGGACCGACACAAGCCTGCTGGCCAGCCTGAACGAAGGCGTTTTCCAGCAGCCATTGTGGCATGAATTTCTGGAGCAACTGCGCAACCGGCTTGGCGCGACTTATGTCAGCCTGGCGTTCCGGCCGATCGATGAACGGGGGATGCTGGAACTTTATGCCGGCCCGCCGGCCGCAACCGGGCTGGCCCGCGCATTTGCCGAAGGGTTCCTTCGCGATCCATTGCCCTATCGATCCATGCGCGAAGGGCGGGTCTATTCGCTTTCCGAACTGCTCTCCCCCGTCGGCAACCCCTTGCAGGCCTATCGCCAGGATTTCCTGCGGCCGTTGGGGGTGGAGGATGCCCGGTCGGTTCGCGTTACCGAGGCCAGCGGTGTCGACGCCTGGCTCAGTTGCGCGGGGAAGGACATGCCGACATCGGTGACGGCCTTGCTGGCCAGTCTTGCTCCCCATTTGCGGATCGCGTTGCGCAGCTTCATCGCGCTGGAGCGGGAACGGTTGCGCTCGAACCTGACCTCTGATGCCTTTGGCAGGCTGAATTTCGGATGGCTCACACTGGATGCGCAATGCCGGATTCTCGACATGACACCCAATGTCGAACAATTGTTCCAGCGCAGCAATGTGCTGCGACGCGGACGTTATGACCGAATCACACCGAGTTCACCGGGGCTGGATCGCGAATTGACTGCGCTGGTGCGTCAATTCGCGGACGATCCCGATGCGCGACCGCAAGCCATCAACCTCAGCCGTGATCCGTTGATGGACATGCTGATCTCTCCGATCCGGCGGCAATCGGTCCCCGGTGGAGCGGCACCGGTCGCGATCGTCTATCTCAGCGGCGATCGATCCTCCCAGGCGGACCGCTGCGGGCAGTTGGTCGACCTGTTCGACCTGTTGCCCAGCGAAGCGCGGCTGGCATGGGAAATGGGGCGGGGGGTCCCGATATCGGAAGCGGCGGCCAATCTGGGGCTGACGGTGGAGACGGCGCGCAACTATTCCAAGAAAATCTATGCCAAAATGGGTGTTCGCGGGCAACCGGAACTGGTGCGCATCATCCTGAGCAGCGTGTTGGCGATCGCGTGAGGGCCATCAGCGCCGCGCCCTCATTCGATCCTGATCCGGATCATCCATTCCCGCCGGAAATTGCGAAGCGCGCCGTATAGCCGACATGGTCGGACAGCATGTTGCCGTTCCGGTCGTGCCCGAACGGCGTATCGATCCCGCGCAGCTCGATCCGTTCGCCGCTACCGGACGCGAAAAACTGCCAGTCGCGGGCGCGGCTCATGGAGAAACGGGCATCGGGTGACAGTGGCAACCGACGCTCGACGGCCTCGCCATAGGCATCCCGGATCGCCCCTCCACGCACCCATGTCGTGCGCACATGTTGCAGCAGGCTGGCCTTGCGCGCGTCCGCGTTTCCGACGTTGAAGTCGCCGGCGACGATCAGCGGGTGTGCCGGATCATGGCTTGCCTGGATGAAGCGGGACAGGGCGCCAACCTGCATCTGGTAGGCAGGGGTCGAGCGGACATCGGACACGCCGGAAGCCACGCGACTGTTCAGATGCGTGGTGACCACATCGACCGGATCGCGCTCCCCGGGCAGGCGGATACTGGCAAACAGCGCGCCTTTGTTGGCAAGGCAGTCGAAGCCTGCGCAGGCGAAGGTGGGGAAGGAGCCGCGGCGAACGGCAACGATGGGATAGTCGGACAGAATCTCCAGCCCGCTGCCCACATATTTTCCAAGCGACTCGCCGCGCAGCCATCGTGCCGATGCGGCAAAGGCGCGGGCCGGGCCATTCGCTGTTTCGTTATCGACGTTCGCGGCATCCGAACCGTCCGCGATGAAGCGGTAGCCTGCCAGATGGCCGATCTGCCGCGCTTCGGCGGTAAACGCTTCCTGCAACACGACGACATGCGGTTGCTGCCCCCGCTGGCGCATGTCGGCGAGGCGCGCCGCGATCTGGTCCAGCCCGGCCCCTCGTCCCCATAGCAGCGGCCATGGCAGGCCATGCACATTGTAGGTCAGCACCGATAGAGTCCCGTCGAACTTCGGCGGCGCAGAAGGAACGACCGCACGGGAGGATGGGCCGATGAAGGCAAGCCCAAGCGGCAATATGGCGAGCGCCGGCAACAGCAGTCTGGACAAACGCATATCCATCTCCACATCCATTTGCCAGCAAGACGGCATGATGTGCGCGAAGCCGCAGTCGGCGAGCAGAGATTTCTTTTTCCTTGCCTGCCTGTGCGCCCGACTGCGGTTGTACTCGCCCGGCTTCGTCTCGGTGCCGGAAGTGGGAGCTGGGGCGCATGTGCAACCGACCTATCTGGATGGCAGGCATGTCGCTGGCGGCGACACCGGCTGAGCGTGCAGAGACACTGCTGGACGACGTTGCGCCGCGCGGTTCGTCGGTGCGGCGGCGCATGTTCGTTTCCATCCATGATGTCGCGCCGCGGTTCGAGCGCGAAATCGACATATTGATCGACCGGCTTTGCGGCCATGTACCGATCGACCGACTGGCGATGCTTGTCGTTCCCGATCATTGGGGAACGAGTCCGCTGACGCCAGGCACGCCCTTCGCCAATAGGCTGCGCGCCTGGTCGGACGCGGGGGTCAGCATGTTCGTCCATGGCTGGTTCCACCGTGACGACAGCAGCCATGACGCGGGCATGTCCAAGTTCAAGGCACGGCACATGACGGCGGGCGAAGGCGAATTTCTGGGCCTTGCTGCGCAGGAGGCAATAGCACGGATGCAGGCGGGCCGCGCTTTGCTGGAGGAGATTATCGGGCGCCCGGCAGCCGGCTTCATCGCTCCAGCCTGGCTTTACGGCCCCGGCGCGCTGAAGGCGCTTTCGCACTGCGGCTTTGCGCTGGCGGAAGACCATATGAAGGTGTGGCAACCGCAAAGCGGCAAGGTGCTTGCGCGTGGTCCGGTCATCACCTGGGCCAGCCGCAGCCGGATGCGCATCGCTTCCTCGTTGATGGTTGCGCGCCTGTTGCCGCCGCTGATGCGCTTTGCGCCTGCCGTGCGGATCGCGGTCCATCCGGGCGACACCGGCGTGCCCGCATTGCTGGCCAGCATCGAGGACGTATTGCGTTACGTGCGCCGCACCCATGTCCCGGCCCGTTATGACGCCCTGTTGCCGGAGGTCGCATGCGCATCCTGACGTTCCTGCACAGTTTTGAGCTTGGCGGGGTGGAGAGGATCGCGCTTCGCCTCGTCCGTTCGTGGCGAGAGAATGGAGCGGATGCTCCCCTGTTCATGGGGCGTGTGGATGGGCCGATGCGGGGCGAGCTGGCCGACGGGCTGAGCTATGAGGTGCCACGCCAGCCCTTCTTTGGCACCGCGCGTTGGGAAACGATCTGGATGATCGCGACGCTGCCGCGCACGATCCGCCGGCTGCGCCCCGACCTGCTGTTCTGCGCCGGCAACAGTTATACCGTCGTTGCCGTCGCGATGCGGCTGATGCTGGGACGGCGTTGCCCACCTATCGTCGCGAAGATCAGCAATGACCTCGACCGGCCGGACATGCCCTGGGCCGTGCGGAAGCTGTATCGGATATGGTTGCGTGTGCAGGGGCGCTTCATCGATCATTTCGTGGGGATGGAGGAGCCG
Organism: Sphingobium sp.; assembly: GCA_034519505.1. GTDB lineage: Bacteria > Pseudomonadota > Alphaproteobacteria > Sphingomonadales > Sphingomonadaceae > Sphingobium. The sequence goes on along the minus strand of JAXHOI010000025.1, from coordinate 26,556 downwards.
ATGCGGGGGGAGATAGCCGATCGCATCGCGCCGCCATCCGGGGCGATCACCATCATTCCCGACCCGGCACTGACGCTGGCGCAGATCGATCGGCTCCGTGCAACCGGCTCGTCGCCACTCCGTAGCGGCCCCGGCCGCCGCTTCGTCGCCATCGGCCGTCTGGCGCGGCAGAAGAATTTCCCGCTGATGCTTAAGGCATTCGCCGAAAGCCGGCAGCCGCATGACCATCTCACCATTTATGGCGATGGGCCGGAAAGACCGACGCTGGAACGATTGGCGGCGCGGCTGAAGATAGAAGCCTTCGTCCACTTTATGGGGCATGTGCCGGACCCGGCCAGTCGCTTGCCCGAACATGACATCTTCCTACTGTCGTCGGACTATGAAGGTGTGCCGGCCGTGCTGCTGGAGGCGCTGGCGGCCGACCGCGCCATCATCGCCACCCATTGCAGCCGAAGCATCGCCACGCTGCTGAATGACGGTACGCTGGGGCAACTGATACCCGTCGGCGACAGGGCTGCGTTTGCGCAGGCGATCGCGGAGGCCGACAGCGCAAGACGGGACAGTTCCACTAGCCTGAAACAGGTCTGTCGCTTTTCCATCGAACACGCGGCGACTGCCTATCTCGCCTGTTTCGCGACGGTCGAAAAATCTCGCAGCGGGGCAACTGCGGCGCTCGCGTCCCCGTGCCGTCATGGCAGCGGAACAACAGTACAGAGCAGGACATGACCGGCCTTACCCAAACCGGCTCGCCTTTCGATCCCATCCCACTCGGGCAGGATGGCCCCCCAACCCCGGCAGCATTCGTTCCAGAGCCGCTATTGCGCTCGGGCCGCAACTGGACGCGATGGACCGGCCCGGTCGTGTCCCTGCTCATCCTGCTTGTGGCGTTGCGGCAGTTTCAGGGCATGAACCTGCATGAGCTGCGGTCGCTGATGCCCGCCAGCCTTGCCTTCTGGCTGGTCTTCACCCTCTATTATCTCGCTGGTCCGCTGTCCGAATGGGTGATCTTCCGCCGGCTTTGGCGCATACCGTTCAGCGGCATGGGCGCTCTGCTGCGCAAGCTGGTGAGCAACGAAATCCTGCTCGGCTATCTGGGCGAAGTCTATTTCTACGCCTGGGCCAGGCGCAGCGCGGATATCAAGACCGCGCCCTTTGGCGCGCTGAAGGATGTCACGATCCTGTCGGCGGTGGTCGGCAATCTGATGACACTCGTCATGGTGATCGGCGCGCTTCCGCTGTTCGGGGCGATACAGGGGTTGGGCAACCGCGAAGTCATCGCTTCCATCCTGTTCGTGCTGGTGACGTCGGCGGCGGCGCTGTTCTGGCGACGGCGCATCTTCACACTGCCGCGGCGGGAATTGTGTATCGTATCGGCGATCCATTTCCTGCGGATCGTCGCAACGACGCTGCTTGCAGCATTGATGTGGCACATGCTGCTGCCCTCGGTAAATCTCAGCTGGTGGGTCTTGCTGGGCACCTTGCGCCTGCTGGTTTCGCGCCTGCCCTTCCTGCCCAACAAGGACGTCGTGTTCGCCGGCATGGCGGCGTTCCTGATCGGCCGTAACAGTGAAATCGTGGAGGCGATGGCGCTGATGGCCAGCCTGATCCTGGCCGCGCATCTGCTGGTGGGGCTGTTGCTCGGCGCGAGCGAACTGCTGCGCGAAGGGCGCACCGCATGATGCTCGCCCTTATCCTCGCTGCCATCGCGCTTCGTTCGTCCCCCGATCTCGGCAAGGCGGAGGGACAGTGCCGGGCGGAGGAATCGGGATCGTCCTATCTGGTCGAGGTCGCCGGTCTGAAGGATCGGCGTGGCCGGTTGAAGCTTGAGCTCTATCCATCCAACGACCACGATTTCCTTGCCGACGACAATGTGCTCATCGCCGCGGGCAAGACCTTTCGCCGTGTCGAAACGCAGGTTCCGCCCTCCGGCCCGGTTGAACTCTGCATCCGGGCGCCGGGGCCGGGACGATATGCGCTCAGCGTGCTGCACGACCGCGATGGCGACCACAAATTTGCCCTGTCGGTCGATGGCATCGGATTTGCCGGCAATCCGCACCTTGGCCTTTCCAAGCCATCGGCATCGGCCGCCAGCGCGCCGGTGGGAACCGGGCCGACCCATATCCGCATCGTCCTCAACTATCGCCGCGGACTGCTGTCTTTCGGCCCTCTGGAGAAATAGGCGATGCGCATTGTCGATGTCTGCGCGTTCTACGCACCCCGTGGCGGTGGCGTGAAAACCTATGTCGAGCGCAAGCTTCAGGCGGGGGCGGAAGCGGGGCATGAGGTCATCATCCTTGCCCCATCGGATCGCAGCGAAACGGTACGGGCGACCGGCGGTGGGCGGATCGTCATGCTGCCGGCGCGCCGCTTTCCGCTCGACCGTCGCTATCATTATTTCGACAACGAATTGTCCCTGCATCAGGCGCTCGATCATCTGAAGCCAGATCTGGTTGAAGCGTCGTCGCCCTGGTCCAGCGCGTCGATGGTTGCGCGCTGGCGGGGCGATGCGCCGCGCGCCCTCATCATGCACGCCGACCCGCTGTCCGCTTATGCCTATCGCTGGTTCGGCTCATTCGCCAGTCGGGGTGCAATCGATCGGGGTTTCGACTGGTTCTGGCGCCATCTGCGGCGGCTGGATGCGCGTTTCGACATGGTAGTGAGTGCGAGCGAAAGCCTGTCCATCCGTCTGCGGCGGGGCGGGCTTCGGCATGTCGCGACTTTGCCCATGGGGGTGGAGCCGGGATATTTCACGCCCGCGCTGAGGGATGAGGCGCTGCGCACGCAATTGCTCGGCCGATGCGGCCTTCGCCCCGACGCCACGCTGCTGATCGGCGTGGGGCGCCACGCGCCGGAAAAGCGATGGCCTCTGGTCATCGATGCGGTGACGACAGCCGGCTATCAGACGCCGGTGGGTCTTGTGCTGGTGGGGGACGGAAGGGAAAGGCAAAAGGTTTGGCGCGCGGCCGCCAATAATCCGCACATCCAGCTGCTGGCGCCAATCACCGACCGGCGGCAACTCGCCCGACTGCTCGCCAGCGCCGATGCGCTGGTTCACGGTTGCGAAGCGGAGACATTCTGCATGGTGGGAGCCGAAGCGGCGGCGAGCGGCCTGCCCCTCATCGTGCCCGATCAGGGCGGGGCCGCCGATCACGCCGCAGCCTATCCGAACCTGCGCTACGCCGCAGGGCAGGCGGATGCGCTGGCGGCGGCGATATTGTCCCTGGCGCAGGACTACGCCTCGCGGGCGGCACAGGCGGTGCAGGCGGCCGCTCATGTTCGCACCATGGACGATCATTTCGCCGCCCTGTTTTCAGCCTATGGGCACATGAAGCTTGAGCCGCGTCATGCAGCATAGCCCGATCGCACGGGCGCGGCGCGTCGATCTCGCGGATCAGCCGCAACCCTGCGATGAGCGTGAGGCACCGTCTGTCCCGCGCGATCCCTGCGGCCTGCGTCACAGGATGACGTGCGAGAGCTGGCCGTTCCTGATCCGGCTGCTGCTATGGGCCACGCGCAATAACGGGCGATGAGCGATCGCCTTGGTTCATGCCGCGAGCAACTTTTCGATGAAAGTCCGATGAAGATGGCCCGACGCCATCATTCCTTCGGACGGTCGGCGAATTTGCCCAGCATATCCTCGCTGTAGCTTTGGGCGGGGTAGGGCAGCATCTGCGCGAGCCAGCGGGCATGGGCGGCCTTCATCGCGCTGACCTTCTCAGGCATCGCGGCCTGTTTGTCCGCGCGCTCGCGCTCGTCGTCCGCCAGATCGAACAGATAGTCGCGGCCATAGGCGCGCAGATATTTCCACTGAGCCCCGCTTAACGCGCATGTTCCCCCTCCATGTTCAGCCCCACCTTCCCGTGGGCATTCTTGTGGATGCAATGTCGCCGCTCGGCAGCATCGGAACAACAGGGCTTGATCTTGTTGAGTGACAAGGTGGGGCTTATAACCCCCGGCACGCCCTTGAAGGCGAAGGAGGAGGATCAAGGCATGTTCCGTTTCACGCCGCGGCAACTGGAGATCTTTCTGGCGGTCGGCAGAGCGCAGTCGTTTCGACAGGCGTCGGACAATCTGCGGATTTCGCAAGCTGCCGTCAGCGAGCAGATGCGGGCTTTGGAGCAGCAGATTGGTGCCACGCTGTTCGACCGCCAGGCAGGGCGCAGCATGCGCCTGACACCGGAAGGAGAGCGATTTCAGGAAGAGGCGCGGGCCTTCGCGCAGAAGGGTCATGCGCTTGGCCGGTTGTTCCGGGAATCGAAACAGCAAAAGGTGCGCGCGTTCATCGGCACCTACCTGCTGGATCAATATGTGCGTCCCGCGCTGCCACGCTTTCTGATCGAGAATGCCGACATTGCGCTTGATTTCGTCCACAACATATCCGGCACGGAAATAGACGAACAGGTGGCGCGCGGCATGCTGGATTGCGCGATATTCTCAAGGCCGCAGTCCGACCCGCAGGCGGCGTTCGAGCCGATTTTCGCCGAGCCTGCCTTTGTCTTTGCGACCCGTGAGCTGCGTGATCTGGCCCAAGTGCACGGGCTGCAATCGTTGCCCTTCATCAGCTGGAACATCCCCCCGGTGCGTGCTTCCGACCAGCTTCGCATGCTGGCGTCCATCGGCGTCACGCAGCCTTGTGTGCACAGCGAAGTGCAGCATCATGAAGTGGCGATCGAACTGGCAACCAAGGGCGCGGGCGCCGTCATCATGCTGCATTCCACGGTGCAGCAACTCGACCGGCAACAGCGCCTTGTGCCCGTGGTGAAAGTGGGGACATGGGAACGACGGTTGTTCCTATCGCGCTCGCTCGACCAGAGTATGCGCGAGCGCTTGGCCCTGTTCTTCCGGGAGGCGGTTGGCAATGAAATGCTGCGCAAAAAACGCGCGGCACCGGACTTGGAATAGGGCCATCGCCATGCGCATGGCGGACGCGCCATGGCGCACTGACGGAGGTTGGAAGGACCGAACGAAATCGGTCCGCTCCCCTTTGGTGCAGCGGGGGAGCGGACCGTGCGACCCGCGGGCTTTATTTGGCCGTCGGGGTTTATGCTTCCCATTCGCGACGGGTGCCGAAACGGTTACACCGCGCCGTGCCGAGAATTTTCGGCGTTTGGCCGGGCGTCAGCGGGCGGCGAAAAAGCCCTTGATCTCGCCAGCGACCTTCGGTGCGTTTTCGTCTAGGACGAAATGTCCGCTGTCCAGCCAGACCAGCTTGGCATCGGGCAGGTCGCGCTTGAACGCTTCGGCTCCGGCCGGGATGAAGAAGGGGTCCTTGTTACCCCAGACGATCAGCGTCTTGGGATGATATTGACGGAAGGCGGCGTGCCAGCTGTCGTACAGCGCGACATTGTTGCGATAATCGTAAAGCAGGTCGAGCTGATAGGCGTCGGTGCCCGGCCGGTCGAGCAGCGGCTGGTCATGGGTCCAGTTGTCCGGGCTGATGGCGCTCTCGTCCTTGGCACCAACGACATATTGATAATGCGTGGTTTCGGCGGCGAGGAAGGCGCGCGCGCCCTTTTCCGTTTCAGCGTTGCGCGCATTCCATAGCGGCAGGAACACCTGCTTGGGCATGTCTCCTACGCCGTCCAGATAGGCGTTGGCATTCTGGATCACGAAGCCTGCCACCTTTTCCGGGTGACGGGTGAACAGCCGAAATCCGATCGGGCCGCCATAATCCTGCATGTACAGCACATAATGGTCGAGGCCCAGCTGATCGACCAGCCCCGCGACATGGTCAGCCAGATTGTCGAATGTATAGGAAAATTCGGAGTGCGACGGCGCGTCGGACTGACCAAAGCCGACATAGTCGGGCGCGACGACGTGAAACTTGTCCGCCAGCTGCGGGATCAGATCGCGGAACATGTGGCTGCTGGTCGGAAAGCCGTGCAGCAGGATGATGGTCGGCGCCTTGGGATCGCCCGCTTCGCGGAAAAAGATCTTGCGGCCCTTGATCGTGGCATAGTGGTAACGGACGGCCGCCGTGGCGCTGGGCATGGGAATATTCCTGACAGAGGGGGTTTGCGGGGCGGCATTTGCCGGGACGCTGAAGGGGATGGCGGCCAGCAAGGCCGCCGCAGTCAGCAGGCGCCGCTTCATAGCGAACCGCTTTCGACGACCGGGAAGTCGATGTCGGTTTGCGCGACGTTGTTGGCGAAGTTCGAAAGCATGTTGATCGCGACATTGGCGATCAGTTCGATGACCTGCGCGTCGGTGAAACCGGCTGCGCGCACCGCGTCGATGTCGGCATCGTCGATCTGGCCACGGGAGAAGGCGACGTTGCGGGCAAAGCGGATCGCGGCGTCCGCCCGCGCGTCCAGCGATCCGCCCCGTCGGTTGGCGATGATTTCGTCCGCGTCCGACTTCGCGACGTGTGCCGCGATGTAGCTATGCGCTGACAGGCAATAGTCGCAGCCGTTCACTTCGGCGACGGCGATCGCGATGCCCTCGCGCGTCCGAGCGTCGAGCGTCCGGCTAAGCGCGGCATAAAGACCCATCAGGCCTTCCAGCGCCGCTGGGCTGATGGCGATCAGTCGGAAGAAATTGGGGATGACGCCGAACTGTGCGTTGACGGCATCGAGCAGGGGGCGCGACGCCTCCGGCGATTGGTCGTAAGCAGGTACGGAAATGCGTGACATGATGTGCCTCCATGATCGGAAAATGCCGGTCGAACCGGTGTGGAGGCCAATTTAAGGGATGATTATTCCGCGATAATCGGCTTATATCGAATGACATTATTGCGATATTCGGGGCAATTATGGATCAGCTGGAAGCCATCAGAACCTTCGTCGCGGTCGCCGAACAACGCAGTTTTGCGGAGGCGGCGCGCGCGCGCGGCATTTCCCCAACGGCCGCGAGCCGGGCGGTGTCCGAGCTGGAGGCGCGGCTGGGTGTGGTGCTGCTGCGGCGCACGACGCGCACCGTGCTGCTGACGCAGGAGGGGGCAACCTATCTGGAAAGGTCGCGCCATGCGCTGGAGGAACTGGACGATGCGGCCCGCGGCTTGCGGGGCGACAATGCCGACCCGAAAGGCGACCTGATTATCACCGCGCCCGTCGTGTTCGGGCGACTGCATGTCTTGCCGGTCGCGCTGGCGATGATGCGCCGCTATCCGGAACTGACCGTGCGATTGATGCTGACCGACCGCGTGGTGCGGCTGGTCGAAGAGGGCGTGGACATCGCCGTGCGCATCGCCGACCTGTCCGACAGCGCACTGCGCGCCGCGCGGGTGGGGGAAACCCGCCGTGTGCTGGTCGCCAGCCCGGACTATCTGAGCCAGCGGGGAACGCCGCGAGAGATCACCGACCTGCACGAACATGACCTGATCGCCTTCGACAATTTCGCGCCGAGCAGCGAATGGCGTTTCGGCAAGGATGGGCGGCAGGCCATTCGCCTGAAACCGCGACTGTTCACCAACAGCGTCGACGCGGCAATCGATGCGGCGATTGCCGGGGCGGGCATTGCGCGTGTCTTGTCCTATCAGGTCGACACGCATCTGAAGGCAGGGTCGCTGTTATATGTGCTCCCCGAACATGACCCGCCGCCGGTGCCCATATCGCTCTTGTTTCAGGCCAATCGCGGACGGTCGGCGAATGTGCGGATGTTTATCGACTGGATGCGGCGCGCCGACGTCACATTATCCCTGAAACGGCAATAATGTCTTTCAGAATTGCCGAATTATCGACTCATTCGGCAAGCCATATCCTCCTGCGAAGGAGGCCGCCATGGCAAGACAATATCTGCACACCATGTTCACGGAAGAAACCCGCCGCCTTCAGACGGTCGACGGTTCCCGTCACGCCTATGCCCGGATGGAGGCCGACGACGCGCTGGCCGACGTGCTGGGACCGGGCGAACTGGGGTTCATCGCGGCTCGCGACAGTTTCTACATGGCGACGGTCAATGCCGACGGCTGGCCCTATATCCAGCATCGCGGGGGTGAGCCGGGCTTTCTGCGGCATCTGGGCGGCAATCGACTGGCGTTCCTGGATTTCAGGGGCAATCGCCAGCATGTCAGCGAGGCGAATCTGACGGTCGACGATCGGGTGTCCCTGTTCCTGATGGACTATCCCGCGCAGCGCCGGCTGAAGATCCTGGGCCACGCAACTATGGTCACGGCGGGAGACGATATGGAAATGCCCCTCGCCATGCATGGGGTGCTGGGCGGTATCGTTGAGCGTGTGTGCCTGATCGATGTCGTGGGGTTCGACTGGAACTGTCCGCAGCACATCACCCCTCGGTACACGCTGAAGGAAATCGCGCGCGCTGTCTGAGAGCGCCGCGCCCTGCAATCCCGTTTGTAGAAAAGAACTGTCATGCTGCTGCGTCCGCCATTGCCGCCCTTCAACGAGGCAACCGCCAAAGAAAAGGTTCGCAAGGCCGAGGATGCGTGGAACAGCCGCGATCCCGCCCTGGTTTCCATGGCCTATTCCGCGGGAAGCATCTGGCGCAATCGCGCCGAGTTTTTGAGCGGGCGGAGCGAAATTCGCGCCTTCCTGCACCGAAAATGGGCGCGGGAGCAGGACTATCGGCTGGCGAAGGAACTGTGGGCCTATTCCGGCAATCGCATCGCCGTGCGCTTTGCCTATGAATATCGGGACGACAGCGGCAACTGGTTCCGCGCCTATGGCAACGAGAATTGGGAGTTCGACGGCGACGGGCTGATGCGTCGCCGCATCGCCAGCATCAACGAACACACGATAACGCCCGCCCAGCGCCATTTCCTGTGGCCATTGGGACCGCGTCCTGCCGATCATCCCGAGTTGTCGGACCTGATGCTGTGAACGGGGGGCTTCGGCCATGGCTGTGAAACCGGGCAGAGCGTTCACGCGAATAGCCTGTGTCGATCAACTGACCGGAGTTTCCCAATGATATTGCCTTCCCTCGCGCGGCGCGGCGCGCTCCTTTCCATGCTGTCCGCCGCTGCGGTTGGCAGCCGAGCCGCCGGGCAGACAGCGGGCGGGGCGAGCGGCGCGCGACCGGCGATCAGGGCACTGGCCTTCGACGGGTTCACCCTGCTCGATCCGCGTCCGGTGAGTGCGGCGGTGGTTCAGATGGTGCCGGACAAGGGCGCGCAACTGGCCGCGGCCTGGGCGAACAAGCTGTTCGCCTTGTCCTGGTTGGAAACATCGGCTGGGCTTTACAGCGGGTTCGAAGCAATTGCGCAGGCGGCGCTGACGTTCAGTGCGCAGGCGATGAACGTCGATCTTTCGACGTCGCAGCAAAAGGCGCTGATTTCGGTTTACAGCCACCTGCCGGCCTGGCCCGATGCTGCCGCCACGCTGGAAGGACTGCGCAAGGCCGGCGTGCGGCTGGCCTTTCTATCGAACCTGGGCGCCGACATGCTGGAAAGCAACATGCGCATCAACGCGCTCGACCAGTGGATGGACGCGCCGCTGAGCACGGATTTCGTGCGCGCCTTCAAACCCTCGCCCCGCGCCTATGCCATGGCACCGGGCCATTTCGGGGTGTCGCGCGAGGAAGTGGGCTTTGTCGCGTTCGGCGGCTGGGACGCGCTGGGTGCGAAATGGTACGGTTATCGCACGGCCTGGATCAACCGGCTGGGCGTGACCGAGGAAACGCTGACGCCCCGGCCCGATGCGGTCGCCCGCGACCTGTCGGCGCTTAGTGTTCTGCGGCAGGCATAGCGGCGATGGTGCCGATGGTCGGCGCGCAGCAAAAAGGGGCGTGCGCACCGCGCACACCCCCGTTTGTCGGCATCGGGCGATGGCTTATGCCAGTCCGGCCAAGCGCATCGCGGTCCCCGGAAGCGGACGGGCGGGCGCAAACAGCTTCGCATCCAGCGAATAGCGCCCGGCGCCGTTGATGAGCAGCGGCACCAGCAGGCCAGCCCAGCTCAGGTGCGTGGGCCAAGCGTCGGGATATACGAAAATCTCGATCACGGCAGTCATGCCCAGCAGGCCCAGGGCCGCCGCGCGCGTACCGATGCCCAGCACCAGCATGATCGGGAAGAGATGTTCCCCGATCGTCGCCAGCACTGCGGCGATCATCGGGGGCAGCAGCGGCAGGGCATATTCGGAACGGAACAGTTCGACGGTGCTGTCGGTGATGGTGAAGATGCCTTCCACCTTCGTGCGGCCCGACAGGAAGAACACCGGCGCGATCGCGATCCGTCCAAGCAGCAGCAGCGCGCTGTCCCGGCGCGACTGCAAGGTCGCAAATATCGGCGAGAAGTCCATCATCATTCTCCATGGCAAAGGGGAAACCCGGCCGGACGTGGATGGGGCTGTCGCCCGGCCGGGCAAGACATCAGGTCCTGGGAACGAGGGACCCGAAGCCTTTTGGGGTGCGGATTTTGGTGCAGGTGCCGACCTTCACATATTTCCAGGCGTCGCCCTGGTAATCGGCGTGAGAGCTGCCCGCGCAGCTGGTGCCGGCACCGGCCTTGCAATCATTCTTGCCGGCCTTCGACACGCCATAGCATTTTTCCATCTTGGGCGCGTCGGCGGCGTGGGCGACGCCGGCGGCGGCAACTGCGAGTGCAGCCGCAAGGGCGGCATGGCTCATCTTCATGGGTCAATCCTTCTCTTCGTTTTGCAGGATGTCCGGCCCGTTGCGACCGGCTTGCCTGCTTTTCGGGGGAAGGGCGGCGCTGGTTACGAAAAAAATCTTTGGGGATCACGGGCACTGGGCTGTAACCATTCGGCCAAGTGCCCCGAATAGCCGGTCGGGAAACGATATGCGGGCAAACGAAGAACAGTTGCGGACATGGATGGTCGGGGGGCTGGCAGGGAATGCCGCCGCTCACGATGCATTGTTGCGCGCCCTGCTCCCCATTCTGCGCAGCTTCTACGGACGCCGGATGCGGGGGCGCGAGGAGGACATAGAGGATTTGGTGCAGGAAACGCTGATCGCGGTCCATCATCGGCGCGCCACATATGACCCGGCGCGGCCGTTCAGCGGCTGGTTGTTCGCGATCGCCCGCTACAAGATGATCGACAGTTTCCGGCGCAATGGCCGCTTCACCACCGTGGAGGGGCTGGAGGACATGCTGGCCGACGAAGGTTTCGAGGATGCCAGCAATGCACAGGCGGATGTCGAACGGTTGCTCGACACCATTCCCAAAAAGCAGGCGGCGGTGATCCGGGCGACCCGGATCGAGGGGCTGAGTACGGCGGAGGCGGCCATTCGCCTCTCGCTGGGGGAATCGGACGTGAAGGTGTCCGTGCACAGGGGGCTGAAAACCCTTGCGGCGCGGGTCAAGGATGCATTGAAATGAATAGCGAAGAATTGATCAGCAACCTTGTTCAGGACGTGCGGCCCGTGCGCCGCGACGCCCTGACGCGCAGGCTGCTGGCGGGGATCGCGGCGGGTGGCGTTGCCACCTTCCTGATCGTCGGAATGTGGCTGGGCTACCGCCCGGACCTGTGGCTGGCCATGCACGGCGCGGCATTCTGGACGAAGTGGATCTACACCGCGTCGCTCGCAGGGTGCGCCACGGTGGCGACGGCGCGCCTCGCGCGACCCGACGTGACATCCTTGAGCTGGATGTGGATCATGCTGGTGCCGATCCTGGGCCTTTTGATCATCAGCATGGCCGAACTTGCGCATGCGCCGTCGGCCGAATGGCTGGGCATGTGGCTGGGCGCCAGCTGGAAGGTCTGCTCGCGCAACGTTTTCCTGCTGTCCGTGCCGATATTCGCGGGGTTGCTCTGGTCCTTTCGCAAGCTTGCGCCGACCCGGTTGCGGATTGCCGGTGCCACGGCGGGTCTGACTGCGGGCGCATGGGGCGCAACGCTCTATTGCCTGCATTGCCCGGAGGTGTCGGCGATCTTCGTGCTCACCTGGTACACGCTGGGTATCGGGTTGGCGGCGCTGGTGGGCGCGGCGCTGGGGCCAAGGCTGCTGCGCTGGTGACCGCCACCCTGTAACCGCGCTCGCCCATCAATCGAATCCCGTGCAGTCCAAATGGGGGAATGCACGATGACGGATGGGGTGGCGCAAGCACAGCAGCGCGTGCGCGGGGACGCGCGGGAAGAGCAAACGGACAACGCGCTGGCGGCGTGGGACGCGCGGATAGAGGCCGATCCCGACGATGCGGAGGCGCATCATCAACGGGGTCTTCGGCTGCATGGTCTGGGTCAGGTGGCCGAGGCGATAGAGAGTGTCACGCGGGCGTTCGCCATCAACCCCGCCGATGTCGTCATCGCCAATAATCTGGCCGTCATGCTGTCCGATGCAGGGCGACGGGAAGAGGCGCTGCGCCAGTTTCGCCGCGCCCGCGCGTTGCAGCCGGACAATCTGCACATCATTCACCAGATCCGCCGGCTTTGCGCCGAGCTGGTTCCGTTCTGGCATATCCCGATGCTGAACGACCGGCGGCGCAATATCGCATTTGAATCGGCCATCATGATCGCGATCGCACAGCGGGGGCGCGATGCGCTGGTTCTGGACATCGGCGCTGGCAGCGGGCTGCTTTCGCTGATGGCGGCGCGGGCGGGTGCGCAGCAGGTCGTGGCTTGCGAAGTCGTGCCGGTCATCGCCGAGGTGGCTCAGCAAATCGTGTCGGCCAGCCCCCATGCCGGTCAGATCGCCATCGTCAACAAAATGTCCACCGCGCTGGAAGTCGGCACGGACCTGCCCCGGCGGGCGGACATACTGGTGTCGGAAATTCTTTCCAGCGATCTGCTGGCCGAACAGGTGCTGAATAGTTTCGAGGATGCGCATCGGCGCCTGCTGGCTGAGGATGCGATCGTCATTCCGCGCCGGGCGACCGCCATCGGATGCCTGATCGCCAGCAGGACATTGTCCGATTACAGCTTCGTCGATATGGTGGAGGGGTTCGACCTGTCCCCGTTCAACGAACTGGGGCCGCTCAAGTCGCCGATCCACGGCACCATGACCCAATGGAGCCGCCTGTCCGATGATGCGGAACTCGTCAGCCTTGACCTCACCGCCCGCGAACAGCCGGCGGATCTTCAGCATCTTCCGCTGAAAGTGACGGCCAGCGGCCGTGCGATCGGGATCGTGCAGTGGATGAAGGTCGATCTGATCGAAGGTGTTACTTTCGACAATCACCCCGACGATTACACCGATGGCGGATGGTTGCAGGTTTTGCACAGGTTTCCGGCACCGATCGACGTGCAGGCTGGCCAGACGCTGCATCTGGCGGTGGGGCATGACCGCGCCACGCTGATCATTTTTCCGATGGATCAGCTTCCTGAGCGCCGGCTGTAACCAAGCCGGCAACCGCTGCGAAATCATCAGTGCCAATTCGGCAAGTCTTCAGGAGATTGAGATGAAAGCTTCCACCACCAGCGTCGGCTTCGCTGCCGCCGCCGCTCTGATCGCGCTGACCTCGGTCGCGTCGGGCACCGCATCCTACGCCAAGGGCGCGAAGACGGTCGCCTGCTACGGCATCAATTCGTGCAAGGGCACCTCGGATTGCAAGTCGGGCAACCATGACTGCAAGGGCATGAACGACTGCAAGGGTCAGGGCTTCAAGGACACCACCGCCAAGGCATGCGCCAAGGCTGGCGGCAGCCTGACGGCGCCGAAGTAATCGCCTGAACAACCGCCTCGCCGGCCACTTTATGTTCCCTGGGAGTGGCCGGCACCCCCTTCTTTCTTCCCTGCTGGTGAAAGGCGCGCAATGGACAAGGATGTACGCATGCGGTTCGGCCTTGGGCTGCGCAAGCCGCACTATCAGGATTTCTTGACGAGCGACGTGCCGGTCGATTTCGTCGAGGTCATTTCCGAAAATTTCATGGTGCCGGGCGGCCGTCCCCGCGATGTGTTGCGACGGGTGCGCGAGCGCCATCCGGTCGCGCTGCACGGCGTGTCGATGTCGCTGGGTTCCGCCGATGGCGTGGACGTCGATTATCTGCGCCGGCTGAAGGCGCTGGTCGATGAGGTCCAGCCCTTCATCGTGTCCGACCATTTGTGCTGGACGCGGACGGGCGGCTTCAACGCGCACGACCTGTTGCCGCTGCCTTACACGGACGAGGCGCTGGGGATCGTATGCGACAATATCGGTCGCGCGCAGGATATTCTGAGGCGGCCGCTGGTGGTCGAGAATCCGTCCAGCTACCTCAGCTTCGACGATGCCGACATGACCGAATGGGCCTTTATCCGGGCGATGTGCGACCGGTCTGGCTGCGACCTGCTGCTCGACGTCAACAATGTCTATGTCAGCGCGACCAACCATGGCTTCCACGTCGCCGACTATATCGAGGGCGTGCCGATGGAGCGCGTCCGCCAGATCCACCTTGCCGGACATATGCAGGGCAAGGAATTGCTGATCGACACGCACGATCATCCGGTCGCTGATCCTGTCTGGACCCTGTTGTCCCTGATCGCGGGCGATCTGGACGATGTCGCCGTGATGATCGAGCGGGACGACAATATCCCGCCGCTGAACGAACTGCTGGCCGAACTGGACCACGCCCGGTCGCTGTGCAGCTATGGCGCGCCGATATGGGCTTAAGAGCGCTTCAGGAGGATTTCCGCGCCTGGCTGGTCAGCGAGGATGAGGGGTCGGTACAGCGCCTGCCGCTTGGCGACCGGCGCGGCCTGCCTGTCTATCAGAACAATTATCGCGGTCAGTTGTTGGGCTGTCTGGAGGAAAGCTATCCCCAGACGCAGGCCTGGATCGGTTCGGAAGCATTCCGCGCCATCGCCGCCCGCCATATCGACGCGTGCCGCCGTTGCGTGTGGACTGCGCAGGGGACGAATATGCGCAAGGGATTTTCCCGGCAACGCCGGTGGCGGCAATCCTTTCCCGACGATCCGGAGGTGGTCGAACTCGCCGCGCTGGAACTGGCGCTGGGTGAAGCCTTTATCGCTGAGGATGCCGAACCGCTGACGCAGGAGGATCTGCGCAGCTTTGACTGGGATCATGCCGAAATCCGCCTAGTGCCGAGCGCGGCATTCCTGTCCTTCCACACCAATGCCGAAGACATCTGGTGTGCGCTGGACAGCGAAGGAGCCTGTCCGCAGCCCGTCATGACGGCGCAAGCCGACACGATCGTGGTCTGGCGGCAGGATTTCGTTTGCTGCTTCCAGCGGCTTGAGGCGGATGAAGCGGCGTTGCTCCCCGCGCTTTCCATCGGGCTTTCCTTTGCCGTCATGTGCGAACGCCTGGTCGGCCAACTCGGTGTTTCCGAAGGGATCGAGCGGGCCGGTGCCTTGCTGGCGCGCTGGACGCAAGCGGGGCTGCTTCGTCGCCCCGGTCGCGACGCCTGAACGCACGCGTCACAGATTATCCGTTTTCCGTTTTCAGTCACAGGAGTTCAAAACGATGTTTCGCCCCACTGTCCTGGCCGTCGCTGCCATCGCCGCCATTGCCCCGGTCGCCAGCCATGCCGCCACCCGCGTGCCCTTCGAACGTGCGGCCTTTGAAGCGGCGCAGAAGGCGGGCAAGCCGGTTCTGGTGGAAGTCAGCGCCGTTTGGTGCCCGGTCTGCGCCTCGCAGTCCCGGTCGATCGAGGCGGCGATGAAGGACCCGCGCAACCGGGCGCTGACCGTGTTCCGCCTGGATTTCGACAAGCAGAAGGCGGAATGGCAGCGTTTCGGCGTCAAGCGTCAGGGCACGCTGATCGCGTTCAAGGGCCAGCGTGAGAGCGGCCGCCTGGAATTCGTCACCGACAAGGCCGCCATCGACGGGCTGATCGGCAAGATCGCCGCCTGACATGGCCAATGCGCTCAATCCCGCGCTTGGCTTCGCGGCTGGCGCGCTGACCATCCTGTCGCCATGCGTCCTGCCCCTGGTGCCGGTGGTGATGGGTTCTGCGGCGCGGGCCAGTCGCAAGGGGCCGGTGGTGCTGGCCGCGGGCCTTGTGCTGTCGTTTACCCTGACCGGCTTTTTGCTGGCACGGCTGGGCGCGGCATGGGGGCTCGACGCGGATATCGTTCGGTCTGCCGGTGCGATCCTGCTGGCGGCGGCCGGTTTCGTGCTGTTGTTCCAGCGCGTTCAGGTGACCGGCTCGACGGTGCTGGGGCGGCAGCGCCATTGCTGCTGGGCTACGGCGCGCGAACAGGACGGAAGGCCAATTACCGCGCCTTGCTCGGACAGTTCCCCCGACTCGGTGCGCTGCTTGGTCTGGTCTGGAGTCCCTGCGTGGGTCCGACACTGGGCGCTGCGACGGTGCTGGCGGCGCAGGGCAACGATCTGCTGTCGGCTGCCATCACGATGACGGCGTTTGGCCTGGGCATCGCGACGTTGCTGCTGGTCATCGCTTATGCCGCGCGGGCGGGCTTTGCCGGACGGCGTGGCCGTTTCCTGGTCGCGGGCAAGACCGGAAAGATCATCCTGGGGGCGATCCTGCTGGCGATGGGCGTGCTGATCCTGACGGGGCTGGACCGCGCATTCGAAGGCTTCGTGCTTTCCCACCTGCCGCCTGCGCTCGTCGACCTGAGTGTCCGTTTCTGAAAGAGGCCGAGCGGCCATCTGCAACTGAGGAGGTTCCCATGGTTCCGACGTTTCGCAAACGCCATTTCCTGATCGGTCTGGCTCTGGCCGGCAGCGGCGCCGCGATCACCTATGCACAGGGGCGTGCGGGGCCGGCCCAGCCGCTACAGGTCGTCGAGCTGTTTCAAAGTCAGGGTTGCTCGTCCTGTCCCCCGGCCAATGCGAACGTCATGGCCATTGCCCGGCGCAGCGAAATTCTGGCGCTGTCCTGGCAGGTTACCTACTGGGACTATCTGGGTTGGAAGGACAGTTTCGCGCAGCCCGCCTTTACCGACCGGCAGAGGCGATATGCGCAGGCGCTGGGCCATAGCAGCGTATGGACCCCGCAGGTCGTCATCAACGGCAAGGGCGATGTCGTGGGGTCCAATCCCCAGGATCTGACCCGCGGGCTGGCCCGCTGGGGTCGCACGAATGGTGAGGTCGAAGCCGCGCTGGCCGGAAACGGCGTG
The DNA here is from genome assembly GCA_034519505.1 of Sphingobium sp. Lineage (GTDB taxonomy): Bacteria > Pseudomonadota > Alphaproteobacteria > Sphingomonadales > Sphingomonadaceae > Sphingobium. The sequence goes on along the minus strand of JAXHOI010000025.1, from coordinate 9,684 downwards.
ACCGTTACCGGCGGAAAGACCGACGCCAGCGTCTATCTGGTGCGATACGACCCCCGGGTCGTTCAGGTGCCAATCCGCGCCGGCGAAAATGGCGGGCGCACGCTGCCCCACATCAATATCGTGCGGGAATATGTCGCGCTGGGCAGCTATTCCGGCGGCACGCGCAGCTATGCCTTTCCCGCCGCGAAAAGCGCCGGGCTGAAAAATGCTGTGCTGGTCCAGGCGGGCAGCAATGGCGGCATTTTGGCGGCCGTCCATAATTGAGCGCAACGGCCCGGCCGGGTTCTGCCACGGTAAGGCCGTCACTTCATCGTCCTTGTAACGATCAGCGGTCCTTCGGCGAAATCCGGACAGTCGCCTCAAATTCCGGAAGGCCGTTTCCCATGCTGTTCAAATTTCTGTCCTCATCAGCCGCGCGCGAAGCCGACGTCACCGACGAACGCCTCTACTTCGACCGGCGCGGCCTGATCGGGGCGGTGGCGGCGTCCGCGCTGTTGCCGATGCAGGCACGGGCTGCGGCCGGAGCGGACGGGACGCCATTGCGGGTACGCCGCACGCGGGATCTGTCCGACGGGCTGACATCCTATGACGCGGTGACCCACTACAACAACTTCTACGAATTCGGCACCGACAAGGAGCAGCCGGCACGCACCGCAGGAACCTTGCGGACGCGACCCTGGACGGTGCGCGTGGACGGCCTTGTGGGCAAGCCGCGCACGTTCGACATCGATGCGCTGATGCGCGCCTTCCCGCTGGAGGAGCGGGTATATCGGCATCGCTGCGTGGAGACATGGTCGATGGTGGTGCCTTGGGCGGGCTTCCCGCTCGCCAGCCTGCTCAAGCAGGTGGAGCCGCTGTCCTCCGCCAAATTCGTCGCGTTCGAGACGCTGAACGATCCGCGTCAGATGCCCGGCCAGCGCTCCGCCGTGCTGCAATGGCCCTATGTCGAGGGGCTGCGGATCGACGAGGCGATGAACCCGCTGACATTGATGGCCGTCGGCCTATATGGGAAGACGTTGCTGAACCAGAATGGTGCCCCAATCCGGCTTGTGGTGCCGTGGAAATATGGGTTCAAGTCGATCAAGTCGATCGTGCGCATCCGGCTGGTTGACAAACAGCCGCCGACGAGCTGGAACCGCTATGGCCCCGGCGAATATGGCTTCTACGCCAATGTGAACCCGTCGGTCAGCCATCCGCGCTGGTCGCAGGCGCGCGAACGGCGGCTGGGCGACTGGCTGCCGCGCGCGACATTGCCGTTCAACGGCTATGGCGAGGAAGTGGCCGGCCTGTATCGCGGCATGGACCTGCGGCGCTACTACTGACGATGGCAAGGCGCTTGAAGCCTGCGGTCCTTCGCGGCCTGCGCGTGGGCGTGCATCTTGCGATGGCTGTGCCGCTGGCGCTGCTGCTGTGGCGCTGGATCGACATGATCCTGGGCACCGACCCGCGTCAGGCCGGGCTGAGTGCCGAGCCGGTCGCCTATACGATCAACTATCTGGGCCTGTGGGCGCTGCGCGGATTGTGGGCATCGCTCGCCGTGACGCCGCTGCGCCGTTTGACGGGCATGGTCGATCTGGGGCTGCTGCGCCGCCCGCTTGGTCTCTGGAGCTTCGCTTACGCGATCCTGCATTTTGGCGTCTATTTCGGCCTGGACCAGCTCGCCTCGCCGGTGCTGCTCTGGCGCGATGTGGTGGAACATAAGTTCGCCTTTTTCGGGATGGCGGCCTTGCTGCTGCTCACGCCGCTAGCGGTCACGTCCACGCGCGCGATGATCCGCCGGCTGGGCGCGCGCCGGTGGCAGTGGCTGCATCGCCTGGTTTATCCCGCCGCGATCCTTGCATCGGTGCATTTCATCCTGCGGGTGAAGGGCTTTCAGTGGGAGCCGTGGATCTATGCCACGGTCGTCGCCCTGCTGCTGGCTGCGCGGGTCAGGGTGCGCCGATAATGTCGGGCGCGTTGTCCCGTGACCGCGCCTGGCGAAAAAAATCTGCGGCGGGCGGGAATAAGATCGCGGGCCGCGCAGTCTCTCCATCGAACCAATGGGAGATTTGCGATGACGCAGAATATTAAACAGCCGCTCGGTCGCCGCGACGCGCTGCGCTGCATGGGCTGGGCAGGCACCGGCGCACTGTTCGCGATGCATGGCGGTGTGGCGGCATCCACGCTGCTCGAAACGGCTCTGGCCAAGCCCGTTGATGGGGGAGGCGGGACGAAAGGCCTGAATTTCGTCCAGATCAGCGACACGCATATCGGCTTCAACAAGCCGGCAAACCCCGATCCCGTCGCCAGCCTGCGCGCGACCATCGCCAAGATAAAGGCGCTGCCGGTCGCTCCCGATTTCATCGTTCACACCGGCGACGTCACGCATCTGGCGACCCCGGAACAGTTCGACACCGCGCAGCAATTGCTGGGCGAGATCGGCCTGCCAGTGATCCTGGTTCCGGGCGAGCATGATCTGGTCGACGGCGCCGATACGCGGCCGTTCAACAGCCGCTTCGGCAAGAATGTGCAGGGTGACGGCTGGTTCAGTTTCGATGCGAAGGGTGTGCATTTCGTCGGGCTGGTCAATGCGGTGATGCTGGGCGATCGCGGGCAGGGGACGCTGGGGCGGGCGCAGATCGATTGGCTGAAGCGGGATCTTGCGCCGCTGTCGGCATCGACGCCGATCGTCTTGCTGTCGCACTTTCCGCTCTGGCCGCTGTATCCGGACTGGGGCTGGGGCACGGCGGATGCGGCAGAAGTCTTCGATATGCTGCGCCGCTTCGGGTCGGTCACCTCGCTCAACGGCCATATCCACCAGATCCAGCGCAAGGTGGAGGGGCAGTTGATATTTCACGCCGCCCGATCGACCGCCTACCCTCAACCTGCGCCGGGACAGGGGGCGGGGCCGGGACCGCTGCTGGTGCCTGCGGGACAACTGCCCGCCCATATCGGCATGAGCAGCCTGACGGTCACGACGGCTGACACGCCCATCGCCATCACCGATCAGTCGCTGGCCTGAGACGGTGTGATGAGACATTCCTCGATCGCATTGCTCGTCGCCGCCGGCCTTGTCGCCACAGCGGCAACGCGTCCGCCCGCCACCCATGCCGCCCACGCGCAGCCCGCCGCTGCAAAGGGTGACCCCGTCCGGGGTGCGCGTCTTTATCAGGCCTGCATGGGCTGCCACAGCCTCGACGAAAACGACGTGGGGCCACTTCACCGCGGCGTTGTCGGCCGGTCGGCGGGCGCCGTGCCGGGATATGCCTATTCCAGCGCCCTGCGGAAATCGGGCATCGTCTGGACGCCGGCGAACCTCGACCGATGGTTGAGCGGGCCGCAGGCGATGGTGCCGGGCAGCAAGATGTTCTTCTCGATCCCTGCGGCGAAGGATCGGGCAGACATCGTGGCGTTCCTGGCGAAGAACAAATGAAGCATGGGCGCGAAGAGCAAGGGCGTTCGGTGTGATCGGACGCTGGCCTCTTCGCGCCATCCGAGCATCGGCTGTGCAGGAGCCGCAGCGGGCGGCCGACCACAGGCGCTTCCATCAACTGCTGATGCCGCATCTCGACGCGGCATATACGTACGCCCGTTATCTGACACGCAATCCCGCGGTAGCGGAGGATATCGTGCAAGAGGCGTTCACGCGCGCCTTTCGCGCCATCGGCCAGTGCAAGGGCAGCGAAAGAGCGTGGTTGATGGCCATCGTGCGCAACTGTTTTCACGATTGGGCGCGGACGCGGGACGACGGCCGCAGCGACCGCGATCCGACGGACGCTGCCGACCATATCGACGGCGTCGCATTGGCCGAAGGCCGGATCCGCCGAATTGAGGCGATCCATCGACATGTTGCCCGAACCCTTCCGCGAGACCCTGATCCTGCGCGAGTTGGAACAGTTTTCCTATCAGGAGATCGCGGCGACGACCGGCGCGCCCATCGGCACGGTCATGTCGCGCCTTGCGCGGGCCCGCCAGATGCTCGGCGTGCTGTTGCTTGGGCGCGCAGAGGACGCCGCGTTCCATGCCAATTCGCAACGGGGGCAAGCGCGATGACCGAGCCGACAGCCTGTTGCGCTGATCGCATGATGGCGGTGCATGCCTTTTCCGATGGAGAGCTGGATGCGCTGGCCAGTGTCGAACTGGAGGAGCATTTGCGGAGTTGCGCCGGGTGCCGCCGGGCGCTGGACGATGTCGTGCAACTGCGCACTATGCTGGCTGACCCGGTATTGCGGATGCAGTCGCCGGATCTCTTGCGACGGCGCGTCGAAAGGATTGCCGGGCCTCGACCCGGTTCCGCATCGGCGGGGCGCGGACGGGCGCGCGACTGGCTGGGCGGCGCCCTGGGCGGCGCGCTCGCCGCCAGCATCGCGCTGTGGCTGGCGGTCCCGCAACTGAACGCGCCGTCGATGGCCGGTCTGGTCGTCGATGGGCATGTCCGCTCGCTTCAGGCCGGGCACCTGACCGACATCGCCTATTCCGACCGGCATGTGGTCAAGCCGTGGTTCAATGGCCGGATCAGCTTCGCGCCGCCGGTCGTCGATCTGCGGGGGCAGGGCTTCCCGATGATCGGCGGGCGGCTGGATGTGCTGGCGGGTCAGGATGTCGCCGTGCTGGTCTATGGGCGACGGCGACATGTCATCAATCTGTTCGTGCGCCCGGCGTCTGCCGTATCGACGGCCCCCGCGCTAGAGAGCGAGAATGGCTATCATCTCGCCCGGTGGAGCGCCGACGGCCTGGAATTCTGGGCGGTGTCGGATGTCGATGGCGCGACTCTCCGTGCGTTTCGCAATGCCTGCCGCTTTCGTGCGGGCGCGGTCGAAACGGGGCGATGACGGCGGACGATACTGCCACGCTTCCCGGCAATTTCATGCCCACCAACTGTAGCCGAAAGCCGGTGCCCCGCGAATGCCAGTGCGACGGTGCCGCGACCTTCCTTCCCATCGCCGCGCCATAAGGAGACCGGTGTGATCATCTTCTACTACCATCCGACCCCCAATCCGCTGAAGGTGGCGCTGCTGCTGGAAGAACTGTCTGTGCCCTACGATCTGGTGGCGGTGGATACCGCGCGGGGCGAACAACATCTGCCAGCCTTCAGGGCGGTCAATCCCAACGGCAAGGTGCCCGTCATCATCGACACCGACGGTTCGGACGGAAAGGAGATCCGGGTGTTCGATTCCACCGCGATCCTCCTTTATCTGGCAGAGAAATTCGACCGCTTCCTGGGCGCGCCGGCAATGCGCGGCGACCTGCTTTCCTGGTTGATGTTCATCGGCACGGGCGTTGGCCCCTTTTCCGGGCAGGCCGTGCATTTTCGCCGGTTCGCTCCGGTGGATCTGGATTATGCGCGCAACCGGTATGAGGCCGAAATGCAGCGTCATTACCGGATACTCGACGATCGGCTGAAGGCATCGCCGTTCCTGGCGGGCGATAGCTATACCATCGCCGACATGTCGCTGTGGGGTTGGATCGAACGCGCCAGCTTCGTGCTGGGCAAGGAAGAAAAGGCGCTGGATGATTTCCCCGGCATCCGCCGCTGGGCGTCCGAGGTTGAGGTTCGCCCTGCCGTGGCCCGCGCCCGCAAGGTGGGTGCCGCCCATCCGTTCAAGACCGAGTTTGACGAGGAGACGCGCCGCGCCTTGTTCCCGACCAGCTATCCGCTGGATGCGCAGGTGCCGGCATGAAGGCCGTTGAACTGCACGCCTTTGGCGGCCCGGAGCAACTGACGCTTGCCGAACGGCCCGAGCCGGCAGTCGGTGCCGGGGAAGTGCGCATTCTGGTCAAGGCGATCGGGGTAAACTTTTCCGACGTCCTGATGCGGCAGGACCGCTATGCCGCGACGCCCACGCTGCCTGCCGTGCTGGGTGCTGAAATTGCCGGCATCGTCGATGCGATCGACCCGGAGGTGACCCATGTCGCCGTCGGAGATCGCGTGGTGGCTGCGCTGTTTGCCACTGGCAACAGCATCGGCGGCTATGCCGAGCAAGTCGTGACGCGGGCCGAATGGGTCGCGCCGGTGCCTGATGCCGTGCCTTTGGACATGGCCGCCGCATCGCTGGTGACCGGCCTGACTGCCCGTTACCTGCTGGACCGTTCGCCGGTGCGGGGGAAGACCGTGCTGATTACCGCTGCCGCTGGGGGCGTCGGTTCGACGCTGGTGCAGATGGCCAAGGCCGAAGGCGCGGCGCGGGTGATCGCGGCGGCCGGAGGTGAGGACAAATGTGCGTTCGCCCTATCGCTGGGGGCAGATGCGGCGGTCGATTATCTTCAGCCGGATTGGTCGGAAAAGCTGGCGCAGAGCCTGGACGGCGGCGCGCTGGACATCGTGTTCGAATCCTCTGGGGGGCAGATCACGCGCGACGCATTCGCCTCGCTCGGCGCATCGGGGGAGCTCGTCATCTATGGCGCGCTCAACCTGCATGATTTTCAGCTGGGCGTGCCGCAGCTGGGGCAGATGATTTTCCGCAATCAATCCATCACGGGTTTCGCGCTCGGCCCGCTGCTAACGCCTGCGACATTCCGTGAGCAGGTGGCCCGGCTGCACTATCTGATCGGTGCGGATGACGTGACGTTCCCCATCGCCGGGCGCTACCCCCTTTCGGAAGCGGCGGAGGCACACCGCCTCATCGAAAGTCGCCAGAGCAAGGGTAAGGTCGTTCTGGTTCTCTGAAGCGCTGAGCGCCTGCTTGTTGTCATCGTAGGGACGCTTCGGAGCCGTGACGGCTTCGGAGCGTCTTTGCGTTGTTCCCCCGCTCGCCTGCACGCGCCGCCACCTTGCAGATGTTGGCCGAAAGAACGGGACCATCGGACACTGCAGTCTTAGACTTCTGGCTGGGTTCGCGCATGGGAATCCTCCGGTTACGCCTCGGCGGATGGGGCTAACGCCTTGCGACAGATCAGCATGAGGCTGCGGCAACGGCGGAGCACAAGAGGCAAGGAGAGCTTTCGATGGTAGAGGTCAAGCGATCGGTTCTGGCGCGTGCGGCGACATTCCTGCGCTTTGTACGCCAGCAGCGCGCAGCCAGGCTGCGCTTGGCAACGAGCCTCGCCCCGCTCGATCCGCAGGCATCGATAAAGCTGACCGGTGCCGAGGCGGGCTGGACCATGAGCGGGCATCATGTAGGTCGCGGCGACAGGTTCCGCGTGACTGCGACCGGCCATCACTGGCTGGCCCGCCCTTTGGGCCTGGCGATCGAGCCGCGCTCTACCGTGTACATGCGCATCGCAGACGGCCCGTGCCGTAAGTTGATAGCCGATGAAGCCGTTTATGAAGCCTGGGCCGATGGCGAGGTTGCCTTCCTGAGTAAGGCGTTGGGCGAGTTCGCGGACGAGAGCGGAAATCTGCGGGCGGGCAAGCGCATGCAACACAAGCCCGGCATCGGGATCGACATTGCCGCAAGCGACGCCGCACCAGCCGATCCGGGTACTCCGGACCGATGGCGCTATCTCTGGCGGATTGGCGAGGGTGTCATCTACACCGGCGATCCTGACGACATCAGCGTTGCGACGCATGGCGACGTGGGCATCCTTCAGCGGGACATCGATCTGCCCCTCACCGACGCGACGCAGCTGTCATGGGAATGGTTGATCGAGGCGTTGCCGTCCGATTTGCCCGAAGATCTGGCATTTACCCACGATTATCTGTCGATCGCGGTCGAATTCGAGAATGGCCGCGACCTGACCTATATGTGGAGTGCGGCTTTGCCGCGCGACCATGTGTTTCGCTGCCCTTTGAATTATTGGTGCGACTGGGAAACGCACTGGGTGTTGCGCAGCGGAAAGGACGGCATCGGCCAATGGCATGGGGAAGCACGCAACATCGCCGCCGATTATCATGCCGCCCTTGGTGCGCCGTTGCCGAATAAGATCGTCCGGGTCTGGCTGATCGCCAACAGCGTATTCCAGCGTAAGCAGGGGAAGGCGCGGTTCCGGCACATCGCCGTTGGATAACAAAGAGCGAGGCACCGTTCGGGATCGTCTCCAATCTGCCTTGTCTTCTTTATTGGAGACGATCTCCACCAACGGCTGGACGCGCTATTGGACATGGCCGCCCTTTGTCCAATAATAAGCGGGTGATGTCCGGAACCCCCACATGACCCTGACCCTGCGCGTCCCGCCTTTTGGCGACGCGGCGTCGCCGCAAATCGTGCTGCTGCGCTGGCACGGAGCGGAGGGGCAGCAGTTGGAACCTGGCGCTCCGCTGGCCGATCTGCGTGTGGACCTGAGCGGAGGCATGGCGTTTGATTGCCCGCCGGTTTCGACCTGCCGCCTGATCCTGCAGGAGGCGTCGGTCTTGGAACGCCGGCTCGCCCAGCCGGGCGACAGTCTTCGCGCGGGACAGAGCATTGCCGAACTGAACGGGCCGGATCGCGTCGCCCGGATCGCGATGGCGACGATTATCGACGATCAGCCCTGGTGGCTGGACGCGCCGTGACCGACATTCGCCTGGGTTCGATGGCAGTGCCGGTATTGCGATCGGGTTTTCGCTGGCTGCTGCCTGACGGCACCGAATGCCGCCCGCGCCAGCCCTTCGCCTATTGCACACTCGGCGTGGAGGGGCTGGCCGATCAGGATGTGCAGGTGCTGTTGTCCAGCCCGGTGGGCGGTCGCCTGCGCCATATGCAATCGCTGTCCGAAGGTGGCTATCTCGACCGGCTGCCAGCGTTTCACTGGCACCCCGAACACATCGTAGCGCAGGTGGAGGGCGGCAAGCGGCCGAATGTGGACGTCGAGCTGCTGTTCGTTGCCGGGCGGCGCTTTGCCGACGGCATAGAAAATCGCGTCGGCCCGCTGGGCGGATGGCATGCTCGCCGGCGCGGCTGGTGGGGTGGGGCGGGCGGCACGTCGCTGATCGGCCTTGGCCCGTGCGAGCAGGACGCCATTCTGCGCGGCGACGACGGCTGTTTTGGCGACTGGTATGCCGCGACCAGGGGACCGGCGCAGATCATCCTGGCACAGGCCGAGCCACAGGTGCCATGCGCGTCGGTGCTGGTCGAGCAGCTGGCGCGGACGCAGGCCGACCTTGCCGCCATTCGCGCGGATGTCGCGACATCCTTTCCACCGCCCGGACATGTGCCGGAGGCCGCTGACTGGCTGTTCATCGGCGCGATGCTGCGAGCGCTGGAGGATGCGCCGCTGACCGAGCCGACGGTGCTGCTCGGTCGGGAGGGGCTGAGCACAAGCGCGCCACCCACCGCCATCAGCCTGTCACTGGGCGGCGAGTTGCCGGTTGCGGCGCGGCACCGGCGACTGGGCTGGACATTGAATGTCCATCATTACCGGATCGCGGCGCTGGGGCCAGCGGTGCGGGCATGGCTGCGCGCCAATTTCGAGCCGGTGATGCGTTCGGTTGAGGATGTGCGCGCGGATTACGGGCGATTGATCGCCGCGCTGCCCGGTCGGCAACTCTTCGTCATCAACGCCCCGTCCGCGCCCGCGCATGAGCAGGTGACGAACTATCGCCTGCTGGACGAACAATCCTTTGCCAGCCTGGGCTGTGTCCGGGCAAAGGAACTGAACCTGATGCTCCACGATCTGGAGCGCAGCCACGGTATCGCCATCATCGATGCCGATGCCATCGCCGCGGACATGGGCACTGGCCGTCACCTGCGCGATGGAACCCATGCCAGCGGCGCATTGAACCGGGAGATTGCGGCCGAGTTACGACGACAGCTGAACGCCTGGGGCTTTCCCGGATTTGCCTAACAG
>JAXHOI010000031.1:0-13796 GCA_034519505.1 Sphingobium sp. | reverse complement strand
CCCAATGTCGGTTGACCAAACTTCTAATCCGTTCATCTGCGCCAAGGAATAATGCCAATCGAAATCCTCTAAGAATACAACTTTTAAGACAAACTGTGAAAGTTCGGGGGGGGGGGTAGCATGTCGATTGAAATGTCCATCATACCGCCATTTTGCCGCCCCCCTTTATCTGCCATCATGTTTTTTTTTTTTTTTTTTTGTCAAAAGGTACCCGAAAATTGAACTTTTTTTTTTTTTTTTTTTTTTTTTGTCTTTGCTTATATCCGGTTGAGACGGTAGCGCTGAAAGCATGGTGGCCATAGTCGACGAAAACTTTGTACTCAGCAATCTGCTTAATTTCGATATCAGCTACATCTATCCACTTGGTATTCGGGTTCTGCTTATCAAGACGCATTGCATGTGCATAGCTTTTTTAGGCACCTCAAATCCATATTTATATAATGGTGGTGTAGAATACACTTGAGCTTTTACTTGATTTATCAGCCGTGTGAACTTCTTTTGCCTCTTCGCAATAGACTTGAATCGTTTCCATCCAGGAATTCTAGCAAGTTATTGTTCCTTTGCGTATATAGCACATGTGACCGGATCATCAGCTGCAATGATCTGAAGCGGTTCTGTTGTTATTTCTCCAGTTTCCCATTCAACCATGATGTTATACATTGATCCTTTGTAATCCGTATGCTCCAGTCTCAAAGGTCCTTGGTGCGAAAACAATACGTCGAAATTTCCAAACAACAGTTTTTTTCTTCATCCTTAGAAATGTAATCTAACAACTTATTATATGTAACAACTTCTTCAGCTTCGTCATTGTTGATGGACAGTCGAAATTTGATCATAGTTGGGTTCTCGTTAACATTAGATTCATGATCTTCTAACATCTGTACAATCTTAGCTCTGTGGACCTCCCCATTCTCTTGTGGATCCATGTTGTACGATTAAATCTTCCGATCAAAAACAATTGAGGAGCTCAGGAGGTAATCCATCCTTGATATCAATGGATAGCATAACCTCCAAAGTTTTGATAGATTGTTACCACCAACATAATTGATTTATCATCAACTTATTCTTAGTTTCAATTTACATGAGAATGAACTTCCCTTACCAAAATTCTATCATAATACAATAGAAACATACCGACCAATAAAATCTTCAGGGTTAAAAGCAGGTGGTGGTGCCTCAGGATTTAACAGCATTGGTTCTTCTTCGTCATCCGAAATCGATGTGATATCATGACTGGTCAAATTGGAGTTGTCAAAGTGCTTCGTTTTAATAACAGGTTCACCTGTACTCTTTAGACTCCTCCCCCACCAGACATGATAGCACGAAAATTGGAATCATCCTGAGAATGGGGGCGAACAAGAGACCGATAAATTATTTTGTGGGTATCTTCCGTCAGAACTTTCCGTATAAGTAAGTATGTCCTGCAATGTTCAGATATCCCGACAATGTGACCTAGAGCCTCTGTGGACTCAGAAGGAAACCCAGTATCAACCTTTTTATAGTACACACATTCCCAAAAGAAGAACTTGAGCAGCACACTAATGTCAACAGTGGTCACCGAACCGCCCCCGCGTTCCGCCATCGCGCCGATGAGGCCAAGGCCGGTGCCCGGCTTGCCGCTGTCGAGCCGGACGCCGCGGTCGAAGATGCGGGTCGCGATCGCCTCCGCAATGCCGGGCCAGTACATCCTCCTCCACCAGGATCTCGGCCATGGCGCCGTCCCGCGGCGATCGTCGACGAAAGACGCTGCCCCCGCCATATTTGGCGGCGTTTTCGACCAGGTTGCCGAGCAGTTCGTCCAGATCCTGCCGCTCCACGCGCGACCGCGGCGGCTCCTTGTCGCCGGCAATATCGCAGCCGCGCCTTGCGGATAGAGCCGCTGCCACCGCCCGCGTCGACGCAGCTTCAGCGCTGGCCATGACATTGGTGCGGGCACTGCGCCACGCCGCGCGGCGGCCCACCGCGCGGGCGCGGGCGAGGTGGTGATCGACATGGCGCTGCATCGTGCGGGTCTCGCGCATCACCGCTTCGCCAAGATCGGGCGCGCGGGCGGTGGCGGCATTGGTGAGCACGGTCAGCGGGGTCTTGAGCGCATGGGCGAGGTTGCCCGCATGGCGGCGCGCTTCCTCGGCCTGCTTGTTCGGAATGTGGCGAGCAGCGCGTTCAGCTCCTCGACCATGCGGCTGCACTTCCAGCGGGCAGCGGCTCGGTGATCCGGCTCTGCCCCCGTGCGCATGCGCACGATTATCGCAGCACGCACCTTGCCGCAGCGGCGACAGGCCATAGCGGATCTGTAGCAGCGCCATCACCAGCAGGCCCAGGCCGAGCACGGCAAAGCTCCAGATCAGGATCAGCCGCACCCGCCCGATCTGCGCGTCCAGCTCGCTCGCGCGCCTGGCGCCACCATGAAGGTCCAGCGCGTGTCGCTAGCCGGAGCAGGATCACCGTGCGTTCGGCGATGCGCAGCGCCTCGCCGGCGAACTGGTTGCTGAGTTGTAGAAATGCACGTCTGCTCGTCGAAATGTGCGCCTGACTCGACCCGTGACTTCGAGCGTGCGGTCCCACAGCGCTGCGCGAGGGCCAGGTTCGCATGCCGCCTTGCCGCTGATCTGCCAATAAAGCCCGCTGCCCGGTTCCAGAAACCGCTGGTCGCCCAGCGGTGCGGTAGAACAAAACCTCGCCATCCGGCCCGATTTCGGCCGAGGCGATCATGGCGGTCAGGATATAATCGCAGGCTGTCGTCGAAATTGCGCTTGACCGGCGTCGGTCAGCATGCCGTTCCAGCGCGATGCCGCCGCCCATCAGCAGCACGAAGATCCACACCGCCGCGATCAGCCCATCATGCGCCGGCGCAAGGATCGCGCGTGGTGCGGACGGGTGGCGGCGCGCTTTGCCTGCGTCATCGCTCAGCGCTGGCGCTGCGCGCGCCCACGCCCCCGGGCGGCCATGCGCCGCGCCATTCGGCGCGCCGCCTCAGGCGCGCGCGGCTGCGTCGGCGCGGCTCGTCGAGGCTGTAACCGAGGCCACGGATGGTGGTTATCACGTCGGCGCCAAGCTTCTTGCGGATGCGGGTCACGAACACTTCGATGGTGTTGGAATCGCGGTCGAAATCCTGATCGTAGATATGCTCGATCAGCTCGGTGCGGCTGACCACCTTGCCCTTGTGGTGCATCAGGTAGGACAGCAGCTTATATTCCTGCGCCGTCAGCTTGACCGGCTCGCCCGCCAGCGTGACCCGGCCCGACCGGGTGTCCAGCCGCACATCGCCGGCGGTCAGTTCGCTGGAGGTATTGCCCGAAGCGCGGCGGATCAGCGCGCGCAGGCGGGCGATCAGCTCCTCGGTCTGGAACGGCTTGGCCAGATAATCATCGGCGCCGGCATCCAGCCCCGCGACCTTGTCCGACCAGCTGTCACGCGCGGTCAGCACCAGCACCGGGAAGGCCCGGCCTTCGCGCCGCCACATGCCGAGCACGGTCAGCCCGTCGATTTCGGGCAGGCCGAGATCGAGCACGACCGCGTCATAATCCTCGGTCGAGCCCATGAAGTGCCCGTCCTCGCCATCGGCAGGCGAGGTCGACGGCATAGCCCGCATCCTCCAGCGTGGATTTCAGCTGGCGACCCAGATTGGGTTCGTCTTCAACGATCAGAAGGCGCATTGATCCCCTCTTGCAATGATGCGGTTGTTTCAGGCGCGCAAAGGATTAGCGCGCCCATCCCATGATGTCACCCGTCCGCCCGTCGACGTCGACCCAGACCACCTTGCCGTCCTTAACATATTTCAGGCGGTAACGGTTGCTGTCGGGCAGAAATTCGGAACCCAGATAGGACGCATCGCCCATTTCGCGGTCCACCCGCCGCTTTATCATGGAAAAGGGCATGACATTGCCCTCCAGCAACGCCTTGCGCGCCTCGTCCTGTTCGTCCTTGCGCCCCGGATTGGCGCCGGCACCGGCGGCGGGCAGCAGCAGGGCAGCGGCCAGCAGAAGGGCGAGCGGTCGGGCGCTGGATTTGAAGGCATTTGGCATGGTCATAATTACTGACATAATCGCAAGGCTTTGAACAGGCGGTGAACATCGCGTTGTGGCGGCGCGCGCGATGCCATGACGGGGCCGCAATACCATGCGGCCCCGCCCGCTCGCCTCAATTTTCCAGCGCGTATTGCAGACTGAGTGTGATCGACGTCGTCACCTGCCCCGGCTCGATCTTGGTCATCGGAGCAGCCGCCGCCATGTCGCGCTGGGCGAACATGACGGGCGCAGGCGGCGGTGGCGGCATCGCCCCGCCTTCGGCCACCGCCACCAGCCGCACGCTGCGATAGCCCGCGGCCTTGGCATAAAGTTCGGCCCGCGCCTTGCCCGTGGCGATCGCCTGCATCCGCGCGCGGTCGGCCAGCGGCTGCGGCTTGTCGATCTCAAAATTGGGGCCATTGATATTGGTCGCGCCAGCGGCCACCATCTTGTCGAGCAGGCCGCCCAGCTTGCCGATATTGCGGCTCTTCACCGTCAGCATGTTGTTCGCGCTATAGCCCACGAATTTGGGCGGCAGGTCGCTGCCATCCGGCCCCTTCTGGCCATAGACATATTGCGGCGACAGGTTGATGCCGCTGGTCTGGATGTCCTTCGCGTCGATCCCCGCGCCCTTGATGGCGGCGACCAGGCGGTCGATGTCGCGCGCATTCGCGCTCATCGCCTCGCTGGCGGAGGGTGCGCGACTTTCCACGCCCGTCGACACGGTGGCGACATCGGGTGCCGCCTCGACATTTTCGGTGACCGAAAGCGACAGCAGCGGCGGCCCGTCCATCCGGGACGCGGCGGGCACCGCCTGTGCCATGGCGGGCAGCGCTGCGGCGGCCATCATCAGCGCGGGGATCAGGGCAATGGATTTCTTCATGGGTCGCAAAACTCCGAAACGACTTTCGTTGCGCCTCCATAACGCCCGAACGGCTGAATGGTGGCTGAGTTTGTTGTTGTCGTCGCGAAAGCTTTCGCGTCGCCGCCCTTCCCCCTTGCCCTTGCCGCCCCCCTCCCTTAGCTGCTGCTGGCATGGCGGCTCCCATCTTCTCCTATGAAAATCTCGGCCTCGTTCAGGGCGCGGGCTGGTTGTTCCGTAATCTCGACATCCATATCGGCGAGCGGGACCGGCTGGCGCTGATCGGGCGCAATGGCGCTGGCAAGACCACCTTGATGAAGCTGATCGCGGGCATGATCGAAGCGGACGAGGGCCGCCGGTCGGTGCGGCCGGGCATGCGCGTCGCCATGCTGTTGCAGGACCCGGACATCAGCGGCTTTGCGACGCTACGCGATTATGCGATCGCCGGGCCGGACGCGCCGCCGCACGAGGTGGAGGCGATCGCCGACCAGATCGGCATCGACCTGTCGCGCGAAGCGGCAAAGGCCAGCGGGGGCGAGCGCCGCCGCGCCGCACTGGCCCGCACGCTCGCCGGGGAACCGGACCTGCTTTTGCTGGACGAGCCGACCAACCATCTGGACATCGCGGCGATCGACTGGCTGGAGGACTGGCTGCAACGCTATTCCGGCGCGTTCGTGACGATCAGCCACGACCGGACCTTCCTCACCCGCCTCACCCGCCAGACCTTCTGGCTGGACCGGGGGCTGCTGCGCCGCAACGAAGTGGGTTTCGGCGGTTTCGACGCATGGATGGAGAAGGTCTATGCCGAGGAAGCACGCGCCGCAGAGAAGCTGGACGCGAAGCTGAAGATAGAGGCGCACTGGCTGGAACGCGGCGTCACCGCGCGGCGCAAGCGCAATCAGGGGCGCCTTGCCAA
Source organism: Sphingobium sp. (assembly GCA_034519505.1). Taxonomy (GTDB): domain Bacteria; phylum Pseudomonadota; class Alphaproteobacteria; order Sphingomonadales; family Sphingomonadaceae; genus Sphingobium. The sequence continues at coordinate 8,011 of JAXHOI010000031.1, read as the reverse complement.
GCTTTATGAAATGCGGGCCGAGCGTGCCGCCATGGTCGGGCCGCAGGGCACGGCGAAAATGGCGGTGGCGAGCGATGGCAACAAGACCAAGAGCGTGATCGTCGCCGATCATGTCAGCAAGAGCTTTGGCGAGGGTGATGCGCAGCGCGCGATCATCAAGGATTTCACTCTGCGCATCCAGCGCGGCGACCGCATCGGCCTGGTCGGCGGCAACGGCGCGGGCAAGACGACGCTGCTGAAACTGCTGACCGGCGAACTGGAACCCGACAGCGGCACCATCACTCTGTCGAAGACGCTGGACATGATCTTCATCGACCAGCAGCGCAGCCTGATGCAGCCGGACAAGGCGGTGCGCGACGTGCTGGCCGAAGGGGGCGACTGGATCGACGTTCAGGGCGTGCGCAAGCATGTGCACGGCTATCTGAAGGAGTTTCTGTTCGATCCCTCTCTGGCGGAGGCGAAGGTCGGGACGCTTTCGGGCGGCGAACGATCACGCCTGCTGTTCGCGCGCGAATTTGCCCGCCCGTCGAACCTTCTGGTGCTGGACGAGCCGACCAACGACCTCGACCTTGAAACCATGGACCTGCTTCAGGAAATCATCGCGGATTATTGACGGCACGGTGCTGATCGTCAGCCACGACCGCGACTTTCTGGACAAGACGGTGACGGTGACGCTGGGCCTGGATGGCAGCGGGCATGTCGATGTGGTGGTCGGCGGCTATGCCGACTGGGAAGCCAAGCGCAGGCCAAAGAAGATCGCGGGCGAAGCGAAGAAGGCCGCGCTCAGGGCCGACGCCCCGCCACCGCCAAAGGCCGCCAAGCTCAGTTACAAGGACCAGCGCGACCTGGACCTGCTACCCGCGCGCATCGAGGAGCTGGAGGCGCAGATCGCCCGTGACGAAGCGGCGCTTGCCGACCCGGACCTCTATACCAAGAATCCCAAGCGCTTCGCCGACCTCAGCGCTGCCATCGAAAAGGCGCGCGGCGAAAAGGATGCGGCGGAGGAACGCTGGCTGGAACTGGCGGAAAAGGCCGAGGCGCTGGGCTGAGCCGCCGCAGCACTCGCCGATTGTTCAGGGGATGCGATAGAAGTCGGCCAGCCGTTCCAGCGCCAGCGTCAGCACCAGCTTGCCCGCGCGGCTGGGCCAGTCCATCGCCTTTTCCGCCGCCGACAGCCCTTCGCCCGCGCAGGCGACCCGCCAGACGATGTCGCGCAGCCCCGGCCCCGCCGCTATCATCGCGCCATCGAACCGGGCACGCGCGGCGATGTGGCGATCCGCCGCCCCCGGCGGCATGCCCGCCCCCCGCCGCTGCCGCTGCGACGGCTGGCCGTCCCACACCATGGTGACGCGCGGGCCAAGGCCGGCCGCTTGCATGTCGCGGCGCACCTGCTCGCCCGCTTCGTACAGGCGACGGGACAGCTTGCCGCGCGCGTGCAGCCAGCTGAGCGGCGATTCCCCGACATTCACCTGCACCGGCACGGTGCGTCCGTCCGGCCCCTCCAGCATCTGATCGATATAGGTTTGGCGCGTCGATCCATCCCGGCGCGGCGCGGGGTTCTGCCTGTTCGGCATCGGTCTTTCCTTCATTCGGCGAGTGGCAAGGGCGGCATCAAAAAACTTGCCATTCCGGCAACAGTGTAGGAAAGATATTTCTCCTATCTGGTTAGGATACAGCCATGATCACGCGCATCCGGGAAGTTCGCAAGGCCAAGGGGCTGACATTGGAAGAAGTGGGCGCGCGTTGCGACCCGCCGACCACGGCCCAGACCATCGGGCGGCTGGAAACCGGCATGCGTACCGTTTCGGTCAAATGGCTGAACCGGATCGCCGCAGCGCTGGGCGTATCGGCGGCCGATCTGGTCGACCTGCCGGGGCAGGAAAGCGTGCCCGTCGCCGCGCAAATCGGGCCGGAGGGCGCGCGCGCGCCGCTGCGCCCGGCCAGCTTCGTGCCGCCAGTGAGCGAGGGCGGCCTTGTCGGCATACAGGTGACGGGCGGGGTCGGCGATTATCGCCATGGCGACGAAATCTGGTGCCGCCGCCTCGCCCCGGCGGCCTATGCCAGCGCGATCAACCGCGACGTGCTGCTGCCGCGACCTGCGGGCCGGTTCCTGTTCGGGCGGCTGATCGGGCGCGAGGGCGGCCTGCTCCACCTGCTGCCGCTGGGCGCAGGCTCCCGGCAACAGGTCATCTCCGACCCCGCATGGATGGCGGTCGCCACCCGCCTTATCCGTTCCCTGTGATGCAAGCCCCGCCCATCGCCATAAGGGAAATCTGATTCATGTCCGACAAGACCATTCTCGCCGCCCTGCAAATCGGCTCCCATCCCGACGGCAAGGCCGCGACGCTGGACCATGTGCTCTCGTTCGAAGGCGCGATAGCGGACAGCGGCGCGCAGCTGGTGGTCATGCCCGAAGCGCTGCTGGGCGGCTATCCCAAGGGGGAGCGGTTCGGCACGCATCTGGGCTATCGCCTGCCGGAGGGGCGGGAGGCGTTCGCCCGCTATCACGCCGGCGCCATCGATCTGGACGGGCCGGAAATCGCCGCGCTTGGTGGACTTGCGGGGCGGACCGGTGCGATGCTGGTGCTGGGCGTGATCGAGCGGGCAGGCGCGTCGCTCTATTGCACGGCGATCTTCATCGATCCGCAGGCGGGCCTGATCGCCAAGCATCGCAAGTTGATGCCGACCGGCACCGAACGGCTGATCTGGGCGCAGGGGGACGGCTCCACCATGCCCGTTGTGGAGGGCGCGGCCGGGCGCGTCGGGGCGGCGATATGCTGGGAAAATCACATGCCCCTGTTTCGCGCTGCCATGTACGCCAAGGGCGTCGATATCTGGTGCGCGCCGACGGTCGACGAGCGCGACATCTGGCGCAGTTCGATGCGCCACATCGCGCATGAGGGGCGATGCTTCGTCGTCAGCGCCTGTCAGGTGCAGGCCAGCCCGGCGACGCTCGGCATCCATGTCGAACATTGGGACGATGACCGTCCTCTGATCGCGGGCGGCAGCATGATCGTGGGGCCGCTGGGCGACGTTCTGGCCGGACCGCTGGAGCGGGAAACCGGCCTCATCACGGCGGAGATCGACCCCGCCGACCCGATCCGCGCACGCTATGACCTTGATGTGACGGGCCATTATTCCCGCCCGGACATTTTCACGCTAAGCGTCGATGAGCGGCCACGGCCCGGCGTCGCTTTTGTGGGGGAGCGGCCGTGACGCCCCAAATGCGGGGTGAAGCGCGCGGGCACGACTTCGCCCCCGCCCGCCCCGCCGTTAAGGCTGAACCGGCATGACTTTGCGCGTCCTCGTCCTTTCCACGCTGTTCCCGGACATGAGCCGGCCGAATTTCGGCATCTTCGTCGAGCGGCAGACGCGCGAACTGGCCAGCCGCCCGGATGTGAAGGTAACGGTGGTCGCCCCCATCGGCATGCCGCCATGGCCGCTGTCGCGCGCGGCGCGCTATGGGCAGCTGCGCCATGTGAAGGACCATGAGAACTGGCAGGGGCTGCAGATATACCGCCCGCGATTCACCACATTGCCGGGTATGGGCGGTCGCAATGTCGGCGCGATGGCGCGCGCGATCCTGCCGCTGGTCCGCCGCCTGCATGCCGAACGCCCGTTCGACGTGATCGACGCCAGCTTCTTCTACCCCGACGGGCCGGTTGCGCAGCGCCTGTCAAAGGCGCTCGGCATCCCCTATTCGGTGAAGGCACGCGGGGCCGACATTCACCATTGGGGCCGGCAGAAGGCAACGCGGGCGAAGGTGTTGAGCGCCGGCCTTCAGGCAGGCGGGCTGCTCGCCGTGTCGGGCGCGATGAAAAGCTCGATGGTGGCGATGGGCATGGATGCCGATCGCATCACTGTCCATTATACCGGGGTCGACCTGACCAGCTTCACGCCCGGCGACCGCGACGCGCTGAAGGCGGAACTGGGCCTGCATGGTTCTGTCGTGCTGTGCGTGGGCGCGCTGATCCCGCGCAAGGGGCAGGAGCTGCTGATCCGCGCCCTGCCCGAACTGCCCAGCGTGCAGCTGATGCTGCTGGGCCAGGGGCCGGAGCGGCGCAATTATGAGGCGCTGGCGGCGAAGCTGGGCGTCGCCGACCGCGTCGGCGTTCCGGGCGCGATCCCGCACGCCAACCTGCCCAAATTCTTCGCCGCCGCCGATGTCATGGCGCTGCCCTCCGCTTCGGAGGGGCTGGCGAATGCGTGGGTGGAGGCGCTGGCCTGCGGCACGCCGATCGTCATTACCGATGTGGGCGGCGCGCGCGAGCTGATCGATCGCCCCGAAGCGGGCCTGATCGTCGAACGAACGTCGCAGGCGCTGGTCGCGGGCATCCGGCAGGTGCTGGCCAATCCGCCCGAGCCGGAAAAGGTGCGCGGCGCGGCCGAACGCTTTACCTGGGCCGCCAATGGCGAAACGCTGGAGGCGCATCTGCGCGCGGTCGCGGGAAAGCCGGCGGCGGCGAAGGCGTTCTGACGCCCGCTTACAGCGCCATCAGCGCGGCGGCGATCCATCGCCCTTCCTGACGCAGCACGCCCCATGCACGGGCGGCGGCGCGGCTATCCATCGCCTCCACGCCGATGTCGCGCACTTCGAGCGCCCGGACAAAGGCGCGCGGGGGCTGAACCAGATGCGCGCCCGTGCCCAGCAGCAGGAATTCGGGCGTCCGCTCCAGCGCCAGCGCCATTTCGACCTGCGCCACATCGATCATGTCCACCGATGCGGGCGCGGCATCCCATGCCCATGCGCCGTCGGGCGTCAGCAGCAGCCCGGCGGGGAACACCGCCTCGCGCACCTTGAAGCCCCGCCCCGAAAAGCCGGTGACGACGGGGCCGTTGCCAGCCGGATCGGGGCGCATGTCCATGGCCATCACTTCTCCCGCCCCGGCGGACCGGGGAGCCTTCAGCTGATCCGTTCGCCGCCGCTCAGGCCGCCGGGCGGGCCGACTTCCTTCTTCTTGTCGGCCAGCTGCGGGCTGAGACCCAGCGAAATCAGCAGCGAGGAGGAGACGTAGATGGAGGAATAGGTGCCGACCACGATGCCCAGCATCATCGCCGCCGTGAAACCACGCAGCACATGGCCGCCCAGGAACAGCAGCGCGGCGAGCGCCAGCATGATCGTGATGCTGGTCATCACCGTGCGCGGCAGCGTTTCGTTGACCGACAGGTCGATCAGCGAGCTCATGTCCATCTTGCGATATTTGCGCATGTTTTCGCGGATACGGTCGTCGATCACCATCTTGTCGTTGATCGAATAGCCGATGATGGTCAGCACCGCCGCCACGATGTTCAGGTCGAATTCCAGCTGCGTGATGGCAAAGAAGCCCAGCGTCATCAGCACGTCGTGGATGATCGCGACGGCGGTCGACACGCCGAACTGCCATTCGTAACGGAACCAGCTGAAAATCGCGATGCCGACGATGGCGAGCACGACGGCCAGCACGCCCTTTTGAATGAGCTCGCCCGACACCTTGCCCGACACGGTTTCCACGCGGGAGAAGGTGACGCCGGGGAACTGCTTTTCCAGCCCCGCGCGAACCTTCGCCACGACCTTGTTGTTCGCGCCCTGATCGTTGCTTTCAGGCAGCGGCAGGCGGATGGCGACCATGGTCTTGTCGTCATATTGCGACAGCTGCGCTTCGCCGACATTGACCGACTGCACATTGTCGCGAACCTGATCGAGCTGCGGAGTGGTCTTGAACTTCGCCTCGATCATCAGGCCGCCGACGAAATCGACGCCGAGGTTAAGGCCCCTTGCCCCCACCGCGCCGATGGCGGCGATGGTCAGCAGCGCCGTCAGCGCAAAGGCGATGAAGCGGATGCGGACGAACCCGATATTGGTATTGTCGGGGACCAGCTTGAGAAGTTTCATGGCTCAGCGCCCGCCGCACGCCGCGATCAGCTCGGTAAGCCGCGCCTTGCGCAGATAGCGCGCGACGAGCAGGCGAGTCAGGGTGACTGCGGTGAACACCGACGTCGCGATGCCGATCAGCAGCACGACCGCAAAGCCCTTCACCGGGCCGGAGCCGAGCACCAGCATGATGAGGCCCGCGATGGCGTGGGTGACGTTGGCTTCGAAAATCGTGCGGCTGGCTTCCTTGTATCCGAACTCGACCGACTGCACGACCGAACGGCGCGGGTTTCGGCGTCGGCCCGCAAGGCGCGGAGCACCGCGTGGCCATCCATTTCGGGCATCATGACGTCGAGCAGGACGAGGTCGGGATGAGGGGCTAGCCTGGCGTAGCGAATGGCGACCGGGCCGCTGTTGGCAACCCGGACGTCTACGCCCAGATGGCTGATCATTTCCGAGATGGCTGAGAGGTTGTCCGGGACGTCGTCGACAATAAGCACAATGGGCTTGTCCGGCCCCAGGTTCTTGTTGTCTTGCTGTGTCATGCCACATGCCTCCCGCACATTTAAGTCACCAACGCTAGGATCCTCTCCGTCGTCGAGCTTTCTCAGACAAGGCATTGAACTCGCCCAGGAGAAATTATTTTCAGGCTAACTGGCTTTTTATTCTTTCAAGCAGTGCTGTTGCGGCATCGAAGTTGAAAGTAACAATTTGCTGGCGTAGCTGTTCATACTCGGTCGGGAAAAGACGCTTCAGGTCCGCCTTCAGATGATTGAAGTGGTGAGTTGCCTCGATGTCTCCCGTGCCCAGCAACTCGCCAAGTGCGTCAATTTTTTCAGTAGTACCTGGGCGCCGGCTTTTCCCGCCGCCTCGTCATCGTGTGGCTGGGGGGCGGCGTGAGTGCTCGAATCCTTCTCCGGCAGATATTTCTTGAGCATGACATGGAGTGCGTCAGGGAATACTGGCTTGGCCAGAAAGTCGGTCATTCCGGCCTCGGTGCAGCGCTCCTGATCGGCTTTGAAGGCATTTGCCGTCAGGGCAATGATGGGGACCGTGGCGCCGTTTTCGAGGGCGCGGATTTGCCGGGTTGCATCCAGCCCGTTGAGTTCGGGCATCTGGATGTCCATGAGGACGAGATCGAAATTTGACCGTTTATACCGGTCGACCGCAAGAGTCCCGTTTTTGGCCGTGACCACCTGGAGCCCGAAGCCGGTCAGTAGTTCGACCGCCGCGATGTCGCGGTGATTCGCTCGTCCTCGGCGACAAGAACCCGCCCTTGCAATTGGCTCGGCAGCCCGTTTCCCGGGGCCGGTGCGTCGTCGTCTTTGGCTGCGCCGAGGCGCGCGGTGATCCAGAAACGACTACCCTCGCCCGGCGTGCTCTCGACGCCGACTTCGCCGCCCATCAGTTCGGCGAGATGGCGGGTGATCGCCAGGCCCAGGCCGGTGCCGCCGTACTTGCGGGTGGTCGAGCTGTCGGCCTGTTCGAAGGCCTGGAACAGGCGCGGGGATGGTTTCCGGCGCGATGCCAATGCCGGGTGTCCTCGACCTTCGAAGCGGCAGCGTGATCGTATTCCCCGGCTTTGCGCTTCGTTCGCCAGACGCGCAACGTGATGCTGCTCCTGTCTGGGTGAATTTGACGCGCGTTGCTGGCATAGTTCAGAAGTGCCTGGCTGCAGCCGCGTGGGATCGCCCGTGCGCGAGGCTCGCGGCGATCGGAACCGCCTTCGGTGAGCAAGGCAATGCCCTTGTCCCTGGCTGTTCTGGTGCGAGCATCGGCCACGGTGATACTGTCGAGCGACTCGAGCGACCGAGAACGCATGGTTTCCAGGGCGAAGCTCGCCGGCCTCGATCTTGGAGAGGTCGAGAATGTCGTTGATGATTCGCCAGCAGGTGGTGGGCCGGCGCTCGCTCCACCTTGCTCAGGCTGTCGGCTGGTCCGGGTTGCAGCTGGCGTCGCGCTGCAGCAGGTAGGTCAGGCCGATGATGGCGTTCATCGGCGTGCGGATTTCGTGGCTCATATTGGCCAGGAATTCGGATTTGGCGCGGTTGGCCGCGTCGGCCTTTTCCTTGGCGGCGGCCAGTTCGCAGGTGCGTTGCTCGACCAGGCTTCCTCCAGATGGCGGCGGTGGGCATCAAGTTCGGCCAGCAATACGTAATG
>JAXHOI010000043.1:0-21115 GCA_034519505.1 Sphingobium sp. | reverse complement strand
CCAGCAGGGCACCGGCGTTCGACCTGGTAGCCGTTTTCAGAGCCGTCGCTGCCTTCGCCTGCGTCGCGGTCGCAGTACAGCCAGGTGCTGCCGCCATCGCGGCTGAATCGGTAGGCGAGGTCGTAGCTGCCGGGCGCGGGTACGTCCAAGGTGCCCTGGTAGCTGTCGTTGCCCGGCTCGTCGGTGTCGATCCAGGCAGGATTTCCGCGGCATCGAACCAGACCCACTCGCCGTTCGCCGCAGGATCGCCTGCATCGGCCCGTAGCCCGCCTGTGCAAGCAAATCGACGGTCTCGTCGGTGGCGGCGCTGGTACTGGTGATGCCGGCCTCAAAAACCCGGCCAACACGGTGATGCTGGTGGCCGAAGGGCCTCGACATCCAGCGGGAACTGCAGGCGATGAACACCGATGGTGGTATCCAACACCGGGCAGGCCGTGTTGGCAGCGCCAGGTGCCCTTGTGATTGCGGGCCGGATCGGCGTCCACCAGATAGTCCGCGCCGTCTAGGCACCAGTTGTTGCTCCAGGTCGTTGTTCTTCCGAGAACTGCGCCGGTCCAGCGACAGGTTGCGATACCGCGCCCCATTGGCGCCGCCCGGCGGCCAAGGTTCGGAGGTGCTGTAGGCCACCCGATCGATCTCGACGTCCTGGCAGGTGAGAACAGACCGCGCCCGTTGTTTCATGGGCGTGGGCACCACAGAATCGAAGGTCGACCACCGCCGCGGGCCAGACGGCATTGCGGCCCACCAGAAAGTAGGCGCCAGGGGCGATGGTTCCCGTCAGGTCCACCGCGAGTTGCTGCTGCGGCGTTCGGCCGCGCACAGGCGAACAGAGGACCGGCGCGGGTCTGGCCGTTGCAGATCTCGATCCACTCGGCGTTGTTGTCGTCCAGCGGGGTGTGCGGGTCGTACATCAACTCGGTGATGAAGACCGCCTACTGCAGGAAACGGGCCGGGCGCGCGGCAAGCGCCTTCCGCGTCGCAGATGTCGCCGTTCTCGCAGGCAACCGGCGCGATTTCCGCGTAGGCAGTCGAAGGTCTCGCCATCGATGGGATTGCAAGTGCCTGTGGTCTCTCGAAGGCCACCACCGCGTTGTCGCGGCAGATGGCGGGCGGTGCGGCGTAGCCACGCACGAGGTCTCGGTGCAGGGCTGAAGTCAGGTTTCACCAGGCTGCCCGCGTTGGCCGCCTGGTAGCCGTCCTGCGAGCCGTCGCTGCCTTCGCCGGCGTTGCGGTCGCAGTAGGTCCAGCTCAGACCATTGTCGGCCGAAAACCGGTAGGCGTGGTCATAGGTGCCCGCAGCGGGCACGACGATGTTGCCCTGGTACTCGTCCACGCCGGGCTTCGCCGGCCGCGGTTGCGTTCCAACCGGCATTGACGATGCGCGGCGCCCAGGTCCAGGTGACGTCGGCCGCGGATCGCTGCCGTCTCGCCGTAGCCCACCTCGGCCAACAGGTTTGCGTTGGCGTCGGTGCCATCGGTGAGGTCGTAGACGCGGCGCGGCTCGCGCACCCGACCATAGATGGTCAGCCCAGTGTCGGCGAAGGCCTCGCCATCCGCGGGAACTGGAGGCGGCAGAGGGTCGATTGCCCTCGAAGTGCGGGCGGGCAGACGCCGTTGGCCGCGCCCGGCGAACCCAGATCGGTGCCATCAGACCGGGAAGCCGCATCACCGGGGCACCAGGCCATCGGATCGTCGGTGGATCGGCGAGAAGATCGCCAGGTGTACGACGGAAGCGCCCGGGCCATGGGCGAGAGTGGTCTGGAGGCGCGTGCTGACGGTGCCCGGCGCAGGGTTCAGCGTCTCCGCGCGCAGGGAGGCATCGATATTCGGCTTGCCGCCCAGCCCCCCCAATTGGGCGTGCGCCAGTGGTGCCGCCAAAAAAGCGAGCAGCATCGTCAGGAAAATGTCACGCAACGCACGCACGGCACGGTCTGTCCAATGGGATGATCGGGCGCTAGCTATAAGGCGGAGTCGCGGCGCGCCAAGGAGAATATTGTATGAAGTTGTATCATAACGCACTGCCCCTGCTTGGCCTCCTCAGCCTGTCCGCCGCCCCCCTTGCCGCGCAGCAGAGCGCGCCCCAATCCGCGCCCAACCCGGCACCCGCAGCCGCGCAGGATGCCGCGCCCCGCCCAAAGCTGGTGGTCGTCATTTCGATCGATCAGTTTTCCGGCAACCTGTTCGAGGAATATCGCCAGACATACGCCATGGGCATGAAGCGGCTGGCGAACGGCGTCGTCTTCCCCTCGGGCTATCAAAGCCACGCGGCGACCGAAACCTGCCCCGGCCATTCCACCATCACGACCGGCGCGCGCCCGGCACGTACAGGAATCATCGCGAACGAATGGGTCGACCAGGGCGCGGCGCGGCAGGACAAGACCGTCTATTGCGCGGAAGATGAAACGGTGCCCGGCACCAACAGCGGCGATTATGCCGCATCGAACCTGCATCTGCGCGTGCCGACGCTGGGCGAACGGATGAAGGCCGCCAATCCCGCCACCCGCGTGGTGTCGGTCGCGGGAAAGGATCGCGCCGCCATCATGATGGGCGGGCATAATGTCGACCAGCTCTGGTGGTGGGGCGGCAATGGCTTTGTCAGCTATCGCGGCACCGCGCCAAGCCCGCTGGTCGCGCAGGTCAATGCCGGCGTGATGAAGCTGCTGGGAGAGGCGCAGCCGGGGCTGGAGGTGCCGGCCCAATGCACCTCACGCGACCGCGCGATTGCGCTGGGCGGCGGCAAGACGGTGGGCACCGGGCACTTCGCCCGCGCCGCCGGCGACGCCAAGGCGTTCCGTGCCTCACCCGAAGCGGACGCCGCCGTGCTGGTGCTCGCCACATCGCTGATCGAACAGATGCAGCTTGGCAAGCAGGCGCAGACCGACATCATCACCATCGGCCTGTCGGCCAACGACTATATCGGCCACACCTACGGTCCGGGCGGCGCGGAAATGTGCATCCAGCAGGCGCAGCTGGACCAGTCGCTCGGCGAATTCTTTGCCCGGCTGGACAAGGACGGCGTGGATTACATGGTCGTGCTGACCGCCGATCATGGCGGGCTGGACCTGCCGGAGCGCGCGCGCGAAAATGGCGCAGCCGATGCCCAGCGGCTTGACGCGACGCTCGCCCCGGCGGCGGTGAACGCCGCGCTGGAGAAGGCGACGGGGATCAAGGGGCCGTTGCTGATGGGCGGCCCGTTCGGCGACTACTGGCTTTCGCGCGCCCTGCCCCCCGCCGACCGGGCAAAGGTTCAGGCCGCCGCCATCAAATGGCTGTCCGCCCAGCCGCAGGTGCAGACGGTGTTCACCGGCGCGCAGATCGCCGCGTCCCCCGCCCCCGCCGGTCCGCCCGACACATGGACCCTGCTGCAGGAAGCGAAGGCAAGCTATGATCCGCAGCGATCGGGCGACCTGATCGTCCTGCTGAAACCCCGCGTCACACCGATCGTCGACCCGACCAAGGGCTATGTCTCCACCCATGGCAGCCCGTGGATCTACGACCGGCGCGTGCCGATCCTGTTCTGGTGGAAGGGGGCAAGCGCCTTCGAACAGCCGCTCAGCATCGAAACCGTGGACATCGCGCCGACGCTCGCGTCCATTATCAAGCTGCCGGTGAAGGCGGGCGACATGGACGGGCGGTGCATCGACATCGTCGCAGGACCCGTCAGCAACTGCCCCTGATGCGCGGCGCGGCTCCGGCGATGCGCCGGGGCCGTGTCACCATTCAGCGCTTTTCGTAGGGCGTCAGGCCAGCCGCGAGCCGGTTCTGCCCGATGTTGAGGCGCGCCCCGCCATCCCAGTCGGCGACGAACACGCTCTGGCGCGACAGGCCGGGTACGAAAGAGGCGCTGTTGCCGGAAATCGACAGGCCGTTCATGTCGTTGCCGCCGCCCTCCGCCGCCAGCGCGATGAAGGCGGAGTAATTGTCCTTGTCGCGCCCCTGCACCATTTCATTGCCCGCAATGCTGCCCCGCGCGCCATTGGGCAGGTCGATCATATAGTTGGTCAGGTGCCCGCGGCTGTCGTCGAAGCTGTTGTCGCGAATGTCGACGGAGATGGCCCGTGCCTTCACATAATGACCGCCATTGCCCGCCTCGAAACGCGACCGGGTGACGGACAATTTGCCATAGCGGCCGATATAGATGCTGTGCGCGCAATCCAGGTCGCGGTCGCAGCGGCCCAGCCGCTGAAAGGTCGAGCGATCGATGGCGATCGATCCGGCTTCATCCTCGCCGGTCAAGATGCCCTGCTCGCTGTTGCGGAACAGGCTGTTGACGACGTCCAGATCGCCATGTTCCAGCCGGATGCCCGCCCCATTGCCGTCGGGCACGCGCAGATTTTGAAACACGATGCTGTCGATCCGGGCCGATTGCCCGCGCAGGACCAGAGCCGCCTTCCCCTCGCACGTGACGCCGTCGAATATCGCGGTGCCGGGGCTGGCGGCGCGATATTCGATGCGGCCGCTCTGTTGCACCGCGCACTGGCGATAGGCGCCCGGCGCGATCAATATGGTGCCCTGCCCGTCGCCGATGGCGGCGATGGCGTCCGACAGGCGGTCGAAGCCCCGACCGCTGCCATCGACCATGAAAGGCGGCTGTGCACGCTCCTGCGCGTAGGCAGCGCCGGCGGCAAGCGTGACGAGGGTGGCAAGGCCGATGGTACGGATCACGAGACAGGCTCCGGCGCGAAAGGGAAATGCCCCCTTAACGCACCATGCTGAAGCATGGCTGACCCGATGTGGTTAACGCAAAGACGCCCGCGCTCAGGCCGCGAGCGTCTGTCCGTTCGTGCTCCCCTGCTTCGGGCGCAGGCCCAGCAGGTGGCAGAGCGCATAGCTCAGCTCCGCACGATTGAGCGTGTAGAAGTGGAAATCCCGCACACCCCCGGCATAGAGCTTGCGGCACAGTTCCGCCGCCACCGTCGCTGCAACCAGTTGCCGCGCGGCCGGATGATCGTCCAGCCCGTCGAACAGCCGGTCCATCCATTCGGGAATTTCCGCTCCGCACATGGCGGCGAAACGGCGCGTTTGCGCCACGTTCGACACCGGCAGGATGCCCGGCACGATTTCCGCGCCGATGCCCGCCGCCGCCGCCTCGTCCCGGAACCTGAAAAATGCGTCCGCGGAGAAGAAGAATTGCGTGATGGCCCGGTCGCCGCCGGCATCGATCTTGCGCTTCAGATTGTCGAGATCGGCTGCACGGCTGCCCGAATCGGGGTGCAGTTCGGGATAGGCGGCGACGCTGATTTCAAATGGGGCGATGGCCTTCAGCCCCGAAATCAGCTCCGCCGCATTGGCATAACCGCCCGGATGCGCGACATAGCGCTGCCCCATTTCCGGCGGATCGCCGCGCAGCGCGACAATGTGGCGAATGCCCGCATCCCAATAGGAGCGCGCCACCGCGTCCACCTCTTCACGGGTCGCGCCCACGCAGGTCAGGTGTGCGGCGGCCGGAATGCCGGTTTCCTGCTGAAGCCGGGTGACCGTTGCGTGCGTGCGCTCGCGCGTCGAGCCACCTGCGCCATAAGTGACGGAAGCAAAGCGGGGTCCAAGCGGGGCCAGACTGCGGATGGAGGCCCACAAAGCTTCCTCCATCTTGTCGGTCTTGGGCGGGAAAAATTCGAACGACACCTGGGCGTCACCAGGCAGGCCCGCGAACAGCGGCGCATCGGCGGCAAGCCGCGCTTCCTGAGACAAGGGATCGGTAACCGGATTATTCGAAGTCATGCGCTTGCGCGGCCTCCCAGGCTGACGACACGACCGGCACGCTTGCGCGCCAGCCAGAGTTTGACGGTCAACGCACCGCCCGGCATGGCCTCCACCCGTTCCAGGTCCAGCCCGGCCGATTGCGTCCACTGCCCGATCTGTTCATCGGAAAAGCCCAGCCGCGCATGTTGATCGCGGGTGCGCAGTTCCTCCTGCTGATGCGGTGCGAAATCGACGATCAGGAGGCGGCCATCGCGGTCCATGACCCGCGCCGCCTCTGCCAGCACGGCTTCGGGCGCCTGCGCATAATGCAGCACCTGATGCAGCAGCACCGTGTCGACGCTGTCGTCCGCGACCGGCAGGGCATAGAAATCGCCCTGCAACAGCGCATATTTTCTCCGCGCCCTCACCCGGCTGCTTGGCGCGGGCGAGGCGCAGCATGTCCGGGCTGCGGTCCACCGCGACCACCGATCGGGCGGCCGGACCGAACAGTTCCAGCATGCGGCCCGTCCCGGTCCCGATGTCGAGCAAGCGGTCGACGCGCAGCTGCCCGGCTTCATCGCCCAGCATCGCGCGCATCATCGCCTCGACATCGGCTTCGGGCACGTGAAGCGAACGGATCGCGTCCCATTCGTCGGCATGTTCTGCGAAAAACGCCTCTGCCGCGAGTGTCCGGTCGTTACGCACGGCGGCCAGACGCGCCAGATCCGCTTTAACCCAGAGCATCTCGCTGTCGTTCGCAGGTGCAGCATCCAGACAGGCGAGCAGCGGCGGAATCTGCTGTCCATCGGACAGGCGCAGGAACACCCAGCTGCCTTCCTTGCGCCGTTCGATGATGTCGGCGTCGGCAAGGATTCGGATGTGGCGCGACGCGCGCGGCTGACTCTGGCCGATCACCTGCGCGATCTCTCCCACCGAAAGCTCCATTGAACGCAGCAATTGCACGATCCGTATCCGGGTCGGGTCGGCAAGCGCGCGGAATATGTCTAGGACGGATGCCATGAACGATGGATATAAGGATATCTTTATATCTGTCAAATGCCATGACATCCGCCGCATCCAAGATGAACTTTGCGTCATTTCGCACCCGCACAGACAGGAGGGATTGCCTTGCGCCGCACAAGCCTTTAGAAAGCGGCTTCGCAGGCCTATTTGGGGGTAGGCATTCTCCGGCTCTGGTCTGCGCTTGTCTTTTCTGAGAGGGGTTTGCCCATGTCCAAGACTATTGCTCTTTCGCTCGTTCTCGCCGCTTCGCTCGGCCTCGCTGCTTGCGGTTCCAAGGAAGAAGCCGCGACCAACAACGTTGCGAACAACACGATGAACGCCGCTGAAAACACCATGATGAACGCCGCGAACACCATGGAAAATGCTGCGAACACGATGAGCAATGCCGCGAACAACACCGCGAACGCGATGTAATTCGGTCTTCGCGACACGAGTTTTCGGGAAAGGGGGCGCACCGAAAGGTTCGCTCCCTTTTTCATGCCTGTCGCTTTTGCCGGGATAGGACGATAGCATGTCAGGCATGAAACGGCTGCTTTCCTTGTCCTCGCTCGCTCTTCTGCTTGCCGGCTGCGGTCGGGCGGATAACGATCCGGGCGTCGGTGCCGTTACGGCGGGAGAGGCGCGTGCGCTGAACGAAGCGGCGGAAATGCTGGACAAGACCATGCCTCCGCCCACCCCCATGCCGCAGGGCCGTTCGCCCGGCGCGCCCCCGGACAATGCGGCCGATGCGGGGCAACCGGTAAGACCAATGGTCAACCACCACTGACCTCCGGCGCAGCCCTCCACCGCTTTCGGAACGAAAAAGGGCCGGCCCAATGGGCCGACCCTCCTTTTTCGCAAAATCCGTTCAGGCCGGATCAGCAATTGTTACGGTCGAGCGAGCGACCGACCAGCGCACCGGCACCTGCGCCGATGATGGTGCCCGGCGCACGGTCGCCGTAGCGGTCGACCGAGCGGCCCAGCAGGCCACCTGCGATCGCGCCCAGGATCGTGCCCGTCGTGCCGTCACCGCGGCGGCAGCGATAGGAGCTGCGACGGTCGCCATAATAGCCGCGATTGCCACGATAATAAGCGTCACCGCGATAATAGCCGTTGCCGCGATAGCCATCGTAGCCCCGGCCATAGCCATCGCCGCGATAATAATCGCCACGATCATAATGATGGCGGGCCTGCGCCGGGGCAGCAGCTGCGAAGGACGCGACACCCATGGCGAGCGCGGCGCCCATATTGATCAGTACAGTCTTCTTCATGGCATGTGCTCCAAAAGAAATCTTCTTCCTCCACGAACGGGGCGAGCCCTTCGTCCGATGATGCCCTTCTAAGTGATTCGCTTTGAGCCGAGCCTGAACATGGCCGACAGCAATGGTTCAGTTAGATTCCGTTCATCTTTGCCGCCCGTCCGGCCACCGCAAAGACTGGCGACGCGGCTAAGCGCCCCAATTCCGCACATCGACCCATGCGCGTGCTGCAATGCGGCATTATCGCTTTCCACCTGAGGCTGCTTGCGCTTAAAGGCTGGTGGCGATGAACCGTATCCTGCTGATCCTGGCGATTGCCGTGCTGCTGTTGCCGGCACCGCCATCGGGGAAGGACGAACCGCTGGAGCCGTCCAGCGTCGACATTTCGAGAAATGGTCGCGGTGCCGCTGGATGCGGACAGCCCGGATCGAACGAGCCTTGGCCCCCTCACCTTTCTGGGCGCATGGACGCTCAGCAGCGCGCATCCCCTGTTCGGCGGCATATCCTCGCTGCTGGTGCAGGATGACGGCAGCCTTCTGGGGCTGAGCGACAGCAGCGTGCTGATCGGCTTTCCCGCACCCACCACGCGCCGCACCGACCGCGCGGCGGTGATCCCCGGTCATTCCTTTATCGCACCGCTGCCGGTGATGCCGCAGGAAGCCGACTGGCCGATATGGAAATGGGACAGCGAGGCGCTGGTCCACGATCCTGAAAGCGACAAATACTGGGTGTCGTTCGAACTGATCGCCCGCATATGCCGCTATTCATCGGCGCTCGCGCGCGTGGAAAGCTGCGCTCGGCCGCCGGACATCTACGCCTGGCCCAAGACGGAAATGGGCGAAGCCATGGTGCGGCTGCCCGACGGCCGGTTCCTGATCTTTGGCGAGGGCGCGCCGGGGCGGTCCGGCGGGCTGGACGTGCTGCTGTTCAGCGACGACCCGGCCGAACAATCGACCCCGCCGCCGATGCACCTGTCCTATCTGCCGCCGCAGGGGTTCCGCCCGACCGATGCCGTGATGCTGTCGCCCGACACCCTGATTCTGGTGAACCGGCGCGCGACATTGTGGCAGGGGTTCACCGCGACGCTGGCGCTGGTCCGCCTGCCCCGCCGGATGACGCCCGACACGCTGTTGAAAGGCGAAGCGATCGCACTGCTCGCGCCGCCGATACTGGCCGACAATTTCGAAGCGCTGGCCTTATCGCGCGAGGGCGGACAGCGCATCCTTTGGGTCGCGTCGGACGACAACCATGAATTCTTCCAGCGCAGCCTGCTGCTGAAATTCGCCCTGCCTGCGGGCTGGTAGGAATTTTCATCGGACACGACAAAAGGGGCGGCCCGGCGGGCCGCCCCCTGTCCGTCACCACGCAACGCCCTGATCAGGCGGCGACAGCGACCTTCTTGGCGATTTCGCGCTTCAGACGGCGAGCCTTCAGGCTCAGCTTGTCTTCGTTCGTCTTCAGCAGCCAGTTGTCCAGCCCGCCGTTGTGCTCGACCGAGCGCAGGCCGTGGGTGGACACGCGGAAGCTGACCGAACGCTCCAGCGCTTCGGAAATCAGCGTGACGTTCTGCAGATTCGGCAGGAAGACCCGCTTCGTCTTGTTGTTGGCGTGGGAAACATTGTGTCCCACCTGACGGCCCTTGCCGGTCAGTTCGCAAATGCGCGACATCGGTCGAATCCTACTGCTTTGTGTTCGCGAAAAACCGGGGAACTACCCCGGGAAAGCGCCGCCGATAGCGGCATGCGGGCCATCCGTCAACCGGAAGGAGTCGGTTTTCCACCCCTTTTCGCCCGATCGGCCGCAACTGCCGCCGGGCCGCTGCGTTGTCGGGGCAAGGCTGTAACGAACCAACCGTCAAAGAGCAAAGGAGGCGCATCATGCGCGTGATTGCAGGACTTGTCGCCATCGTCGCCCTGGTGGGCCTGATCGCCATCGCCACGGGCTTCCTTGAAATCGGCCAGACCCGTCAGGCCAGCCTGCCCGATGTGAAGGTGGAGGGTGGATCGCTGCCCGCATTCGATGCGAAGGTCGCCAAGATCGAGGTAGGGACGGAAAACCGCACGGTCGAAGTGCCCAAGGTCGACGTGCGCAAGCCCAACCCGTAAGCGCGGCTTTCAACTGCTCCCGCGCATGGCTATGGCAGGGCGATGGACCGCCCCTTCCCCCTGCCCCCGCCCATGCGCCGCGCGCTGGATCTGGCGCGTGAAGCGGCGGCGGCAGGCGAAGTGCCGATCGGCGCGGTCATCACCCGCGACGGCGCGACCATCGCGGAGGGGCAGAACCGTAACCGCCGCGACAATGACCCGACCGCGCATGCCGAAATGGTCGCGATCCGCGCCGCCGCCACGTCCATCGGCGACTTCCGCCTGACGGGCTGTGACCTGTGGGTCACGCTGGAACCGTGCCCCATGTGTGCCGGGGCCATATCCCATGCGCGAATCGCGCGGCTATATTATGGCGCGAGCGATGAGAAGGGCGGCGCGGTGGAACAGGGCGCGCAGATCTTTGCCCAACCCCAGTGCCTGCACCGGCCAGAGGTTTATGCGGGCCTGGGCGAGGTCGAATCGGCGGCGCTGCTAAAGCGTTTTTTTGCCGACCGGCGCGGCTGACGCGCTCTCACCCGCCTTGGCCGCATAATCGATCCGCCACAGTGAATAGGGCAGTTCCGCCCCGCTCTTCAGCTTCACCTCATGCAGCCAGGCGGGAACTTCGCCCCGCAGCATCTGCGCATAGAAGCCGTTGCGGCTGCGGGAGGTATAGACGGTGCCCTCCGGAAAGCTGGGACAGATCAGCAGATAGGCGGCGCGATGTCGCGCGGCGATGGCTCGGAAGCCCTCCGGCGGCCCGTCGAAGGCGTGATGGATGTCCAAAATCGCCGCGCCATTACGGTGGTAGGGACCGGCAATCGCCTGCTGATGCGTGGTGGCCAGAATGCGCGGGCCAAGGTCGACCATCGTGAAGATCACCGATGGCGGCAACTGGTCCAGCACGGCGAGCGCCGGGCCGGTGCGGCATCGCGCGTTGGCGCGGTTGATGACCTTGCTGTATTTGCCCGGCTTGCTGCGGAAAACCTCTCCGCTCCACTGATAGGCGCTGAACATGCCGACCAGCGCCACCAGCCCGACGACGCCGGCGATTCGCGGCCAGCGCCCCTTGCTGACGAACAGCGCACGGGCAACCTCCCCCACCAGCCATGCGGCGGACGGGATCGCCAGCAACTGCGCGGCGGGGCCGGTGCGGATCTGCCAGAACAGCAGGGCGGAGGCGAAGGCGGTCATCAGGCCGACGGTCGCCCAGGCCCAGATCAGGTCCTGATCCCGGCGAAAGCGCCAGCAGGCCACGGCCGCGCCCAGCACGCCGACGGCAGGCAGGATCGCCAGCGGCACCCAGAAGCTGCGCGACTGGACATAGATCGGCTTTGCCTCCCGGATGTTGGCGAGCCAGCTTTTCTGAAGCTCCGGCGATATGGTGCCATAGGCGCCCGACAGGCATTGCGGCCAGTTGAGCCAGAAGAACAGGCCCACCGCCCCGCCGACCACCGCGCCCGCCAAAAGCCGCTGCCACCAGTGCGGCAGGGGCAGCGCCGCGAGCAGCAGCATCCCCGCACTCGCCAGCAACATGACGGCGAGCCACACGGGCGACAGCGCGTCGCACACCGGCTGCCAGTTGTCGTTGCTGGCAAACAGCAGGAAACAGAGCGTAACGCCTGCGCCAAGGCTGGCGGCATAGGGGCGCATACGGCGCGCCGCCCCCGGCTTGAACACCCAGCGCAGCGCGATCAGCGCGCCGGCCGCCGCCAGATAGACGATCATCTCCATCCCGATGGCAAGGGAAAGCGCGCTCGAAATCCCGGCCACCACGCCGCCGCGCAGCCAGTTGCGGTCGACCAGCCCGGCCAGCATCGTGACTAGAAAGGCAAGCTGCCAGCCATGATGATCGATGCGCAGCGGCATGAACATGCCCAGCGCCATCGCCGCCGACAGCGGGGCGAGGATCGCGGCGATCCATGCGATGCCGGGCGACAGGCGACGAGATATGAACGCCAGCGCCAGCAGCAGCGGCAACAGCGGGATCAGCGGCGCGATGCCCACGGCCAGCCGGTCGGCTTGTGCGACACTGGTAAAAAGCCGAAAAAACAGCATCAGCGCGGCGATCGGCAAATCGACCAGGCGCGACCAGTGAATGTTCGCGCCCCCCATTGCCGGGTCCAGCCGGTGCTGGCGCAGGTCGTACCACCCCTGCCCCGCCAGCCAGTCCTTCACCTGCACATAGCGGATATTGTCGTCCGTATCGCCAAGACCCATCCAGTGGATCGAACCCCAGCGCAGCACGACATAATAGACCGCAATGCCGATCCAGACGGTGAAGGTCAGGAACCGCCAGTTTTCATCGGCCCAGCCGAGCAGTCGGGCGATCCAGTTGGTGACATGGCCGCGCAGGACGGCGAACGCGCCCGTCCCATTGCGACCGGGCTGATTTTCTTCTGCTGCGACCTCGCTCATGCCCTTGCGGCATAGGCGAGCGCCGGGCAAAGCGCAAAGTCGAATGAGCAACCGCCATGCGCAATATGGGCCGCACGATGACTGAACGCCTGCTTTTCTTCGTGCCCCCGGTCCACCGGCCGCTGGCGGCGCAGATCCTGCGCTATCTGTTTGCCGGCGGCATCACCACGGCGTTGCAGGCGGCGACCTACTGGCTGCTTGCCGGGCCGGCGGGCTGGCACCCGCAACTGGCGAACTTCGTCGGATATCTGGTGGCGGTGGCGACCGGATACGTCCTGCACGGGCTGTTCACCTTTCGCAATCATGGCAGCGGCGAACGGGGCGCGGGGCGCGGGGTGCGCTTCGTCATCGTTTCGTTGATCAGCCTTGGCATCAACGCATTCTGGGTATGGCTGATGACCAGCGCATTGAAGCTGCCGGACTGGGCGCCCATACCGCTGATGTGCGTCGTCACCCCAGCCTTCGTCTTTACGCTCAACCGGCAATGGGTTTTCCGCTGAAGGCGGGAAGCCACGCGGCCTGAAGCCGTCAGTGCGCGCCAGCGCCTTCCTTCAACCGCATATTTTCGCGGTGCAGTTCGACAGCCTGCAGGAACAGGCCGGTGACATAATATTGGAACAGCGGCATGTCGTCCGCCTTCACGCCCGCAACGCCTTCATAATGCGCGATCAGCGCGTCGCTGTCCTTCATGAAGGTGCCGGGCGCGGTTTCGACGGTGGGAAAGCTGACACTGTCGAAATGCGGTTCCAGATGCGCCTTTACCGCGGCATGTTCGTCCGTCCCCGGCTCGAACACTACCGCATCGAAACGGTCCCACAGCCCGGCTTCCCGCACGAAGGTCATGAATTTCATGCAGAAGGGGCAGCGATGGTTGAGCCAGACTTTCGGCCGGAAATCCGCCATCGCCGCCACCCCCTTTTCAACAATCAGTGAACGAAGCGCGCGACCACGTCGCGATAGCTGCGGCTGACCTTCACCTGCGCGCCGCTTTCCAGCACCAGGAAGCATTCGCCGTTGGTGTGCGGTTTTACCTGCCGGACCTGGCCCAGGTTCACGATCGTCGAGCGGTGCACCCGCTGGAACCGCGCGGATCGAGCCGCTTTTCCAGATCCTTCATCGTTTCGCGCAGGATCAGCGAATTGTCGCCGGTGTAGATGCACATATAGTCGCCGGCCGCATCGATCCGCTCGATCGTGTCGACATCGACGCGGAAAATCTGGCCCGCGATCCTTGATGTTGATGAGCTTTTCAAAGCGGTTCGACGACACCGCGTCCTCCATCGAGCGCAGGTCACTCGCCGCATCGGGCGCGACATCGGCGAGCACTTCGCGCAACCGATCGACCTCCTCGACGCCGCGCTTCTCGCTCAGGCGCTGGCGCACCCGCTCGATCGTGTCGGCCAGCCGCTCCGGCTCCACCGGCTTCATCAGATAATCGACCGCCTGCGCCTCGAACGCGCGCAACGCATGGTCCGAATAAGCCGTGACGAACATGAACAGCGGCGGCTCGATCTCCATCAGGCCCTGCACGACGGAAAACCCGTCGAAACCGGGCATCTGGATGTCCAGGAACACAAGGTCGGGCTTGTGCGTCTTGATCGCACGGATGGCTTCGCGGCCATTGGTGCAGGTTTCCACGATCTCGATATCTTCGTGGGCTTCCAGGCGGAGCTTCAATCCCTGAATGGCGAGACTTTCGTCGTCCACCAGGATGGTCCTGATTGTCATGCGGCCACTTTCGATTCTCGTCTTCCAACATTGATACGGGATTTCTATTTGTCACCGCAGAAGCCGCCAGTACTGGCGTGCAGAACGCGTTTCGAAACGGTGGTCGGTCCCCATATGCTTGCTGCCAGGCTGATCCCGGATGTTGGCGAGGCCCACGCCAGTCGAATGGCTTGGTCTGATCCGGCCGCGCCATTCAATCCCGGCCCCGTATCGGACACGACGATCCGAACATTTTCCCCGGCAGGCTGCGCCGAGATGCTGATTTCCGCGCCTTCTTCCTGTGGGGTGACCGCATATTTGATCGCGTTCTCGACCAGCGGTTGCAGCAGCAGGGACGGCAACTGCACCTTCTCCACGCGCGGATCGATGTCGAAACTGGGCTGCAACCGCTCCTCGAACCGCATCTTTTCGATGTCGAGATAAAGCTTCAGCGTCTCGACCTCCTGCGCCAATGTCACCTGCGCCGTCGGCTCGTTGATCAGGGTGTAGCGCAGGAAAGACGACAGGCGCGACAGCATGGCATTGGCGCGATCGGTCTGCTTGAGCAGCACCAGCGTGGATATGCTGTTGAGCGTATTGAACAGGAAATGCGGGTTGAGCTGATAACGCAGCATCGCGAGCTGCGCTTCGGACGCCTGAAGCTCCAGCTTCTGCAGCTGATCCGCCTGCTGCTCGACCGTCAGGAAGAAATTGATCGCATAATAGAGCGCCGACCATGCGCCCAGCAGCGTGAAATTGAGGTAGAATGCGCCCAGGAACAGCTTGATCCCCGCCGCTTCGGCCAGCCGGTTCTGGGTCAGGAACACCCAGGCATCGATGAACGCGCACATGCCCGCCGCCGTCAGCACCATCAGGATGGAGATGGGCCAGGTGATGACCGGCTTCTGCCGCAACAGCGACCGGAAACCGACCGCCATCACCAACGTCACCGAATAGCCGGTGACCGTGGAAATCAGCACCGGCACCAGAAAGGAAATCGGCTGCCCATTGGCGATGCCCGACAGGCCGCGCATCAGGAAGGCGCCCAGCCAGCCGGCCGATTGCAGGTTCCAGAACGCCCGGTTCTTGTCTTCGAAAAAGGGCTTGGGTCTGATGGGAGCGGCAGCCATGCCACCATCCTTATCGGCTTTCCCGACCGGTTTGAAGCCGCTCTCGCTTCTATTTGGCAGAAGGGCGGCGATGCACTAGTCTGGCTGGAAACAACATGACCGGAGAGGTGCGGAACAGATGCAGGAACCGCCGCAGAGCCGTGCCGTTTTCGCCGCCATGACGGAGGGAACCGCCGCCGACTGGGCGGCGATCGGCGCGCAGTTTGCTCCCTTTGCCACTGCCCTGCCGGACCGTGTGCTGGCCCATCTGCGCCTGCTCGACGGCGATTTCGGCGGGTTCCCGATCGACCGGCTGCAACATTGCCTGCAAACCGCGACCCGCGCCCATCGCGACGGGCGGGGCGAGGATTATGTGGTGATGGCGCTGATCCACGACATTGGCGATACGCTGGGTTCCTATAACCACCCGGACATTGCCGCCGCCATCCTGCGCCCGTTCCTGTCCGACGAACTGCACTGGATCGCGCAGCAGCATGGCGTGTTTCAGGGCTATTATTATTTCCACTTTATCGGGCTGGACCGCGACCTGCGCGAGGCGTTTCGGGGGCATCCCCATTTTGAGGCGACCGCGCTGTTTTGCGAACGCTATGACCAGGCGGCGTTTGACGCGAGCTATGACACCGCGCCGCTCGAGTTTTTCGAACCGATGGTCCGGCGCGTGATGGCCAGGCCGATCAACGGCCTGTTCCAGAGCAGGACGGAATAGCCGACCGCAGCTGCCATCAGCCTGCGAAAGCGTCAGCCCGCCAGGGCGCGCACCCGTCCTTCGCCGCCATCGTCCTTGTCCCCGGCACCTTCCACGCTGGTGTCGATCCAGCACAGATCCTTCAGGCCCAGTTCGCGGCCGTCATGGGCATGAATGGCGATCGGCTGAATGGGCTTGCGGTCGCGTTTGTCGCACAGAACCGGATTCGACGGCACGCCCATGCCCCATTTTTCGCCCCATTGCCGAAGGCTGAGCATGACCGGCAGCAATTCCTGCCCCTTTTGCGTCAGGGTATAGCTTACCTTGCGTCGGTCCTGCTCCAGGGTGCGGCGATCCATGATCCCCTTTTCCACCAGCCGCGCCAGCCGGTTGGCCAGGATATTGCGCGCAATGCCCAGCCCCTGCTGAAACTCCTCGAAATGCTGCATGCCGTTCAGCGCGCCGCGCAGGATGAGGAACGACCACTTCTCTCCCATCGCCTCCAGCGCGGACGGAAGGGCGCAACCTTCGAAACCGGGAACATGACTATCAGGATAACCCATCTTCAAACTGTAACCTAATTCCCTTGGCCACGCAAAAACCCATTGCTGCGCGGCTGCAGCAACAGTTGCTAAATAAAACCTAATAATATAAGTAGCGAATCGCAACTGTATTTCAAGGGAACCCGACCATGACTCTGCCTCGCCTGGCGGTCGCGCTGACTGGCCTCTTTGCCCTCCTCTCCCCGCTTGCCCCGGCCAGCGCCGCGACCGGGGACATATTCTACCGCGCCACCTTTGCCGCCAAACCGGCCAAGGAAAGGCTGGTCGCGCGCGAGCTTCTGTTCGGCTGCACCGGCACCACCTGCGTCGCGGCAAAGGGGCCGGCGCGGGACGCATCCATCTGTTCGGCACTTGCCAGGGCCGGCGGCGAACTGGTCGCCTTTCAGGCGGGGACCAAGACCTTTTCCGCCGATGAACTTGCTGCCTGCAACGGCAAATCCGCCGCCTGACGCACTCCCTTCTCTGGCGATGGCCGCGTCATGCCGACGGCCATCACACCTCGACTGCGCCGGAATAGCTGTCCGGCGCAGTTTTTTGTTGCACTGCCCACCGCCTTTCCCACATTCGGAACGCAGATGTTGAGGCAATATGAGCTTGTGGAGCGCGTCAAGCGCTACGACCCCGACGCCGACGAGGCGATGATCAACCGCGCCTATGTCTTCTCGGTACAGAAGCACGGAACGCAAAAGCGGGCGAGCGGCGACCCCTATTTCAGCCACCCGATCGAGGTGGCGGGCATCCTGACCGACCTGAAGCTCGACGACGAGACCATCGTGACGGCGCTGCTCGCATGACACCATCGAGGACACGGTCGTCACGCGGGAGGAGATCGATCAGGCGTTCGGGCCGGACATCGCGCGTCTGGTCGACGGGGTGACGAAGCTCAGCAAGATCGAGGCGCAGACCGAAAGCGAGCGCGCCGCGGAAAACCTGCGCAAGTTCCTGCTCGCCATGTCCGACGACATCCGCGTGCTGCTGGTGAAGCTGGCCGACCGGCTGCACAACATGCGCACGCTGCATTATATCGCAAAGCCGGAAAAGCGCCGGCGCATCGCGCGCGAGACGATGGATATCTATGCGCCGCTGGCCGAGCGGATCGGCATGTACGACTATCATGCACGAGATGCAGTTGCTGGCGCTTCGCGCAGCTGGAGCCCGAGGCCTATGACACGCATCACCAAGCGGCTTACGCAAGCAAGAGCGAAGACGGCGGCGACAAGGTGGCACGAATCGCGAGCGAGCCCCGCAAACAGATGCTGGCCGAGGCGGGGCGTGGAGGTCGACCGTGTCGGGCCGGGAAAAGCACCCCTTCTCCATCTGGCGCAAGATGCAGGAACGACACATCAGCTTCGAGCAGAGCACCGATGTCATGGCGTTCCGCGTCATCACCGACACCACAGAGCCGACTGCTACCGCGCGCTCGGGCGTGATGCATCAGCCGCTGGCAAGATGGTGCCGGGCCGGTTCAAGGATTACATTTCCACGCCCAAGCGCAACGGCTATACCCGCTCCATCCACACCACCATCATCTACGGCAGATCAACGCCCGGATCGAGAGTGCAGTTGCGTACCCCGCGACTGATGCACTGAGAGAGGGAATTCGGCCTGGCAGCGCACTGGGCCTACAAGCAGGCGGGGAAAAGGCCAGGACGGCGCAGGTACCGCATGGATCACCGACCTGCCGAAATTCTCGATGTAGAGCCAGGATGCCGAGGAGCTGCTGGAGCACACCCGGATGGCCATGTACCAGGACCAACCTTCGCTTCCACACCCAAGGGCGAGCTGCACCACCGCTGCCCAAGCGCGCGACCGCCCGTCGATCTCGCCTATGTGGTCCACACCAAGCTTGGCGACCCAGGCAGTGGGGGCCAAGATCAACGGTCGCCACGTGCCGCTGCGCACGCCGCTCGCCAATGGCGACATCGTCGAAATCTCCTGAAATCGCGCGGCCGACACGCCGCAGCCGTAGCTGGCTGGGTTTCGTCGCGACCGGCAAGGCGCGGGCCGCCATCCGCCGCTGCGGTACGGCTGCAAGGAGCGCGGCGAGATAGCCGATCGATCTACCCGCTAAGCTGTATGACGAGATCATCGAAAGGCTGCCCACCAAAGCTGGAGCAAAAGGCGCTGCCGCGAGGCGCTGAAGCGGCTTGATTTTCGAGCGGTCGAGGACGATCTGATGGTTGCGATCGGCACCAACAAGGTCAGCGACCAGCTAACTTACTCGAGGCGCTGGTTCCGGGAATCCTGACCGTTCCGCCACCGTACAAGCGCGACTGGCTCAAGCGAGACCGCGCCATCTCGATCCGCGGATTGACGCCGGGCGTGGGCTATACGCTGGCGCTAATGCTGCCATCCGGTTCCGGGCGACCGCATCGTCGGGCTGCGAACACCCCGGCCAAAATGCTCGAGGTTCACACGATCGATTGCCTATCCAATCTGGTGAATCGGCGTCTCGATGCCGACTGGGTGGACTCCTTTCTGTGGAACGTGAGCAGAGTCGTACGGCGGTCCACCGCGCGTCCTCTTAGGGTCGTGATCCAGAACAAGCCCGGCACGCTGGGCGAGGATCGCGAGCATCTTCGGACTGCAGTAAGGCCAACATCCGTCAATCTCCAGGCTGACCAACCGCGACGATCCGTTTCATACTTTCGAGGCGGTCGATCTCGAAGTGCACGACGTCTCCAGCATCTGCGCGCGGATCGTTTCGGCGCTTCAGGGTGCCAGCGACGTCGTGACGCAGACCGAGCGTATCTTAAGCCTACCGCTTCACGTCGCTAACAGGCCCGGCTGGCGCATCCCCATTCGACCCAGCCCAGCGCCTTGGGCGTCTTTCGCATATAGCCTTCGCCCGACCGGGCCGTGAGCCCGCGGGCAAACCCCGCCTGTGCGATCGTGGCTATACCGACCTACCGGGTGAGGCGACAGCCCCGGCGAGCCGCTTCCATAGCGGTCTCTCAAGCCGTCGCTTTTTGGACCCGGCGCCTTGGTCCCCCGGCATCGTTCGGCGCTCCGGCCATCCGCTCGGCATAGGATCCAGCTTGTACCTACCGGCGCTTCAGCACCTGCCGGGCCTTCTCTATGCCAGCCAGCAGCCCCCCTCTGGGATCGTCGACCGAGACATCCAGGGGTGTAAAGGTGGTGACGTTACGCAGTCGAAAAAACTGCCGCCCGCAAATGGTTAGATCTTCTGCCTTGCCTGATCGAAAATCGGTCGCTCTTGAACTACCCTGATTGAGGGCAACCTTGCCGCGGTTCCGGCCCGTTCGAGCAATTCTTCGGGATGGGCCTCGATACCTCCGTCCAGTTCGGTCACCTCGCGGCTCCGATCATAGAGCGAGATGGTTGAGCTTCTTGCCGGTCTCGTCCAGCCCAAGCTCCTCGAGCACTCCTCGGCCTCATGCGCCTCGTTCGGAACGACCCAAGCCCCCCCCCAAGCGTCGCCTTTCTTTATCGCCCATCGCCCCGCGGCTGACTTGCAGGGCTCCCCCACGCCGATCATCCGCTGGCAGCGGAGGTGCCCCCCCCCCCCCCCCGCGATCGCTTAAAAGCCGCCTTCACCCCTCACTCGCCCCGCGCCACGTCCCTTAAAAAGGTGTGGGCATCAGCCGCCAGCTTTCGCAGTCCCCATCGCCCGAGCCCATCCCGCTCCTTCCGACGCAGCGCGCCGAGCCGATTACCTTCGACATTGCCCGAACCCATGATCGAGAGCCTCGATTGACCCCGTCCGAAGCACGCGCGACATCGCCTGCTGCCCGCGATCGAGATTATGTCGACCGGGTCGCCCTTGAAATCGCGTGCCCCTCGATGTCCGCCCGATCCGGCAATGGTCTAGCCCTTGGCCTGTTTCGGCTGGTGCCATCTCAGCGCTGATGGTTCCCCGATCCGGCGATCTTGCCGTTCAGGGTCTCCGACTGTTCTACCCTGGCCGACGCTTGATGTCGCCGGAGCCCGCGATGACCTAGTTCGGCTCGCGTCGCCGTCGAGCTCGGTCGATGGCTGCTATCGCCCGAACCGGCGCAAGTTCCGTCGAAGTGGCTGATCGCAGGCATCGTGATCCTCTGGACGGTCGCGTTGGCGCCGTCGGGTGTGCCACTGAGCCACTGAGGGCTCCCCCGTTCTTGCGATCGATCTTTTGAGGACGCCGTCCTCGACCCGGATATCTGAGATCCGTCGATCGCGTTCCTGGGATCGCCTTCGACTTACCCGTAACTTCAGCGATGGCATCTGCCGGTCACGATCTCGACATCGTCCGGCCCGGCGAGATTGACCTTGTCGAATTGCTCTTCGGCAAGCTGGTCGATTGCCACTGCGTCACCGTTGCTGACACGATCAGACGATGCGCTTGCCTCGTCGCTATCCTGAAGTGCAGGCGCCCATTGCGAACGCGATTGCCGCAAGCGGTGCGACGGTGTTGAACATGGTTCTTGCTTATGATGATGATCCTTCCTTCGGCACCCCTGCCACTGTGTTAGGAGTATAATACGCCAGGCCGGGCTTGGCAAGCGGCAGTGCGCAAACAGAAAGGGACTGCTCCTGGCGGAGCGATCCCTGTCAATTTCCGTGCTTTTCAGAGCGTATCCCGCCAA
>JAXHOI010000038.1:0-183248 GCA_034519505.1 Sphingobium sp. | reverse complement strand
GTGTAGCAGGCGCAAATCAGCGCCTTGATCCTCGGCAAACGCATCGGACTCACCCGCCCGACCCTGCACAACCTTCCCCTGGTCATCCTCGGCGGGGGCCTGTTGTGGTTCGGATGGCTCGGTTTTAACGCAGGCTCTGCTCTCGCCGCCAATGGTGTTGCCGCCAATGCCTTCGTAACAACGAATCTCGCGGCGGCGGCGATACGCGGTCAGCTGGGCAGGCATCGAATGGTGCATCACCGGCAAACCGTTCATGTTCGGCACGATATCCGGGGTGATCGCCGGGCTCGTCGCCATCACTCCGGCCTGCGGCTTCGTTGAGCCCCTGGGCTGCTATCATCATCGGGCTGGTAATAGGGCCTGACCGCCCGCGGTCAGCGCACTCAAACAGAAACTGGGTTATGATGATTCGCTCGACGCTTTCCGGTAAGCATCGGGAGAGTTCTGGGGTATGATCGCAACGGGCATCTTCGCAACCACAGCCGTTAATCATGGGAACGAACGGCCTTCTTTTGGGCAACGCCAGCGCCCTCAAAACACAACTGCTGGCCGCCAGCTTCACCGTCCTTTACTGCGCCAGCGTAACCGCCATCATTTGCGTTGCGGTCAACAAAATAATCGGGCTGCGCGTAAATCCGGAAGAAGAGATCATGGGGCTGGATCTGACACAACATTACGAACGCGCTTACACCATGCTCGAATAATAATGTCCCGGCACGCCGTGGCGCGCCCTTACGAAAAGGAATCCTATGAAACTCATCACAGCGATCATCCAGCCGCACCGGCTGGACGGAAATCAAAAAAGAACTCTACGCGGCCGACGTTAACCTGGTATACGTTTCCGAAGCCCTCGGGCACGGGCGGCAGCGGTGTGGACAGATTCTACCGCGGGGTCAAGGAAACAGGCAATCTCTGAAAGATCCGCATCGATAATAACATTCCAACGAGGAATTCGTGGACCGCACCCTCGCGGCCATCATCAAGGGCGCACGCACCGGCAAGATCGGCGACGGTAAGATCTTTGTCACCGAACTCAACCGCTGCATCCGCATCCGGACCGGTGAAGAGACTAAAGCGATCGGCTGATCGTTGTGCCTGTTGTAGAACACAGCCAAAAGACAATGCGCCACAGTGCCGAATTATCGCAGGCACTGCATTGACACGGCTATCACCAGGCCATACAATGACATCATGGCCACACATATCAGCACAGCTTTCTCTGCGCAGATCGACCCCGTCGAAGCATTCCGGGCTGTGGCTCTCGAGGCCCAGGCCGATACCTACGCGCACGGACTTGTGCTCGTGTGCATGACCAGCGCCTATGCCGACCCCAGGGCATCGCCCTGGTGCAGCAAATCCTCAACCCCAAAAACTCCTTGGAGCGCTCACCACCGGCGTCATCTTCGCGGACCGGGCCGAAGCGCGCGGGGTCAGTCTTTTGGCCATAACCTCGGATGACTGGCATTTCTCCACGGCCAGCATATCTCCGCTGAATTTGATCGCCCGACCTGATCCGATACAATGCCCGCCATGGCGACTTCGGGGCGGGCGATGTGGAATTTCACGTTGAAAAGCGACTGGGCCATATGCGCCGGGGCATGATTCACAGCTTCGAGCGCCAGCGCACCGACGGCCGCGTCATCAAGACGATCGGCGGCCCGATGCCGGGCGGCGGCTATGTCACCAGTTTCATCGACGTGACGGAGGAAGCGCGCATCCGGGACGAGCTTGAACGCACGCTCGCCCAGTTGGAGAGCCGCGTTGCAGAGCGCACCCGCGAACTGAGCGAAGCCAACCGTCGCCTCGCCCTGGCAGCGCAGGACAAGACCCGTTTCCTTGCCGCCGCCAGCCATGACCTGCTGCAGCCCCTGCATGCAGCGCGATTGTTCACGGCGGCCCTGGCGAGGGAGGCCGCGCCGCCCGCCCAGACGCTGGTGGAACGCGTCGACAAATCGATCATTGCAGCCGAAGCCCTTCTGCGGGCACTGCTCGATATCAGCCGGCTCGACGCCGGGGGGGGTGACACCAGCGCCAGAAGATATCGACCTGTCCGGCTTTCTGACCGACCTGATCGACAATGTCCGGCCCATGGCCGAGGAAAAGGGATTGCGTCTGATTGCCGGGCCGATCGGCGGAAGGCTGCATAGCGATCCAGGCCTGCTGCGATCGGTGCTTCAGAACTTCCTGTCCAACGCCATTCGCTATACCGAAGACGGCGGCGTCCTGATCGGCGTTCGGCGACGCGGACCGATGCTGCGTGTCGATGTCGTGGACAGCGGCGTTGGCATTCCCGCCGACCAACAGGAAGCGATATTCGGTGAATTTACCCGGATCGGCGAGGTGGAGGTGGAAGGCTTGGGCCTGGGCCTTGCCCTTGCCGAACGTATCGTGCGCCTGCTCGGCGGGCGTATAGAGCTTGCCTCCGCTCCCGGTCGGGGCAGTCGCTTTTCGCTATTGCTGCCGATCGCGGAGAGCGCGGCCCCCGCTCCTGCCATGGTGTGTGTTCCACCCCAGGCAGGCCCGGATGCGCAGCGCCCGCTCCATATTCTGGTCGTCGACAATGAGCCGCAGATTGTCGAGGCCAGTCAGGCTTTGCTGCGCAGCATGGGGCACGCGGTGTCGACCGCGTCCGACTATGCCGGAGCCTTGGCGCAGGTCGGACGCATCGATGCGGCGCTGGTCGATTACCGGCTGGACAATGGCGAGGATGGACTGACGCTGATCGCGGCCATGCGGGCGCACCGGCCCGGTCTGCCTGCAGCATTGGTGACGGCGGAGGCGATGGGCGATGTCGCGCAGGAAGCCGCTGCCCATCGCGTCGAACTGATCGCAAAGCCCGCCAGCCCGGAACGGATCGCAGACTTCCTGGCCCGTGCCTCAGTGGCGCAGGTCTAGCCCCAGCGATCGCGCGACCAGCGCCGCCTGCGTCCGATTGCGTACATCCAGCTTTCGCATGATCGCGGTCATATGCGACTTGACGGTGCCCTCACTCATCGAAAGCTCGTGAGCGATCTGCTTGTTGAGCTTGCCGTCCAGCACCGCCAGCAGCACCTTGAGTTGCGTGGGCGTCAGCGACGCCACATCGGAACGCACCTTGTCTTCCTGTGCCTGGCGCACGGCTGGCTGCGGCGCGCCACCCAATGCCGCAGCAATCGCCTGCTCGATCAGGGGCAGGTCGCTATCCTTCCGAAGGAACCCGACCGCACCGAATGCCCGCGCCTCTTCCGCCGCAGTGCCACCATCGGCGCTGGACACCACCAGAATGGGGACATCGGGCTTTTCCGCATGCAGCAAGGCGATCCCGGAATAGCCCACCGCGCCGGGCATTTTCAGATCGAGCAGGATCAGGCGCAGTGCGTCAGAGTCCGCCACTGCACGCACGGCCGCGGCAAGCGTTCCTGCTTCCACTATGCGCGCCTGCGAAGCGACTCGCGCCACGGCCAGCGACAAAGCCTGCCGGAAAAGCGGGTGATCGTCCGCGATCAGGATCGTATCTATACGGCCTCCGTCAGCTGCGGTCGATTGGCGATCAGATTATCGACCACGCCGGGATCCGCAAGCGTAGAGGTGTCGCCCAGGCTGGACAGTTCGTTTTCCGCGATCTTTCGCAAGATGCGGCGCATGATCTTGCCGGACCGGGTCTTGGGCAGTCCGGGCGCGAACTGAATGACATCAGGCGTGGCGATCGGCCCGATTTCATGGCGGACCCATTGCACCATCGCCTTGCGAAGAGCCTCATCCGGCTCGACATTGGCGTTGGTGGTGACGAAGGCATAGATGCCCTGCCCCTTTATCTTGTGCGGCATGCCAACGACCGCGGCTTCGGCGACATCCTCATGCGCGACGAGGGCGCTTTCGATTTCCGCCGTGCCCATGCGATGCCCCGACACATTGATGACATCGTCGATCCGGCCGGTGATCCAATAATAGCCGTCCTCATCCCGGCGGCATCCATCGCCTGTGAAATAGAGGCCGGGGAAGGTCGTGAAATAGGTTTGGAAGAACCGCTCGTGATCGCCCCAGACGGTGCGCATTTGCCCAGGCCAGCTGTCGGATATGGTCAGGCATCCCTCGCCCGCGCCCTCGAGCGGCTTGCCATCATTGTCGACAAGCAGAGGCTTCACGCCGAACATGGGGCGGGTCGCGCTACCCGGTTTCAGCGCCGTCGCGCCTGGCAGCGGAGTGATCATGGTCCCGCCGGTTTCCGTCTGCCACCATGTGTCGACGATGGGGCAGCGGCCTTCGCCGACCACCTTGTGATACCATTCCCATGCTTCGGGATTGATGGGCTCGCCGACAGATCCAAGCAGGCGCAGCGTCTTTCGGCTGGTTCTGCTGACCCATTCGTCACCTTCCCGCATCAGCGCGCGAAGGGCGGTCGGCGCACCATAGAATATCTCGACCCCGAACTTGTCCACCACCTGCCAGAACCGGCTGGCGTCGGGGAAATTCGGGACGCCTTCGAACATCACGGTCGTCGCGCCGTTCATCAACGGACCATAGACGACATAGCTGTGTCCGGTGACCCAACCGATGTCCGCCGCACACCAGTAAATCTGGCCGGGGCGGTAATCGAACACATATTGATGGGTCATCGACGCCCACACGGCATAGCCGCCGGTCGTGTGCAGCACCCCCTTCGGCTTGCCGGTGGAGCCGGACGTGTAGAGAATGAACAGCGGGTCTTCCGCCCCCATTTCCTCGACCGGGCAATCGGCGCTCAGCGCTGCGACGCCCGCCGCCCAGTCGATGTCGCGGCCCTCCGTCATCGTAACGGCGGCGCCCGTGCGCTTGAACACGATCACGGTATCGACGCCGGAAGCCTGCTTGAGCGCTTCGTCCACATTGGCCTTCAGCGGCACTTTCTTGCCGCCGCGCAACCCTTCGTCCGCGGTGATGACGACATGGCTGTCGCAGTCGGTGATGCGGCCGGCCAGCGCATCGGGGGAAAAGCCAGCAAACACGATGGAGTGAATGGCGCCGATGCGCGCGCAGGCCAGCATCGCCACTGCAGCTTCGGGCACCATCGGGAGATAGATCGTCACGCGATCCCCGCGCCGAACGCCCCGGTCCTTCAACAGATTGGCGAACCGGCAGACATCCGCATGCAACTGGCGATAGGTGATGCGCCGCTCCGGCTCGTCGACGCCATCGGGTTCCCAGAGGATCGCTACGGCGTCTGCGCGCTCGGCCAGATGGCGATCCAGACAGTTGGCCGAAAGGTTGAGCGTGCCGTCGCCGTACCAGCGAATGCCGAAATCGGCCTCGTTGAAACTGGTCTGCTTTACGGAGGAGAAAGGGCGGATCCAGTCGATCCGGCGTCCTTCTTCCGCCCAGAACGCCTCCGGTTCTTCGACCGAACGGCGATACATGTCGTGATAGCGCGCCTCATCGATCAGCGCGTCACGCGCCCAGTCGGCCGGCACCGGATAGACGACATCAGTCATCGGCGATCCTCTCCTTTGCTATTGCCTGCAATATTAGCCGCTTCCTGCCGAGCGGGGAGATAGACGAAGGTAAGAGATCGCTGACCTATGTCCATCTTCCTCCCTGGCCCCTCGCACCCCAAGCTTCGCCCATGCCCGAGCCAGATCATCGGGTCGAAAAATGGAGAGGCAGATGCTGAGGGATAAGAGGGGCCTGCTTATAACGCTGCTGGGTGCCACGATGCTGGCGACGCCAGTCAGCGCATGGGCGCAAGCGGGCAAACAGGACGAGCTGCTGGAACGGCTGGAGAAGCTGGAAGCGGAGGTGACGGCGCTGCGCTCCGAACTGTCGCAGGCGCGCAGCGAGCAGGCGAGCACGGCCGCAGCGGTCCAGGCGACCGCAACGCGCAGCACCGAAACCGCCGAGAAGTTGGCCAGCCTGGAAACGCGCCCACAGGCCCCGGCCGAAGGGTTCCGCGTGGGTGCCACCACGTTCAAACTGGGTGGCTTCGTCAAGGTCGTGGCCAGCGCCAGCCGCTTCGACGACGGCGAGCTTGCCGGCGGTTCACTGGGCAAGGAGTTCTTCTTGCCCCAGCAGATCCCGGTCGGTGGCGCAAACAGCAGCCGCGACCTGATCGGCCATGCGCGCCAGACCCGCCTGTTCTTCGACACCTCCACCCCGCTCGGGCAGAAGGAAGTGAAGACGCATATCGAATTCGACTTTGCCCTGGCCGCCGCGCCGCTGGGTGCGCAGCGGGCCACCAACGCCTACACACCGACGTTCCGCCGCGGCTTCATCACCTATGGCAACTGGCTGCTGGGTCAGGAATGGACGACTTTCCAGAACCCCGGCCACCTGCCCGAAACGACCGATTTCGTGGGGCCGATGGATGGCGCGATCTTCGTGCGGCAGATGATGATCCAGTATCACAAGCCGCTGGGCGGCGGCCTGGATCTCTACCTCGCGGCTGAAAACCCGCAAACCGAAACCGTGACCACCACATCGCCGGCGCTTGTCGACAACGACAATGACCGGATTCCCGATTTCGTGGCCAAGCTGGCCTATAAGGGCAAGATCGGCGAACTGCACGTCGCCGGGCTGGTCCGCGAACTGGCGGTTCACTCCAACGGCGTGGGCGACAATGCGATGGCATGGGGCGTAACGGCGGGCGGCAAGCTGCCCTTCGGTCCGAAGGGGCGCCACGACTTCCGCTTTGCCGCAACCTACGGTCATGGCATCGGCCGTTATTTCTCGGCCGGCTTTGCGCCGGACGCGGTCTATGATGTCGTGGGGACCGGCGGCCAGTTGCAGCTGGTCGACAATTTCGCCGGCTTTGCGGCATTGAAGCTGGGCTGGACACCGACCGTCCGTTCGACCTTCATGGTCGGCTATCAGCATGAAAATTATCCCAGCGGATTCCTGCTGCCGGGCCTGGCGAACCAGGAAGCCTATAGCATGGCTGGCAATCTGTTCTGGTCGCCGGTCAAGAATTTCGACGTCGGCATTGAATATCGCCACGCCCAGCGCGAAACCGTCAACGGTCTGAAGGGCCAGTTGGACCGCCTGGAAATGGCAGCAAAATATACCTTCTAAGACAGGGGAGAGGAGCTATGGCTACCAGTTACGACAGCCTGCCCAAGCATCATCAGGCGACGCAGAGCGAGAAGCTCGTCATTACCGCGTCGTCGCTGGGCACGATTTTCGAATGGTATGATTTCTATCTTTACGGTTTGCTGGCGACCTTCATTTCAAAGGTGTTCTTCGCCGGCGTCAACGAAACCACCGGCTTCATCCTGGCCCTTGGCGCGTTTGCGGCGGGCTTTGCCGTGCGCCCCTTCGGCGCGCTGGTCTTCGGCCGGATCGGCGACCTTGTGGGGCGCAAGAACACCTTTCTGGTCACCATGGGCATCATGGGTCTTTCCACCTTCGCGGTGGGCCTGCTGCCCGGATATGACACGATCGGCATCGCCGCACCCATCATCCTCGTCCTGCTGCGCGTTTTGCAGGGACTGGCTCTGGGCGGCGAATATGGCGGCGCTGCAACCTATGTCGCGGAACACGCGCCCAACAACCGGCGCGGCCTGTACACCAGCTTCATTCAGACGACGGCGACTTTCGGCCTGTTCGCCGCGCTGCTGATCGTGATCGGTTTCCGCACCAGCCTGGGCGAGGAAACC
Organism: Sphingobium sp.; assembly: GCA_034519505.1. Lineage (GTDB taxonomy): Bacteria > Pseudomonadota > Alphaproteobacteria > Sphingomonadales > Sphingomonadaceae > Sphingobium. The sequence goes on along the minus strand of JAXHOI010000038.1, from coordinate 175,644 downwards.
TTCACCGCATGGGGATGGCGCCTGCCCTTCCTGGTGTCGATGGCGCTGCTGGCGGTGTCGATGTGGATCCGTCTGCAACTCAACGAAAGCCCTGTCTTCCAGAAGATGAAGGATGAGGGCACCACGTCGAAGGCACCCTTGTCCGAAGCGTTCGGCCAGTGGGGCAATCTGAAATGGGTGCTGGTCGCGCTGCTCGGCGCGGTCGCGGGTCAGGCAGTGGTATGGTACACTGGCCAGTTCTATGCCCTGTTCTATTTGGAGAAAATCCTGAAGGTCGACGGCGCGACGGCGAATATCCTGATCGCCATCGCCCTGGCGCTGGCCACGCCCTTCTTCGTCTTCTTCGGCTGGCTGTCGGACAAGATCGGGCGCAAGCCGATTATCTTGGGCGGTTGCGCTGCTGGCGGCGATGACCTATTTCCCGCTGTTCAGGGCGCTGACCAACTGCGGCCAACCCCGCTCTGTCGATCGCCGAAGCCAAGGCGCCGGTGACCGTCACCGCCAATCCCGATGAGTGCTCGTTCCAGTTCGATCCCATCGGCAAGAACAAGTTCGACGCATCGAGCTGCGACATCGCCAAATCCTATCTGGCGAAGAACGGCATCGACTATCGCAACGTCGAAGCGGCCCCCGGCACGATCGCCAGCATCGCCATCGGCGGCAAGCCGCTGGCTGCGCCCGATCCGGCAAAGGTCCAGGGCACCGACCGTGCCGATGCGATCAAGGCCTATCAGGAAGAACTGAAGACCGCGCTTACCGACGCCGGCTATCCTGCCAAGGCGGACCCGGCCCGGATCGACAAGGTGAAGGTGGTCGCCATCCTCTTCTACCTCGTCCTGCTGGTCACGATGGTCTATGGCCCCATTGCCGCCCTGCTGGTCGAATTGTTCCCGACCCGCATCCGCTACACCTCCATGTCGCTGCCCTATCATATCGGCAACGGCTGGTTCGGCGGCTTCCTGCCCACCACCGCCTTCGCGATGGTCGCGGCAACCGGCGACATCTACTACGGCCTCTGGTATCCGGTCGTCGTCTGCGCAGTGACGGTGGTGCTGGGCCTGCTGTTCCTGCCGGAAACCTTCCGCCGGAACATCGATGCATGAAGCAAACGGACGCCACGCCCCTAAACTCGGCTGGGACGTGGCGTCTTCCCCCCGGCCGCAAGGATCGGCTCATGCCGGCCCTTGCGGCCCTTTTTCCTTTGTTCGCTCCTCCAACCCCAGCACATATCAAGGTGATACCGTCATCATGAGCCAGGCCTATACCGACGCATGGCGCGCCAGCGCCGCCGATCCCGCCAGCTTCTGGGCCGATGCCGCACAGGCCATAGACTGGTTCAGTCCACCCGGCCGGATCGTCGATGAAGGCGAAGGCTGGTTCGCGGACGGCACGCTCAACACCTGCCATAACGCCATCGATCGCCATGTGTCGGCCGGTCGAGGCAGCGCCACAGCGCTGATCTACGACAGCCCAGTGACCGGGACGATCCGGCGCTACAGCTATGCCGAACTTCTCAGCGAAACCGGCCGCGTCGCAGCGATGCTGACGCATCTGGGCATCGACAAGGGCGACCGCGTCGTCCTTTACATGCCGATGATCCCCGAAACCGTTTTCGCAATGCTGGCCTGCGCCCGGATCGGCGCCATCCATTCGGTCGTGTTCGGCGGCTTTGCCGCACTGGAACTGGCCAAGCGGATCGACGATGCCGCGCCGCGCGTCATCCTGACCGCGTCCTGCGGCATAGAGGGCAGCCGGGTCATCCCCTACAAACCGATGGTGGACGAAGCCTTGACGCTCGCCACGCACAAGGTCGATCATGTCGTCCTGGTGCAGCGGGAGCAGCAGGCGGCCGACCTGCAATCGCCCCGCGATCTCGATTGGGACAGGCTGCGCGCCGCGACCATCGACGATCCCATGCCCGCCTGTACGCCGCTGGCGGCGACCGATCCGCTCTATATCCTCTACACGTCCGGCACCACCGGCACGCCCAAGGGCGTGGTGCGCGAAAATGGCGGCCATGCCGTCGCGCTCGCCTGGTCGATGGCCAACATCTACGGCATCGGCGCAGGCGATACCTTCTGGGCAGCGTCGGATGTCGGCTGGGTCGTCGGCCACAGCTACATCGTCTATGCGCCGCTGCTGGTGGGCGCCACCACCGTGCTGTTCGAAGGAAAGCCGGTGGGAACGCCCGATCCCGGCACCTTCTGGCGCACGATCGCGCGCCATGATGTAAAGACCTTCTTCACCGCACCGACCGCCATTCGCGCCGTGCGCAAGGAAGACCCCGACGCCCACTTCCTCGCCGACATCGGCACCGGCCCGCTGCAAGCCATCTTCCTGGCCGGGGAGCGGGCAGACCCCGACACCATCGGCTGGCTGGAGGACAAGTCCGGCCTGCCGGTCATCGATCACTGGTGGCAGACGGAGCTGGGCTGGCCCGCCATCGCCAGTTGCGTGGCACTGGGCGACCTGCGCCGCAAACGAGGCAGCGCCGGCTTTCCCGTACCCGGCTTCCACTTCGCCACCATTGGCGAGGATGGCCAGCCCGTGGCGGACGGCACCAGTGGATCGGTCACGATCAAAGCGCCTCTGCCCCCCGGATCGTTCCGCACGCTATGGAACAATCAGGCCGGCTTCGACAAGAATTTCGCCAGCTTCCCCGGTCATTACGAAACCGGCGACGCGGGTCATTTCGACGATGAGGGCTTCCTGCACATCATGGGTCGCACCGACGACATCATCAACGTCGCGGGCCATCGCCTGTCCACCGGACAGATGGAGCAGATCGTCGCCGCCACCGACGGCGTGGCCGAATGCGCGGTCATCGGTGCCGACGACGCGCTCAAGGGCATGGTGCCCATCGCCTTTGTCGTCCCGCGCGCTGGCGCGGACAGCGACGACACGCTCAACAAGCGCGTAATCGCTGCAGTGCGGCAAGAACTGGGGGCCGTCGCAGCGCTCAAAACCGCCTTCATCGTGCCTCAGCTTCCCAAGACCCGATCTGGCAAGATCCTGCGCAATTTGCTCCGCAAGATCATGAATGGCGAAGCCTTTGCCACGCCGCCCACCATCGAGGATCCGTCGGTGCCGGAGAAGATCCAGGCCGCGTTGTTTGCAAACGCGGGTTGAAGCATCGCAATCTTTGCAACGGAAAACAGCGGGTTTTTGCGCAAAGTCAATTCAATTTCCGCCCGGATCTCCCATATGACAGCCACCACAAGGAGGCACCAATGACCACTCTTTCGACCATCGAACTGGAAACCCGCACCGGGCTGAAGCTGGACGTGCGGCCCGCCAGCGAAGCCGACGAACCGGCGCTGGTCGCGCTGTTCGATCGGGTCAGCGACGAAGATCGTCGCTTCCGTTTCTTTTGCGCTGCGGAACATGTCAGCCACGATCAGCTTGAACCGCTGATCCATGCCGATCACTATCGCAGCGAGAGCTTTCTGGCGTTCGACAAGGCGAGCGGCCAACTGGTCGCATCGGCACTGCTGGTATGCGACGGCAAGCTGGAGACTGCGGAAGTCGCCGTATCGGTCTGCACCAATTTCAAGGGCAAGGGCATCGGCTGGGCACTGCTCGACCTGTTGGCCAAGGAAGCCGAAAAGCGTGGCGTCAAGCGCGTCATCGCCATCGAGAGCCGGGCCAATCACGCGGCGATCGAGGTCGAGCGTGACAAGGGCTTTACCCCGCAGCCCTTCGATGGCGACCCGTCGCTGGTGATCCTGTCGAAAGAATTTGCCTGATCGTTAGGGGGCGGCGCGCGCGGATTACAGCACGATCCGGAACAGCGCGCCGCCACCCTGCGGCGATAGCAGTTCGATGCTGCCGTCATGCCCCAGAACCACCTGCCGCGCGAAGCTGAGGCCCACGCCCGTCCCCTTCGCCTTGGTGGTCATGAAGGGCAGAAAAATATCCTCTCGAATGGAATCCGGCACCCCCGGCCCATTGTCGCTGATGTCGATGCGGGTGCGCCCCGACTTCAGCCCCCCGATCGTCACCGCCACCCTCGGCTCCTCTCCGCTCTCCAGCGCGGCGTCGGCGGCGTTGCGCATCAGGTTGATGACGACCTGAGCCAGCAGATCGGGATCGGCGTCGATCAGGTGGGTTTCCGGCACCACCTTCATCGTCAGGGCGATCGCATCCCAGCGCGGTTCCGCGCGCACCAGCCGTTCCAGTTCCTGCGCAAAATGACTGGCGTGGAACAGCTTGCGCGCGACGCGCGGTGGCCGGGTGATTTCGCGATAGCTCTCGACGAAGTGCATCACCCCGTCGGCGCGCTTGGCCAATGTCTCGACCGCCATGCGCGCATCGGTGAGCGCGCGCTCGTCGCCCTCCTGCGCCAATGCGACGAGTTGCGCGGCACTGTGCGCCAGCGACGTGACGGGGGTGAGCGAATTCATGATCTCATGCGTCAGCACGCGTACCAGCCCACTTTGCGAGGCGATTTCGACCGCATTCAGCGAATGCTGGATCACCTGCACCGCGAAGACCCGCACCGTCCCGCCCAGCCGCGCAAGTGCGCCAGCGCGCACGATCGCGCGCTGCGGCCCGACATCCAGGTCCAGGATGATCGTGCGGCTTTGCCCCGCTTCCATTTCGATCAGCGCGCTGGGCAGCGCCTGACCATAGGTGCCGTAGTCGGCTGGCCGCGCTCCGTCATGGCGATTGAACAGCTTGCGCGCCGCCTTGTTCGCCAGCGTTACAGCGCCGGTCGGATCGATCGTCAGGAGGGCGATGGGCACATCGTCGACCAGCGCCTCGCTAAACCGCGCGGCGTCGATCAGCCGCCCGCGCTCTTCCCGCAAGGCTAGCATGCCCGCATCGAGCGCGGACCCCATATGCTCAAAGCCCGCACCGGCACCCGGCCGGGAAAACCGCGCCTGCATGTCGCCAAATCGCACTGCTTCGACGAACCGCGCGATTTCCTCGTTCGTGCGACGGATATGCTGCCAGAGCGCCCAGATCGCGGCGAGCGCGAGGAGTCCCGCAACGATCCGAGCAGCCACTAGCCCGGGCGCCGTCAGTGCGGCCGCCAGCAAGCACAGTGCCGCGAGGACGACGACAAGCCGCAAGATCAGGCCGGTCGCGAAATGCCGCCTAAAGCCCATGCTTTTCCATCCGGCGATAGAGCGCGGCGCGCGTCAGCCCGAGGTCAGAGGCGGCCTGCGAGATGTTATAGCCGTGCTTGCGCAGCGCCGCTTCCACCAGTCGGCGCTCAACCCGTTCAAGGTTCATGTCCTGCGTTTCCTCGCCCACCGGCTCGACAAGGGGCGGCGCGGCTATCGCCGGCATGTTTGCGACAGGATCGGGACGCAAGGAAAAATCGGCCAGCGTGAAGGGCGCGTCCCCTGACAGAATCACCGCCCGCTCGACCGCGTGACGCAACGCACGAACGTTGCCGGGCCAGTCATAGGCGACCAGCGCCGCCATGACATCCGGCCCGATCGCGCGGACGGATCGGTCGTATTTTCGCGCATAAAGCGCCAGATAATGCTCGATGAGGAGCGGAATGTCCTCCCGCCGCTGGCGAAGCGGGGGGACGACAATCTCGACTGTGTTCAGCCGGAACAGCAAATCCTGTCGAAACCGGCTTTCGTCGGACAATTCAGCCGGAGAAAGATTGGTCGCGGCGATCACCCGAACGTCGATCGAGACGGGTTTGTTCGCGCCAACCGGCGTCACCTTCCGTTGCTCCAGCGCGGTCAGCAACTTGGGTTGCTGATGCAGGGGCAGGTTCCCGACCTCATCCAGAAACAGCGTGCCCTTGTCGGCGGCCTGAAACCGGCCGACCCTGTCGCTGCGCGCGTCGGTGAAGGCGCCCTTAACATGCCCGAACAGTTCGGAATCGATCACGCTTTCCGACACGGCGCCAAGATCGACCGACAGCATGACCTCGCCCGCACGGCGCGATCCGGCGTGCAGCGCGCGCGCGATCAGTTCCTTGCCAGTGCCGTTTTCGCCCAGGATCAGGACATTGGCGTCGGTCGGCGCGGCCCGTTCGATCAGGCGGAACACCTGCGCCATGGCGGGCGACCGGCCGAGCAGCGGCGTATCGCCACCGGCGGGCGGCGCGGCGATGGCTGCCACCCTGCCCCGCTCCGTCACCACCTGCTTGCGCGACTGGCGCAGCGAGGCGGCCGTGCGCACGGTCGCTTCCAGACGTTCGTTCGACCATGGCTTTGTCACGAAATCGGTCGCGCCCTTCTTCATGGCGTCGATGGCGATCTGCATGCCGCCATGCGCCGTGATCATGATGACGACGGCGTCCGGGTCCTGCTGAAGGATCAACTCCAGCCAGGCGAAGCCCTCTGACGCATCGGTCGCCCCGCGCGCGAAGTTCGCGTCCAGCAAGATGGCGTCGGGAGTCTCTTGCGCGAGCAGGACAAAGGCCTCGGCCGGATCAGCGAAGGTCCGCACATCCCGGAACAATCCGCGCAACGCCAATCGCGCCGCCAGCAATATATCCTGGTCGTCGTCGACGACAACGCACGTATCGAAGCGGGTGGATGAAGATCGTGTTTCGGGCATTGCGCTCATTTTCGTACAGAAGCTGTCCGAATTCGCACAATCAATTTGCGTGCCAAATGCCTGCGGCTTTCGACAAATGACGTGTCGGCGGTGGAAATTCGGGATTTTCACGCATTTGGCACGGGGGTTGCGACAATCAAGGCAGCGGCCATCGCTGCTTTAGAGGAGACAAGCCATGTTCCACCCTACGCACAAGGCGGCCACCCCGGTCCGGGCGACGCTGCTCTTCACGATTTTCCTTGGTTTTCTGGCCATTCTGCCGACCGCCGTCGACAACGCGCATGCCGACACCAGCCGTCAGGCGACTGTTCTGCTGCGCCAGTAACCACCCCCGAGAGGCAGAGAAAACGTCCGATAATGGACAAAGTGAATGTCCGTTATCGAACAGTGAGGAAGCTATGAGCGTAGTTGCCATGCCAAAGACCGAACAGTCCCCGATCACCGGCGGCGCAATGGACCGGGTGATCGAGAAGCGCGGCATCACTCTTCGCGCCAAGATCGCGATCGGAGCGGCCGCCATGGTCATGGCCGCCGGCCTTTTCTACCAGTTCATGCCCGCCGGCAGCAGCCAGACGCTCGAAACCAGCCGCCTTTCCATTTCGCAAGTCAAGCGCGGAACCTTTGAAGATTTCATGCCGCTACGCGCCCGCGTCACGCCGCTGGTCACTGTCTATATCGATTCGATCGAGGGCGGCCGGGTCGAGGAAGTGCTGGTCGAAGACGGCGCGACCGTTCAGAAAGGGCAGCTGCTCGCGCGCTTGTCGAACGCCGAGTTGCAACTGTCCGTCCTCGCCCGCCAGACCGAGGTGACCCAGCAGATCAATTCTATGCGCAGCCAGGAACTGGCGCTGGCGCAAACCCGCGCGGCCGACGAACGCAGCGAGCTTGAGGCCGATCTCGCCCTGCGCAAGGCGCAGCGCCAATATGATCGCGAAGCGCCACTTGCGCAGCGCGGCTTCGTTGCCGGTCGCCAGTTTGCCGACACGCGCGATGATCTGTCCTATCAGAAAAGCCGCATGTCGGTGGTCCGTCATACCCGCGCCACCAACGAGCGCCTGCAAACCAACCAGCTGTCGCAACTGCGCGCGTCCGCAGCTTCGATGGAATCCAGCCTTTCGCTGGCGCGCGCCAATCTGGACGCGCTGAACCTGCGCGCGCCGGTGTCGGGCACTCTGTCCGCTTTCTCGATCCAGGTCGGCCAGTCGCTCGGACGCGGCGAACGCATGGGCCAGATCGACAGCCCCGGCCGCAACAAGCTGATGGCGACGGTCGACGAATATTATCTGGGCCGCGTCGCCGTCGGACAGACCGCGACGGTCGACTGGAACGGCAAGGCGTACAAGCTGCGCGTCGCGAAAATCTATCCGACCGTGCGGAACGGCGGGTTCGACGTCGACCTGCAATTCATCGACGGCGAGCCGACCGGCATCCAGCGGGGACAGACGCTTCAGGCAAAGCTGACGCTGGGCGATCCCGCCCCGGCGCGCTTGCTGCCCAACGGCGCATTCTACAACGACACCGGCGGCGCATGGGTCTTCGTGGTCAGCCCCGATCGTTCAAGCGCCGTCAAGCGCCCGGTGCGCCTTGGCCGCCGCAACGCCGATTTCATCGAGGTCGTCGAAGGGCTCGATCCCGGCGAACTCGTCCTCACCTCCCCCTATGCCGGTTTTACGGACAAGGACCGGCTATCCTTCTCCACCGCATCCAAGTGAAAGGAACCCCCATGCTCCACATGCGCGATCTTTCCCGCGTCTATCGCACCGATCTTGTCGAAACCACGGCGCTGAGCGGCATCGACCTTGTGGTCGAAAGCGGCGAGTTCGTCGCCATCATGGGGCCGTCGGGTTGCGGCAAATCGACATTGCTGAACATCATCGGCATGCTCGATAGCCCGTCGGGCGGCTCTTATGAATTCGATGGGCACGAAGTCGCCGGCCGGTCCGAGGCCCAGCTGGCAGACCTTCGCAAACGCAATCTCGGCTTCATTTTCCAGAGCTTCAATCTGATCGACGAATTGTCGGTCGAAGAGAATATCGAGCTTGCCCTGCTCTATCACGACATTGCGGCATCCGAACGCAAGCGGCGGGTGGACGCGGTGATGGATCGCGTAGGCATCGCCCATCGCGCGCGCCACAAGCCCAGCCAGCTTTCCGGCGGCCAGCAGCAGCGCGTGGCCGTCGCCCGCGCGCTCGTTGCCCAGCCCAAGCTGATCCTGGCCGACGAACCGACCGGCAACCTCGACACCGCCCATGGCGAGGAAGTGATGAAGATGCTTCAGACGCTGAATGCGGAAGGATCGACGATCATCATGGTCACCCACTCGCCCGCCCATGCCGACTATGCCAGCCGCGTCGTCAACATGCTGGACGGCCGCATCCTGGTGGAACGCCGCCGCGCGGCCTGATGCCGCCCATGGACAGAAGAAGGGGAAGGCCGATGTGGCGCAATTATCTGACGGTGGGCATCCGGTCGCTGATGAAGAACCGGGTCTATGCCGCCATCAACATCGCGGGCCTGGCGATCGGCATGGCGGCATGCCTGCTGATCCTGGTATTCGTCCGCTATGAAACCGGGTTCGACCGCGACCTGCCGGGCGCCGAAAACGCCTATCAGTTCCAGACCTACTACACCGATCCCGACACCGGAGACACTAACAATCTGCAAATGGCGGCCTATGTCACCAAGGGTCGCCTGCAGAAAGATTTCCCGCAGGTCGAGCAAGCGGTCTATGTCGGCAGCGCCGGTCCGATCCTGCTGAAGCAGGGACAGGCGGAATCGACCGACAATTTCTATTATGTCGACGGACCAATCACCGACATTCTGAAATTCCCCTATGTCGCGGGCAATCCCGCAACGGCGCTGTCCCGCCCCGGCAACATCGTGCTGAGCGAAAGCGAGGCGGTGAAGCAGTTTGGCTCTGCCCAGACGGCGATGAACCAGACGCTGACGATCGTGGGCAATGGCAAGGAGTGGGATTACCGCATCACCGGCGTCGTGAAAGACATGCCGAAAAACTCGCATTTCAAGGCGAACTTCCTCGCCCGCTACGATCCTTCCGCCTATTTCGCCGACCAGCCCGACTTCCTGACGAACTGGGGCTGGCAATCGGGCTATGTCTATCTGCGGCTGCGACCAGGCACCGACCCCGACAGCATCAACAGCCAGTTGCACGCCTGGGAAAAGCGGAACATTCCCGATGAACGCTTTGGCGAACGCGTGATCAATCAGGCCGACATGGCCGAATTCGCGCTGGTCAATGTGCGTGACGTACATCTGGGCTTTGCTCAGCGGGCGGCGATGACGCCGGGCAACACGCGACAGTCGATTGCTACCTTCGCCGTCATCGCGCTGCTGATCCTGAGCATGGCATGCATCAATTTCACCAATCTGGCGACGGCGCGGGCCAGCCAGCGTGCCCGCGAAGTGGCGCTGCGCAAGGTGCTGGGGGCCAGCCGTCGTCAGCTTGTCGTTCAGTTCCTGGGCGAATCGGTGCTGATGGCGGCTATCGCCATGCTGATCGCGCTGGCGCTGGTCGAACTGACGTTGCCGCTGTTCGCGCACTTCCTCGACACGACGCTCGACCTGCATTATTTCGGCGCGGGCGGCGTCATCCTGCCCGTCGTCCTGCTGGTCTTGCTGGTCGGCGTGGCGGGCGGCCTCTATCCCGCTTTCTATCTCTCGCGCTTCCAGCCCGCCCGCGTGCTGAAGGCGAACAAGTCCGCCGCCGATGCCCATGGTTCGGGTCGCCTGCGCAACATTCTGGTCGTCGCCCAGTTCGCGGTGTCGATCGGGCTGATGGCCTGCACCGCCATCATCTATGGCCAGACGATCTACGCCCGCACCGTCGATCCCGGCTTCAAGCGCGACGGATTGATGCAGGTCGACAATGTCGGCCGCCGCCAGCTGTTCAACGTCAACGAAACCATCGCGCGGGAAATCGCCCGGATCGACGGGGTCAGCGCCGTCGGCCGCTCCGGCATCGGCGTCGCGACGCAAAGCAACCGGAACAACGCCGTGCTGGTGCCGGGGCGTAACAGCCCGGTGATGCTGGGCAATTACAATGTCGACGCCGGTTTCTTCAACGCCATGGGCATGAAGACGATTGCGGGCCGCACCTTCGATGAGAAGCAGGCGATGGACGACATGACCACGCCGTTTCCGGAAGATCCAATCGCCGAGCGGGCACTGGTCGCGCGTGGGGCCAATGTGGTGCTGAGCGAACTGGCGGTGAAGCGTCTGGGCTTTGCCAGCCCGCAGGACGCGGTCGGCAAGCAGGTGAAGCTAAGCTATGACGACCGCTATGGCGGGCAGTTGCCTGTCACCATCATCGGCGTCGTTGGCGACGCGCGTTTCCGCTCGATCCGCGAACCGATGGACGCGATCATGTTCGTCATGCACCGCTTCAGCCATGAAGTGATGGAGGTGCGCTACAATGGCGATCCGGCGACCGTGCGGGCGCGCGTGGAGCAGGTGTGGCGCCGTCTTGCCCCGCAGGTTCCCTTTGAAGCGAAGTTTACCGAAGAGATCGTCGGCGACCTGTACAAGGCGGAGGCCGCCCGCGCGCAATTGTTCGCCGGCTTTGCCGCGCTCGCCATCGTCATCGGTTGCCTCGGCCTGTTTGGCCTCGCCGCCTTCACGGCCGAGCGCCGGACGAAGGAGATCGGCATCCGCAAGGTGCTGGGCGCCAGCACCGGGCGGATTGTCCAGTTGCTCGTCTGGCAATTCAGCCGCCCGGTGCTGATCGCCAACCTGATCGCCTGGCCGGTGGCATGGTGGGTGATGCGCGACTGGCTGAACAACTTCGACACGCGGATCGCCCTGACGCCAATTCCCTTTGTGGGTGCAGGCGTGGTGGCGCTCGCGATCGCCATCGGCACCATCGCGATGCACAGCGTGCGGGTGGCCCGCGCCAATCCGATCCAGGCGCTGCGCTACGAATGACCCGATCGCACGGCTGATCGGCAACGCCCGGACGGTCCGTCACCGTCCGGGCGCATTTTTTTCACCAAAACTTCACATTTTCCGCGCCCGCCCATGGACAGGGCGGCCAAAGCATGAAAGCTTCCTCAAAACGGAATCAGGAGAGGTCCAGAAAGGCGCTTGCAGGGGGAAGCGCCAATGGTCGACGTCCACACGAAGCTGGACTGGTTTAAAACGATCATATTACCGCATCAATCGGCGCTACGGGCGCGATTGCGGCGACTGTCGGGCGACCCCAACGATCTGGACGATCTGGTGGCGGAGGTTCTTGCCCGCGCCTATTCCAATCCCAACTGGCAGGACGTTGAGCGCGGTCGCCAGTATCTCTACACTGTCGCGCGCAACCTGATTATCGACCTCGCTCGCCGCGAGCGGATTGTCTCCTTCGAAACCATTACCGAGATAGAGCTGCTGCAGTCTGGGCAGGATCTGGAATCGCAACTGTGCGCCCGCGACCAGCTTCGTCGTCTGCAGGGCGTGCTCGATCAGCTGCCGCCGCAACCCCGCCGCGCCTTTATTCTCAAGCGGATATATCAGAAATCGCTTGGCGAAATAGCGGAGGAAATGGAGCTATCCGTCTCTACTGTTGAAAAGCATTTGGGTAAGGCGGTGCGACTGTTTATGGGGGCGCTCGCGGAACAAGAGGACATGGGGCGTGAGCGCTCGGAACGACAGGACGCGCGAGGAGATCGAGGAACAGGCCGCCCTGTTCGTCATAGCGCTTCATGACGATGCCGATGCCGACAGCCGGGCGCGCATCCTCGCCTGGATCGACGAAAGCCCGCACCACGCCGTCGCGTTTGCTCGTGCGGAGGCGGCATGGGAGGAAACGGCCCGACTGAAGGGTTGCGTCCAGCACGAATATTCTGTCCCAGCCGCTAGGGAAGAATCTGCGAACGACCCGCTCGATCCAGCGACCCCGACGCGACGCCGCTTCCTGGTGGGCGGGCTGCTGGCGGCTTCGGCCGTTGGCGTGGTGTCAATTGGATCCTGGCTGACTGGCCGCAACTACCATGAAACCGGAGTGGGTGAGACACGCGACATCCGCCTGGCGGATGGTTCCGCACTTCATCTCAATACCAACAGTGCGGTGCGGGTCGATTATACCGCCGATCGCCGGCGGCTGACCCTGTTACGGGGTGAAGCCTATTTCGATGTGGCCCATGATCCCGCGCGCCCGTTTGACGTGGCGATCGGCAATGCCGTTGTTCGTGCGCTGGGCACCGCATTCAACCTGCGGCGTCGCGATCAGCTGGTCGAGCTGACCGTGACTGACGGGCTGGTGGGGGTACGTACCAGCGGGGACACGGCGCTGCACAAGGTGCCGGCGGGCGAAGGGGCCTTCATCCGCGCCAAGTCCGTCGCTCTCGCCACCCTGGCGGAGGCCGAAGTGGGGCAGCGGGTGGCATGGCGCACCCATGTCATCGAACTGACGGGCGAGTCGGTGGTTCAGGCGGTGGAGGAATTCAACCGCTACCGCGCGCATCCCATCGTGATCGGCGATCAGCGGATCGCCTCTCTGCGCATCGGCGGTCGTTTCAGCACCGACGAATCGCAGGAGTTTCTGACGGCGCTGGAACTCAGCCTGCCGATCAAGGCGGTGACTGATGCCGATGGTGGCGTCATGCTGATCTACCGCGACGATATTACGCCCGGACCGGCATCCGACCAGACGAACTGATCGCGCCAACCATGATCGATATGCTGCGCATGGTGCGCGCCGCTACATCGCAACGGCGCGCCGAGCCATTCACGGCATTTTCAGCGCGTTTTTCAACATCACACCGGCGATGATCACCAGATAGATTCCGAACACCCGCTTGAGCAAAGCGGGTTGAAGGCTGTGGGCCGCCGCAACGCCTAGCGGCGCGGTCAGGATCGACATCGACGCGACCGAGATCGCCGCCGGCACGTTGACGAAACCCAACGACCCCCATGGCAACCCCTTCTCGCCCAGGCCAATAATGGCAAAGCCGATGGTCGCCGGCACCGCGATCAGCGTGCCTATGCCCGAGGCAGTGGCGATGGCGCGGTGGATGCTCCGCCCGCACAAGGTCATCACCATGATCGCGATCGTCCCGCCGCCGATACCAAGCAGCGCCGAAAAGGCACCAAGTCCGCCGGCGATCCCCACGCGCAGCAGACCGGACGGCATCTCGTCGGACAGCTTGCGGTCGCCAAGGCGGGGAAGCAGGAAATTCAGGCTCATCAGGAACACGCCGATGGCGAAGATCATCGTCAATATGCGCCCGTCGACATGGCCGGCCAGCACGACGCCTACCCCGTCCCCCATCACGACCCAGGGTGCCCATTGCCGCAGAATATCGAAATCCACCGCTCCGCGACGGGCATGGGATCGCAGCGAACGGATAGACGTGATGATGATGGTCGCAGCCGAGGTGCCGATGGCGACATGCGCATATTGCGCCTTTTCACCGCCCAGCAGCGGCAGGACCAGAAACAGCGCCGGCACGACGACAAATCCCCCGCCGATCCCGAAAATCCCCGCGGCAAAGCCCGCCAGCAGCCCAGCCGCAAGCAAGGCAACCAATGGCGCGGCATATTGTGTCAGTTCCCCGGTCATCCTTCGTTCCACCCTCCCGGACGGCCCGATCCCCACGCATCGCCCGTCACTGCCATCAATGACGTTCGGAAACCCAAAACCCTCCACCCGACGACCTGCCTCACGCTATAGCAGGCGCGCATTCTATCGCACATGCAACATGCACTGATGCACCATCGGAACGCACTTTGCCGAAGTCCACGGATTTTTTCTGCACCGATGGCGGATTCCCGCAAAGCGTCCGTCTTTCTTGGGTGAGGGTTGATTTTTTGTCATGCGATCGGGGGACGTCACATGCGAACAGCACTAGCAGCATTACTTCTTGGTACGACGATGGCGACGGCGACTCTGTCGCCTGATTTCGCATATGCAGCGACACGCTCGCCGCTGGCCGAGCGACATAGCTTCGATATTCCTTCGCAGGGCTTGAGCGGCGCGCTGATGGTGCTCTCGCGCCAATCGGGGCTGCGCATCCTGTTCCCTTATGATGCGGTGACGCAGTACAAGGCGCGCCAGGTACGGGGATGGCTGTCTACCGAGGCCGCATTGACCCAGTTGATCGCCGGGACGCCGCTGCGCCTGTCGGTGACAGGGGAACGGACCATTGCGATCGCACCGCCCAGCATATTGCGCGGCGACCGGACCAGTCCGCGCGGCACACAACTGGCCGATGCGTCGTCGCTGACCAGCAACGCCCTGCTGGCCGCAGCTGCAGCCGCCGCGCCGCAGGCGAGCAATGCCGAGGCGCCGGAGGCCATCATCGTGACGGGCACCCGGGCGACCAATCGCACGGTCGCCGAAAGCCTGGCACCGATCGACGTGCTGGGTGCCAAGGACCTGGAAAGCAGCGGCAAGCAGTCGGTTCGCGATCTGCTGGGCACGCTGGTCCCGTCGATCAACGTTTCGAACAGCGGCGCGGGCGCCAGCTTCGCCGTCAAGACACTCTCCCTGCGCGGCCTGGCCGGCGATCAGCTGCTGGTGCTGGTCAACGGCAAGCGCCGGCACAATACGGCGACGCTCTTCATCAACGGCACGACGCAGAACGGACAGAGCCCGCCGGACCTCGACCTCATTCCGTCCACGTCCATCGAACGGATCGAAGTGCTGCGCGATGGCGCTTCGGCCCAATATGGTTCGGACGCGATTGCCGGCGTCATCAACATCATCCTGAAGAACGACAATAGCGGCAGCGGACAGCTGCTTCTGGGCGCGACCGGCGATGGCGGCGGCGAACAGGGCCGCATGCAGCTGAGCAAAGGTTTCGACTTTCTGGACGGCGGCCATATTCACTTCACCGTGGATGGCTTCCTTCAGGGGCGCACCTATCGCTCCGGCCCCAATCCCGGCCAGTTCTACGCAAAGCTCGGCTCGCTCTATCCCGGCCCGGCCAGCGGCACGCCCGATCCGCGCGAAGCGACCGTCGACCGCAGCAGCGTGAACAAGGGCGGCCAGCCGCAAGTCACCGGCGTAAACGGCGCCTATGACCTGTCCATTCCGGTCGGTGACACGACAGAGTTCTACAGCTTTGGGACTGCGTCAAAACGCCATTCGGACGCCTGGCTCACTTTCCGCTTTCCGGATGCGCCGAACAATATCCCGGAACTTTTCCCTGAAGGCTACAGCCCGCATCTGCACATCTACGATCGCGATTATCAGGTCGCGGCGGGGCTTCGCGGTGACGTGACAGACGGCCTGCATTACGACCTTAGCACCACCTACGCGCAGAACAGCGCGCGCTATCGCGAAACGACGGTCGTCAACGCCTCGCTTGGCCCGGCCAGCCCGACAAACCTCTATATCGGGAAGGTGACGTCGCAGGAATGGACCACCAATCTCGATTTCCAGACGGATTTCGACCTGGGCCTTGCCGACGCGTTGTCCGTCGCGTTCGGCGCGGAATATCGCTGGAACAGCTATGCTATCGGCGCGGGGGAGCCGGCCTCCTACATCGACGGGGGCTATCGTTCGACCACTGGCCCGAATGCCAGGGTATTGCGTACATCGGGGTCGCAGGGCGTCACCGGCTTCCCGCTATCCTCTGCGGGCAAGTGGAGCCGCGACAACTGGAGCGCCTATCTGAACCTGGAACAGAAGGTCGTGGAAGGGGTGGAAGTCGCGCTGGCCGGCCGCCATGAGGATTATTCCGACTTCGGAACGACCGACACGGGCAAGGCATCGATCCGCATCGAGCCGGTGAAGGGTTTCGCCATTCGCGGAACCGCCAGCACGGGCTTCCGCGCGCCGACGCTTCAGCAGCAGCATTACTCGTCCGCATCGACCATCAATGTGGGCGGTGTGCTGCTTCCGGTCTCGGCCCTGCCTGTTGACTCGACCGCCGCCATCGCTCTGGGTGCCGAGCCGTTGAAGCCCGAAAAGTCGACAAACTATTCGGCCGGCATCGTGCTGACGCCGTTCACCGGCTTCAACCTGACGGTCGATGCGTATCAGATCAAGATTCGCGACCGCATCCTGCTGTCGGAAACGCTGCAAGGAACGCTGGTGCGCAACGTGCTGGCAGCGGCTGGCATCACGTCCTCGGCCGGCGGCTTCTATTTCTCCAACGCCGCCGACACCCGCACCCGTGGCCTGGATATCGTCAGCACCTATCGCGCGGACCTGGGCGATCTGGGCAATGCATTGTTCAGCCTGTCGGCCAATTTCAACAAGACGGTGTTCACCCATGTCGATCCCGTCCCGGCGGTGCTCGCCAGTTCGGGGCTGGTGTTGATCGGCCGCGCCAAGCAGGGCGACTTCACGAAGGGCACACCGCGCGACAAGTTCATCGCGAATATCCTGTGGAACAGCGGTCCGGTGTCCTTCAACCTGCGCGGCACCCGTTACGGAAAGGTGACGCAGGTGCATCCCACAACCCCGTCGCTCGATGCCGTCATCAGCCCGAAAATCATTCTGGACGCCGAAGTCGGCGTGGATTTGACCAAGGGTTTCAAGCTGACGGTGGGCGCGAACAACCTGCTGAACAAATATCCTGAAAAGCTGGTTCCGGCGCTGCAAGGCAACGGTTTCTCGCTCTACAACCAATATTCGCCCTTCGGCGTCAGCGGGGGCTTCTACTACGCGCGTCTGGGCCTGTCCTTCTGACGTGCTGCGGGGAATGGTTCGGCTGCCCACATGCCGGATCATTCCCCACCCCATTGTTCATTGATCGTGGGCAGCATGGCGACGCTGATCGTCGACTAGGCGAAGGAAACGGTTATGACGGGTAAGGCGATGCTCGACCGGCGCGAACTGATGGCGGCCGGCGGCCTTGGTCTGCTGGCAAGCGGGCAGATGGCGCTGGGCGGACGGGATGCCCGGGCGCAAGCGCCCGGTGCGGGTCAAGAAGTGATGGTCGACATCGACGAATTGACCAATGTCGCCTTCACCGCCTCGCCGGATGGCAAGCACATCGCCTTCGACCTGCTCGGCATCTTGTGGACCCTGCCTCTGGCAGGCGGCAGCCCGAAACGGCTGACCGGCGATTTCGACGATCTGGGACAGCCCGACTGGTCCCCGGACGGCAGCCGGATCGTCTTTCAATCCTACCGCACCGGCAATTTCCATCTCTGGTCGATCCCGGCGGACGGCGGCGAGATGCGCCAGCATACCGACGGCACCTTCGACCATCGCGAGCCGCGCTGGTCGCCCGATGGCAAGACCATCGCCTTTTCCAGCGACCGCAGCGACGGGCGCTACGCCATCCATCTGCTCGATGTCGCGACCGGTGCGGTGACCGTGTTTTCGAAGGGCAGCTCGCAGGATTCCGAACCCTGCTGGTCGCCCGACGGGAAAAGCATCGCCTATGTCGCGGACGGCACGAAACTCATGCTCGCGCCGTTCGCTGGTGGCGAAGCGAGCGTGGCGGCCAGCGTTCCGCCTTCAACCGATCGTTTCCGTCCGTCCGAACTTCACGCGCCCAGCTTCGCGCCGGACGGCACACTCGCCTACACGCGAATCGATGGAAAAGGCGTGACGCTGGTCCATGCAGGCAAGGACGTGGTTGCGGGCGAGGATCTCTACCCCTTCCGCCCGGCCTGGATTGGAAAGGACGACTTCGTTTACGGCGCGGGCGGGAAGATTCGCCGCATGTCAGGTGCCGCCGGTTCCATCGTGCCGTTCAGCACCGCTGTTCCGGTCACCAAGCCCGATTACGCGAAGAAGAAGCGCGACTTCGACAGCACCGCCGCCCGTCCCGTCATCGGCATCGTCGCGCCTGCGCTCTCACCGGATGGCAAAAGCATCGTCTTTGGCGCCCTCAACGACCTCTACCTGATGCCTGTCGGCGGAAAGCCGACGAAGCTGGTCGCCGACGGCTATTACAAATGCGATCCGGCCTGGTCGCCGGACGGCAAATGGCTGGCCTATTCCAGCGACCGGGCCGGCACGCTCGACATCTACCTGCGTGATATGACCAGCGGTGAAGAGCGCCAGTTGACGAACCTGCCCAATCAGGGCGCGGTCTCCGCCGCATGGTCGCCAGACGGCAAGTTGATCGCCTTTCTGGATCAGGAAGGGGCACTGCACAGCGTCGAGGTCGCGACCGGCGCGGTGCAGAAGGTCTTCGGCCCGCTGTGGGAACCGGGCCGCCCAAGCTTCGGCCCGGACGGCGCCACCATCGCCTATGCCGCGTTCAAGCCCTATTCCGCGCGCTACCGCGAGGGATTGAGCGAGATCCTGACCGTCGACCGCGCGACCGGCAAGGGCAGCTATGCGGCGATCGCGCCGGGCAAATCGCTGGGCGTGCGCGGGCTGGATGGTCCGGTCTGGTCCCCCGATGGCGGACATTTCGCCTATGTCTTCGCCAGCACGCTCTGGATTGTGCCGGTCGACGCCAAGGGGCAGTTTACCGGCCCGCCGCGCAAGCTGAACGACGAAGTCACCGACGCGCCGAGCTGGAGCGGGGATTCCAAGTCGATCCTCTATCTGTCGAACGGCAAGCTGCGGCTGATCGCCATTACCGGCGGCGCACCGCGCACGATTCCCTGCCGCCTCAGCTGGGCCAATGCCAAGCCCAGGACCAAGCTGCTGATCCGCCCTGCCCGCATGTGGGACGGCATGGCGGACACTGCCAAGAGCGATGTCGATGTCCTGGTGGAGGGCAATCGCATTGCCGCCATCGCGCCGAAGGGCAGCATCAGCGACACGGCCGCGCAGCGTATCGATGCGCCGGAACTGACATTGATGCCCGGCCTGATCGATATGCACACGCACCGTCAGATGCAGGGCTATAATTATGGCGACCGCATGGGCCGCATCTGGCTGGCCATGGGCATCACGGCGACCCGCTCGCCCGGCGCTCCTGCCTATCACATGGTGGAGGATCGAGAGGCGATCGACGGCGGCCACCGCATTGCCGCGCGCCATTATGCCACCGGCGAGGCAATCGACGGCTCGCGCATCTTCTACAACTTCATGCGTCCCGTCACCGAAGCCGGACAGATGGCGCTGGAACTGTCAAGGGCGCAGGCGCTCGATTACGACATGATCAAGACCTATGTGCGCATGCGCCACGACATTCAGCGCGATGTGGTGAAACAGGCGCATCGCATGGGCATGCACCTGTCGTCCCATTATCATTATCCCGCGCTCCACAGCGGCATGGACTGCATGGAGCATATGGGCGCGACCAACCGCTATGGCTATTCGCGCACCATCACGGCACAGGGCGGCGGGTACAAGGATGTGAACGGCCTGTTCGCTGCGGCGGGCGGCGGGCGCACGCCGACCTTGTTTATCGCCTCCGTCCTGCTGGGCGAAGACCCCGCACTGGCTAATGACCCGCGCATCAAGACGCTGTTTCCACCATGGGAATATGCCAAGCTGATGGCGCGGGTGAAGGCAATGAGTGAGGGCGATCGCAGCGGCTTCTACGGATCATTGGAACGGCAGGTGACCCAGATCCGGCAGACCATGGCGCTGGGTGGCCGGGTGATCGCCGGCACCGATGCGCCGATCGATCTGGTGGCGATCAGCCTGCACCTCAATCTGCGCGGGATGGTCCGCTATGGCTTGTCCCCGGTAGAGGCGCTGCAAACCGCGACCCGCAATGCGGGTGAATTCATGGACGAGCCGGTCGGCCGGATCGCGCCGGGGATGCTGGCCGACATGATCCTCGTCGGCGGCGATCCGCTAAGCAAGATCGAGGCGGCGGCGGATGTCCGCCATGTCATCGCCAACGGCCGCGTCCACACGCCCGAAAGCCTGATGGCGCCCTTTGCGGGGCAAAAACTGTCGGCGGTTCATAATATCCGGCTGAAGTCACCGCCGCGGGGCGCGCAACCGTTCTGGCACAGCGCCGCCTATCTGGAGGGCGCGCGGGGTGCCTGCTGCGCCGACCATATCCACGCGACCGGCGGGCACCTGCGCCACGCATGATCGACAAGAGAAGGCCGGCGATGACGCCGGCCTTTTCCAGTCGCTGAACAGCCCGGAGGCGTTTAACCGACCCGCTTGCCCGACATATGCGCGACTCCGAAGGAGCCGAGCTGGATCTCGCCGCTGATGCTGTCGCCGTCCACCGTCGCGCTGCCCTCCAGCGTCATCGGGAAAGGCACCGACATCTCCATGGTCCAGGTCAGTCGATTGCCGTCGACCTTGCCATTCTGAACCTCCAGCGTGCCGAGCGGGCTGGACTGGCTGCCGGTGAAGCTGTCACCGCTGCTGACGACCGTGAAAATGCCCTGCTGATCGCCCATCGGCGTCTTGGTTACCGTGTCCCACTGGCCATCGACACTTGCCATCATCGTCTCCATTCATTCGGGCGGGATCGCCCCTGCGCGCTGCTATAGGCGCGGGCGCGCACGACCGCAAAGGGGACCGCGGAAATCCCGGCTATCGGCGCCTGACTTCAGGCGAACAGCGCGCTGGTGATGCTGCCGCCCTCGCCGTCGCGGGCGATCTTCGCACCGATGATGCCCGCCTTACGTACCATCAGCGCGGCGTCTCCCGTCGCGGCGACCTTGCGCGCAGCGCGACCGTGCCCCGAAAGAAACGCCATGACATCCGCCCGCGCCATCGCCGCGCGAGCGCCCGCGCCGCCGGGCACGAACAGCATATCCGCCTTGCCCGCCGCTTCCATTGCCGCGTCAGGCTGGATCGCCAGGCCGATGTCCGAGCGCACCGCTGCGGTCGGCGGACCGGCGCTCAGCAACACCACGTTGGACGCACCATGGCTTTCCAGCATCTGCCGCGCGCTGGCGACATCGACAGCAGAGAAGCCGGGATAGAGGAGGATGGCCGCAGTGGGTCCATCGGCCTGCGCTACCGCCGATCCCTTGCGCGCCGCGACCATCGCGCTTGCCTCACAGGCCGCAGCGCCGCCCGAAGCGGCCATCATCGGAGCGGCGATCGTCGCGCCTCCCAACGTCTTGAGCAACGCACGTCGATCCATCTCGTCCTCCTCGTCAGCACATCAGGCCCGTCGCGCAACCATCGGACGGTTGCGACACTTCAACAAGCCCTAACGTATGACGACGCCACTATGTCCTATCATCAGCTGCATAAAATGAGTGGCTGCGAAAAGGCGACGTCGTTCACCGCTTCCTGACGAACTCCGCCCGCAGGACCAGCCCCTTGATGCCTTCATAGCGGCAGTCGATTTCCTGCGCGTCGCCGGTCAGCCGGATAGATTTGATCAGCGTGCCGCGCTTCAGCGTCTGGCCCGCACCCTTGACCACCAGATCCTTGATCAGCGTCACCTGATCCCCATCCGCCAGCAGATTGCCGACGGCGTCGCGCACCTCCACCGCATCGCTCGGCGCGGTGACTGCGGCGAGTTGCGAAGCGGGCACCCACTCGCCCGATGCTTCGTCGAATACATAGTCCTCGTCATCATTCGTCATGCGCGTCTCCTGTTCCCGATCAACCTTGGCGTAATGCCAGCATGATCGCCAACGCCACCAACGCGATGGCAAAGGCAATACGTATGCTCCTGCTGCCGCGCGGGTCGGCGAGCAGGCGATGCGCCTGCCCCGCCAACGCGACAATGGCCAGATGCACCGCCGTGGCAATGGTCACATAGGCCACGGTCAGCCCGACCATTTGCGGTCGCACGGCAAAGCCGGGATGCACGAAGCCAGGCAATACCGTCACGAAAAACAGCGCCGACTTGGCATTGAGCAGATTGGTGAGCAACCCGCGCCTGAACCCCGCCGACAGGCTGCCGAAGCTGCTCAGATCATCGCCCCGTCGCGGCCATGCGTCCCATGCCATCCATAGCAGATAGACCACGCCAACGATCCGCAGGGCCGCCAGCACCCAGGGATAGCGTGTCAGGATCGTGGAGGCGCCCACCCCAGCGGCAAGGCCGAGCAAAGCAAGGCCAAGCGCGATACCGGCCACCGCCGCCAGCCCGGCGCGCCGCCCCTGCGCCGCGCTCAGCAGCGCCAGCCAGGTCATATTGACGCCCGGCGTCAGTTCCAGCGCCAGCGCCGTCATCAAAAAACCGGCATCGATCGCACCGATGGCCGCCCCGATGGTCAGCTTTCGTCACCCATGCGCAGCGCCGCGATGAAGGCTTCCTGCGGGATCTGCACGCTGCCATATTCGCGCATCCGCTTCTTGCCTTCCTTCTGCTTCTCCAGCAGCTTCTTCTTCCGGGTGATGTCGCCGCCGTAGCATTTGGCCGTGACGTCCTTGCGCATCGCGGCGATCGTCTCGCGCGCGATCACCTTGCCGCCGATCGCCGCCTGAATCGGGATCTTGAACAGGTGGCGGGGGATCAGATCCTTCAGCCGCTCGCACATGTGCCGTCCGCGCGCTTCGGCGGCGGAGCGGTGGACGATCATCGAAAGCGCATCGACCGGCTCGTTGTTGACGAGGATGCTCATCTTGACGAGATCGCCCTCGCGCGCGCCGATCTGGTGATAGTCGAAGCTGGCATAGCCGCGCGAAATCGACTTCAGCCGATCGTAGAAATCGAACACCACTTCGTTGAGCGGCAGTTCATAGGTCACCTGCGCGCGCCCGCCGACATAGGTCAGGTTCTTCTGAATGCCACGCCGGTCCTGGCACAGCTTCAGGATGGAGCCGAGATATTCGTCGGGGCAGTAGATCACCGCCTCGATCCACGGCTCCTCGATCATCTCGATATGGTTGGGATCGGGCATGTCGGCCGGGTTGTGCAGATGGCGGACCGTCCCGTCCTTCATGTGCATGTCATAGACGACCGACGGCGCGGTGGTGATGAGGTCGAGATCATACTCGCGGGTCAGCCGTTCCTGAATAATCTCCAGATGCAGCAGCCCCAGGAACCCGCAGCGGAAGCCGAAGCCGAGCGCCGCCGACGTCTCCATTTCGAAAGAGAAGCTGGCATCGTTCAGGCGCAGCTTGGAAATGCTGTCGCGCAGCTTTTCGAAATCATTGGCGTCGACCGGAAACAGGCCGCAGAACACGACCGGCTGCACTTCCTTGAACCCCGGCAGCGGTGCCTTCGCCGGGTTCTTCACCGTGGTGATGGTGTCGCCGACGCGCGTCTGGGTGATTTCCTTGATCTGCGCGGTGATAAAGCCGATTTCGCCCGGCCCCAGTTCGGGCAGATTCTCGATCTTCGGCCGGAAACAGCCGACGCGGTCGATCAGATGCTCGGTGCCGCCGGCCATGAACTTGATCTGCAGCCCCTTCCTGATGACGCCGTTCATCACGCGCACCAGAATGACGACACCCAGATAGGGGTCGTACCAGCTGTCCACCAGCATCGCCTCCAGCGGGGCGTCGCGATCACCCTTGGGCGCGGGGATCTTGGCGACAACGGCTTCCAGGACTTCCTCGATCCCGATGCCGGACTTTGCCGACGCCAGCACCGCTTCGGATGCGTCGAGGCCGATGATGTCCTCGATCTCCTTGCGCACCTTGTCCGGCTCGGCGGCGGGCAGGTCGATCTTGTTGAGCACCGGCACGATCTCGTGGTCGTGCTCGATCGACTGATAGACGTTGGCCAGCGTCTGCGCCTCCACGCCCTGCGCGGCGTCGACGACCAGCAGCGCGCCTTCGCACGCCGCCAGGCTGCGGCTCACTTCATAGGCGAAGTCGACATGGCCCGGCGTGTCCATCAGGTTCAGCTCGTAAAGCTGCCCGTCCTTCGCCGTATAGTTCAGGCGCACGGTCTGCGCCTTGATGGTAATGCCCCGCTCCTTCTCGATATCCATGTTGTCGAGCACCTGCGCGGACATTTCGCGCTCCGACAGGCCGCCGGTGAACTGAATCAGCCGGTCGGCCAGCGTCGACTTGCCATGGTCGATATGGGCGATGATCGAAAAATTGCGGATTTGCGCTAGGGATGTCATGGCCAGCGCCGATAGCAGCGCGCGAGCCGCCTGTCATCAGGCGCGCAGGGGTTCAATCGCCGGGAAAATCGCGCCCCCCAGCAAGGTTGCTGTGCGACAGGATCAGGCCGGGCGGATCGATGGGAAGCAAGGCGCTTGCCCAGGGCATCAGCGGGCGGGCGCCGAGCCAGCCTTCCGCCGCCATCCGTTCGACCAGCCGCGTGGCGGACGCGTGGCCAACGCGCATCTGCCGCTGCAGCCAGCTGACCGACACGCTGCCGTGCTGGCGCACCAGATCGCAGGCGCGGCGATAAAGGTCATCGTCATCGGGCTTGGCCATGGACGACATAATGCGCCCTTCGCGATGAGGAAACGACGGCGCGGCTCAGCGTTTTGGCGCAAGTCCAGCCCGGTCGATCGCATCGCAGGCCGAAGCGAAGCGCTGCGCCCCGTCGCCCGATATGGTGACGAACGGCAGCGCACGCCGCTCAAGCTCGGCTCGGCAAATTGCGAAGAAGCGCCGTTGATCCCCCCGGTCCGGAAACATGCGCACTTCATCGCCGACCCAGGGCAGGTCGATGTCCATCAGCAGATAGAGCGCACCGACATCGGCGAATGCGTCCAGCGCCTCCATACGATGCCCGAACAGCATCAGCGACCAGGCGGCGGTCATCACCGGATCGGTGTCCTGAATCAGCAGGCCCTGGGCCTGGGGCATCGCGGCGCGGACAGCCGCGACATGCCCCTCCATGATCGCCATCAGATCGGCGGGCACCAGATCGGTGCCATGCGCCTCGCAATAGGTGCGGCCATATTCGGGCACCCAGATGGTGCCGTAATGCGCGGCGAGTTGCGCGGCCAGCGTCGATTTGCCCGTGCTTTCCGGGCCATGCAGAACAACCGAAGGGATCATGCAGCCGCCTTACGGGCGCGTACCCATTCCACAAGCCCCGCCATCGAAAGCAGCAGGAAAAGCATGTAGAGGGCGGCCGTCAGATGCAGGTTCTTGACCCAGTAAAGCGGCATGGCCAGGCAATCGACGATGATCCACCAGATCCAGTTGTCGATGTAACGGCGCGCGAGCAGCCACTGCGCCAGCACGCTGAACATCGCGACGGCGGCGTCCCAAAAGGGATAGGCGGCATTGGTATAGCGGTGCATGGCCCAGCCCCACGCCCCCGTCGCCACCAGCGCCACGCCGGCCCATAGCGCAAAGCCGCTCCCGCCCAGCCAGCGCACAGGCAGTCCCGCATCATCCTGCGCGCGGCGCCAGTTCAACCAGCCATAGATGTTGAGGATCAGGAAGAAGATTTGCAGCAGCGTATCGCTGTAGAGCCGCTCGCCAAAGAAGATCCAGGCGTAGAGCGACACCATGGCAATCGCGAAGGGATAGTTCCAGATGCTCCGCCGCACCAGCAACAGGATATTGGCGACGCCCAGCAGCGTCGCGATGATCTCGATCACGCTCATGTCGCACCTTCCATAGGGGCATGACAATATTTGTCACGGCCCTGTCAGCCCTTGTCATTGGCAGCCCTTTCCCCTGCGCTTTAGCCTCGACACGCTTGGACATCGGCTTTGGGGCAAGAGAACATGATGGCGAGGATGAAATGGGGTGCGGTGCTGGCCGCAACGACTGTGGCGGGGATTGCCGGTGCAGCGCAGGCGAAGGATGCGCCGCCCGTAGAACTGGCGCATTGCGACAAGGCGATCGGCACGATCGCGGTCGTCGATGGCGATGCGCAGGGCTGGACGAAATTCGGCCTGGGTTCGCCGCGCGAACTGATCATGGCAATGGCCGTCAAGTCGGGATGCTTCACGCCCTATGACAAGATGGGCGGCGCACCGGCCGACTTTCTGGTGAACGCGGTCGCCGGCGACCGGGAGGAAGTGGACAAGTCGATCGAGGCGGCGAAGGGGGCCGCGACGGAGGCGGTGCTGCGCACCGGCATGCTGCGCCGCGTGCCGTTGGCGGGCGGCATGTTGGGCATGATGGGCGGCCTTGGCGGCAAGAAGAAGACGGTGGCGGCGGGCCTGCGCATTCTGTCGCCCGCCAACGGCCAGACGATCGCATCGGGCACCGGGTTGGCCGCCAAGTCGATCGTCACCTTCGGCGGCGCGGGCAATGCCTGGGCGGATACAGCGGGCGCTGCGACGCAGGGCTATGGCAATTATCTCAGTTCCGCCGACGGCCAGTTGCTCGTGAACGCCTTTGCGCAGGCATTCAACAATGTCGTTACGCAGGGTGAGGCGCTGACCGCCGCCCGACCGGTCCCGGCGGCCGCGCCAGCCCCGGCTGCGGCGGCGGCAACCGCCGGCTACACCGTCGCGATCGACACCCAGATGTATGGCCAGCCCGCCCGGCAGGGGGCAACCGTGCGCGCGCTGCGCGCCACGACCAGCCTGACACCGACGGGAAAGCGCGAAGGGCTGTTCGTCGAGGTTACCGACAATTTCGGCACACAGGGCTGGGTGTCCGTCGAGGATCTGAAATAGAACCTCGACCGGCGGGCCATACCCCCGGCCCGCCGCACCCTTCGCCTTACAGGATTCCGGCTGTCAGCTGGCGTTGGTCACGCCGTAGCGGGTCATTTCTTCCTGCGTCAGGCAGCGGCGGGTGGACTTGTCCGCCCCTGTGCCCTCCAGCGCCTTTTGCCGATACATGATTTCGGTCAGCAGCTTGCGGGAAATGCCCATGCGGATCAGGAAGTCGTTGTCGTCGCTGGCCAGCAGCGCTGCGTCCTGCTCGATTTCCCCGATCATGTCGACCGCGCCGTCGGGGTCGTCCTGAATATCCGCCTTCACCCCTTCGCGGTCGGCAACCTGCGTAAACATGTGAACCATGAACACGCCGCCCGGATCGACGATGCGGGCGCGCCCGCCCATGAACATGAAGTTGCAGGCCGAAAAGCACGTCCAACCCGCCGGAATGCGGGTGATCATAGTCGGGTAATTCTTGCGGATGAAGGTGCCGGCGGCATTGCCGACCGCCGCGATCCCGCCGGGCGAGCGCAGCCAGATTTCCGAAATGTCCGGGTCGGATTTCAACGCCTGCTGCAAGCGGGGGAGCAGGCCGTTGTCGATCGCGCCTTCGCCCGTCAGTACATGCGCGCCATCGATCACCTTGACCGTGAATTGCATCTGGCGATTGGTCGACCAGTTCGGGCTAAACGGGCAGGTCGGGTTTTTCGGGTCTTTGGGATCGGCGGGCGCGGTCGCGGCGGTCAGCGAAAAAGCGGCAGCCACGGCCATGATCGCGCGCAGCCGCATCGATCAGGCCTGCAGCACGTAGCGCGACTCACCCGGACCACGGCACATCTTCTTTTCCGCGCGCGTCTCCTCACCATCGACGATCACGACGTCGGTAACGGTGACGCACTTGGTGCCGCCCGCGACCTGCGTCGGCTTGCTGGCGGTCGAACTGCCCGATACATTCTCACGCGTCGTGCTGGTCCAGTTGGATGTGCCGCCGCGTTCGGCATCGACCACCTGCCGCGTGGCATCGGCGGCCTGCTTCTGCTCGTCGGCGTTCAACTTGCAGGCGATTGCAGCGCTCAGCGTGTCTGCGAACTCCGTCATCGGCACATAGCCAAGCCCCGCCCGCCCCGCCGTCCGGCTCGCGACGCCGCCCAGAATGGAACCGAGCACGGCCTTGCCACGCTTGCCACCCTCGGTCTTGCAGCCATCATTGCTGTTGGTATCGGTCGACCGGGTCGCGCCGCGCGTAATGTCATTGAAAAGGCCGAACTGAGCCGCAGCCGGATTGGGCAGCATCAGTGCCATCAGCGGCACCGCACTCCACCATCGCCCAAGCGCCATCCCCATGATCGTCCGTTCCTCCGCGCAGATTTGAAATTATGCTGCCTGCACTAGCCTGTCAAACATTGGCGGGCAGTGACCGCGATCACAGCCAAGGTTCGTCGCCGGCCGCTCAGCCTGCCTTACGCAGCGCCCCGGCCGCTGCCCCGAACAGCGTGGCATCGACCGGCCCGTCGAATTCCACGCCCATGCGGTCCTCGCTCGACCAGCGCGATTCAGCATTCACCAACACGCCGTCGGCCAGTTCCAGCTGGAAGCGGGTGCCATTGGGCACATGCCACAGCCCCTCGATCAGCGCGCCGCCAGCCGACACGTTGCGGATGCGAGCCTGATAGCGATGGCCGCCATGAACGACGCCGATGGTGCGGAACATCGCCTTTCGCTGTTCGCGGCTGGCGCGATAGCCGCTCGCCATCATCGCCCCGCCCTGATCGGCATTTAGCCGGCGCAGCGCCTCTTCCGCCACCATCGGCTTGCCATAGATATAGCCCTGGATATGGCTGCACCCCAGCGAACGGATCAGCTCCAGCTCGTCGTGCGTCTCCGCCCCTTCGGCTGTCGTGTCCATGCCCAGCGCCTCGGCCAGGCTGACGATCGACTTGATGATCGCGCTGTTGCGGTTGCCCTTGATCGATGCGCCGCGCACGAAGCTCTGGTCGATCTTGATCTTGTCGAACGGCGCATTTTTCAGATAGCCGAGCGAGGAATATCCGGTGCCGAAATCGTCAAGCGCCAGCCGGACGCCGACATTCTTCAAACTCTTGAACATCGCTTCGGTCACGCCGTCGTCGTTCAGGAACACGCTTTCAGTGATTTCCAGCTCCAGCCGCTGGGCGTCCAGGCCCGCACTGGCGAGCGCGTTGACGATGGTGCCGGGTAGGCTGGCATTGGCGAATTGGATCGGCGACACGTTGACCGCGACGCGGACGTCGCCGGGCCATTTGGCGGCATCGGCGCAGGCCGTGCGCATCACCCAGTCGCCGATCTGCGAAATCAGGCCCGCATCCTCGGCAATTGGGACGAACAGCGCGGGCGAAATCGCGCCGCGTACCGGATGGCGCCAGCGCAGCAGCGCTTCAAAGCCCGTGACGCGCTCCGTCGCCGCGCTGACCACCGGCTGATATTCCAGGTGGAGGCCATCAGTCGCCAGCGCCTCACGCAGATCCTGTTCCAGCTGCCTGCGGTCTTCCGCATCGGCATGCATTGCGGGGGCGTAGAAACGATGGACGCCGCGCCCGTCGCCCTTTGCCGCATAGAGCGCCAGATCGGCGTTGCGGATCAGTGCCTCGGTCGTGACGCCATCGTCGGGTGCAATGGCGACGCCGATGGACGCGCCGATCACGACCTGGCTTCCCTCGACCGAATAGGGCTGGGATAGCGTGTCGATGATCCTGTCGGCCAGCGCCGCGAGTGCCGCGCGATCATGCTGGCCAGGCAACACGACCTTGAACTCGTCTCCGCCCAGACGGCCGACACGCCCCTTTTCACCCACGACGCGCTGCAGGCGCTGCCCCACCTGACGCAACAAAGCATCGCCGGCGGGGTGACCCATGGTATCGTTGACGCTCTTGAACCGATCGAGGTCTAGCAGGAACAGCGCGCATTCGCCCGGCTTGCCCACGCCCACGATGGCCTGTTCCAGCGTGCGCATCATCTGCATCCGGTTGGACAGGCCGGTCAGCGAGTCATATTCTGCCAGCCGCGTGACTTCGGCACGACTGCGCTGCATCTCGGTAAGGTCGGTGCCCGACCCGCGAAAACCGAAGAATTGACCGAATTCGTTCAGGATCGGTCGCCCGGAAATCGACCACCAGCGCTCGTCCCTTGCCAGCGCGGCGCGCACCGCGATCTCGCTGAACGAAGAACGCGCCGTCAGGTGAAAGCCCAGTGTGCGGCCGCCATCGCCCTGATTGGGTTCACCCGGACCGATCAGATCGGTAAAGGGCCGCCCGATCAGGTCGGCCCCGCCCGACAGCTTGCTCGCCATCTGTTCGGACAAATAGGTCAGCCGGCCGTTGCGATCGGTCTCCCAGAACCAGCCATGACCCGATTCCTCATATTCGCTCAGCATCCGCTCGGCGCGGACATTGCGGATGTCGGCCAGCTGCCGCTCAACCAGGCTGCGTTGATCCGCGCGCGCCTGACGCACGGCGACATAGCCCAACGCCAGTTGATAGGTCGCAATCGCGGGCAGCAGCGTGACTTGATCCAGCCGCGCGCAAATGGCCGCAGCCACCCCGGTGCCGAACGCGACACCCAATATGCGTTGGCTGCCGAAAATGCCGACCGCCACCAACACGACGCCACCCAGCGATAGCAGCATTGCCAGTTCGGGTGCCGCGACAATATCGGGAAGGCCCGTGACCCACCATGCGAAACTCCCCGCCGAAATGGCCGAAAGCGGCAGCAGCGCGAGCATCAGCCAATGCGGCGCCAGCGCGATCAGGCGGCTGCGGGGAAGCATCCATATGCCGATGTCCACCAGCAGGGAAAGCAGCGCAAAACCCAGGACCGGGCTGAGCAGCCCCCCCCATTGCGCACGATGCGAAAGCAGAATCATGACGCCCGCGCACAGCTTCATGAACAGGACGAGCGGCCATTGGCCGCAAATGCCCCGGACGGCATTCACCAGCCAGGTCGGCGGCCGATCATAGCCGGCATCAGCCAGCCCCAGCGCGACCAGCACGCCAGCCTGCTTTTCTTCGACGGTGTCGTCTTCGATCGGACGCTTCAGGGTCATACCATGGCTCTTGCCTCAACCCCGCTTTAGGAATCGTTACATGACAGCGCGTCGAGCCGAATTTTTCATGTCACGTCATGGATTGCCCGAACCAGCCGATCGACGCTTGCTAGCATCGCGTTCGGCATTAGCATGGCAGGGGCAAAACAAAGGCGAGAGGTTAGCCGTCATGCGTCATGTCGCGATCATCGGCTCCGGCCCGGCAGGTTATTACACGGCCGAAGCCTGCGTGAAGCTTTTCGGTGATGATGTGCGTATCGACATTCTTGACGCGCTGCCCGTTCCCTACGGCTTGATCCGTTTCGGCGTCGCCCCCGATCATCAGTCGATCAAGGCCGTGTCGCGCCGCTATGAAGCGATCGCTCTGGGTCACAATGTGCGCTTCGTCGGCAATGTGCGGGTGGGGAAAGACATTGGCATGGACGATCTGCGCGGCCTTTACGACGCAGTCGTGTTGGCGACGGGAGCGCCACACGATCGACCGCTGGACATTCCGGGCGCAGACTTGCCCGGCGTCATAGGCAGCGCCGCCTTTGTCGGCTGGTATAACGGACATCCCGACCACGCGGCGCTGGCACCAGCGCTGGACGCTCAGAACGTGGCAGTTATCGGCAATGGCAATGTCGCGCTCGACGTCGCACGCATCCTGTCCAAAACGCGCGACGAATTCGAAGGCAGCGACATCGTTTCCGATGCGCTCGATGCCCTCACCACATCGGCCGTGCGACGGATCACCCTCGTGGGGCGGCGTGGCCCCCATCAGATCGCGATGACACCCAAGGAACTGGGCGAGCTGGGCCATCTCTCGCGCGCTATCCCGCTGGTCGAGGCCGCCGATCTGCCCCCGGAGGCGGAGGATACCGTACTGGAGCCGGGTCAGCGCAAGTCGGTTGGCCATTTGCGCAGCTTCGCTGAGCCTGCGGTCGATGCCGAAGACAAGCCGATCCGCATCATGTTCGATTTTTTCGCGCGGCCTGTCGCTATCGAAGGGGAAGGGCGTGCCGAGCGACTGATCGTCGAGCGCACCGCACTGTCACCCGATGGCAATGCCAGCGGCACGGGCGAGCAATATGAAATCCCCGCCGGGTTGGTCGTCAGCTGCATCGGCTATCGCACGCCGCCCATTCCGGGCGTCCCCTATGACGAGCGGGCGGGCCGCTTCATCAGCGAGGATGGACGCATGGCACCGGGCCTCTACTGCGTGGGCTGGGCACGGCGAGGCCCCAGCGGGACGATCGGCACCAATCGGCCGGATGGTTATGCGATTGCCGATCTGATGGCGCAGGACATCGGGGAAGGATCGGGTCGTGAGGGGCGCGCCGGGCTGGACCGGCTGCTGGAGGAACGGGAAATCGACATTGTGACCTTCCGCGACTGGCAGAAGATCGAGCAGGCGGAACTGGCCCGTGCCCGCGACGGCGCTCCGCGTGAAAAATTCACGTCGATTGCGGAGATGATCGCCGCGATCGGCGGGGGCTGAAACACCGCCCGCCCGTCGCCTGCGATCAGACGCGCATCGGCATCAGCACATAGAGCGCCGGGCTGTCGTCATTTTCCCGGATCAGTGTCGGCGCGGCGGCGTCGGCGAGATGTAGTTCCACCATGTCGCCGTCGATCTGGCCCAGAATGTCAAGCAGATAGCGGGCGTTGAAGCCGATGTCGAAACCTTCGCCAGCGAAATCCCCTGGCACCTCTTCAGCCGCCGTGCCGTTTTCCGGGCTGGTGACCGACAGCGTGATCTTGTCGCGATCCAGGCCCATCTTCACCGCGCGGGTCTTTTCCGTGGCGATGGTGGCAACACGGTCCACGCCCTCTTCGAAGCTGCGCGGGTCGATCTTGAGCAGCTTGTCGTTTGCGGTCGGAATGACGCGGCTGTAATCGGGGAAGGTGCCATCGATCAGCTTGCCGGTCAGCACCGCGCTGCCCAGGCCAAAGCGGATCTTGCTGGCCGAAAGGTCGATCTGAACATTGCCGTCCAGCTCGTCGAGCAGCTTGCGCAGTTCGGCGATGCACTTACGCGGCACGATGATGTCGGGCATGCCCTGCGCCCCGTCGGGCCGCGCCACCGTCACCCGGGCGAGGCGATGGCCATCCGTAGCCGCCGCCTTCAGATCCTCGTCGGTGACGTGGAAGAAAATGCCGTTCAGATAATAGCGCGTTTCCTCGGTCGAAATCGCAAAGCGCGTCTTGTCGATGATCTGCTTCAGCGTCTCAGCCGGCAGTTCGAACGTGGTCGGCAGGTCGCCCTCCGCGATGATCGGGAAATCGTCGCGCGGCAGGCTGGCGAGGTTGAACCGCGCGCGTCCGGCCACGACCTGAATCTTGCCATCGGCAGCGCTCAGCGACACCTGGCTACCCTCCGGCAGCTTGCGTGCGATGTCGAACAGCGTGTGCGCCGACACTGTGGTGGCACCGGGCGTTTCCACCTGCGCCTGGATGCTGTCCACGATCTGCAGGTCAAGGTCCGTCGCGGTCAGGCGAATGGCGCCGTCCGCCGTCGCTTCGATCAGGACGTTGGACAGGATCGGTATGGTGTTGCGCCGTTCAACCACCGACTGAACATGGCTGAGGCTGCGCAACAAAATCGCTCGTTCGACAGTGGCCTTCATTCCCCGATCCCGTCTTCAAATTTCATCGTCATGTGGACACGGCGCCCGATTCTCAAAATCGGCCCTACCGCACCGATAGTTACTGCAATCCTTAGCAACAAAGCGGGCCGGGACAAGTGCCGCCGGACACTGGCACGGCTTGCTGCGCGATTCATTTCGCCCGGCCAGCAATCGACGGGGTTGCCAAGCCCGCCATTATCCGCTGTTGCACCGGTATGAGCACTAATGCGCGATGCTTGCTGGTGGCCGCTGCGCTGATCGCGACGCCCGCCCATGCGCGCGATTCCCTTGGCATATTCGAAGGCTGGGGGGCGTTTCGCGATCCTGCCAGCGCGCGCGCGCCGCTGCGCTGCTACGCCATCGCAGAGCCGGACAATCTGCCGCGCGGGGGCAGTTGGCGGCCCTTTGCCTCCTTTGGCTACTGGCCGCGCGCCAATGTGCGGGGGCAGGCGCATTTCCGCCTTTCGCGCACGCCCGTGCGCAATGCCCGCGTGACGCTGAGCATCGGGGCACAGCGCTTTGCCCTGATCGTGAACGGTGCCGACGCATGGGCGCGCGATCGCGCGATGGACGCCGCAATCGTCGCTGCCTTGCGCAATGCGCCGGGCATGAGCATCGCCAGCACCGGCCCACGTGGCGCCTTCGCCGACATCTACCCCCTGCGCGGAGCGGCGACGGCGATCGATGCCGCGGCGGTGGGATGTACCGGCCGCTGATTGGCACACGCCCGCCCCTAGCAAATTCCCGCCGAATCCCGTATTGGGCGCGACCATGCAGACAGCCGCCAATCCCCTGATGCCCATCGCGGGGCATATCGATCCTGTGCCCGTGCCCCGCGCATTGACGCCGCGCGCCGACGGGCGCAGCGACCTGCTGGGCCTCGACCGCTCGGGTATCCGCGCCCTTCTGGAGCAGGCCGGGCTGGACGCCAAGCAGGCGAAGCTGCGCTCCAAACAGCTGTTTCACTGGCTCTATCACCGGGGCGAAACCGATTTCGACCGGATGACCGACCTTGCCAAGCCCATGCGCGCATGGATGGCCGAACGCTTCGTGGTCGGGCGGCCGCAGGTGGTGGAGGCGCAGCTTTCCAGCGACGGCACGCGCAAATGGCTGCTGCGGTCGGACGATGGCCAGGATTATGAAATGGTCTTCATTCCCGATGCGGATCGGGGAACGCTGTGCGTGTCGAGCCAGGTCGGCTGCACGCTCAACTGCCGTTTCTGCCACACCGGCACCATGCGGCTGGTGCGCAACCTGACGCCGGGAGAAATCGTGGGTCAGGTGATGCTGGCGCGCGATGCGCTGGGCGAATGGCCCAAGGGCAGCATGGCGAGCAACGCCGCGGACGAGGACGACGATGCTGACGATGACGCCGGCCATTACACCAGCGACGGCCGCCTGCTGACCAACATCGTGATGATGGGCATGGGCGAACCGCTCTATAATTTCGACAATGTGCGCGACGCGCTGAAGGTAGTGATGGACGGCGACGGGCTGGCCCTGTCGAAACGGCGCATCACCCTTTCGACGTCCGGCGTCGTGCCCATGATGGCGCGCGTGGGCAGCGAGATCGGCGTCAACCTTGCCGTGTCATTGCATGCCGTGACCAAGGAAATCCGCGACGAAATCGTGCCGATCAACCGCAAATACGGGATCGAGGAACTGCTTCAGGCCTGCGCCGACTATCCGGGTGCCAACAACGCCCGGCGCATCACATTCGAATATGTGATGCTGAAAGACAAGAACGACAGCGACGAGGATGCGCGCGAACTGGTCCGCCTGATCCGCAAATATCGCCTGCCCGCGAAGGTCAATCTGATCCCGTTCAATCCCTGGCCGGGCGCGCCCTATGACTGCTCGACGCCCGATCGCATCCGCGCGTTCAGCAATATCATCTTCGAAGCGGGCATTTCCGCCCCCGTCCGCACGCCGCGCGGTCGCGACATCGCGGCGGCCTGCGGCCAGTTGAAGACCGCGGCGGAAAAGAAAAGCCGGGCCGAACTCGACCGGCTGGCCGAAGAAAAGCTCGCCGCGCTTGGCTGAAGCGACGCCGTTACTGCTGGCGCTGGCGGTCCTCGCGGGTTTCGTGGGCGGCGCGATGAACGCGCTGGCGGGCGGCGGGACCTTTGCCACATTGCCCGCCCTCATCGCGTTCGGCGTGCCCTCCACGCTGGCGAACGCGACATCGATTGTCGCGCTGCAGCCCGGCGCGATGATGGGGGCATGGCCGCATCGCCACAGCCTGCATCCGGTCGGCGGCCTTTCGGTCGGGTGGATGGCGGCCATCACTTTCGTCGGCGGCGGCGTGGGTGCGTGCCTGCTGATGATCACGCCCGCGCATCAGTTCAACCTGATCATTCCATGGTTGCTGTTGATGGCCACGGTCGTGCTGGCCGGGGGCAAGGCCGCCTCTCAGGCGCTGGCCCGCCACGTCCATATCGGCATCCGCACCCTGTGTGTCGTGCAGTTCCTGCTCGGCATTTACGGCGGCTATTTCGGGGGGGCGGTCGGTCTGATGATGGCGGCCGCCTGGGGCCTGCTGGCGGGGCTGGACCCGCACGAGATTGCCGGCCATCGTACCTTGATGCTGGCGACGGCGAATGCGGCGGCTGCCCTGTTGTTCATCGCGATCGGCATGGTGGCATGGACATGGTGTCTGCCGATGCTGGCGGGCGCTCTGGCGGGGGGATATGCCGGCAGTGTGCTGGGCCGAAGCCTGCCGGCGGTGGCGATCCGCATCTGGACGCTGCTGGTGACGGCGGTGACGACGGTCATCTTTTTCGTGCGGGCTTATGGCTGATGTGGGGACCAAGCAATGGGCAAGAATATTTTCGACAGTGAGGATGAGGTCGCGGCGCTGACCGCCGCCTTCGTTCAGTGCACGCTGGACAAGGCGCGATGGACGCATGGCGCGCATTTCGCCGCCTGCCTGCATCTGGTCGCGCGTCAGCCGGACGCGGTGCCGGAAACCGACATGCCCGGCATGATCCGCCGATACAATGAGTCGGTCGGCGGCGTGAACAGCGACGATGCGGGCTATCATGAAACGATCACGCAGGCGTCGATTGCCGCGACCCGCGATCATTGGGCCAACAGCGATCACACCGCGCCGCTTCATGTCGTCCACGCAGCGTTGATGGCCGGGCCGCTGGGCAGGACCGACTGGCTGTTCACCTATTGGACGCGCGCTCTGGTGATGGGCACGGCCGCGCGCCGCGCATGGGTCGCGCCGGATCTCGCACCCCTGCCCTTTCCGGTGCGATTGCCGTGAACGAAAAAGGGCGGCGATCCGCGAAACGGAACGCCGCCCCTTTGTCAGGCTGAACGTATCAGCCCGATGGATCAGAAGCGGACGCCCAGGCCGCCGACGACCTGATGACGTTCCACGCCGGCTTCATAGTTGGAATAGCGATACTCGCCCTTCACGAACAGATTGCCGGCGACCTGATATTCCAGGCCCGCGCCGACGCGCACGCCATCGCCGTTCGATCCGCCGAAGCCCGGCGATTCGATGCGGGCGTTGGTGTAACCGGCCTTCACATAAGCCAGAACGCGCGGGGTGATCAGGCCACCGAAGCGCGCACCGACATACAGGTCGCGGTCGCTTTCCAGCTTGGTGCCGCCGATCGTGCGGCTGGTGCTGCTGTCGGCGACTTCGCCTTCGATGCCGACGATCGCGCCGCGCAGGTTGAAGTCATAGCCGGCGCCAAAGCCATAGATCACGCCATCGGGCGTGCCGACGGGGCTATTGGTGTCGATCGCGTCATATCCGGTAATCACTTCAGCATGCGCACCAGTGAAGGGAGCCGCTTCCTGCGCAAAAGCCGGAGTGGAAACAACGGTCGCAGCAGCGATCGCTGCGAAAATCGCAGTCTTATTCATAGTTACCTCTATGTCATTGATACCAGGGATCACATCACCAGCGGCATATATACTGCCCCTGTTGCAGGATTCATGATCCGGTGTCGGATTGTATTATTTCCGCAGTATTTCCCTGATAGTCTTCTTTGTTTTCCCCTGCGCCGCGGCCTTTAGACCCGTTCGCACATGCAACGCAACCCCAAAGCCGACGAATGACGGGGCAAGGACGTCAACGCTTCGTTTCGGTCGACAAACAACATATTGCAGCCGATCAGCGACCGTTGCACGGTGGACGAAGCGCCCGCCGCACGCGATAAGACGGCATCGCCCGCGCAAAAATACGAAGCGGCGGGCGGCGTAACCAATACGATCCCACGTTCGAACCCACCTTACAGCAAGGGGCAGGCAAGATGGATCAAATTGAGATGAAGGATGAACCGACAGGCGGCGATCTGGTGCGACGCCACCGGCTCTCCACGCGCATCTGGCATTGGACCAACGCCCTGTGCCTTTATGTCCTGTTCTGCTCCGGCCTTGGCATCTTCAACGCGCATCCCCGTCTCTATTGGGGCGAATATGGCGCGATCTTCGACAAACCCTGGCTGGAACTGCATCGGTTCGGCCCGCTATGGACTTTGCCCAGCTATTACAGCCTGGCCCTGGCCCGTCGCTGGCACCTTGCCTTCGCGCTGCTGTTCGCCTTCGCCCTGCTCATCTACATGCTCTGGAGCCTGGCGAACCGCCATATCGGGCGCGATCTGGCTTTCCGGCGCGGGGAACTTGCGCCGCGCCACATCGCGGCCGACATCTGGAACCATATGCGGCTACGCTTCCCGACCGGGGCAGAGGCACTGCGTTACAATGTCCTGCAGAAGGGCAGTTATATTTTCGTGATCTTCATCGCGCTGCCGCTGATGATCCTGACCGGCCTGACCATGTCGCCGGGCTGGGACGCGGGCGCGCCATGGCTGCTCGACCTGTTCGGCGGGCGGCAGTCGGCCCGGTCGATCCATTTCATCTGCGCCTGGACGCTGGTGGCGTTCTTCCTCGTCCATATGGTGATGGTCGTTCTCGCCGGTCCCTTCAACGAAGTGCGATCGATGATCACCGGACGCTACCGCCTGCCCAAGGGGGAGGCGGCATGAGCGCCCTCATCACCCGGCGCGCGCTGGTAGGCGGCATGGCCGCGGGCGCGGCGACCTTGCTCAGCGGTTGCGACCGGCTGTCCGCGAACGAGGATTTCCGCAAGATCCTGTTCAGCGCCGACAACATGCACCGCTGGACGCAGCGGGCGCTGATCAATCGCGAGGCGCTGGCCCGCGAATACAGCCCGGCCGACATGTCGCCCCGATTCCGCGCGAATGGCACCCGCTATCCCCAGACCCCCTTCTACCTCGACATGTCGAGCGACCTGTTCGCCCGCTGGCAGGTGAAGGTGGGGGGACTGGTCAACCGCCCGCTCTCCCTTTCCATGCCGCAGATCCGCGCCATGCCGCAGCGCGAGCAGATCACCCGGCACGACTGCGTGGAGGGGTGGAGCGCGATCGGCAAATGGCGCGGCGTGCCGCTGAAACTTATCCTGGAACAGGCGGGCCTGCGCGATACCGCCCGCTACATCGTCTTCCACTGCGCCGACGATATGGGCGGAGGAAAGGTCTATTATGAAAGCTGCGACCTCGTCGACGCCTTCCACCCGCAGACGATCCTGGCCTGGGCGATGAACGACAAGCCGCTTCAGGTCGCCCATGGTGCGCCGGTGCGCATGCGGATCGAGCGGCAACTGGGATACAAGCAGCCCAAATATGTGACCGGCATCGAAGCGGTGTCGTCCCTTCGCGGGATCAATGGCGGCAAGGGCGGCTTCTGGGAGGATGTCGCGGGTTACGAATGGTATGGCGGGCTTTGAGACATATCTTCGCCCGGAAATGCGTCTGTCAGGAAATCCCTGACCACGCGCACCGCGCTGGGCAGGCGCACGCCCGAAAAGCGGTGGGCCATCACGATCTCCACCGGCGCCACTTCTGCATTGGGCAGGACGGGTTGCAGGACGCCGTTGTCCAGGTCCGCGCGAACCTGAATCGCGGGCAGCAATGCGATGCCAAGGCCGCTGCGCACGGCGCGATGCACCGCTTCGCTGCTGTTGCTGCGAAACGGTCCGTCGACGCGCAGACGCATGCCGTCAACGTCCCAGAACGGCCGTTCGGTACCATAGGGATAAGTGATGCACCGATGTTCGCGCAGCGCGGCCGGATCGCCGGGCGCTCCATGTTCGGCAAGATAGGCGGGCGACGCGACCAGCAGGCGGCGCACGCTGCCCAGTCCGACAACCCCCGCCGCCCCGTCCGCCACACCGACATGCACGGTGAGGTCAAGTCCGGCATCGCCCAGCCCCTGCAACCAGTCGCCGATCACCAGTTCCAGCGTCAGTCCGGGATGCGCCGCATGCAGCCCGCTCGCCCGCTCCGCATAATGCAGGCCCAGCGCGGTGGTCACGCCGATCCGCACCAGTCCGCGCACCGCGCGCGGGCTGCCCAGTTCCGTCTCCGCCTCGTCCAACTGTCCGACGATGGCGCGGGCATGATCGAGCAGCCGCTCCCCCTCGCGCGTCAGCGACAGTCGCCGGGTCGAGCGAAGGAAAAGGCGCGCGCCGAAATGCGCCTCCAACTCGTCCATGCGCCGCGCGATGGTGCTGTGGCTGACATGCAGCTGGCGCGCCACCCGCGAGAAATTCAGCTGATCGCTGAGCGACACGAACAGGCGCAACGAATGGAGCAGATCGGACATTTGAACGGATTTCGCACAGATGTTGTTCGATGAATCCCTATTGCCACATTTTCCGCACGGATCAATGGTGCCGCCGCTGCTGACAGGGCTGAGCGCCCGTCGCCGGAGGAGAGGCTTCTCATCATGACATCCCGCATCGCGCATCCCGGCCTGCAAAGCCGTATCACCACCGCACAGGACGCCGCCGCCATCATCCGCAACGGCATGACCGTGGGCATGAGCGGCTTTACCGGATCGGGCTATCCCAAGGCCGTGCCGACCGCGCTGGCGGCGCATATCGAAAGCGAACACGCCGCCGGGCGGCCCATGCGGGTCAAGGTATGGACCGGCGCATCCACCGGCCCCGAACTGGACGGCGCGCTGGCCAAGGCGAACGGCATCGAACTACGCCTGCCCTATAATTCCGATCCCATCGCCCGCGACCGCATCAATCGGGGCGAGATGGACTATCTCGACATGCACCTCAGCCAGGTGGCACCGATGGCGTGGGAGGGGTTCCTCGGCCCGCTCGATGTCGCCGTCGTCGAAGTGACGGCGATCCGCCCGGACGGCAGCCTGGTGCCTTCATCCTCGGTCGGCAACAACAAGACCTGGCTGGATCGCGCCGACAAGATCATCCTGGAAGTCAATCGCTGGCAGAACCCCGCGCTGGAGGGGATGCACGACATCTATTACGGCACCGCGCTGCCGCCCTATCGCATCCCCATCCCGTTGCTGCGCGCCGACGACCGGATCGGGCAGGCAACATTGCGCTGCGACCCCGCAAAGGTCGTCGCGGTCGTCGAAACCGACGCGCCCGACCGCAACCTGCCCTTTTCCCCGCCGGATGCCGATGCCCGCGCCATTGCCGGACACTTGCTGGAGTTTCTGGGGCATGAGGTGGCAAAGGGCCGCCTCCCCGCATCTCTTCTGCCGCTGCAATCGGGCGTCGGAAACATCGCCAACGCCGTGCTTACGGGGCTGATCGACGGTCCCTTCCATGACATGACCGCCTTCACCGAAGTCATTCAGGACGGGATGCTGGACCTGATCGATTCCGGCCGTCTGCGCATGGCATCGGCCACGTCCTTCTCGCTCAGCCCGGACGCGGCGCATCGGATCAATGCGGAAATGAACCGCTATCGCAGTCGCATGATCCTGCGGCCGCAGGAAATCAGCAACCATCCCGAACTGATCCGCCGCCTGGGCTGCATCGCGATGAACGGCCTGATCGAGGCCGACATCTACGGCAATATCAACTCGACCTGCGTGATGGGTTCGCGCATTCAGAACGGCATCGGCGGATCGGGCGACTTCGCCCGCAACGCCTATATCTCCGTGTTCATGACGCCTTCGACGGCAAAGGGCGGCGCGATTTCGGCGATCGTGCCCCAGGTCGCGCATGTCGATCACATCATGCAGGATGTGGCGGTGCTGGTTACCGAACAGGGGCTTGCCGACCTGCGCGGCCTCAGTCCGAAGCAGCGCGCGGAACTGGTCATCGAACGCTGCGCCCATCCGATGTACCGCGACGGCCTGCGCGATTATTATGCCCGTTCCCGGCGCGGCGCCTATGGCCAGCATGCGCCCTCGCTTCCTGCCGAGGCGCTTTCATGGCACCAGCGTTTCATCGATACCGGATCGATGCAGATGTCGGCCCCCGCCATCCCGGAAGAAATCGCGTTGGAGAATGGAACCCGATGCTTAGCATGAGCGTTTGAGCGAACGTGTCGTTGCTCAACATTGCCCTAAATCGCCTGATCCGCCATGGCGTCCTGAACGTCATCGAAGCGGATGGATCGCAACATTCCCATGGAACGCCGACTCCGGGCTATCCGGAGGTCACGCTGCGCCTGACCGACGGGCGGGTGGGGCGCGACATCGTGCGACACCCGCAGCTTGGGCTATCGGAAGCCTATATCGAAGGGCGCATCATCGTCGAGAAGGGCGATGTCTGGGACCTCGTCATGCTCGCCAAGCAGAACAGCGCCTGGGAGGATAAGGGTCCCAAACGCAAGGGACCGATCAAGGCCACGGCCAAGGCGATCACGCGGCGCTTCAACCACATGAATTACCGCGCGCAGGCGAAGAAGAACGTCGCGCACCATTACGACCTTGGTGACCGGCTGTACGACCTGTTCCTCGACCGGGACCGGCAATATAGCTGCGCCTATTTCACCGATCCCGCGAACGATATCGAACAGGCGCAATCGGATAAAAAGGCGCATATCGCCGCCAAGCTGCATCTAAAACCCGGTCAGCATGTGCTCGACATCGGGTGTGGCTGGGGTGGCATGGCGCTGTACCTGAACGAGCGCTGCGGCGTGCGCGTGACCGGCATCACCCTGTCCGAAGACCAGTTTCGTATTGCCCGCGAAAGGGCGGCCGCGGCGGGCGTGTCGGAGAGTGTGAAGTTTGAGCTGATCGACTATCGCGATGTGGGTCCGAAACTTGGCGCACCGTTCGATCGCATCGTGTCGGTGGGCATGTTCGAGCATGTCGGCGCGC
Source organism: Sphingobium sp. (assembly GCA_034519505.1). Taxonomy (GTDB): domain Bacteria; phylum Pseudomonadota; class Alphaproteobacteria; order Sphingomonadales; family Sphingomonadaceae; genus Sphingobium. The sequence goes on along the minus strand of JAXHOI010000038.1, from coordinate 133,011 downwards.
CATTTTACGGCGAGTTTTTCCGCACCTGCCGGGAACTGCTGACGCGCGACGGGGTGATGCTGCTGCACACCATCGGTCGTATAGGCGGCCCACACCCGACCGACGCTTTTACCCGCAAATACAGCTTCCCCGGCGCCTATGTGCCCGCGCTGTCCGAAATCACCACGGCCAGCGAGGGCGCGCGCCTGCTCACCAGCGACATCGAAACGCTGCGCCTGCATTATGCGCTGACCCTGCGCCGCTGGTACGACCGCGCGGTCGAGGCGAAGGCGCAGATCGAGGCGTTGTACGACGCGAACTTCTACCGCATGTGGACGCTCTATCTGGCCGGAGCCGCCGCCGGCTTTGAATATGGCGGCACGGTCAATTATCAGATCCAATATGTGCGCGACCGCAGGGCATTACCGATCACCCGCGACTATATGTTCGAGGAGGAGCGTCGCTTAAGAGGCTGACGGGTCGGGATGGCGCTGCGCCATCACCGCCCATGCGTGGGCTACAATCTCTCGCAGGATTTCCAGGTCGACCTTTGCGAGCTTGTCGACGTAAAGGCAGGATGTCGCCGCCTTGTGCTTGCCCAGGCGGGGCAGCAGCGCCGCCATCCCTTCATCGGTCGGGCCGATCAGATAGAGCGCGAAATTGGCCTTGCGCGGGGAAAAGCCGATCCGGCACATATCCCCTTCCCGCCCGCTGTCGTAGCGATAATGATAGCGCCCGAACCCGATGATCGCCGGCCCCCACATGCGCGCGGGCATGCCGCTCACGTCCGCAAACAATGTCACCAGCGCCTGCGCATCGGCCCGCCTGTCCTCTGGCAGGTCGGCGAGGAATGCCGCCACATCCGCATCCGTTTCGACCGTCTTCATGCCGCCTCCACCTTGCTGGCAGTCAGCGCACGCTAATCGAACGGAAGGATGTGGTCCAGCGTCATGCACGACCGGACGGTGGATGCCGTCCGGCCGGGCATGACGCATCGTGCCGCGATCAGGCGCCGAAGCCGCCATCGATGGTGTGCAGCGCCCCGGTCACGGCGCCCGCCTCCGGACCGGCGAGATAGGCGACCATGCCCGCCACTTCGTCTGCGCGGACATGCCGCTTGATCGCCATGAAGCCGTGCATGAAATCGCTCATGGGTCCGTCCGCCGGGTTCATGTCGGTGGCCGTCGGTCCGGGCTGCACCGCGTTGACGGTGATGCCACGCCCGCCAAAATCCCGGGCAAGCCCGCGCACCATGCCCTGCACCGCCGACTTGGTGAGCGCATAGGCAGCGCCTCCCTCAAACGGCATGCGGTCGCCATTGACCGAACCGATGACGATGATCCGCCCGCCCTCGCGCATCTGGCGCGCGGCCTCCACCGCCGCGTGATATGGCGCGCGCACGTTGAGGTCGATCATCCGGTCGACCGCATCGGGGTCGAGCGTCAGCGGATCGCCCAGCACCAGCGCACCGGCGTTGACGACCAGTACGTCGAGCGCGCCCGCATCACGCACCGTCGCGATAACCGCGTCCCTGTCCGAAGCATCCGACTGCACCGCGCTGGCGCCGGTTTCCCCTGCCAATGCGCGTGCCGCGTCGGTGGAGCCGGCATAGCTGAACGCGACCTGCGCTCCATCGCGCGCCAGCCGCCGCACGATCGCCGCGCCGATGCCCCGGCTGCCGCCGATGACGAAGACATTCTTTCCGCTGAAATCGCTCATCTCAAAAATTCCTTCCCGAGTCCTGTCGGTTGATATTTACGTAATGGTTGCTACATAAATCCTGGAAAGGCGTAGTCAAGGTATTTTGTAGTGGCTGATACAAAAATAAATACGAAGCGCGGTCGCCCGCGCCGGTTCGACATGGAGCAGGCGTTGGACACCGCCCAGACATTGTTCCACCGTCATGGATATGACGCCGTGTCGATGGCCATGCTGACCGAAGCGCTGGGCATCAATCCGCCGAGCTTTTACGCCGCCTTCGGCAGCAAGGCGGCGCTGTTCGAGCAGGTATTGAGCCGCTACGCCGCGGACAACGACCTGCCCATGGAGCAGATCCTGTCCGCGCACGCTCGCGTTGCGGACGGGCTGGGCGCGCTGCTCGGCGCAGCGGCCGAGCTTTATGCACGGGATGCCGAAGGGATCGGCTGCATGTTGATGGAGGCGGCCCGCGATGCTGGCGAATCCAGATTGTGCGAAACGGCGCGAAGATTGCGCGCAGAAAGCCGACAGGTCGTGCGCGATTATGTCGCCACGCAGCATCCCGATCAAGCCGACATGCTTGCCGATTTCACCATCATCACGCTCACGGGGCTGTCGTCGTCGGCGCGGGGCGGCATGGGCCACCCGGCGCTCGTTCATGCGGCAAGGATCGCGGCCAAGGGAATTACAGCCGAACTCAAATAGAAAGAGCCGCCGGCACCTATGCGGAAGTGCCGGCGGCTCTCTGTTCGCACGAGGAAATGTGCGCCACGAGAATGCAACCCCACATGCCCTCGCTACCGTAAATCAGGATCGCCATTCACCCCCACAGTGAGAAAGCGCGTCGACCAATCGCCGGATGCACAGGATTTAAATCGATTGCGGCCTATGTGAAATCGCTACTTTGGTCGAATTACCACGATTTTATCCGGTTCCCTTTTCTTCGCGGCCGCGTTAAAGCGCTGCCGTCATCCGGGGAGTAGCCGACCGGACCGATCGGGCGCCGCCCGTTCGCCGGGCTGCATGTCAACATGATTGGCGGAGACGCCATGGCATGCAGGATGCAGAACGATTGTCAGGGACCCGTCCCTTTCACCGCCCTGCCTTCGACGAGACCAATGACATCATGCCTCTTGTCCGGCCGGGCGAGGGCGTGGTGGCATTGCGTTTTCGATCCCCTCGCCCGGCCCCGGACTTTATGCCCATGGACGCACTGCTAACTTCCACCGCGCTGGTCGCGCTCGCCGAGATGGGCGACAAGACGCAGCTTCTGGCGATGTTGCTCGCCACCCGCTTTCGCAAGCCGCTGCCGATCATCGCCGGCATCTTCTTTGCGACCGTCGTCAACCATTTCCTGGCCGCGCTGGTCGGTCATCAGGTCGCCGGGCTGCTGCAAAGCCAATGGTTCCGCTATGCGGTCGCTCTCTCCTTCATCGCCATGGCCGCATGGACGCTGGTCCCCGACAAGATCGATGAAGACGCCCCGCTGAAGGCTCCGAGCAAGGCCGGGGTATTCGTCACCACGCTGGTCGCCTTCTTCCTGGTCGAAATGGGTGACAAGACGCAGGTGGCGACGGTCGCGCTTGGCGCGCGGTTCGACAATGTGTTCGCCGTCACTGCCGGCACGACCCTGGGCATGATGATCGCCAATGTACCGGCCGTCCTGTTCGGAGAGGCGTTGTCCAGGAAGGTGCCGATGCGCGCGTTGCAGATCGGTGCCGCGCTACTGTTTCTGGCTCTTGGCCTTTGGATGCTGGCGGGCCTACAGGGCTGGCTATGACGCACGCGACAGATAGCTACGACGCGATCATCCTAGGGGCTGGCGGCGCAGGCATGTTCTGCGCCGCCACCGCGGCACAGGGCGGCAAACGCGTCCTGCTGATCGATCACGGGACCGAACCGGGACGCAAGATCCTGATTTCGGGCGGCGGGCGGTGCAATTTCACCAATATCCATACTGCCCCCGACCGTTATCTCTCGTCCAATCCGCATTTCGCGAAATCGGCGCTCAGCCGGTACACGCCGGCAGATTTCATCGCGCTGGTCGATCGCCATGGCATCGCCTGGCACGAAAAGACGCTTGGCCAGCTGTTCTGTGACGGATCGGCGAGGCAGATCGTCGAGATGCTGATCGCCGAATGCCGCATGGGCGGCGTGGAGGCGGCGCTGGGCCATGCCCCGGACGAGATCGGCCATGCCGATGGCCGGTTTCAACTCCGCACCGGATCGCGCAGCATGCATGCCCCCGCACTGGTCATCGCGACCGGTGGACCGTCCATCCCCAAGATCGGCGCCAGTGACGCAGCCTATCGCCTGGCCCGGCAGTTCGGGCTGAAAGTGGTCGAACCGCGCCCCGCCCTGGTGCCCCTGACGCTCAGCGGTGAAGACAGCCTGTTCCGATCACTTTCCGGGGTGTCCGCACCGGTCGTCGCGCGATGCGGCAAGACCAGTTTTCGCGAGGCCGCTTTGTTCACCCATCGCGGCCTGTCCGGCCCCGCAATCCTGCAGATTTCCTCCTATTGGAAACATGGCCAGATCATCGGCATCGACTTCCTGCCCGATGCCGATCCCGACTGGCTGATTACGCAAAAGCGCACGCGGCCAAAGGCGGGGATGCGCTCGGCGATGGGCGCTCTCCTGCCCGACCGGCTGGCCGAGGCTCTGGCGGAGCGGCTGGGGCTGGACCGCGAACTGGGCAACCTGCCCGATGCGGCATTAATGAAGGCGCAGGCCGCGCTTGCCGACTGGCCATTCGCCCCCAACGGGACAGAGGGCTTCGCCAAGGCGGAAGTGACGGCGGGCGGCATCGCCACCGACGGCCTGTCATCCCGCACCATGGAAGCGCGCAAGGTTCCCGGCCTTTATGCCATTGGCGAGGCGGTGGATGTGACCGGGTGGCTGGGCGGATATAATTTCCAGTGGGCCTGGGCGAGCGGATATGCGGCAGGGCAAGCCATCGCAGAACAATGAACGATGGGACGGGTGGACGGCGCGACAAAAAGAACATAATATGAACATATGTCCCGTCTCGATCTCTCCGAAAAGCTCTCCATCCTCGCCGACGCCGCCAAATATGACGCCAGTTGCGCATCATCGGGTGCCGTCAAGCGGGACAGCCGGGGCGGCAAAGGCGTAGGATCGACGGATGGCGGCATGGGCATCTGCCATGCTTACGCCCCCGATGGCCGGTGCATCTCGCTGCTCAAAATCCTGCTGACCAACAGCTGCATTTTCGATTGCCATTATTGCATCAACCGCAAAAGCTCGAACGTCCGCCGCGCCCGCTTCACCGCGCGCGAAGTTGCCGACCTCACCATCGCCTTTTACAAGCGCAACTATATCGAGGGGCTGTTCCTGTCCTCCGGCATCATCCGCTCGTCGGACTATACCATGGAACAGATCGTGGAGGCCGCCCGCCTGCTTCGGGAGGAGCATGATTTCCGCGGGTATATCCACCTGAAAACCATCCCCGACGCTGACCCGGAGCTGATCCGCAAGGCTGGGCTGCATGCCGACCGCGTCTCCATCAATGTCGAGTTGCCGACGAAGGCGGGGCTGGAGCGCCTTGCCCCGGAAAAGGACGGCGGCCGGATCGAGGGGGCAATGGGTGGCATGAAAAGCGCGATCGAAGACACGGCGGACGCGCGGCGGCGCTATCGGTCGGCGCCGCGCTTTGCCCCCTCCGGCCAGTCGACGCAGATGATCGTCGGCGCAGACGAGGCCAATGACAGCGCCATCGTGCTGCGCGCCAGCACTCTTTACGACCGTTTCGCGCTGCGCCGTGTCTATTATTCCGCCTTCTCGCCCATTCCGGATGCCAGCGCCGTGCTGCCGCTCAAGCGGCCACCATTGATGCGCGAGCATCGACTCTACCAGTCGGACTGGCTGATGCGCTTTTATGGCTATTCCCCGGCCGAAGTGGCGCAGGCGACGGACGCGCATGGCATGCTGCCGCTCGACATCGATCCCAAGCTCGCGTTCGCGCTGAAGCATCGGGAGGAGTTTCCCGTCGATGTCAATCGCGCCCCGCGCGAGGCGTTGCTGCGCGTCCCTGGACTGGGCACGCGCGCCGTCGACCGCATCCTCTCGTCACGCCGGCATCGACGCCTGCGCCTGGCGGACGTGGGGCGGCTGACGCAATCGCTGGCCAAGCTGCGACCCTTCCTCGTCGCTGCCGACTGGCGCCCGACCTTGCTGTCGGACCGCGCCGATCTTTCGCCCTGGGTGAAGCCGAAGGCGGAACAGCTGGAGCTGTTCGAGGCTTGATAGGCCATGCGGACGGTTCGGCTGGCGGACGAGGATGATTTTGACGGCTGGCGCGACGCGGCACGCGCGCTGGCGCTGGCGAATGTTCCGGCATCGGACCTACACTGGTGCGTGGGCGAGGGGTCCGGCGGCCTGTTTGAACAGAGCAGCGCGCCCCTTCCCGCCCCCCCTGCGCAAGCGACATTTTCCGTGCCGCGCAGCTTCATGTCGCTGGCGGGCAAAGCCATATTGCACCGTGACCCTGAACGCTTTGCCATGCTGTACGCCCTGCTTTTGCGTGTCGGGTCCCGGCCCGCACTGATGGAGGATCGGGCCGACCCGCTGGTGCGGCGGATCGATGCGCTGGCCAAGGCAGTGCGCCGCGATTTGCACAAGATGCACGCATTCGTCCGCTTCCGCGAGATCGAGGAGCCGGAAGATACCACCCGGTTCATCGCGTGGTTCGAGCCTGATCATCATATCGTCCGCGCCGCCGCCCCCTTCTTCGTCGAGCGCTTCGCCAACATGCGCTGGTCGATCCTGACACCGGAACGGTCGCTGCACTGGGATGGGGCGGTGCTGAAGGAAGGGCCGGGCGCCACCCGCAGCGATGCGCCGCAGGACGATCCGCTGGAGGACATGTGGAAGCGCTATTACGCGGCCATCTTCAATCCCGCCCGCCTGAAGGTGAAGGCGATGCTGAAGGAGATGCCGAAGAAATATTGGGCCAACATGCCCGAAACCGCGTTGGTGCGCGAACTGGTGGCGGGCGCGCGAAACCGGGAAGTGGCGATGGTGGAACGATCACAGGCGCATCGGGACAGCACACCGTTGCAAGGCGACAATGCGTTGGCGGCATGGCGTGCCCTGCGGGAAGAGGCGCGTCATTGCACGCGATGCGACCTGCATCGCTGCGCGACGCAGACGGTGTTCGGCGCAGGCCCGCTCGATCCCTATATACTTTTCGTCGGCGAACAGCCCGGCGATCAGGAGGACTTGGCCGGCGAACCCTTTGTCGGCCCGGCGGGGCAATTGTTCGATCGCGCACTTGCCGACGCGGGCATCGACCGGGCGCGCTGCCATGTCACCAACGCGGTCAAGCATTTCAAGTTCGAGCAGCGAGGCAAGCGGCGTATCCATGCCAGCCCCAATGCCGGAGAAATCAGCGCCTGCCGCTTCTGGATCGGGCAGGAACTGGCGCTCATTCGCCCGCGCCTGACCGTGGCGCTGGGTGCAACGGCAGTACGCACGTTGTTCGGAAAGGCGGCCAGCATCTCCTCTCTGCGCGGATCGGCCCATGCGCTGCCGGAAAGCGGCGAGACATGGGTGACGGTGCACCCCAGCTTCCTGCTGCGCGTGCGGGACGATCGGGAGGCGGAATATGCGCGCTTCGTCGATGACTTGGCCAGGATTGACGCGCGCGCGGCGGCGCTGGCCTGAACCTTCAGGCGGCGGCCTTCAACGCCGTCACATCCCGTCGCGGTGGCGCGCCGAAGGTCCGCGTGTACTCCCGGCTGAACTGCGACAGGCTTTCATAGCCCACCGCCCGCGCCGCCGACCCGGCATTCAGGTTTTCGGCCAGCATCAGCCGGCGCGCCTCCAGCAGGCGAAGGCGCTTTTGATATTGCAACGGGCTGATGCCGGTCAGCTTGCGGAAATGGGCATGGAAACCGGACGTGCTCATCCCGGCGACGGCGGCCAGCTCCGCGATCGTGACGTTGCGGGCGGGATCGACGGCAAGCCCTGCGATCACCCGCGCAATACGCTCGCTGGCGCTGTCGGGCATGGCAAGGCGCCGCACCATCGGTCCCTGCGGCCCGGTCAGCAGCCACACGTGCATTTCCCGCCTCAGCGCCGGGGCGAGCAGAGGCAGCGCGTCCGGTCGATCCATCACTTCCAGCATCCGCAGCGCACAGTCGGTCATCGCCGCATCGGTATGACACAGCGCCACCGCCCGCTCATCCGGTCGTCCCATGCCACCAGCCAGGCCAGTCATCTCCGCATCGATCTGGCGCACCAGCGCCATGTCGATCTCCATCGCGAAGGCGAGATAGGGAGCCTGCGCGCTCGCCTCCACCACGCGCGAAACGACCGGAAGGTCCATCGCCACGATGATCGAATCGCCCGCGCGGATATGATAATGCGTTTCGGCCAGAAACAGCTGCTTGCCCCCGCGTAGCACCAGGCACACCAGCGGGCGATACAGGCTGGACATGATCCCCAGATCCGACCGCGCGTGAAACAGGCTGACGCCCGGAAAATCCAGCTCGACCAGTCCCTGTGCGGGGTCCAGTCGCGCCAGCAGCGCATCGGCGCGATTCAGGAGCAATTCCATCGTCATGGCGGATCGTATAAGTTTTCCGGACTAAAACAGCAAATTCCGATGCACTTTGCGCGTCTAATTTATAGGATCGGGCAATTTATTTGGACGGACGGCCATATCGCGACGCGGCCCCCATGCCTAAATTAGCGTCAGGCCACAATCTGGAGACCGACATGACCGACACCCCCACCCGCATCATATTGATCACCGGCGGCAGCCGGGGCCTTGGCCGCGCCAGCGCGCTGGCGCTCGCATCGCCCGACACCGGCATCGTCCTCACCTATCGCAGCCAGGCCGCCGAGGCAGCCGATGTCGTCGCCGCGATCGAGGCAAAAGGCGGCAGCGCGCTTGCCCTGCAACTCGACACCGGCGAAACTGCGACCTTCCCGGCCTTCATCGCCGCGCTGAAAGACGCCATCGGCAAGAAGTGGGGAGCGAATGCGATCAATGCGCTGGTCAACAACGCCGGCATGGGCGTCCATAAATCCTTTGCCGAAACCACCGAGGCTGAGTTCGACAATCTGTTCGACGTCCATGTGAAGGGCGTGTTCTTCCTGACGCAGGCGCTTTTGCCGGTGTTGGCGGACGGTAGCCGCATCCTCAATTTTTCCAGTGGCCTCGCCCGCTTTTCGCTCCCCGGCTACGCCGCCTATGCTGCGGCCAAGGGCGCGATCGAGGTGCTGACCCGCTATATGGCAAAGGAACTCGGTGCGCGCGGGATTTCCGTGAACACGGTCGCACCCGGCGCGATCGAAACCGACTTCGGTGGCGGCGCGGTACGCGACAATGCCGACCTCAATGCCATGATCGCGGCGCAGACTGCGCTCGGCCGGGTCGGCATGCCCGATGACATCGGAGAGGCAGTCGCGTCGCTGCTGTCGCCCGCCAATCGCTGGATCAATGCCCAGCGGGTGGAGGTTTCCGGCGGCATGTTCGTTTAACAGGGCACACCCCCTTTACAGGCGGCGGACACCGGTTCAGCACATGGCCGGTTCATCCGCCGCCTATTTTTTGCGGGACCGAAGGAATGCGCCGTGTTGCGCGACCGTTCATCCCTTGCGCCTCGCATACGGCGCGATAGGGGGATAGGATGCAGCCCCTGCCCCTCACCCGTCGATCGATCTTGGCGCAAGCCTGGCCGATAGTGCTCGGCCAGGTCACTGTGCCGCTGGTCGGGTTGGTCGACACCGCCGTCATCGGTCGCACCGGCGACGCCGCAGCGCTCGCCGGCGTGGCGCTGGGCGTTGCCATCATCAACCTGCTGTTCTGGAGCTTCGGTTTCCTGCGCATGGGCATGACCGGGCTGACCGCGCAGGCGCACGGCGCGGGCGATGGAAGCGAAGTCGAACGCCTGTTGCTGCGCGGGCTGGTCGCAGGGCTGATGCTGGGCGGGGCCATCATCGCGCTGCAACTGATCCTCGTCCCTGCCGTCTTCGCGCTGCTGTCGGGCGGCAGCGCGATGGACCGGGCCGCGCATGCGTTCGTCGCGATGCGCCTGCTCGGCGCACCGGCAGCGCTTAGTTTCTACGCCATCAACGGCTGGCTCTATGGGCTTGGGCGCACGCGTGACAGCCTGATCCTGCAACTGGTGATGAATGCCGCCAACATCGGCCTCGACATCCTGTTCGTCTGGCATTTCGGCATGGGCGCGGCGGGCGTTGGCCTTGGAACCGCGCTGGCGGAGTGGGTGGCGCTGGCCAGCGGGCTATTGATTGTCCGCAGGGGCGGCATGGCGCTGTTCCCTTCAAACTGGCGCGCAGCGCTGCTCGATGGCGGGGCATGGCGGCGGCTGATGGCGGTCAATGGCGATATCATGATCCGTACCATGGCGCTGCTCGCCCTGTTCCTGTGGCTGGCCAATGCCGGCGCGCGGTTGGGGCCGGACCAGCTGGCCGGCAACCATGTCCTGCAACAGCTGGTCAGCCTGTTCGCTTTCGTGCTGGACGGCTTTGCCTTCACGGCCGAGACCCGCATCGGTATGGCGATCGGTGCTGGGCGGCGCGCGGAGCTGAAACGCGCGATCCGCCTGACGGGCGAATTTTCCTTCGTTGCCGCCACGATGATGAGCGCGGCTGCCCTTTGTTTCGGGCATTTGCTGATTGCTACGCTCACCAGCAACGCAGAGGTACAGGCTGCGGCGCAGGCGATGCTGCCCCTTGCTGCGATGACGGCGCTGGTGGGCGTTCCGGCCTGGTTGCTCGATGGCATTTTCATCGGTGCGACACGCGGGCGGGCGCTGCGCAATGCCGCGCTGGTGGCGACGGGCCTCTACATCGCGACGGACTATCTGCTGCGACCCTGGGGGGCGCTCGGCCTGTGGATCGCCTTTCTGCTCAGCTACGCCTATCGCGCTGTCAGCCTTGGCGTGCGCCTTCCCGCGCTGATCGGCAGCGTTGAGGTTGCGAAAAGTCCGCATCGTCCCTAGAGCGCGCGCCAACCGTTCAACGATTCCAGCCACGGGAAGCGCCTGCCCATGTCCGACAAGATCAATCGCATCGTCCTTGCCTTTTCCGGCGGTCTCGACACCAGCGTCATCCTGAAATGGCTGCAGCAGACCTATCAGTGCGAAGTCGTGACCTTCACCGCGGACCTCGGCCAGGGCGAAGAGCTGGAGCCGGCACGGCAGAAGGCGCGCCTGATGGGCGTCAAGGAAGAGCATATCTTCATCGACGACCTGCGTGAGGAGTTCGTGAAGGACTATGTCTTTCCGATGATGCGCGGCAATGCGCTGTATGAAGGGCTGTACCTGCTCGGCACCTCGATCGCCCGACCGCTGATCGCCAAGCGCCAGATCGAAATCGCCAAGCAGGTCGGTGCCGACGCGGTCAGCCATGGCGCAACCGGTAAAGGCAACGACCAGGTCCGCTTCGAACTGGGCTATTACGCGCTGCAACCCGACATCAAGGTCATCGCACCCTGGCGGGAATGGGATCTCGCCAGCCGCACGCGCCTGATCGAGTTCGCCGAAACGCACCAGATCCCGATCCCGCGCGACAAGCGGGGCGAAGCGCCCTTTTCCACCGACGCAAACATGCTGCACACCAGCTCCGAAGGCAAAGTGCTGGAGGACCCGTGGGAGGAAACCCCCGACTTCGTCTATTCGCGCACCGTCAATCCGGAAGATGCGCCGGACCAGCCGGAATATATCACGGTCGATTTCGAGCGCGGCGACGGCGTCGCCATCAACGGCGAGGCGATGAGCCCGGCAACGCTGCTGGAAACGCTGAACGGCTATGGCCGCAAGCATGGTATCGGCCGCCTGGACCTCGTCGAAAACCGCTTCGTCGGCATGAAGTCGCGCGGCATGTACGAAACGCCGGGCGGCGCGATCTACCACCTTGCCCATCGCGGGATCGAACAGCTAACACTAGACCGTGGCGCGGCGCATCTGAAGGACGAGCTGGCACCCAAATATGCCGAGCTGATCTACAACGGTTTCTGGTTCTCGCCGGAGCGCGAGATGCTGCAGGCGGCAATCGACCATAGCCAGGAGAAGGTGACGGGCACCGTCCGTCTGAAGCTCTATAAGGGTGGCGTCTATGTCGTCGGGCGCAAGTCGCCCTATTCCCTCTACAGCGAAAAAGTCGTCACGTTCGAGGATGACGCCGGCGCCTATGACCAGCGGGATGCGGCGGGATTCATCAAGCTGAACGCTCTGCGCCTGCGCCTGCTGGGTCGCCGCGACCGCTGAACGAGATTTGACGGGAACCCGGCGCTGCCTGTGCGCTTGGTTCCCGCCATCCCATCTTCCGAATCAGCCGCCCTTTTGCACATTTTTCGGCAATGAATTGATTTTACGCGGATTTTTTAGTTAACCCGATCCTTACCCAATGTCCCCAAAACATCCATGTTGAATTGGGGACATTGTTGAGCATGCACGGCACAGATATCGAGACAGGCACATTATACCGTGCCATGGACAAGAGCATGGCCGTCGTCGCGTTCGACATGCAGGGTCATGTCATCAGCGCCAACGACAATTTCCTCGCATTGTTCGGCTACCGCTTTTCCGACATCGTGGGGCAGCATCACAAGATGTTCTGCGACCCGGCCGATGTCGTATCGGCCGACTATGCCGATTTCTGGCGGCGGCTGCGTTCTGGCCGGTTCGAGGTGGGCGAATATCGCCGCCGCGACAAGCAGGGCGGCAATGTATGGATTCAGGGGAGCTACAACCCGCTGTTCGACGCCAGCGGCACCCAGACCGGCGTCGTCAAATTCGCCAATGACATCAGCAAGGAAAAGCGCGAGTTGGCCGAACGCACGGCATCCGAACGCGCGCTTCGCGACGAAGCGATGCGCCGGCGCATCGATGTCGAACAGATCCTGACCGAAGTACGCACCATCGTCGAAACCATCGGCGCGATCGCCGGACAAACCAATCTGCTCGCGCTCAACGCCGCGATCGAGGCTGCGCGCGCGGGCGAAGCTGGCCGCGGCTTTTCCGTGGTCGCGGCGGAGGTCAAGAAACTGGCCGTCGACACGCAGGGCGCGACCGAACGGGCCAAGGGGTTGATCGGGCGGGAAGCGGCCGAGAAGATTACCGCCTTCGGCTGACGAGACCGCTTGCGCGGAGGATCAATATGGGGCCAAGCTGGCTGCATGAGCACCGGCCGCGCCCCGCATCGCAGCAAGATAGCCACCCAGAGGCAACGCTTTTTCCCATGGCGATACGGCATGTTCCTGGCCCTGTTGCCGACAGCCGTTCCACTTGCCTTTCGATTGCCCTGGCACATGGCCTTGCTGAGCGGGTTCGACATCGCCGCCATCGCCTTCATCATCAGCCTTGGCGGATTGACCGGCCGGGACGCGCCCTCGATGCGCGCAAACGCGAAAGCCAATGACGCCAATCGCGAACTGATGCTGCTGCTCACCGGCGTCACCTGCCTGACGGTGTTGACGGCGGTGGCATTGGAACTGACGCAGCGCGGCGGGCCGTCGCCCATCGTCATCGCGCTGATCATCGGCACGCTGATCCTGGCCTGGCTGTTTTCCAACCTGGTCTATGCGCTGCATTACGCGCACATCTTCTACCTTCAGCATGGGGGGAAGGATCGGGGCGGCATCGACTTTCCCGGCACCAAGATCCCCGATTATTGGGACTTCATCTACTTCAGCTTCACGCTGGGCATGACCTTCCAGACGTCCGATGTCGAAATTTCGAGCGGGGCGGTTCGCCGGGTGGTGACGTTCCATTGCCTGGCGGCGTTCGTCTTCAATCTGGGCGTCATCGCGTTCACCGTGAACGTGCTGGGCGGAGGCTGAAGGCGCGATCCGTCTTTCACGGCTTGCTTACCATTATCCGCTATGCCGCCCGTCATGCACGCGCACAGCGACCCCTGTCCGGCCTCGGCCGTCAGCCACGGCACCGGGATAGCCGGCATGGTCGGCCTGCTGATCTGGGCGGCCATCGCCTGGCATTATGGCATGGACGGTCCGAGCGCGGCGCTGACCGCCGTGCTGGCATGCGGTCTGCCCATGCTGCTCTGGTCAATCCTGATCGACAAGGTCCACCGTCGCGCAAGCACCGGCATCGACTGGTCGCTGAAGCGCCCGCTGTCGGAAACTCTGGACATCAGCCTGGTGAAGATCGCCGGCCTGTGGGCGACCTGGGGTGGCATCGCTATCTTCTACTGCCTTGCCCGATGGTATTGGGATGGCAATTATCGCAATGTCATGGACCTGCTCGCCAATGCCGCGCCATGGCTCGCAGGCCTGTCCATACCCTATATCTTCTGGCTGGACCGCCATCTGGTGGAGCCGCGCGATGGCACATTTGCCTTCGGCCAGTGGGTGATCGGCGGCGCGGCGGGCGCGCCCGACATGCAGGCGTTGGCCAATCATGTCCGCAGCTGGATGGTGAAGGGCTTCTTCCTCGCATTCATGCTGTCGATCGTGCCGGGCAATTTCAGCCAGTTCATTCGCTGGAATCCGGCGGATGTGCTGTCCGGCCCGATCCCGCTCGCCAATTTCCTCATCACCTTCATGTTCCTGATCGACGTGTCGTTCGCGACCGTCGGTTACATGCTGACGATGAAGCCGCTCGACGCGCATATCCGTTCGGCCGAACCGACGCTGGCCGGATGGGTGGCGGCACTGATGTGCTATCCGCCCTTCGTGCTGATGGGTAATGGCGGGCCGCTCGACTATCATCCCGGCACCGCCGAATGGAGCCAGTGGCTGGCCGCCGACGCAGGCTGGAAGGTGGTGGCGCAATGGAGCCTAGGCACGGTTTTGGTGCTGCTGACGGCGATCTATGCCTGGGCGACGGTGGCCTTTGGCCTGCGCTTCTCAAACCTGACGCATCGCGGCGTGCTGACGCATGGTCCCTATCGCTGGACCCGGCACCCCGCTTATGTGTCGAAGAACGCCTTCTGGTGGCTATCCACCCTCCCCTTCCTCTCGGTGAACGGCAGCCTGGTCGAGATGGTGCGCAACAGCGCGATCATGGCGGTGGTGAGCGGCATATATTACTGGCGCGCGCGGACGGAGGAAGCGCATCTGGGCCGCGACCCGGACTATCGCGCCTACAGCGCCTGGATGGAGCGGCACGCGCCGGTGCCCCGCCTGATCGCTTGGATCACCGGGCGCCGCCGCCCCGTTCAGGATCTTCAACCGGCGGAATGACCGGACGGATCGACGCTTAGTAGCTTTCCTCGGCATAGACGCGGGAAAGATCGCCCTGCCAGGCGCCATGATAGCGTTCGAGCAGGCGTTCGGCCGGCGTCTTGCCGCTGGCGACCACCTCGTCGAGCGAAGCAAGGAAGCCCGTTTCATTGTCGCCGACGCTGTTCAGGCGACCGCGCGCGGCAAGGCCAGCATGCGCGATCTTCAACACCTCGCCGGCAATGTCGCGCAGCTTTGCCCCGCCGCCGATCGGCGCGTCCAGACCCAGCTTCGGAACCGAATCGCGCAACACCTGCCGCTCTTCCATCGTCCAGTCCTTGACCAGATCCCATGCGGCAGCGCGCGCCGTATCGTCGTAGAGCAACCCGACCCAGAGCGCCGGCAGCGCGCAGATGCGGCCCCATGGCCCGCCATCCGACCCGCGCATTTCCAGAAAGCTTTTCAGGCGCACTTCGGGAAAAGCGGTGGAGAGGTGATCGGCCCAATCGCTGAGCTTCGGCTTTTCGCCCGGCAGCACGGAAAGCTTGCCCGCAAGGAAGTCACGGAAGCTAAGGCCCGAAGCATCGATATATTTGCCGTCGCGGAACACGAAATACATCGGCACGTCGAGCGCGTAGTCGGCATAGCGTTCATAGCCAAAGCCGTCTTCGAAGACGAAGGGCAGCATACCGGTGCGCGCGGGGTCGGTATCCGACCAGATGTGGCTGCGATAGCTGAGATAACCGTTGGGCTTGCCGTCGGTGAAAGGCGAATTGGCAAACAATGCGGTGCCCAGCGGCTGCAGCGCCAGCGACACGCGGAACATTTCCGCCATTACCGCCTCGCTGGAATAGTCCAGATTGGTCTGGATGGTGCAGGTGCGCAGCATCATGTCGAGGCCAAGGCTGCCCACGCGCGGCATGTGCCGCAGCATGATCTCATAACGCCCCTTGGGCATGATCGGCAGCGCCTCGCGGCTCTTGTCCGGCCACATGCCAAGTCCAAGGAAACCCAGGCCCAGCATGTCACCGACATATTTCACCTGCTCCAGGTGACGGCCGGTTTCCGCGCAGGTCTGATGCAGGTTGTCGAGCGGGGCGCCGGACAGTTCGAGCTGTCCTGCCGGTTCCAGGCTGATGGTGCCGTCGTCGCCGGCCAGCGCGATGATATTTTCGCCCTCGAAAATCGGCTTCCAGCCATAGCGGGTGAGGCCGATCAGCAGCGTGTGGATCCCGCCCTTTTCTTCATAGCTCGGCGCGTGAAAGTCCTTCTTGGCATAGACGAACTTCTCATGCTCGGTGCCGATGCGCCAGCGTTCCGGCGGCTTTTCGCCATCGGCAAACAGGGAAATCAACTGGTCGCGGCTTTCGACAATCGGATCGTCGCCGCCAGATTCTGTTCTCGTGCTCATAAAGCGCCCTTAGCTTGTCCGCTCCCCCCGTCCAACAAAGAGCGCAGCGTGCAGATAGGCAGCACTTATGACGCTTTCAATCGCGGCCGTTCAAATCAGCTTAGCTTGCCGCGACCAAAGGAAAAACACCTATTCGCCCGCCCAGTCGCCGTTCAGCGTCATCCAGGCGGCGCTGGCCGCAATCGCGGCGGTTTCCGCACGAAGAATCCGGGGACCAAGCGAGATGGCGCGGGCCGCAGGATGCGCGCGGATCGCTTCGCGCTCCTCGGGCGTGAAACCGCCCTCCGGCCCGACCAGAAAAGCCGCCGGGCCGCGATGAGCCTCCAGTGTCCGCAACAATGGCGCGCCACCCGTTTCATCGGCGAAAAACAGATGCCGTCCGGTGGGCCAGTCGCGCAACAACCGGTCGAGCGGAACCATCTCGGCAAGTTCGGGCAGGGCGGTGCGACCGCATTGCTCCGCCGCCTCCACCAGATGCGCGTGCAGCCGATCGTTGTTCAGCCGATCGACGACGCAGCGGTGCGTGAGCACCGGTTGCAGCCGCGCGACGCCAAGCTCGCACGCCTTCTCCGCGATCAGGTCGATCCGTCCTTTCTTGATCGGTGCGGCGCACAGCCAGAAATCGGGCACATGCTCCAGCGGCCTGGTCTGCTCCACGCATTCCAGCACGATGTCCCGCTTGCGCACGTCGACCGCGCGTGCCGCCCACTCGCCCGAACGGCCGTCGAACAGCAGCGCGATCTCGCCAAGCTTCAACCGCATGACAGAGATAAGATAATGCGCCGGGTTGCCTTCCAGCGCGACCGTAACGCCAGCTGCCAGCGGCGTTTTGACATAGAGGCGCGGGGCGCTTTGCGGCGGCCAGGCGGGGGTTGCAGCCATGATCCCGATCCTCCATTCCATTCGAGCCGGACGATGTCGACAAGCCCTGCGGCGAAGTGCAAGGACGGCGCACCGCTTACGCGCGGCGGAACGCTTCGACAAGCGCGGGGCGAGCAGGAGGACGGGACGTGGACAGGGCGCAGAACATCGTGCCGGACAGCGAAGCGCGCGGATTGATGGCGCGCCTGCCCGCGCGTGCGCGCAATCTCACGCTGGTCGCGCGACTGGACCGGCCGATCGGCTGGTGGCTGCTGTTCTGGCCGGGCGCATGGGCCGTGGCGCTGGCGGGGGAAGCCGTCCGCCGCTGGGATCTGATCGTCTGGCTGCTGATCGGCAGCATCGCAATGCGCGGGGCGGGGTGCGTGTTCAACGACATCGTCGACCGCGATCTGGATGCGAAGGTCGAACGCACGCGCCACCGCCCGTTGGCGAGCGGCGCGCTGTCCGTGCGTGCCGCCTGGGCCTGGCTGCTCGCCCTGTGCGCCGTCGGCTTTGTCGTCTGGGTGCAGCTGCGCCCCTATGCCATGGTTGTCGCGGTGGCGAGCCTGGCGTTGGTCGCCGCCTATCCCTTCATGAAGCGCATTACCGGATGGCCGCAATTGTGGCTGGGCCTCGTCTTTTCCTGGGCATGCCTCGTCGGCTGGGCAGAGGCGGCGGGCCGCCTGACCGAACCGGGGCTGCTGCTCTATGCCGGATCGATTTTCTGGGTGGTGGGTTACGACACGATCTACGCTCTTCAGGATCGGGAGGATGACGCGCTGATCGGCATCGGTTCGAGCGCCCTTTCATTGGGACGCCATGTCAGGATCGGAGTCACTGCCTTCTATGCAGCCGCCCTGGCGCTCTGGGCGTCGGCGATATGGGGCGTGCGTGCCGAAGGTCTGGCGCTTGCCGCCCTCGCGCCCATCGCGATCCACCTCGTCTGGCAGGTCGCCACGCTGAAGCAGGACGGGATCGACCCGCTGGCGAAATTCCGGTCGAACCGCTTTGCTGGCCTGCTGATGTTCCTCGCCTGCCTTGTCGTCGGCAGCGCATGAGCCGACCCCGCACGCACTGGAAGGTCGAACGGGCTAGCCGCGCCGCCCTGATTGTCGATGCGGAGGATTATTTCCGCTTCGCCCGCGCCGCGATGCTGAAGGCGAAGAAGCGGATCATGCTGATCGGCTGGGATTTTGACGCGCGTATTGCGCTGGCGCGCGGCGCCCATGGAGAGGACGGCGCGCCGACCGTCATCGGTGACCTTATCCCTTGGCTGGTCGATCGCAATCCCGATCTGGAAGTCTTTCTGCTCCGCTGGGACATGGGAGCAGTCGCCTCCCTGATCCGCAAGCATATGGTGACGACGATCCTGCGATGGATGCGGCACCCGCGCATCACCGTGAAGCTCGACGCGCATCACCCCGCCGGCGCGTCGCATCATCAGAAGATCGTGGTGATCGACGATTGCTTCGCCTTTTGCGGCGGCATCGACATGACGGGAGAACGCTGGGACAGCCGCGCACATCGGGACGATGAACCTGGCCGCGTGCTACCGGACGGAACCCCCTACATGCCCTGGCACGATGCGACCATGGCGATCGAGGGGGCGGCTGCGGCGGCGCTCGGCACGCATGCCCGCAATCGGTGGAAGCGGGCTGGCGGCGCATCGCTGCAACCGGTGCGTTCGGTCCATGATTGCTGGCCCGATGAACTGAAGCCGCAATTTCACGACGTCGACCTGCTGATTGCGCGGTCCGCCCCAAAAATGGAGGGGCAGGGCCAGGTCATAGAGATCGAAGAACTCTATCTGGAGCATATCGCGCGGGCGGAGCGCCTGATCTATGCCGAGAGCCAGTATTTCGCCTCGCGCAAGATCGCAGAGGCCATCGCCAAACGACTGGCGGAGGACGATCCGCCCGAAATCGTCATCATGAACCCGGTGAAGGCGCATGGCTGGCTGGAGCCGATCGCCATGGACACCGCACGCGCCCGGCTGGTGGCGGCGCTCAAGAAGGTGGATCGGCACGACCGCCTGCGCATCTACACGCCCCACACGCATGACGGCACGCCGATCTACGTCCATGCCAAGATCATGATCGTCGACGATCACATCCTGCGCGTCGGATCGTCCAATCTCAACAATCGGTCCCTGCGGCTGGACACCGAATGCGACGTCGCGATCGACGCCCGGCTGGCCCAGAATGCGGCCACGCCCCGGACCATCGCGGCGATCCGCAACGATTTGATCGCCGAGCATCTGGGCGTGAGCGTGCGCCGCGTGGAAACGCAGTGGAAAAAGACCGGATCGCTGATCGAAACGATCGAGGCGCTACGCTACACAGGCCGCAAGAATGGCCGCAACCGCCATCGCAGCGTTCGACCCTATGAAGTGCCCGAACTGTCGAAGGTCGAGGCATGGCTGGCCGACAATGAGTTACTGGACCCCGAAGGACCGGGCGAAATGTTCGAGACGTTGAGCCAGCGCGGCCTGTTCCGCCGCCTGCGCTTCTGGAAGCGCAAGGCACGATAGATCCCTATTCAGCGGCCAGCAATTCCTCCGCTGCGCCCAGGTCGACGGAAACGAGCCGGCTGACGCCCCGCTCGATCATCGTCACGCCGAACAATCGGTGCATGCGCGCCATGGTGACGGCGTTGTGGGTCACGATCAGATAGCGGGTGCGGGTGTCGCGCGTCATCTGGTCCAGCAGGTCGCAGAAGCGTTCGACATTGGCATCGTCGAGCGGCGCGTCCACTTCGTCGAGAACACAGATCGGCGCCGGGTTGGTAAGGAACAGGCCGAAGATCAGCGCAACGGCGGTCAGAGCCTGCTCCCCGCCCGACAACAGCGTGAGCGCGGACAGCTTCTTTCCCGGCGGCTGAGCCATGATCTCCAGCCCCGCCTCCAGCGGATCGTCGCTGTCAATCAGTTCCAGATGGGCCTGCCCGCCGTTGAACAGGGTCGTGAACAGGCGGCGGAAATGGCCGTCCACCGCTTCGAACGCGGCGAGGAGGCGCGCGCGCCCTTCCCGATTGAGGCTGCCGATCGACCCGCGCAGGCGATTGATTGCCAGGGTCAGTTCCTCCGCCTCGGCCCGGCTCGTCGCCTGCTCTTCCTCCAGCTGCGCCAGTTCGGTCGCCGCGACCAGATTGACCGGCCCGATGCGTTCGCGATCCGCCACCAGCCGGTCATGCTCGCCTTGCTCGCTCTGCGCGATGCGGATCGTAGCGCTGTCGAACCCGATACGTTCGGGCAGCAGCGGCGGGGGGCATTCAAAGCGCTCGCCCGACTCCCGCGTCGTTTCGATGCGCCGCTGATCGGCGCTTTCGGCGCGGGCGACCGCGCCGGCACGATGCTCGCGCGCTTGCGCATGGGCTTCGCCCGCTTTGGCGGCCTCCGCCTCTGCCGCTCGCAATGCAGTCTCCGCCGCTGCTTCCGCTGAGGCGGTAATGCGGGCCTGTTCCGACAGATCGAGGCTGCCCGCCTCCAGTGCGGAGAGTTCCTGAGAGAGCCTATCGGGCTTGTCTCCGATCCGCGTCCGCTCCTGCGCAATCGCCTCCGCCCGCGCATCCATGTCGGCGATCCGGCGCACAGCCTCGCCCGAGCGATTGCGCCAGTTCAGGCTTTCGGTTTTCGCGCCGGCCAGCATGTCGCGGTCGGCAGCGATGGAGCGGTCCGCCATGGCCTGTTCGGCCTGCACCTGCGCCATCAGCGCGCGCGCCTTGTCACTCGCCTGTCCCAGCGCCGTCACCAGCGCCCGCGTCTCGCCGCCATCGGGCAGATCGGCGAGCGCGGCCATCGCCGCCTCCTGCTCGGCCTCGGCCGCGCCATGCTCGCTGCGCAGTTCGGCAAGCCGTTCCTCGACCTGCGCCTGCCGCGCGGCGAGCCGCTCCAACCCACCGCTCGCTTCGTCCGCTGCGCGCAGCGCCGCCCGCAGCCGGGCGTCGGCATCGGCCAGCGCCTTGCGGCATGCGGTCAACTGGCCGTCAGCCTCTTGCGCGGCGGCGCCCGCCGCATCGCGCCTGCCCCTTGCCATGTCGACCGCTTCCAGGGCTTCAGGTCGCGCCGTGTCGATCGCTTCCAGCCGGTTCAACCGCACCAGCCGCTCCGCAGCGGCAAGGCCACCCTCCAAGGCGATGAAGCCGTCCCATCGCCGCAACCGTCCGTCGCGCGTGACCAGCCGCTGTCCCACCGCCAGCGCCTGTCCCTCATCCTCCTGCGCCGCAGCGATCTGCGAAAGGCGACGCTTCAGCTCGTCCGGTGCCGTGACATGGTCGGCCAGCCGTTCGCAGCCAGTTGGCAAGGGCGGGTCGCTGTCACCCACAGCAGCGCCTGCCCAACGGCTCTTGCTATCGCCGCCGATCGGCACTTCCAGATCGTCGCCCAAAGCGGCGGCGAGCGCCCTTTCATAGCCCGCGACTGCCTTGATCCGATCAAGCGCCCGGTCCTTCTTCGACCCGCCAGCTTCAACTGCCTTGCGAAGGGCGTTCGCTTCTCCATCCAGCGCCGCGAGTGCCGCCTGTGCCGAGGAGAGCGCGGACTCCGCCTCAGAGCGCGCAGCCGCCGCGTCCGCCCGTGCAGCTTCGGCCTGCGCGATCCCCTCTTCCGCATCGTCGCGATCTTTCGTGGCCTGCTCTTGAGCGACGCGCGCGGTATCCAGCCTGGCCTGAAGCGGCTCCACCTGCGGCAGGGCGTCCCGTTCCTGCTGCGCCCGGTCAAGATCCCGTACGGCCTTCTCGTACCGCGCCCGCGCGGCTGCTGCAGCCGCCTCGGCAACCCGCCGCTCCGCCTGCTCGCCCGCCTGCGTCGCCATTGCCCGGGCAAGGTCTAGCTCCGCGTCGCGCGAAGCCGCTTCTGCCTGTGCGATGCGCGCGGCGAAGGTCGGCCGCTGCGCCTCCGCCTCGTCAATCCGCGCCTTCAGCTGGTCAGCCTGGTTCGAAAGGCGTTCGATCGCCTGCGCCGCGTCATGCGCCAAGGCGTCCTCGCGCGCCTTGTCCTCCTCTATCCGTCGCGCCTGATCCTCAAGGTCGGCCTGACGCTGGCGCAGGCTGTCGCGCTCGGTGCGGAGCGCGGTGATGCGATGACCGGCAGCATTGGCGGCATCACGTGCCTGCACGGCGGCGGCGCGGGCATCGGCCAGAGCGGTCAGCCGGTCCTGCACGTCGGCGGACAGCATGCGCTGGGCCTGCAATGCCTTTTCCACTGCTTCTTCGGCAAGCGCCGCTTCCTTGCGCGCAGCCTCTGCGCTGGCCGCAGCTTCGCGCCAACGCGCGAACAGCACGCGCGCTTCCGCCACCCGTATCTGCGCCGACAAGGCCGTGTAGCGCTCGGCCGCCCGCGCCTGACGCCGCAGCGATGCCGCGCGGCCATCCATATCGGCGAGGATGTCCGCCAGCCGGGCCAGATTGGCTTCGGCTGCACGCAGTTTCTGCTCCGCATCCTTGCGGCGGACGTGCAGGCCCGCGATGCCCGCTGCCTCCTCCAGCATGGCGCGGCGTTCCTGTGGCTTGGCGGCGATCACCGCGGCGATCCGTCCCTGGCTGACCAGCGCGGGACTGTGCGCGCCGGTGGCCGCGTCGGCGAAGATCAGCGCGACGTCCTTCGCCCGCACGTCCCGCCCATTGGCGCGATAGGCGCTGCCCGCCCCGCGCTCGATCCGACGGATGACCTCCAGATCGCCGTCTTCACCCAGGTTGAGCGAGGGCAGCGCATCGCCCGTGTCGATCTGGGTGAGCAGCGATACTTCTGCGAAGTCGCGCTGCGGGCGGGTGGCTGTGCCCGCGAAGATCACATCCTCCATGCCGCCGCCACGCATGGATTTCGCGCTGGATTCGCCCATGACCCAGCGAATCGCTTCCAGCAGGTTGGATTTGCCGCAGCCATTGGGGCCGACAATGCCCGTCAGCCCCGGCTCGATCCGCAGTTCGGTCGGATCGACGAAGCTCTTGAAGCCGGAAAGCTTCAGCCGCCTTATCTGCACGGTCGCCCCGTCACCGCCGATGCGGCGTGCGGAGGACGGACCGGCAGATGAGCGGCTGGCTGGATCAGGCGCCCAGTTCCTTCAGACGGGAACGCAGCGCCGGCCAAGTGCCCAGATTTTCCTCGACCTTCCCGTTGATCAGGATCGTCGGCGTGCCCTGAATATTATATTGATCGTTCGCCTTGGCGACATTGTCGCTCAGCGTCTGCGCGGTCTTCTCATCGGCCAGGCACTGGCGCGCCTGATCCTCCGAAACGCCGCGCTGCTTGGCGAAATCGATCAGGCCAGCGAGCTTCGCCAGCGCGACGAAGCGCTGGGCAGGCGGCTGCGTCATCGCCGCCTGATAGGCCGCGTCGCCGCCATTTGCCTTCACCGCGTCGAAGATCGCGGCCTGATTGGCGAACAGCTGATCGGTCAGGGGGAAGAACGGCTCCGGCCCGGCGCAGCGCGCGATCATCGCGGCGGACAAATCGATGGGATCGCGGATATAGTTGCGCAGTTCATAGCTGACCTTG
Organism: Sphingobium sp.; assembly: GCA_034519505.1. Taxonomy (GTDB): domain Bacteria; phylum Pseudomonadota; class Alphaproteobacteria; order Sphingomonadales; family Sphingomonadaceae; genus Sphingobium. The sequence continues at coordinate 109,395 of JAXHOI010000038.1, read as the reverse complement.
CCGCTGTTGACGAAGTCACGCTTGATCTCCTCGCTGCTTTCCTTGGAAAATTCGGCGCAGTGCGAACAGGTGTAGGAAGCGAATTCGACCACCTTCACCGCGGCATTGGGGTTGCCCATCAGCATGCCGCCATCGGGCGTCGCCACGACGGTGTCGGCCCAGCTGGTGCCGGCGGGGGCCGCGACGGAGGGCAGCGCCTTGCCCGGCGTTACGGCATTGCCGTCATCCTTGCTGCCGCAAGCGGAAAGAGCGAGAGCCGCGACCATCATCGACAAGCCGGCGATCTTCTTCATTGTCAGGCGATCCTTGAGATATTCGGGGGTGGATGTTCAATAGTGGATGGCGGGGGGCAGCGCCATAGGGTCGCGGACCGATGGCGTTTCAGCTGCGCGCCTCAACGGGCAGGGCCGCTTTCAACGTGGTCCAGTCATGCACATTGTCGAGCAGCTTTCCATTGAGCAGGAAGGACGGCGTCCCGGTGATGTGATAGCGCTTGCCGCTTTCCTCGGTCATTTTGAGGATCGTCGCCAGGGTCGCCTGTCCGCGACACAGGCGTTCAGTTGCGCCTGGGTATAGCCGCGCCCGCGCATCAGCGCGAACAGGCCGGTCTTGTCGGCGATGTCGGTCATGCGCTGCGCTGGAGTGGCCCCCGCGGGCAGATCGACATAGCCCTGAAGCTGGTTCATCCATGCATCGTAATTCGCGAACAGCGCCGCATGGTTACCGAAAAAGCGATCCTTGCCGCCGCAGCGCGCCAGCATCGCCGCCGCCATGTCCGCCGGATCGCGCACCAGGTTGCGCACCTCCACGCTCATTCCGCCACTGCGCACGAAGGTCAGCTTCAGCGCGCCGCCCGCCTGATTGGTAAAATTGGCGCAGTGAATGCAGGTGTAACTGACATATTCCACCAGCTTCGTTCCCGCGACCGGATTGCCCAGAACATGGCCGCCGGTGGGGGAGAGGGTAACGCGCTTCGACCAGTCGATGCTGCTGCCCTGTGCCCAAAGGGCAACGGGCGCAATCAACAGACCCAGAGCGAGCATCAGGCGCTTGATCGTCATGGATGGCAATGTCTTTCGCATGGACCGGAGTTTTCAGCTGATCTTGGGCAGGGATGGCGGATTGGCAAGCCCCTGCGCAAGCGCTTCCAGCACGTTTCGCAGTTCGGGATCGGCGATTTCACGCAGCGAATCGCCCAGTTCCGCCGGGACGGGGCGCAACATGCGGGGCGGCGGTCCGGCTTCTGCCGGTTCGCGCCGTTCCACCCGCCCCTGCCGCATGGAAACCCGCGCCACCGCCTGATAGCCGAAGAAACGGTTCACCCGTTCGATGATGTCGGGCATCACATGCTGCATCATGGGCGCGTGGCTGCTTTCCACCATCAGGTGCAGGGTGCCTTCCGCCCGTTTGCCCGCCGGAAAACGAATCGCTTCCGGTGATGACACCCGGGCGTAGCGTTCGCCCACGATTTCCGCCCAGCGCGTGACCACGCTCGACTGCACGAAGCCAAAACGGCGGAATGCGGCGCGGCCGATGTCGGGCATCAGGTCGGCGATGGCGCGCGCCTGCCCGCTTCGGCGGCGCTCGCTCACGTCCTTCGTTTCCGCACCCTTGCCGCGCGGCCGCTTGCTTTCGCTTTCACTCATGCCCCGCCCAATGCCATAGGCGACCCATGCCCGTCGATAGCATGATCGCCCCCGCCCTGCTCAACTGGTATGATCGCCATCGGCGGGTCCTGCCTTGGCGCGCGCTTCCGGGGGAGCGGGCCGATCCCTATCGCGTGTGGCTGTCGGAAATCATGTTGCAGCAGACGACGGTTGCAGCGGTCAAACCCTATTTCGAGAAATTCACGAGCCGCTGGCCGGATGTCCATGCCCTCGCGCGGGCGGATGAAGGCGAACTAATGGCGGCGTGGGCGGGCCTTGGATATTATGCCCGCGCCCGCAATCTGATCGCCTGCGCCCGTGCCTTGGTGCAGGACCATGGGGGCATTTTTCCCGGTACGGAAGCTGCCTTGCTGACCCTGCCGGGTGTCGGCGCCTATACCGCAGCCGCCATCGCCGCGATTGCGTTCGACCAGCCAGCTGCCGTCGTGGATGCCAATGTCGAGCGGGTGGTGTCGCGGCTGTTCGCCATCGCGACGCCGCTACCCGCCAGCCGGCCGGAGATTCGCAAGGCCACGGCCCGGATCACGCCGGCCAAACGCCCCGGCGATTTCGCGCAGGCGATGATGGATCTTGGCGCGACGATCTGCACCGTTCGCGACCCGGCCTGCATGATGTGCCCGCTCGCCGACCACTGCGCCGCCAAGGGGGCTGGCGACCCGGCGCGCTATCCGTTCAAAGCTCCCAAGAAGGCGCGTCCTCAAAGATACGGCCATGTCTGGTGGATCGAGGCGGACGCACAGGTGTGGCTGATCCGCCGACCGGCCAAGGGGCTGCTCGGCGGTATGCGTGCGCTCCCTTCGTCCGATTGGGGAGACGCGCCGGAACGGGTGCCGCCGCTTGGCGGTGCATGGCAAGCGCTCAATACGCCCGTCATCCATGTCTTCACGCACTTTGCCCTGCAACTGACCGTGCACCGCCTCTTGCTGCGCGTCGCTGCCGAAAAGCGTTGCATGGAGGAACTGGACGGGGAATGGTGGGCCATCGAACGGCTGGAAGAGGCCGGGCTGCCGACCGTCTTTGCCAAGGCGGCAGCGGTGGCCTTAGCCAAAAGCGATACGGACTGAGGAGAGCCGAATGACGCAGACGATGGACGCGGGCATCTGGATGCCGACCCGCCGCAACCTGATCGGCGGGCTGCTCGCACTGGGCGCGGTGTCGGCTTTGCCTCGGCGGGCCTGGGCACTCGACGCGGGCTTCCCGGCAGTGCGCGCGATGATGCAGCGTTATATCGATGCCGGGCAGATTTCCGGTGCGGTCTGCGCCTTCGGCCTCGATCCCGCAAAGCCGCCGCTATACGTCAAGGCAGGCGCCATCGCCTTCGGCAGCAAGAGCGCAGCCGACGAAAACACCCTGTGGCGATGCTATTCGATGACCAAGCCGGTCACCGGCATGGCCGCGATGGCGCTGATCGGAGAGGGGAAGACCAGCCTCGATACGCCGATCAGCGAATATCTGCCCGCCTTTGCCAGGATGATGGTGCAGAAAAGCCCCGATACGCTGGACGGCGTGCCGGCGAAAAACCCGATCACCATCCGCCATCTGCTCACGCACACAGCCGGCTTTGGCTATGACATCATCACGACCGGGCCGCTGCAAAAGGCCTATATCGAACAGGGCATCACGCCCGCCGCCCTTTCGCGCACGCCGCCTCCCGGTTTCGAGCGCAATACCGCGCCGAGCCTGACTGAGTTTGCCGATCGCCTGGCCAAGCTGCCGCTGATCGCGGAGCCGGGGACGCTGTGGAGCTATTCGGTGAGCCTCGACCTGCTCGGTCGGGTGATCGAAGTGATCGAGGGCAAGCCCTTTGGCGACGTGCTGCAACAGCGCTTCTTCGACCCGCTGGGCATGGGCGACAGCGGCTTTCAGGTGCCACCCGAAAAGACTGCGCGTCTGTCGAGCAATTATTTCCTGATTGGCGGCAAGCCCGTGTCGATCGATCCGGGGCCGACGTCGATCTTTCTCGACAAGCCGGTCTTCGTCTTCGGCGGCGGCGGCCTGGTATCGAGCGCACATGATTATGATCGCTTCCTGGCCATGCTGGCGAACGGCGGCACGCTGGACGGTCATCAGTATATCGCGCCCGACGCGGCGAAGCTCGGCATGTCCAACCTGCTGCCGCCGGACGCAAAGACGAAGGGCACGCTGATCGACGGCGAGGGCTTTGGCGCAGGTGGCCGGGTCAGTATCCATGGGCCAGCGGCGGGCAATTACGGCTGGGGCGGCGCGGCCGGGACGGTCGCCTGGGCCGATCCGGTGCGCAAGCTGCGCGGGTCGGGTTTCGCCCAATATATGCCGCAGGACGCCATCGGCTTTCAAAGAGAGGTCGGCACCGCCTTCGTCAAGGATCTATTGGCCGCGCCGGCCGCCTGAACAGGAATATCCGCATGCTGACCCATCATCGTCATCTGCCCGGCTTCGTGGGCGGTATGCTGGACCGTGCTGACGCAATTAGAAGCGATCCGCAGAAGCTTGCTGCCGCATTCGCCGATCCGTCAGCACGGATACTTGTGCTGGAAGGACTCGATCCGGTGCCAAGCGAAGGAGGCTTGCTCGCCACCGCCCCGCTTCCGGCCGATGCGCAACTGACCGACCATGTGTTGCTGGGCGTCGGGGAAGACGGCCCGCTGTTCGCAGGTCTGCGCTCCGGCCTGCCCGATGGCGCGACATTCTCGCCACGGGTGTGGGAACTGGCGCCGCTGCTCGCCCGCGATCAACTGGCGCTTTATGGCACGGCCCGCAGCCTGGTCGACTGGCACAATCGGCACGGCTTTTGCGCACGATGCGGCGGCGCGACCCAAGCGGCAAAGGGCGGCTGGTCGCGCCAGTGCGACCGATGCGGCGCCGAACATTTCCCGCGCGTCGACCCCGTGACCATCATGCTGGCCGAACATGACGGGCGCGTGCTGGTGGGCCGACAGCCGCGCTTTCCCGCCGGGCGCTATTCCGCCCTCGCCGGCTTCGTCGAGCCGGGCGAAACCATCGAGGAGGCGGTAGCGCGCGAACTGTGGGAGGAAGCGGGCATCCGCGTGGACGACGTGCGCTATGTGATGAGCCAGCCTTGGCCCTTTCCTTCCTCCCTGATGATCGCCTGCATTGCCGCCGCACGCGATGACCGACTGACGATCGACCACACCGAGCTGGAGGATGCCATATGGGTCGATGGCGCGGGGGTGCGCGCTGCGATCGATGGTGCGATCGACGCCCCTTTCATCGCACCCCCTCCGACGGCGGTGGCGCATAGCCTGTTCCGCCATTGGCTGGGCGACTGAAACGGCGGCACGGCCCGGCTTCTGATCTTGGTCGCATTGCCAGCGTGCCGCCATGGGTCTAAGGCCCGGCGCTCCATCCGCTCTCTGGCAGGACGTTTTTCAAAGCTATGCTCAGTCTGGACGAAGCGCAGAACCGGGTCGCCAGTCTGGTCGATGCCGCGAAGACGGCCGGCGCTGACGCCGCCGACGCGGTTTACATCTGCGAGGCATCCACCAACGTATCGGTCCGCCTCGGCGCACTGGAGGATGTCGAACGATCAGAGAGCGAGGACATCGGCCTGCGCGTGTTCGTCGGCCAGCGCTCGGCCAGCGTATCGTCAGCCGACATGAGCGGCGAGAGCCTGTCGAAGCTTGTCGAACGCGGCATTGCGATGGCGCGTGAGGCACCGGAAGATCCCTATGCCGGCCTTGCGCCGCAGGACCGGCTGCTGCAACGCAAGCCGCCCGCGCTCGACCTGGCCGATGACGAGGAGCCGGAGCCGCAGACCCTGCGCGAACGCGCGCTGGCATGCGAGGAAGCCGCGCGCTGCGTGCCCGGCGTCACCAACAGCGAGGGCGGCGGGGCCAGCATCGGCCGTTCGCACGTCGCGCTTGCCACCAGCCACGGCTTTGCGGGCAGCTATGCCGCCACCGGCCATTCGGTATGGGCCAGCGTATTGGCCGGCGAAGGCGCCACCATGCAGCGCGACTATGCGAGCCACACGGCCCGCCACCTCTCCGATCTGGAAAGCGCCGACGCGGTGGGCCACAGAGCGGGCGGACGGGCGGTGTCCCGGCTGAACCCGGTCAAGATCGAAAGCGGGCAGATGCCCGTGATCTTCGATCCTCGCGTCGGATCGAGCCTGGTCAGCCATCTGATCGGGGCTATTAGCGGGCCTGCTATCACTCGCCGGTCGAGTTTCCTGCTGGAACGACTGGACGAGCAGTTGTTCGACAGCGGGGTCACAATCCTCGACGATCCGCTGCGCCAGCGCGGTCTGCGTTCCCGGCCTTTCGATGGCGAAGGGCTGCCGACGGCCGAGCGCGCACTGGTGGAGGACGGGCGACTGACCGGCTGGCTGCTTGATAGCGCGTCGGCGCGGCAACTGGGCGCGGAGCCGACCGGCCATGCGGTGCGCGGGATCGGCGGCGCGCCGGGGGCCGGGACCAGCAATGTCTATATGGCGGCCGGTTCCGCCAGCACCCGCGACCTGATGTCCGATGTGAAGCGCGGCATATATGTCACCGAACTGATCGGCATGGGCGTCAACTCCGTCACTGGCGATTACAGTCGGGGCGCCTGCGGCTTCATGATCGAAAATGGCGCGACCGGCCCGGCGGTCGCCGAAATCACCATCGCCGGCAACCTGGTCGACATGTTCCGCGCGCTGACGCCGGCCAGCGACCTGCAGTTCCGTTACGCCATCAACGTGCCGACGATCCGCGTCGATGGGCTGATGGTGGCCGGTGGCTGAGCGCACCGCCCGCCCCAGCCTGCGTGCGCTGGCCGAAGCCGTTTCGGAAGCGGCCGATCACGGCCTGACGCTGTGGGCAGGTGGACGGACGCAGGTAAAGCGGTGGGAGAAGACGGCGGGCGAACTGGTTTCGGAAGCCGATCTTGAAGTAAACCAGATTCTGCATGAGCGCCTTCGCGCGCTGGACCCCGATGCGGGGTGGTTGTCGGAGGAGACGGCCGACAGCGCCCATCGCCTGGAATGCGAACGCATCTGGGTGGTCGATCCCATCGACGGCACACGCGACTATCTTCGCGGGCGGCCGGGCTGGGCCGTGTCGGTGGCGCTGATCGACCGGGGCGTGCCGGTGCTGGGTGTGCTGGCAGCCCCGGCCCGCAACGAACTGTGGCTTGCCCGCTTCGGTCATGGAGCGACGCGCAACGGCCATGTGCTGAAGGCCGGGGACCGCACGGCATTGACCGGCGCACGCGTGCCGGCCGATACCCTACCCAAGACCGATCGCGACCTGACCCCCGTGCCCCGCCCCAACAGCATCGCCCTGCGCATGGCCATGGTCGCCGCCGATCAGGTCGACCTGTGCGCGACGATCCGCTGGGGGAACGAATGGGACATCGCCGCAGCGGCGCTAATCGCGCATGAGGCCGGTGCCGTGGTGACCGACGCGCTGGGCCGTCCATTGCGCTTCAATCGCCCGCGGGCGACGGCTTTCGGCATCCTGTGCGCCGCGCCGGGCATCCATGAGAAGGCGGTCGAACGCCTGTCGGAACGCGCGCACGCCGCGCTGGGCCAAAATCCTCATATCTGATCGAAAGCGACGTCTCGTTACGGATCTGTATCGGCCGACGATACATGCTATCATGCCTGGAATCGCAAATCGCTTGCCAGGATGAAGGGACCATCCATGAAGACCGCAAAGATGCTCGCCTTGACTGCGCTTGCCCTTGGTTGCAGCGCCACGATCGTCAATGCTGCCCGGCCAGGGCGGCCGGGTGCATGGCGGATCATCGGATACAAGATCGTCGGGGCCGGGACGGATCATGATGTCATCCGCGTGCGCGGCGAGCAGCGCGACCGACAATTGAAACTGTGCGCGATCAACCGGGCCATTCACATGGTCGATTTCAAGGTGATCTTCGCCAATGGCGGTCGGCAGGATGTGCCAGTCCGGTCCATGGTCGCTGCGGGAAGCTGCACGCGCGATATCGACTTGAAGGGGCAAGGACGGAATATCCGTGAAGTGCGCCTTGCCTACGAACGTCTGGATCGGCGGGCAGGAGTGCCGTTGATCCGCGTTATGGCGCGCTGACGCCGGGAACGACACGACGGCGGATCGTGCGGCCTCCCTAAAGGAAGTATTTCACGCGGATGTCCTGCCGCACCGCCTGCCCGCCGACAGCAAAATGGGCCGCGACGAAGCCGGGCGCGCCAAAGCGGATCGGCGGATTACGGGAAAAGCCGACCCCCTCCCGCGGGATGCCGAGCATGGCGTCTAGCTTGCGATTGCCGTTTTCATCGTGGATCAGCGAAATGGCATAGTCGCCCTCCGCAAGCCCTTCGATCACGATGCCGTGCGCCGCCTCGCTCGCCGGGGCAGTCAGCTTGCGCGAACCCTGATCGCCGCTGCAGTCTGGAAAAGCCTTTGCGTTGCGCGTCACGCAGAGCAGAACGAACCCCCGTTCCGAACGCAGCCCGGAAACGGTAACGACCAACTTGCCGCCCCCCTCTCCCGGATCAGCCGCTGCTGCCCCCCCAACCGGCAGCATGCCGCACGCCATCGCCACGACGACAAGCTTCCTCACGCCACCTTCCTCTTCCGCCCGCTTTCATCGGCACGGCGAAACCGGCCCAGCCCCTTGTCCGTCCCGCAGAACTTGTCCCACCAGCGAAAGTACAGGCCAAAGTTGCAGCCATATTCGTCATGGTGCCGCTGATGATGGCTGGCCGTTATCAGAAAGCGACCCAGCGGCCCCTCCACAATGGCGGGGGGAAACATTTCCCAGCCCATGTGATTGGAAACACCCATGACGGTCATGATCGTCAGCACCACGCCCAGAGCGCCCACATGGATCGGGATGACGAACACCAGCGCCGGTATCACCAACGCCCCGCTTATCGCCTCCCACGGGTGAAAGCTCATCGCGGCCCAGGCCGTGGGCGGGCGGCTGGCATGATGAACAGCGTGCGCGATGCGAAAAACCCGCGGATAATGCATCCAGCGATGCGTCCAGTAGAACCAGGTGTCGTGCAGGGCGAGGTAAAGAAAGATCGATACCGGCCACCACCAGAGCGGCATGCTGCCCATATCTTCGTAGATGCGCGTCCACCCCCGCGCCTGCCATCCCCAGGCTACGATGCCCGCCGGCACGCCATATATGACGGCGCTCACCAATGACCAGACAATCTCGCGGTCGATCTGGCGCCTTTGCCCAGCATAAAGGCCGGGATGGCGCAGCCGGGTGGCCCAGGCAAAGCCCGCGCTGGCCAGCAAATAGCGCACGCCCACAATCAGCGTCATCGCGCCCGCAGAAAGAATGATGGCAAGGGCTACAGGCATCGCGATGCCGCCTTAGCCGCTTTCGTACCGTCCGCTCAACGGCATTCGACGGTGATATGCGCCAGCCCCTGCATCGCATGCAGCCGTTTGCGGATCGCCGGCGCGCTCCCCTGCGACAGGCTGACGATCACGGCATGGGCGTGCGGGCCGATCCGCCACACATGCAGGTCCGCGATTACTCCGCCTTCCCCCAGCACGGCATCGCGCACACGGTTCATCAACCGCGGCTCGGCGGTGTCCAGCAGCACCCCTGCGGTGTCGGTCATCAATCCCCAGGCCCAGCGTGCAATGACCAGCGCGCCGACCAGACCAATGGCCGGGTCCAGCCACAGCCAGCCAAGGTAGCGCCCCGCCAGCAGTGCGGCGATTGCGGCCACCGACGTCAATGCATCGGCCAGTACGTGCACGAACGCCGCGCGCAGATTATTGTCATGGGCATGGCCATGATCGCCGCCCCCATGCCCGCCATGCTGGTGATCGTGACTTTCCATCAGCATCAACGCGCTGATGAGATTGATGACAAGGCCGATCACCGCGACCAGCGTGGCGTCGCCGAAATCCACCTTCACCGGCTCCCACAGCCGCATGCCCGATTCCACCGCGATGCCGATAGACACCAGCGCCAGCAGCACCGCGGAAGCAAATCCGGCCAGATCACCGACCTTGCCAGTGCCGAAGGTATAACGCGCATTGCGGGCATGGCGACGCGCATAGGCATAAGCGGCTGCGGTGACGGCCAGCGCCCCGGCATGCGTCGCCATATGGAAACCATCGGCCAGCAGGGCCATCGATCCGGTCCAATATCCCGCCGCGATCTCCACCACCATCGTCACGGCGGTCAGCCACACGACCCACAAGGTGCGGCGCGCGTTGCGGTCATGCGCGGCATGCAGATAGATATGGTCGAAATAATGGCTTTCTTCGCCATCGACGGGGCCATTTTCGCGATCAGCGGCATGGTCGTGGTCGCATGCCCCGCTGTCGGGGATCACATGGCCTGCGTCATGGCCGGGGTCATCCGTTCCATCGGGGGTGTGATGATCGTCGCGGTGCATGCTCATTTCCCGTATCGCCTGATAAGAGCGAGCAATTCCTCGCTGGCGGCTTGTCGCTCAGCATCGGAAAGCCCCGGTCGCGCAACATGGTCGCGCACATGGCTTTCGATCAGTTCTTCCATCAGCCCGCCGATCGCGCCGCGGACCGAGGCGACCAGCTGCAAGGTGGCGGAACAATCCGCGTCGCCCTCCAGCTGGCGTTCGACGGCAGCGACCTGACCCGCGATCCGGCGAACCCGGCCGAGCAGCTTGTCTTTGTCTTGTACGATATGCGCCATAGGGTAGGGGAGTATATTATAAGTGCCAGATTGTCAACCAACACCCTTCCCGTCACAGGCGGATGCCGCTAGGCGGAGAGACAGTGACCAGTCCGATTTCCTGCGACCTCTGCATCGTCGGCGGCGGCCTTGCCGGCGGCCTTGCCGCGCTTGCCATCGCGCAGCAGCGACCGGACCTCGATCTGCTGCTGGTGGAGGGAGCCGAGACGCTGGGCGGCAATCATGTCTGGTCATGGTTCGACAGCGACCTGAGCGTGGAAGGCCGGGCGATGCTGGCGCCGATGACATCGGCCCGCTGGCAGAGCCATGACGTGCGCTTCCCCGGATACAATCGTACACTGTCAGGCTGCTACAACAGTATGGCGAGCGAGCGGTTCGACGTGCATGTGCGCGAAACGCTGGGTGACCGGGCATTAATGGGCAGCGGCGCGAGCCGGATCGTCCCGGACGGCATCACGTTGGCCGACGGCAGGCGGATCGTCGCACGCGGCGTCATCGACGCACGCGGCGGCGGTGACCTCTCCGCCCTCTCATGCGGGTGGCAGAAGTTCATGGGCAGGGAACTTCGCTTCACCGCTCCCCATGGCCTGTCGAGACCAGTCATCATGGACGCCACCGTCGATCAGAGCGAGGGCTATCGCTTCGTGTACCTGCTGCCCTTCGGCGAGCGCGACGTCTTTGTCGAGGATACCTATTACAGCGACACGCCGGGGCTGGACCTGCCGGAACTGGAGCGGCGGATCGACGCCTATGCGGCGGCGCGGGGGTGGACCGTGGAGGCGGTGCTGCGCCACGAAACCGGCGTGCTTCCGGTGCTGATGGGCGGCGACTTCGACGCTTTCTGGCCAGCGTCCGATCCCATCCCGCGGGCTGGCGCGCGAGCGGGCCTGTTCCACCCGACAACCGGCTATTCATTGCCCGATGCCGTCGATTTCGCGCTTTCGCTGTGCAGGCTCAATAACTTTTCCACACCCGCGCTCGCGCGCTTCAGCCGGAACAGATCGGCTGCCGCGTGGAAACATCGCGGCTATTACCGGCTGCTCGACAGCATGCTGTTCCGCGCCGCGCCGCCGGCAGAACGCTGGCGAATCTTCGATCGCTTCTATCGCCTGTCCGAACCACTGATCGCCCGATTCTACGCCGCTCGCTCCACCGCGTTCGACAAGGCACGCATCTTGTGCGGAAAGCCGCCGGTGCCCATAAGGGCCGCTATCAACGCCATCATCAACACGCAAAAATCAGGATCGCATCAATGACCAGGTCGGCCATTGTCATCGGCGCAGGCTTTGGCGGCCTTGCCCTTGCCATCAGGCTGCAGGCGGCGGGTGTCGCCACCACCATCGTGGAAGCGCGCGACCGCCCCGGCGGGCGGGCCTATGTCTGGCATCGCGACGGCTTCACCTTCGACGCCGGGCCGACGGTCATCACCGACCCCGACTGCCTGCGGGAATTGTGGCGACTTTCCGGGCACGACATGGCCGCCGACATCGCCCTGTCGCCGGTCATGCCCTTCTATCGCCTGAACTGGCCCGACGGGACGCAGTTCGACTATTCCAACGACGATGCGCTGCTGCGCGCGGAAATATCCCGCCTCGACCCCTCCGATCTGGCTGGCTACGCCCGTTTCCTGGAATATGCCGAGGGCGTTTATGAGGAGGGCTATCGCAAGCTCGGCCATGTCGCCTTCCTCGACTTCGCCTCTATGGTGAAGGCCGCGCCGGCGCTCGCCCGCTATCAGGCCTGGCGCTCGGTCTATTCCATCGTTTCCAGCTTCGTGAAGAATGAGAAGCTGCGTGAAGCACTGAGTTTCCATACCCTGCTGGTGGGCGGCAATCCCTTCGCCACCAGTTCGATCTACGCCCTGATCCACAAGCTGGAGAAATCCGGGGGCGTGTGGTTCGCGCAGGGCGGCACCAATCGGCTGGTCGACGCCATGGCCCGGCACTTCCAACGCATCGGCGGCACGCTGATCCTGAACGATCCGGTCGCCCACATCACCACTGTTGGCGACCGCGCAACCGGCGTCACCACGCGTTCGGGCAAGGCGCTGATGGCCGACAGCGTGGCGTCAAACGCCGACGTCATGCACAGCTTCCGCGATTTGCTCGATGGCCATGTGCGGGGCCAGCGGCAGGGGGACAAGCTGGCGCGCAAGCGCTGGTCGCCCAGCCTGTTCCTGGTCCATTTCGGGATCAAGGGCACATGGCCGGGCATTCCCCACCACATGATCCTGTTCGGCCCGCGCTATCGCGGACTGCTGAACGATATTTACGATTCAGGGGTGCTGGCGAAGGATTTCTCGCTCTATCTGCACCACCCGACCGTCACTGATCCCAGCATGGCCCCCGATGGGCATTCCACATTTTACGCGCTGGCGCCGGTGCCCCACATGGGCAAGCTGCCGATCGACTGGGAACAGTTCGGCCCCGTCTATGCAGAGCGTATTCTGGACGAGATCGAACGTCGCCTGATCCCCGACATCCGCAGCCGCATCGTGACCCAGTTCCATTACGCGCCGCCCGATTTCGGCCGCGACCTCAACGCCCATCTGGGCAGCGCGTTCAGCCTGGAACCGATCCTGACGCAAAGCGCCTGGTTCCGGACGCACAATCGCGACGATGTGATTCCCAATCTTTACTTCGTGGGTGCGGGCACGCATCCGGGCGCCGGCATCCCCGGCGTCGTCGGCAGCGCAAAGGCAACCGCTGCGCTAATGCTCGACGACCTCAGCCGGATCTGACTGGAAAGACGACCACCATGAAACGCCTCGCCGTCTATTGCGGCTCCGCTTCCCCCGCCGACCCGGTCTACATCGAAACCGCCCGCCATATCGGCCGCAATTTTGCCGAGCGCGGCATCGGCCTGGTCTATGGCGGAGGGCGCCTTGGCCTGATGGGCGCGGTTGCCGATGCCTGTCTGGAGGCAGGCGGCGAAGTGATCGGCGTCATTCCCGAAGCGCTGGTTTCGGGCGAAGTGGCCCATCGCGGCTGCACGGAACTGCACGTCGTCGCCAACATGCACGAACGCAAGGCGATGTTCACCGAACTGTCCGATGGCTTCGTCACCATTCCCGGCGGCGTCGGCACGATGGACGAGCTGTGGGAGGCGATGAGCTGGGCGCAGCTTGGCTATCATGATAAGCCGGTCGGCCTGCTCAATGTCGCGGGCTATTATGACGGCCTGATTGCCTTTGCCGATCATATGGCGAAGGTCGGGTTCGTCCGGCCGCAACATGCCGGCATATTGATCCATGACGACGATCTGGACCGGTTGTTGGAGCGCATGGCCGCCTATCAACCGCATCAGACGATCTTCACGATGAAGGCATCGGATCTGTGAGCGAAAGGCGGGCGGCCCTGGTCGCCCATGCGCGCGCAAGCATCGCGAAGGGGTCGAAATCCTTCGCGATGGCGTCCAAGCTGTTCGATCCGGTAACCCGCGAACGGGCATGGCTGCTCTATGCCTGGTGCCGCGCGTGCGACGACATGGCGGACGGACAGGACCATGGCGGCGCGATGCAGGCGGTCGCCGACCCGATGGAGCGCCTTGCCCACATGCGCGACCTGACCGATCGCGCGCTGGCGGGCGAAGAAACGGGTGAGCCGGCCTTTGACGGGCTGGGCGTCGTAGCGGCCGAATGCGGCATAGCCCGTGCGCATGTCCATGATCTGATCGAAGGGTTCGCCCTGGATGCGCGCGAATGGCGCCCGCGCACGACCGAGGATCTGCTGCGCTATTGCTATCATGTCGCGGGCGCGGTCGGGTGCATGATGGCGGTGGTGATGGGGGTCAACCCGCGCGATGAGGCAACGCTGGACCGCGCCTGCGACCTTGGCCTTGCCTTCCAGCTCGCCAATATCGGCCGCGACGTGAGCGAGGACGATATGGCGGGTCGCTGTTACCTGCCGATCGAGTGGCTGGTGGAGATGGACATCCCTCCCGGCGAACATATGAAGCCCTGGGTGCGGCCCCGCCTGGCCGTACTCGGTCGCCGCCTGTCCGGCATGGCGGCCCAGTATGAGGCAAGCGCCCGTGGCGGCACCCCCGCCCTGTCTTTCCGGTCCGCCTGGGCCGTGCTGGCGGCTGCCGGCATCTATGGCGACATTGGACGGGAAGTGGGCCGGCGTGGCGAACATGCGTGGGACCGACGCATCGTCACCAGCAAGGGTGAAAAGCTGGGATGGCTGTTGCGCGCCGCGACACAATCGGCGCGCCGCGACCGCCTCTACCGCGACTTGCCCCGCCCCGCGCAGCTTTGGACAAGGCCACGATAAGTCGCGAAAAGTTAGAAAATTGCGCGATTTTTGATATTGATTTGCAACAGCGCAGGAAGTTTGCACCTCCTCCCAATATACGACGCCTGCCCCCCTTGCACATCATGCTGCAACGCGCCATGGGCACTTTCCAAGGCAACACCGGGGAGACTCACCGACATGACCGCCATTGGACAGGACACGCTTGGTACCCGCGACACGCTCGATGTCGCCGGCAAGACCGTAGTCTATTACAGCCTCAAGAAAGCAGCCGCGAAGCTGGGCGACGTCAGCCGCCTGCCCTTCTCCATGAAGGTGCTGCTGGAAAATCTGCTCCGTTTCGAAGATGGCGGCTTCACCGTCTCCACCGACGACATTCAGGCGCTGGTCGACTGGCAGAAGAACCCGTCGGAATCGCAGAACGAGATCCAGTATCGTCCGGCCCGCGTGCTGCTTCAGGATTTCACCGGCGTACCCTGCGTGGTCGACCTTGCCGCGATGCGTGACGCCATCGCCACGCTGGGCGGCGACACCAGCAAGATCAATCCGCTGGTCCCCGTCAACCTGGTGATCGACCACTCGGTCATGGTCGACGAATTCGGCCATCCCAAGGCATTCGAAGAGAATGTCGAAATCGAATATCAGCGCAATCTGGAACGCTATGACTTCCTGAAATGGGGCTCCAAGTCGCTGAACAATTTCTATGCCGTGCCGCCGGGCACCGGCATCTGCCATCAGGTGAACCTGGAAAACATCGCGCAGGCGGTGTGGACCAGCGTCGACGCCAGCGGCGCGACCGTCGCCTATCCCGACACTTGCGTCGGCACCGACAGCCACACCACCATGGTCAACGGCCTGGGCGTGCTGGGCTGGGGCGTGGGCGGCATCGAGGCGGAAGCCGCGATGCTGGGCCAGCCGGTTTCGATGCTGATCCCCGAAGTCGTCGGCTTCAAGTTTGTCGGCGAACTGCAGGAAGGCGTGACCGCCACCGATCTGGTGCTCACCTGCACCAACATGCTGCGCAAGCATGGCGTGGTCGGCCGCTTCGTCGAATATTATGGCCCCGGCCTTGCCTCGCTGACGCTGGCCGATCGCGCGACGCTCGCCAACATGGCGCCGGAATATGGCGCGACCTGCGGCTTCTTCGGCATCGATGAGAAGACGCTGGACTATATGCGCCTGACCGGCCGTGAGGAAGACCAGATCGCGTTGGTCGAAGCCTATGCCAAGGAGCAGGGCTTCTGGATCGACCCGTCGATCGAGCCGATCTTCTCCTCCACGCTGGAACTCGACCTGTCGACCGTCGTGCCCTCGCTCGCCGGTCCCAAGCGCCCGCAGGACCGCGTTTCGCTGCCCGACGTCGACGACGTGTTCAACAAGGACATGGCCGAAACCTACAAGAAGACGCAGGCCCGCGTGCCCGTCGACGGCAAGGATTTTGACATTGGCGATGGCGACGTCGTGATCGCGGCCATCACCAGCTGCACCAACACGTCGAACCCCGGCGTTCTGGTCGCCGCCGGTCTGGTCGCGAAGAAGGCCGATGAGCTGGGCCTGAAGCCCAAGCCCTGGGTCAAGACCTCGCTCGCGCCGGGTAGCCAGGTCGTCACCGACTATCTGGAAAAGGCCGGTCTTCAGAGCCATCTCGACAATGTCGGCTTCAACCTGGTCGGCTATGGCTGCACCACCTGCATCGGCAACTCCGGCCCGCTGGCCGAACCGATCAGCAAGGCGATCAACGACAATGGCCTGGTCGCCGCGGCGGTCATTTCGGGCAACCGCAACTTCGAAGGCCGCGTGTCGCCGGACGTGCGCGCGAACTTCCTCGCTTCCCCGCCGCTGGTCGTCGCCTATGCGCTGAAGGGCACGGTGATCGAGGATTTCACGACCACCCCGATCGGTACGAGCAAGGACGGACAGGACGTGTTCCTGAAGGACATCTGGCCCAGCAACGCCGAAGTCTATTCGACGATGGCCGGCTGCATGGACCGCCCGATGTTCCAGGCCCGCTACGCCGACGTGTACAAGGGCGACAAGCACTGGCAGGCGATCGATGTCACCGGCTCGGAAACCTACAAGTGGCGCGCCGGGTCGACCTATGTCGCCAACCCGCCCTATTTTGAGGGCATGTCGATGACACCGGCCCCGCTGACCGACATCATCGATGCCAAGCCGCTGCTGATCCTGGGCGATTCGATCACCACCGACCACATCAGCCCGGCCGGCAACATCAAGGCGGACAGCCCGGCGGGCATCTGGCTGCAGGAGCATCAGGTCGCCAAGCAGGACTTCAACAGCTATGGCGCGCGCCGTGGCCACCATGAAGTGATGATGCGCGGCACCTTCGCCAACATCCGTATCAAGAACGAAATGGTGCCGGGTGTGGAAGGCGGCTTCAGCCGTTATGGCGAAGACGTCGGCGCGGTGTATGACGTCGCGATGAAGCACAAGGCCAACGGCACCCCGCTGGTCGTCATCGGCGGCAAGGAATATGGCACCGGGTCCAGCCGCGACTGGGCGGCGAAGGGCACGAACCTGCTGGGCGTCAAGATGGTGATCGTCGAAAGCTTCGAGCGCATCCACCGTTCGAACCTGGTCGGCATGGGCGTGTTGCCGCTGCAGTTCAAGGAAGGCGACACCCGCCAGAGCCTTGGCCTGACCGGCGACGACAGCTTCACCATCACCGGCATCGCCGAACTGCAACCGCGTCAGGACGTGGAAGTGAAGGTGACGCGCAAGGACGGTTCGACCTTCACCTTCACCGCGCTGTGCCGCATCGACACCGCGAACGAAGTGGAATATTTCCGCAACGGCGGCATCCTGCAATATGTGCTGCGCAAGCTCGCCGCCTGATCGCAGCGAAGCTGGCGAATGAAATCGGGGGGCTTCCTTTTGGGAAGGCCCCCTTTTTCATGTCCGCCAACTTGGCTAAGCGCCGCGCATGGATATCGTCGTGGAAATCGTCGGCTGGGCTGGCGCGGTGCTGGTGCTGGGCGCTTATGTGCTGGTGTCGACGGGTTCGCTCTCCGGCCTGTCGCCATCATTTCAGTGGATGAACGCGCTGGGTGCAGCCTTCTTCGTCCTCAACACCTGGTGGCATGGTGCCATACCCTCCATGGTGGTGAACATCATCTGGAGCGGGATCGGCTTTGCCGCCCTGATCCGCCATTATCGCCGACGCTATCTGGGTTAGGCTTGCGCCGACCACCGGCAAAGCGGCGTTTGCCCCAACCCAAGATTATTGCGCTGTGCGTTCGCCGCTTTGGCGTTAATGTGGGTCCGTAATGAAAACGGCTCTTATCGTCCGCCATGTGGAGCGGGAAGGCGCGGCAGCCTATCTGACCCCCATGGAAGCGGCGGGATATCGCATCGAACGGCTGAACGTCGCCGAACCCGGCGCCATCGACACCTGCTTCCTGGACCCCGACCTGCTGGTCGTGATGGGCGGGCCGATGGGGGTTTACGAACGCCATCTCTATCCCTGGATCGGACCGGAAATCGAAAAGATCGCCAAGCGGATCGAGCGGAACCGGCCGACCCTTGGCGTATGCCTCGGCGCGCAGATGGTTGCCGCCGCCATGGGCGCGCAAGTTTATCGCGGGCCGCAGGCGGAAGTCGGGTTCGACGCGATCACCTTGAATGGTGCGGCGACGCGCTCACCGCTGCGCCATCTGCATGAGGTTCCGGTGCTCCACTGGCACAGCGACACGTTCGACCTGCCGCGCGGCGCGGAATTGCTCGCCTCCACCAGCGGCTACCCGCATCAGGCATTCCGGCGCGGCGCCAATGTGCTGGCCCTGCAATTCCACGCCGAAATGGGCGAGGATCCGCGCTTCGAAATCTGGCTGGACCATTTTCGCGAGGATTTCGGCTGCTGCCCGCAGCGTGAGGCCGCATTGCGGAGCGATTATGCCGCCCATGGACCGGCGGCAGTGGCCGCCGGACGCGCCATGGTGGCGCAATGGTTATCGGAGATCGAACCATGCCATTGATTGACCTTAGCCATGTGATCGAAGCGGGCATGACGACCTACAAGGGGCTGCCCGCGCCGCATATCTGCGACTATCTGACCCGCGAACAGGCGCGGCAAAGCTATCCCGACGGGGCATCGTTCCAGATTGGCCGGATCGACATGGTCGGCAACACCGGCACCTATCTGGACGCGCCCTTTCATCGATTTGAGGACGGGGACGACCTGGCCGCCCTTTCGCTCGATCGGGTCGCGGACCTGCCCGCGATTGTCATACGCCGCCCATATGAGGCAGTGGGCCTTGCGAGCGATGCGGACTGTTTCGACGGGCTGGACGTCGCGGGGAAGGCGGTGCTGGTGCATAGCGGATGGGACAGGCACTGGCGCACCGATGCCTATTATGCCGACCATCCGTTCCTGACTGAGGCGGCGGCCGCACTGCTGGTGGTGCGCGGCGCGCAGCTGGTCGGGATCGACAGCCATAATATCGATGACACACGAGGCGGCGCGCGCCCAGTGCACCGGACGCTGCTGGGCGCGGGGGTGCTGATCTGCGAGCATATGACGAACCTTGGCGCTCTACCCGACGCAGAGTTTCGTTTCAGCGCCGTTCCGCCGAAGTTCGCCGGCATGGGCACCTTTTCCGTCCGTGCCTTCGCGCAGTGGTCCTGAACGGACGCGCCCTCAGCCCTATCTGGCAATGCTCATCGAATAGGGGCGCGCGGATTTGGACGTGCCCCAGTTCTTGTTCGGTGTAGCCGACATGGTGAAGTGCAGCGTGCCGCCGGCCATGATCTCCTCATGGCTGATCCACACGCGGTCCAGCGGCTTTCCGTTCAGGCTGACCGACGCGACATAGGGCGCATCGGCGCCAAGGCCGCTTGCCGAAACGACGAACTGCTTGCCGTTGGGTAGGGTCAGCGCCGCCTGCCTCAACAAAGGGCGACCGATCACATATTGGCTGGAACCGGGTGCGACCGGGTAAAAGCCGAGCGACGTGAAGACCAGCCAGGCCGACATCTGGCCAAGGTCATCGTTGCCCGCCAGCCCATCGGGCCGCGCGCGATACTGGCTCTCGACAATCTGCTTCAGCCGCGCCTGCCCCTTCCACGGCGCGCCAGCAAAGGCATAGAGATAGGCGACGTGGTGGCTGGGTTCATTGCCATGGATATATTGCCCGATCAGTCCGGCGATATCCTCCGCATGGCTGTAATCGAGCTTGGAGTTGTCGAAATCGAACATCGCGTCCAGCTTCGCGACGGCGCCCGCATCGCCACCCAGCAAGCGGAACAGCCCCGCCTGATCCTGCGGCACGAACCAGCTATATTGCCAGGCATTCCCTTCCGTATAATCGCTGCCATAATTGATCGCCGTGGGATCGAATGGCGTGCGGAAACTGCCGTCCGCCTTGCGCGCGCGCAGGAATCCGCTCTTCGCGTCGAAGCTGTTGCGCCAGTATCCGGCCCGTTTTTCGAACCGTGCGGCGACATCGTCCTTGCCCATCGCACGGGCCATGCGGGCGATGGTCCAGTCGTCGAACGCATATTCCACCGTCTTGGACGCGGCCTCCGGCTCCCGGTCGATCGGCACGAAGCCCAGTTTCATATAATCGCCAAGCCCGCCATAGGGCGCGTATTCGGCGCTCGCGACCATGGCGGCGAGCGCCCGGTCCGCGTCGAAATCGCGTATCCCCTTCAGATAGGCGTCGGCGATGACGGGCACGGCATGATAGCCGATCATCGTCCAGCTTTCCTTGCCCGCGAACTGCCACACCGGCAGGATGCCGAACGGACTGACCTCGCGCACCGCCACCAGCGATTTTACATACTCGGCATTGTCCTTCGCCGGGCGTGTCAGCAGCAGCAGCGGATGTTCGGCCCGGAACGTGTCCCACAGCGACCAGGTGGAACGCATCGCAAAGCCCGGATCGGCATGCACCTGATCGTCCGGCCCGCGCCAGCGGCCATCGGCGTCGCCCCAGATGTTCGGGGCCATGAAGGCGTGATAGAGGCCGGTATAGACGCTGGTGCGGGTCGCCGGTTCGGCATCGATCTTCAGCACCGAAAGCGCATCGTTCCATGCCTGCCGCGTGCCGGCCCGGATCGTGTCGAAACTCCCCGGCTCGCTGTCCAGATTGGCGATCGCACCGGCTTCGTCGACGCCCGAAATGCCGACTTTCACCTCCAGCGGCGCGTCGAGCCTGCCGAAATCCAGCCGCGCGACCAGCGCCCGGCCCGCAAGATGGTCCAGCGTTTCCGGGCCGCGCCCCGGCCCGCGAAAGCCCTTGTAGATGACATCGGTTTCCGTGGTCACGAACTGATGCGCGGCAAGGGGACGGGAAAAGCGCATGGCGAAGAACAGCTTGCGCGGACTGACCCAGCCGCGCGTTTCCCGCATCCCGGTCAGCACGCCATCGGGCTGCAGGGTGAGTGAGGACCACAGAATCTTGCCGGGATAATTGTAGATGCTAGGCCGCAGATCGACGACCAGATGGGCCGCGTCGCCCTGATGGAAGGTATAGCGATGCACGCCCACGCGCAGCCCTGCCGTCAATTCCGCGCGCACATGCCCATCCGTCAGGCTGACGGCATAATAGCCCGGTGTCGCGACCTCATCGTCATGCGTGAAGCCGGACGCATAGCCGCTGCCCGGCTTGCCCGCTTCGCCCGGCTCCAGCGGCACCGCCTCTCCCGCCACGGGCATGACCAGAATGTCGCCCAGGTCGCTGTGGCCCGCGCCGGAAAAATGGGTGTGCGAAAAGCCGAAGATGGTGCTGTCTTCGTGCCGATAGCCCGCGGCCCAGTCATAGTCGCGGATCTTGCTTGGCACATGGGTGTCGGGCGAAAGCTGCACCATGCCGAAGGGCGCTACCGCGCCGGGAAAAGTGTGGCCCTGCCCCGCCGTCCCGATGAAGGGATCGACGGCATCGACCGGCGCGCCCGTCGCCGGCGTCGCGGCTGGATCATCCGCCACGGCGGGGCCGATGGCGGACGCCATCATCAGCAAGATGGCGGCGACGCGCAGCGCCTTCACGGCCGGGCCGCCCTGGTGGCGTCGCGCGCCTGCTTGAACTCCGACCCCGCTTTCCAGTCCGGCCAGCGGGTCGAATTCGCCAGATCGGCACCGATCCGGTAAGTCAGGTCGATATCCTGCACCGCGCCTGCCCACTTCCACTGCGGAGTCCAGGCGTCGCACGCCTTGTGATAGCATTCGCCGGTATAGGCATCGATCCACGCCTGCCCCGCCTCGCGCCCGCCATCGACCAGATCCTGCGCGCCCGCCAGCCCCATGAACAGCAACACCGGCACCCCGCGCTTGGCAAAGGAGAAATGGTCGGCGCGATAGAACAGGCCGCGTTCGGGAAGATTTTCCACCGTCACCACGCGCCCCTGCTGCTGCGCGAAGCGGGCAAGGTCGTCCTCCATGCTCGACTGGCCCTTGCCGATCAACAGCACATCCTTCGCCTTGCCCGCGGTCTGCAGCACGTCGATGGTCAGGTTCGCGGCGATCTTCTCGGCCGGGAACAGCGGATTGGCGGCATAATATTCCGATCCCAGCAGCCCCCGCTCCTCCGCCGTCCAGAAGGCGAAAAGGGCGGTGCGGCGGGGCGCTGGCCCCGCTTTCATCAGCCGCGCGATTTCCAGCAGCCCGGCAACGCCCATCGCATCGTCATTCGCGCCGCCGCGCACGGTCTTGCCATCCTTGTCGGGCTCGCCGATGCCATAAGCGTCCCAGTGCGCGCCGAACATCACCGCTTCCTGCGGCGCGCTCGCCCCGCTGATTTTCGCCAGCACATTGCGGCTTTCGACAATTTCATGCCGGACCGGAATGGCGGCCGAAAAGCGCGCGCCCTTCATCTCGACGGGGCGGAAGCCGCTGGCGCGCGCCGCCTGCCGCAACTTGGCAAGGTCAAGGCCGGCAGCGCGAAACAGGCTGCTTGCCGCCTCGCCTTCCACCCATCCCTGCAACCGCAGCGACGAAAGCTTGTCCGGCGTTCTTTCGATATCGAAATTTTCACCCTGCGGCGCTGTCACCACGCTCCAGCCATAGCCCGCGCCCGGCGTGTCGTGGACGATCAGCGCGCCCACCGCGCCCTGTCGCGCGGCTTCCTCGAACTTGTAGGTCCAGCGCCCGTAATAGGTCATGGTGCGGCCGCCGAACTTCCCGGCGACCGGCTCGCCCGGCTTCGCTTCGAAATCGGGATCGTTGACCAGGAACACGGCGACCTTGCCTTTCAGGTCGACGCCCTTGAAATCGTCCCATCCCCGTTCCGGCGCCTTCACGCCATAGCCGACGAAAACCAGCGGCGCCCCGTCGATCACCGCCTTGTCTTCCGGCCGGATGGTCGACAGATAAACCTCCCGTCCCCGTTGCCAGTCGGTCCATTGCCCGCCAATGGCAACGCCCAGCTTTTCAGGTGTGCCAAGCCGGGTGTGCAGCAAGGGAACGGTCTGCGTCCACCCTCCGTCCGTACCCGCCGGCTCAAGCCCCGATGCCTGAAGACGGGCGATCAGATAACCGACCGTCATGGCTTCCCCGCGCGATCCGGGTGCGCGCCCCTCGAACGTGTCCGACGCCAGCGTGCGGACCGTCTGCTCCAAAGCCTGCGGGTTGATTTGCAGGTAATCGGGCGACCGCGACTGGGCCAGGACGGGGGTGGAAGACAGCAGGGCGAGCAGGGGAAGAATGTGACGCATGCCCCTCTCTAACGCTTCAATGGCCGGGGGGACAGAGGCAGCCAAACAAGGCCGGCATGTCGTTGGTCGGCCAGCCATGTCGCCGGTCGAACCCACGGGATCGAAAGCGCAAGGCTCGCGTTGCCGGGCCGATGAGGCCCGAGCAGAGGAAGGGATCGGTGAGCGATGCGCGAGAGGTTCTTGAAATAATGAAAGCTGAAACTATCCGCCTTGCACAGACGGTGGAGGCGTTGGGCATGGCAGATCCCGCCATCGACCACATCATCGCCAGACTGGTCGGACCCACTCGTCAGCGGCTGGACTACTCGATTGCCGACGATCCCCATTTTCTGATGATGTCGGCCACCGCCCGCTATACCGGATCGCTGGACGATGCACTCTCGCTGGTCCCCGACGACTGTCGCCTCGGTCGCCTGTCGCAGCGGCCCGATGGCGAAGCGCAGTGGGACTGTATATTGGAAAAGCTGATCGGATCGGCTGGTTCCAGCTTCGTCGTCCGATCGTTCGGCGGTGCCAGCGCCGCGCTCAGCGTCACGGCGGCAGCCCTGCGTCTGCATGCCGCGATGATGGAAGAACAGATCAGCGCCGCAGCCTGATCTCAAACAGGCTGGGCCAGTATTTCCCGGTCACGAACAGGCGGTCGCGCGCCGCATCATAAGCGATGCCGTTCAGCACCGCATCGGGATCGGGCAGGTTCACGCGCCGGCTGAGCGCGGTCAGATCGATCCAGTCGATCACCTTGCCGCTTTTCGGGTCGATCCGCGCAATCTGATCGGTCATCCAGACATTGGCCAGGATTTCGCCCCGCACATATTCCAGTTCGTTGAGGTTGCGGACCGGCGCATCCCGCCATGTAACGCTGATCCGCCGGCGTTCCGCCATGGTCGCCGGGTCCAGAAAGCGCAGCTCATCCGTCCCATCGCTCATGATGATGTCATGGCCGTTCTGCGTCAGCCCCCAGCCTTCGCCGATGTAGCTGAAGCTCTCTCCCTGACGCAGGTCGTTCATCGTCCATCGCCAGCCGATATGATGTTGCCAGGTCAGGCTGATGATCTCTCCGCGCCAGTTGACGATCCCCTCGCCGAAATATTGCCGGGGCAGGCGGACAGAGCGCAGCACTTTGCCGCTGGCAAGCTCCACCTCGCGAATGTCGGACCGGCCCGGTTGCCCGGTACTTTCCCACAAATGCCCGTCCAGCCAGAAAAGCCCTTCGGTAAAAGCCTTGGGATCATGCGGATAGCGCTTCACGATATCCCAACGCGTATCGGCATGCGCGGCAACCGGGGCGAGCAGCATCAGCCAGGCGAGGAGGATGCGGCGCATCATGCGTTCTCCCCCGTATCGGCAATGGCGTCCGCCAGCCACTGCGGCAGGGACAGTCCGGCCAGATCCTCCACGCGGCGATGCTCGATCGAAATACCCTGATCGGCGATAAGGGCGCGCTGACGCTTGAGATCGGCCTGCGAGATGGGAACGGCGACCAGCCTGCGATTGACCTTGGACCGGTAATGCATGCGGGCGGTGTTTTCCTGCCCCACATAGCATCCCTTGTCATACGCAACACCGTTCAGTTCCTCGCCATTGGCCTCCAGCCACAACGTTTCGCCAGAGCCCAGTTCGCCCACGCCCTCCAGCACGCCAAGCGCCAGGCGGTGCGCTGCGAAGACGGCCGATGCATCCGCCCCACCCGCTTCACCCAGCCAGCGATGGCCAAGAGCAGCCAGTCGGGGATCGAACGGCTTATGTGCCGCATCGCGCGACCAGTGCACGCCTATCGACGGCTCCCGAGCGATATCGACGGCACGGCGCAGGCGATAGAGCGTCAGGCGCTTCATCAACGCATCGGCCTGATCCGCCTCGCAGTCGATGAGCAGGTCGTCGGGTGCCCCCGCATCGCCCCACAGCATGAAATCGAACAAGGCCTTGCCCTGCGGCGTCAGCAGCCCGGTCCAGCAGGGCGCGTCCGGCCCCGCCTTTCGCACGTCCTGCGTCACCAGCCCCTGAAGGAACGGGCGAGATTCCTCGCCCGACAGGCGAATGATCGCACGGTTGGACAGAAAAGTGGCGTCATGTGGGGTGGCGGCGGACATGGGGCTTAGGTAAGGCGCATTGTCCGCTTCGCCAAGCCAGAGAGGCAAAAGACCATGACCCAGCAGCTCGACCTGATCCTGAAGGGCGGCACCGTCCACACCCCCGGTGGCCCGGTGGCGGCGGACGTGGGCGTTGCGAACGGGCGTATCACATGCATCGGCGCGGCATTGGGCGATGCGGCGGAAACGGTCGACTGCACCGGACTCGATGTCCTGCCCGGCGTGATCGACAGCCAGGTGCATTTTCGCGAGCCGGGGCTGGAGCACAAGGAAGACCTTGAAAGCGGCAGCCGCGCCGCGGTTCTGGGCGGCGTCACCGCCGTTTTCGAAATGCCCAACACGAACCCCAATACTGACAGCGCCGACCGCGTGCATGACAAGCTGAAGCGCGCGCATCATCGCATGTGGTGCGATCACGCCTTCTATGTCGGTGCGACGGCGGACAATGCCGAAGAGCTGGCGGAGCTGGAGCGCATTCCCGGCACGGCTGGCGTCAAGATTTTCATGGGTGCTTCTACCGGTAGCCTGCTGGTCGACGATGACCGGGCACTTGCCCGCGTGCTGGCTTCGGGCAAGCGCCGCGTCGCCATCCATGCCGAGGATGAGGCGCGGATGAATGCGCGCAAGGATTTGCGGGTGGAGGGCGACCCGTCCTCTCACCCGGTCTGGCGTGACGACGAAAGCGCGATGATCGCCACGCGACGCATCGTCGCGCTGGCGCGGGAAGCACGGCGGCGCATCCATGTCCTGCACATCACCACACCTGCCGAGCTGGAATTCCTGTCAGGGCACAAGGATATTGCGACATGCGAAGTGACGCCGCAGCATCTGACGCTGGCTGGAGAGGATGCCTATCCCCGCCTTGGCACCTATGCGCAGATGAATCCGCCGATCCGGTCGGGTGCACATCGCGACGGCCTGTGGCACTGGCTCAATCAGGGTGTGCCCGATGTTCTGGGGTCCGACCACGCCCCCCACACGATCGAAGAAAAGGCGAAGACCTATCCCGCATCGCCGAGCGGCATGCCGGGTGTGCAGACGCTCGTCCCGCTGCTCCTCGACCATGTGGCGAACGGCCGCACCACCCTGCAACGCTTCATTGAACTGACGAGCGCCGGGCCGCAGAGGATCTTCGGACTGGTCGGCAAGGGCCGGATCGCGCCGGGCTATGACGCGGACTTCACCGTCGTCGACCTGAAGAAGCGCTGGACGGTCGGCAAGGACTGGCTTGCCTCCCGCTGCGACTGGTCCCCGTTTGACGGCATGGACCTGACGGGCAAGGCCATCGGCACCTTCGTTCGCGGGCACAAGGTGATGTGGGAAGATCAGCTGGCGAACGCCGCCATCGGCGAAGCCGTCCGCTTCGAATCGACGGAATTCTGAGCGCCAGCCCGCCTACGCCTGACCTACAATATTTTTGGGGTGGCCCAGTGCGGAAGCGGGTCATAGGTTCGCCCCTGCATGGACAGGCAGACGACCAAGAGCGGCTGGGCGCTGACGGAGAGGGAGAAACAGACCCTTCGCCTGATGGTGCGCGGCCATGATGCCAAATCGATTGCCCGCAGCCTGGACCTGTCCGTTCACACCATCAACGAACGGCTGCGCGACGCCCGGCGCAAGATGGCGGTTTCCAGCAGCAGGGAGGCCGCGCGCCTGCTGCTGGAGGCGGAGGGAGGCCCGGCATCGCCCCCCGAAACCCTTGGGTACGCGGCTTTAGGGGACGACGAACGCCTCCATCGGGAGGATCCATGCGCAGCGCCGACCGTCGGCGCAGGCGGCGCGGCGCGCCGGCCATCGATCATCCTGGGAGTTTGCCTGATGTCACTCATTCTCGGCCTGTTGGCGATCACCGCCATGTCTGACGGCCCCTCCACACCTGCGACGACGACGGAAGCCGCCGCGAACGGCGAAGTCGTCACCGCCGCGCGCCAGTGGCTATCCCTTGTCGATCAGGGGAAGTGGCAGGAAAGCTATGAAAGCACGGCAACGTCGTTTCAGCAGCTGAACACGGCGCAGGTCTGGGCCATCATCTCGGAAAAAGTGCGAACGCCATTGGGCGTGATGCGGTCCCGCACATTCGTCAGTCAGGAAAACCTGCCTGCCCCGCCGCACGGCTATGAAGTCGTCAAGTTCCGCACCAGCTACGCCAACAAGGCCAATGCCCTGGAGACAGTATCGCTCGATCGGGAAAATGGTGTCTGGCGCGTCGTCGGCGTGACAATCGAATAGGCAAAGCAACGGAGAAGGCGGACTTCGGTTCGCCTTCCCCGCTCACTTTCTCACTGCCTCAATCCGCGAACGGATCGCGCACCAGGATCGTGTCGTCGCGCTCTGGCGACGTCGACACCAGCGTCACGGGACAGCCGATCAGTTCCTCGATCCGACGGATATATTTGATCGCCTGCGCCGGAAGGTCGGCCCAGCTGCGCGCGCCCGCCGTCGTTTCCTGCCAGCCGCCGATCGTTTCATAGATCGCCTCGGCCCGCGCCTGATCCTGGCTGTGCGCGGGGAGATAATCATAGGTCTTGTCGCCGATGCGATAGCCGACGCAGATCTTCAGTTCGTCGAAGCCGTCGAGCACATCAAGCTTGGTAAGCGCAATGCCGGTGACGCCGGACACCGCCACCGACTGACGCACCAGCACGGCGTCGAACCAGCCGCAACGGCGCTTGCGCCCCGTTACCGTGCCGAATTCATGGCCGCGCGTGCCCAGCCGCTCACCCACGTCATTGTCCTGCTCGCTGGGGAACGGACCGGAACCGACGCGCGTGGTATAGGCCTTCACGATACCCAGCACGAAACCGACGCCCGACGGGCCAAGGCCGCTGCCGCCCGCCGCCGTGCCCGCGATGGTGTTGGAGGAGGTAACGAAAGGATAGGTGCCGTGGTCGACGTCCAGCAGGACGCCCTGCGCCCCTTCGAACAGGATGCGGTCGCCGCGCCTTTTTGCCTCGTTCAGCGTCAGCCACACCGGCTTGGCGAAAGGCAGGATGAAATCGGCGATATCGCGCAATTGCGTCATCAGGGCATCGCGATCGATCGGCGGTTCGCCAAAACCCGCGCGCAACGCATCATGATGGGCGGTCAGGCGGTCGAGCTGCGGTCCCAGATCGTCCAGATGAGCAAGGTCGCACACGCGAATGGCGCGACGGCCGACTTTGTCCTCATAAGCGGGACCGATGCCGCGCCGGGTCGTGCCGATCTTGCCCGCGCCCGACGCATCCTCCCGCAGCCCGTCCAGATCGCGGTGGAAGGGCAGGATCAGGGGACAGGTTTCCGCGATATGCAGATTGTCCGGCGTAATCGTGACGCCCTGCCCCGCCAGCTTAGCGACTTCATCGCGGAAGTGCCAGGGGTCGAGCACGACGCCGTTGCCGATGACCGACAATGTGCCCCGCACGATGCCGGAAGGCAGCAGGGAGAGCTTGTACACCTTCTCGCCCACCACCAGTGTGTGACCGGCATTGTGGCCGCCCTGAAAGCGAACGACGCAATCGGCGCGCTCGGCCAGCCAGTCGACGATCTTTCCCTTGCCTTCGTCGCCCCATTGGGCGCCGATCACGGTCACATTGGCCAAGGCGAATTCCTTCGTATTGTTGGCGGCTGGACAAGGCCGGACTTAAAAACCGTCCCGCGCTCTAACGCCTTTCCCCGTCATGGCAAGCTTGTGTTCAGCCAGATGGTGGCATGGCCGCCCGGCAGGGCCGTTTCAGGACGGAAAAAAACAGTACGATGACATTGACGCGCATGATCGCGCTTGGCGCGATCCCCACTTTGCTGGCCGCGACCGGCGCACTTTCCCTTCACTCCACATCCTTCGCACAGGCGTTGCGACCGGGAGGCGACTCGGCCAGCACCCCTGCTGCCCGCAGCTTCTCCTATGGCCCGGACCGCATGCAGACGCTGGATTTCTGGCGCGGCGAGGGCGACCGGGCGCCGCTGTTGCTTTTCATCCACGGCGGCGGCTGGTCGCGCGGCGACAAGGAGAATGCGACAGGCAGCGCGAAGATTCGCCACTATCGCGCCATGGGCTGGGCCTTCGCCTCGATAAACTATCGGCTGGTGCCTGATGTCCGGGTGGAGGATCAGGCCGCCGACGTAGCGAGCGCCATCGCCTGGGTGCTGGCGCATAAGGTGGAACTCGGCATCGACGGGCGCGGCATCGTGGTGATGGGGCACAGCGCCGGCGCGCATCTGGCCGCGCTGGTCGGAACCGACGAACGCTATCTGAAGGCGCGCAAGGTCGATCCGGCGGTGCTGACCGGCGTCATCCTGCTCGATGGGGCGGGCTATGACGTGCCGGCGCAGATGGCATCCGCCGGTCCCTGGCTGCGGCGCATGTATGAGCAGGCGTTCGGCACTTTGCCCGCGCGCCAGCGTGCGCTTTCGCCCCTCACCCATGTGGCGGCACCCAATGCGCGCTCGTTCCTGATCCTGCATGTCGACCGGCCCGATTCGCAGGCGCAGTCGCAGCGGCTGGGCGAGGCGTTGAAACGTGCGGGCACGCCAGCCGAAGTGCGCCATGTTCCCGACAGCAACCACATGCTGCTGAACCGGCGACTGGGCACCGATGGCGATCCGGCGACCGAGATGGTCGACAGCTTTGCCTTTCGCGCATTCCAGAATGCCCATGTCGTGCTGCCCGCGAAGCTGAAGCCGATCGCCGACGAGCCGCCGGAAGGTCAGTAGGGGCGCAAGTCCCCGCCATCCAGCCAGTGCGAACAGCCAAGCGCGCGGCCATCGTCCACGCCCGAAAGCGCGGCGATGGTGCGCCAGCCCTCGGCGCGCAGTGCCTGGCCCCGTTCCGGATCATGTCCGATCGGCAGGAACGCGGCGCGGGCGGGCTGCACGCCATGGCCGACATCGATCAGTGGATCGGGATAGAGCGAAAAGCCCATGGCCGGCTCTTCCCGCGCGACGCCGCCGTTCGGCCCGTCGTGCAGGATGCTGTAACTACCGCCACGCCCCAGCTCGCCGATGAAACCGGCAGCGAAGATGGAGAAACCGAACCAGCTTTGATATTCAAAGCCGTGCCGTTCGGTCGGGTCCAGCGTCAGCGTGACATCCCAGCCGATCGGTTTGGCAATCGCGCGCAGTCCGGCAAGGCGGCTGGCCAGCACGCCCTGGCCCGGCCCGGCGTCAAATGCCTCCAGCCGTTCCATGGCGGCGTGGAATGTGCCGGTCGCCTCCATCAACGGCAGATAGGCGGCGGCCTGCGGACCCAGCGCCGCCAGCGCGCCGGCATCCTTGGCATCCAGTTCCGCGCGCACCCGCTCCCGTAGGGGCGCGTCGAGAGGCATCGGCCCATCGGCCAGCGCATCGATCAGGTCGGGCAGGGTAAAATCGGTGGTGATGCCGTCGACGCCCGCCGCCTGCAGCGCCTCGATCGCGACGGCAACGATTTCGACGGCCGCCGGGACGCCATCGGTCCCGATCAGTTCCGCGCCGACCTGCATCCGCTCGCGTTCCGGGCGCAGCTGATCGGCGCGCAAACGCATGACGGAACCTGCGTAGGACAGGCGCAGCGGTCGCGCGGCGGCATTGAGGCGCGTGGCGGCGATCCGCCCGACCTGCGCCGTCATGTCCGGGCGCAGCGCCAGTGTCCGCTGGGACACCGGATCGACCACCCTCAGCATGTCCTGGGGCCTTGCCGATTTCAGGCGGTGGGTCAGCGTATCTTCAAATTCCGCCATCGGCGGCATGACCCGCGCATAGCCATGCGCCGCCACGGCATCCAGCACCGCGCGAACGAGATGCGCCGAAGCCTCCGCACGAGGCGGAAGACGGTCCGAAAGTCCTTCGGGAAGCAGGCCGGGCGGTATGCTGGTCATGGGCGGAGCCTTTAGCGGAAAGATCGCGCAGCGCCAGCCCTCTCCGTTCCGGACCGGGCACGCCGGTCCAGAACGGCAAGGTCCGGGATCAGGCGAAGCGCAGGTGCTTGACCTTCTTCACGCCTTCCAGATTGCACAGTTCCCACAGCACCGGCTCGGTCACCTTGTCGTCGACCGACAGCAGCAGAACGGCCTCGCCGCCCTGATTGCGGCGACCCAGGTGGAAGGTGCCGATGTTGACGCCCGCATTGCCCAGCGTCGAGCCCAAGCGACCGATGAAGCCCGGCGCGTCCTGATTGACGATATAGAGCATGTGGCCGCCGATATCGGCTTCCACCTTGATGCCGAACAGTTCGACCAGGCGCGGCGCGGCGTCACCGAACAGGGTGCCCGCCACCGAACGCTCACCGCCTTCGGTCTTTACCGTGACGCGCACCAGCGTGTGATAATCGCCTTCGCGGTCGTGGCGCACTTCGCGCACGTCAAGGCCGCGCTCCTTCGCCAGGAACGGCGCGTTCACCATGTTCACCGTGTCGGAATAGACGCGCATCAGACCCGCCAAGACCGCGGCAGTAATCGGCTTCTGGTTAAGCTCTGCGGCGTGGCCTTCGACCTCCACGGAAACGCCGGTGATCGCATCGCCTTCCAGCTGCCCGACCAGCGAGCCCAGCTTTTCGGCCAGCGCCATATAGGGCTTGAGCTTGGGCGCTTCTTCCGCCGAGAGCGAAGGGACGTTCAGCGCGTTGGTGATACCGCCGTCGAGCAGATAGTCCGACAGCTGATCGGCGACCTGAAGCGCGACATTGACCTGTGCTTCGTCGGTCGACGCGCCCAGATGCGGGGTGCAGATGAAGTTGGGCGTGCCGAACAGCGGCGATTCCTTGGCCGGCTCGGTCTGGAACACGTCGAGGGCAGCCCCGGCGACATGGCCCGCATCCATCGCCTCCTTCAACGCCGCCTCGTCGATCAGGCCGCCGCGTGCGCAGTTGATGATGCGAACGCCCTTCTTGGTCTTGGCCAGATTTTCCTTCGACAGGATGTTGCGCGTCTGGTCCGTCAGCGGCGTGTGCAGCGTGATGAAGTCCGCCTTTGCCAGCAACGTGTCGAGATCGGCCTTCTCCACGCCCATTTCCACGGCGCGTTCGGGCGTCAGGAACGGGTCGAACGCGACAACCTTCATCTTCAGACCAAGCGCGCGGCTGGCGACGATGGAACCGATATTGCCCGCACCGATCAGGCCCAGCGTCTTGCCGGTCACTTCCACACCCATGAAACCGTTCTTGGGCCACAGGCCCTGCTGCGTCTGGGCATTGGCTTCCGGAATCTGGCGGGCGAGCGCGAACATCAGGGCCACGGCATGCTCCGCCGTGGTGATCGAGTTGCCGAACGGCGTGTTCATCACGATCACGCCCTTGGCCGAGGCATAGGGGATGTCGACATTGTCGACGCCGATGCCGGCGCGGCCGATCACCTTCAGATTGGTGGCCGCGTCCAGGATTTCCTTCGTCACCTTCGTCGACGAACGAATCGCCAGACCATCATACTGGCCGATGATCGCCTTCAGTTCTTCGGGCGTCTTGCCGGTGATTTCGTCCACTTCAACGCCACGTTCGCGAAAGATGGCGGCGGCGCGGGGGTCCATTTTGTCGGAAATAAGAACTTTTGCCATGACGAATTGCCTTTCTTTGCAATTCGTCATCCTGACGAAATTCGGGATCTCAGGCGGCTAGGGTCGTGCCTAGTTGTCCAGGATCCGGCTTTGTCGGGATGACGGGATTTCGATGTAAGTGGGTTCAGGCTGCCTTGGTCTGGGCATAGGCCCAATCGAGCCACGGGCCGAGCGCCTCGATATCGGCGGTTTCGACCGTCGCCCCGCACCAGATGCGAAGGCCGGCTGGCGCGTCGCGATAACCCGCAACGTCATAGGCCGCGCCTTCTTTCTCCAGCAGTCCGGCGAACGCCTTGATGAAGGCTTCGTCGGCACCCTCGACCGTCAGGCAGACGCTGGTGGTCGAACGCGACACTGCGTCGGCGGCCAGATGGCCGAGCCAGTCGCGATCTTCGACAATCTTGTTCAGCGCCGCCGCATTGGCATCGCTGCGTGCGATCAGGCCCGGCAGGCCGCCCAGCGACTTGCCCCATTCCAGCGCGAAGATCGCATCCTCAACCGCCAGCATGGATGGGGTGTTGATGGTTTCACCCTTGAACACGCCTTCGGCCAGCTTGCCCTTCGCCATCAGGCGGAACACCTTTGGCAGCGGCCAGGCCGGCGTGTGGGTTTCCAGCCGCTCGACCGCGCGCGGGCCAAGGATCAGGACGCCGTGGCCGCCTTCGCCGCCCAGCACCTTCTGCCAGGAGAAGGTGGCGACGTCGATTTTCGCCCAGTCGATTTCATAGGCGAAAACCGCGCTGGTCGCGTCGGCGAAGGTCAGCCCTTCGCGGTCGGCGGGAATCCAGTCGGCATTCGGCACGCGCACGCCCGAAGTGGTGCCGTTCCAGGTGAACAGCACGTCGTTGGAAAAATCGACGGCCGAAAGATCGGGCAATTGGCCATAATCGGCGCGGATGACGGTGGGATCGAGCTTCAGCTGCTTGGCGGCGTCCGTCACCCAACCTTCGCCGAAGCTTTCCCAGGCCAGCGTCGTCACAGGGCGCGCGCCCAGCATCGTCCACATCGCCATTTCAAAGGCACCGGTGTCCGACCCCGGCACGATGCCGATGCGATGCGTATCGGGAAGCTGGAGCAATTCGCGCATCAGGTCGATGCAGTAGCCAAGGCGCGTCTTGCCGATCTTGGCGCGGTGCGAGCGGCCAAGGGATTCGGCGCTCAGCTTGTCGGCGCTCCAGCCCGGAGGCTTGGCGCAGGGACCCGAAGAAAAATAGGGGCGAGCCGGCTTGGTTGCGGGCTTGGCGGCAGGCGCAATGGTGGCACCGGCGGCAGTCAGTTCAGTCATGTAATGCGTCTCCTTGCAGAGAGCACGCGCGGCGTTGGGACCGCGTGGCCCGTCGACGCGCTTAAAGCCGCAGAGGTAAAAGTCAAGTTGACGCGATCCGCCTTTGGTCTAACGGCCCGCCGCATCGTTTACCTTTTGTTAACCATATCCGGCAGACAGTCGGGGCTGATCGGCGGCGGGGCATTTGAGTCGCAGGTTCAGGCATAAGGTTATGGTTTATCGACCCATCTTCGCGTCCCGGAAACGGGCGCAGGCAATTGGCGCGGGCGCGTTGCTGTCGCTGCTGCTGTCGGCATGCGTCAGCGGCCCGGCCATTCCGCCGGGCAAGCGCTTGTCGAGCGCGCCGCCCAAACGCGGCCATCGCGCAGCGCCGCCGGCGGGCAATGGCCGCGTCGCGCTCAGCGATTTCGACAGCCGCCAATGCATGGCGAATCTCTCCCGCGCGCAGATCCAGTTCACCGCGCTGCCCGACCGCGACTATGGCGGCGGGTGCGGCGCGATAAACAGCGTGAAGTTGCTCGACATCGGCACCCCGGTCACCAACCTTGGTTCCATGACCTGCCCGCTGGCGGCGAAATTCGCGGCCTGGGCGCGCTATGGCGTGCAGCCCGCTGCGCGGCTGGTGCTGGGTCAGGAAATCACCCGGATCGAAACATTCGGCACCTATAATTGCAGACCGATCGCGGGCAGCGGCAAGCTGTCCGAACATGCCCATGCCAATGCCGTCGACGTCGCCGCCTTCGTTCTGGCGGATGGAACGCGCATTTCCGTGAAGGGCGACTGGGATAGCGGCGGGCGCGCCGCCCGGTTCCTCAAAGTCATCCACGACAGCGCCTGCAAACGGTTCAGCACCGTGCTCAGCCCCGATTACAACAGCGCCCACCACGACCATTTCCATTTCGACATGGGCAGCGGCCGGATGTTCTGTTCCTGATTGTCAGCGGCAGGTGGACGAACACGCCTGCCCGCTTCCCTTCCGCAGCGCTTGGGCTTATCTGGCTGGGATGACCAAGAAAGAGATAGAAGAAAGCCGCTTTCGCCACGCCCGCGAAGAAGCCAGTCAGGCAACCCACAACAAGCTGGCCGCCGGCACCGCCCAGACCCAGAGCAAGGCATACAAGCTTGCCTATCAGGACAGCGAATTCCTGCTGCGCGACGATCTGCGCCCGGTCCGCTTCCAGCTGGAACTGCTCAAGCCACAGCTTTTGCTGGACGAGGCCAATATCAAGTCGACCTTCGTATTCTATGGGTCGGCGCGCATTCCCGAACCGGCGGCCGCACAGGCGCGGATCGACGCTGCCCAGACCGACTGGGACCGCAAGGTCGCTACGAACCTGGCGCGCAATGCCAAATATTACGACACCAGCCGCGAACTGGCACGAATCGCCGCGCAATATCCCGTGGCGGAGGATGGCTGCCGCCATTTCGTCGTCTGCTCGGGCGGCGGCCCATCGATCATGGAGGCCGCCAATCGCGGCGCGACCGATGTCGGTGCCGAATCGATCGGCATGAACATCGTGCTGCCGCATGAACAGGCACCCAACCCCTATGTGACGCCGGAGTTGAGTTTCCAGTTCCACTATTTCGCCCTGCGCAAGATGCACTTCCTGCTCCGCGCCCGCGCGCTGGCGATCTTCCCCGGCGGCTTCGGCACGTTCGACGAGTTTTTCGAGCTGCTGACACTGGTGCAGACCGGCAAGATGAAGCCGATCCCGATCCTGCTCTATGGCAAGGATTACTGGACCCGCGTCGTCAATTTCGAGGCGCTGGCCGAGGAGGGCGTGATCAGCCCCCGCGATCTGGACCTGTTCAGCTGGGTGGAGACGGCCGATGAGGGCTGGGCGAAGGTGCAGGAATTCTACGCCGACGATCCGCTGCCCGGCTGCGACTGAGGATAAGTGAAGGCGCGAAGGTCAGCCGAGCGCCTTCATCCAGAATTGCATGGGATGGCTGCTTTCCGCGGCCTGCCCCACATCTTTCCAGTCGAACTGGCAAACAAGGCCATCGACAGGTGCGAAGCCATGTCGCCGCCACAACGGATCGAGCGGACTGTAATCGGCCGGTCGATCGGGATGGTCGGCCTGCCTGACAACTGCGCAAAACGCCGCGAGAGGAAATCCCCACGCTCGCGCAGCAGCCTCACGCCGTTCGAAAAAGCCGTGCCCCACGCCATGTCCGCGCCATTGCGGCAACAGCACGGATTCCCCGAAATAATAGATGGTCGCGATGTCCATGCCGGCGGCAAGAAACGGCTCGGCGAAATCGTCGGCATGATCGACCATTGGCGTCGCGGTGGCGGCTCCGACCAGCACCTCTTCACCGCTTGCCGAACGAGCGAACGCGCCGGCGACATAGGCACCGGCGCTTTGCGCATAAGCCGTCAGATAGTGGCGCTCATAGTCGCGGTCCCCTTCATAAAGATAGGGAAAGGCGCGAAAGACCCGCATGCGCAGATCGGCCAGCGCATCTATGTGGGGCAGGATGTCCCCACCATGCAGATCGCGAATGACGACGGGCGAGCCGACCTGACCCACCCGTTCGCGTTCCATCGATCTTATTCGGCCGGGGCCGCCGCGTTCGCACCTTCAGCAGCATTGCCGCCTTCGGCTGCATTGCCAGCAGCGGCATTGTCGCCTTCCGCCGGAGCCGCAGCGCCCGCAGCAGGCAAGGGCAGGTTGGAACCCTGGCTGTTGAGATACAGGATGACGTTCGCACGGTCCTGCGGATTGGCGAGACCGGCAAAGGTCATCTTCGTGCCGGGCGCGAACTCACGCGGGCTCTTCAGCCACTGGTCCAGCAGGTCGAAGTTCCAGCTGCCGCCCTTACCCTTGAGCGCGTCGGAGAAGGCAAAGCCACCAGCGCCCTGGCCGATGCCTTCACCCACAACGCCGTGCAGATTGGGTCCAATGCCGTTCGCGCCACCCGCATTGATCGTGTGGCACGCAGTGCACTTGGCGAAAACCTTCTCACCGGCCGCGACATCGCCCTTGGCCAGGCGATTGGCGATCGGTTCTTCCGCAGCGCCGCCGCCTTCGCCTTCCGC
This sequence comes from Sphingobium sp., assembly GCA_034519505.1. Lineage (GTDB taxonomy): Bacteria > Pseudomonadota > Alphaproteobacteria > Sphingomonadales > Sphingomonadaceae > Sphingobium. The sequence continues at coordinate 72,280 of JAXHOI010000038.1, read as the reverse complement.
TTCGACGCCTTCGATCTTGTAACCCGCCGTTTCCGGCGCTTCGCTGTGGAACAGCTTGCTGCTTACGATCGCGCCGCCCAGCGCAATGATGCCGGCAAAAAGTGTCCAGCCGGCAAAAGTGTTGAAACGATCGCTCATGCGCGCGAGGCCCCTCACATAATCTTCATTCGTAAGGCGCTTTCCCCCGGAAATCGCGCGCCCATGGACGCTCGCCATATAGTCGCATGGGCAAGCGCGCAAGCCATGCAATGCTTTCGCCTGCTTTTCCCGTGTCGCACCCGCTTGCGCACGGACAGCCAAGCCCCTAAGCGGCGCGACCAGCCATGGAAAACTATCCGATCCCCGCCCAGCGCCTTGTCGCCCAGATGGCGCAGGCCGCACAGCAAGCGCCCTCGCGCGCCATCGCCTATCAGGGCGCGCCCGGTGCCAATTCGCATCTGGCAGCGATCGGCTTTGATCCCGATTGCATTCCCCTGCCCTGCTTCAGCTTTGAGGATGCGATAGACGCCGTGCGCGAGGGAAAGGCTGCTCGGGCCATCATCCCCATCGAAAACTCGCTGCATGGCCGCGTCGCCGACATGCATTTCCTGCTGCCCGAATCGGGGCTCTCGATCGTCGACGAATATTTCCTGCCCATCCACCACTGCCTGATGGCGGCAAGCGACGCGCCGGTCACGTCGGCAGCCAGCCATGTGCAGGCGCTTGGCCAATGCCGCCACTATCTGCGCGCGCGCGGCATCACGCCCGTCACCTATGCCGATACGGCGGGTGCCGCGGCGCTGATCGCAGAGCGGCAGGAGCCGGGTGCCGCCGCCATCGCGCCGCGCCTCGCCGCTGACACCTACGGCCTGCGCCTGATCGCCGAGAATATCGAGGATAGCGACGATAACATGACCCGCTTCGTCGTGCTGGCGAAGGACGCCATCGCACCGACCGGCGAAGGGCCGTTCATGACGACCTTCATGTTCGAAGTGCGCAACGTCGCCGCCTCGCTTTACAAGGCGCTGGGCGGCTTTGCGACCAACGGCGTCAACATGACCAAGCTGGAAAGCTATCAGCGGGGCGCCAGCTTCGCGATGACGGAGTTCTTCGCCGACATCGAAGGCATGCCGGGTACGCCGACGGTTGATCGGGCACTGGCGGAACTCGCGTTCCACACCAAATGGGTCCGCATCCTTGGCAGCTATCGGCAGGCGCGTCCGCGTAGCTAACTAAGGTCGAAGATCCCGGCACATGCTCAGCGCGTGATGGCAAAGGACCAGCTGGAACCATCGCCATCATCGGTGCACCGCCCCGAAATGCGGTGCCCGTCGGCCGACAATGTCCCACTGCAACGCCCCTGCCCGCCATCGGCGCGATAGGCGTAGCGCAGGGTCCGCCCTTCGATGGTGCCATCACCCTGGCTGATCGGCTTCCCGTCCAGCAATTGGGTGTAGCTGATGGCTTGGCCTTCCTGCCTGAAACGATAGGCGTAGCCGTCCGTGTCGGTCCAAAGGCCATCGAGGGAAGCCGTCTCCGCCGCTTGGACAGGGGGCTTGGCGCTGTTGGCCAGTCCTTCTGGCGATGGAACCGAATCGGCTACGGGCTTTGGCTGGGTCGACGCGATCGTCGGGGAAGGCTTTGGAAGCCCGAACAGCTTGTCCCAGTTGGACAGCACCGCCGTGAACATAACCCCCACCAGCGCGATCAGCGCGGCCAGCACCTGCGGGTTCCAGCTGCGCCGGTCCTCCTTGCCCCTGTCCTCGCCGCCCTCGCTCATCGCTCACCTGCCCGCCCGATGCCTCGGCCAGACCATATCATCGATAAGATATTGGCGAACAGGTATAATCTGCACCCGCCAAACCGGGAGTGCAGATCAGTGCGCGGCACCCCAGCTTGGCCCCGTGCCAATTTCCACGCCCAGCGGCACGGACAGCTGCACCATCGGCTCGGCCGCACCTGCCATCACGCACCGGATGATCTCGCTCGCCTGCGGGACATCGCGTTCGGGCAGCTCGAAAACCAGTTCGTCATGCACTTGCAGCAACATGCGGACATCGCCAAGGCCCGCCGCCCGCAGCGCCGGGTTCATGCGGACCATGGCGCGCTTGATGATGTCGGCGCTCGTCCCCTGAATCGGCGCATTGATGGCCGCGCGTTCCGCGCCCTGCCGCTCATGCTGGACCGAAGCTTTGATGCGGGGGAACCAGGTTTTCCGACCGAACAGCGTCTCGGTGTAGCCGCGGCTGCGCGCCTTTTCGATGGTGTCCGAGATGTAGATGCTGATGCCGGGAAAGCGCTCGTAATAACGGGCGATCATGTCCTGCGCCTCGTCCGCGCTGATCTCCAGCCGGGCGGCCAGACCCCAGCGCGAAATGCCATAAAGGATCGCGAAGTTGATCGTCTTGGCCCGCGCGCGCGTTTCCCGGTTTACCTCGCCGAACAGCTCCTCGGCGGTCGCGTTATGAATGTCTTCGCCCGCCAGGAACGCTTCTCTGAGCGCTGGAACATCGGCCATGTGCGCGGCCAGGCGCAACTCGATCTGGCTATAGTCCGCCGCCAGGATGACATTCCCCGGCTCGGCGACGAATGCATGGCGGATCTGTCGCCCGACTTCGGTACGGATCGGAATATTCTGAAGATTGGGGTCGGTCGAGGACAATCGCCCGGTCTGCGCGCCGGTGAGGCTGTAGCTCGTGTGGACGCGGCCCGTCTGCGCATTGATCTGCTGCTGAAGTGCGTCGGTGTAGGTCGATTTCAGTTTCGAAAGTTGCCGCCAGTCCAGCACCTTGCCCGCGATCGGCGCACCCTGCGCCTTCAACTGCTCAAGGATAGTGACGTCGGTGGAATAAGCGCCCGACTTCCCCTTCTTCCCGCCCTTGTACCCCATCTTGTCGAACAGGATCGCGCCCAGCTGTTGCGTCGATCCGATGGCGAAGCTTTGCCCCGCCAGCTCGTGAATTTCCGCCTCCAGCCCCGCGATCGACTGGGAAAAGTCCGACGAAAGGCGCGAAAGCGCGTCGCGATCCACCTTGATGCCGGCCCGCTCCATGCCGGCAACCACCGGGATCAGCGGCCGGTCGACCAGTTCATAGACCCGCGTCGCGCCCTCCGCCGGCAGGCGCGGCTTGAAGCGATGCCATAGCCGCCAGGTGACCTCCGCATCCTCGGCGGCATAGGCCGTCGCCCGGTCCAGCGGCACATGGGCAAAGCTGATCGCTTTCTTTCCCGTGCCGGTCACTTCCTTGAAACTGATGCAGGTGTGGCCAAGATGCTGGCTCGCCGCTTCATCCATGCCATGCCCGGCCAGCGACTTGCCTGCATCCAGATCGAAGCTCATGATCATCGTGTCGTCGAACGGCGACACCTCCAGCCCGACGCGGGACAGCACGTTCAAATCATATTTCAGATTGTGCCCGACCTTCAGCACGGCCGGGTCGCACAGAAGCGGGCGCAGTATCGCCACCACGCGCTCCAGCGGGATCTGGCGGGGCACTTCTCCGAACATGTCGTCACCCGAACGATGCGCTATCGGAATATAGCAGGCCCGGCCCGGCCCCGTCGCCAGGCTGATGCCCACCAGTTGAGAGGCGACGCTGTCCAGCGCGTCGGTTTCGGTATCGACTGCCACCATGCCGGCCGCCGTCGCTTCCGCGATCCAGGCGTCCAGCTGCGCCTCTTCGGTGACGGTTTCATAAAGCGCGCAGTCGATCGCGGGATATTCCACCGGCGCCGGTGCGGTGGGCGGTCCACCCATCGTTTCCGTCACCACGGTCGCCGCCATGGATGTGGCCGCGACCGCTACGGCGGCTGCCGGTGCGCCAAGCCGCGCGAGCAGCGACTTGAACCCATGATGCTCCAGAAACGCCTGCAGCGGCTCGGCCGGAATCCCCTTCAGCGCGAAATCTTCGAGCGGCTCGGGCAGGTCCATTTCGCCATGCAGCGCCACCAGCTTGCGCGACAGACGGGCCATGTCGGTATGCGCGATCAGATTGTCGCGCATCTTCGACGGCTTCATCGACGGGGCCGCGGCCAGCACCGCTTCAAGATCGCCATATTCCAGGATCAGCTTCGATGCCGTCTTGGGACCGATGCCCGGAACGCCCGGCACATTGTCGACGCTGTCGCCCATCAACGCCAGTACATCGCCCAGCTTTTCGGGCGGGACGCCGAACTTGGCAACGACGTGGTCTGGCCCGCGCCGCTCATTCTTCATCGTGTCCAGCATGTCGACGCCCGGCTGGATCAGCTGCATCAGGTCCTTGTCGGAACTGACGATGGTGACGTCCCACCCCTGCGCGACGGCGGCGGCGGTATAGCTGGCGATGATGTCGTCCGCCTCGAACCCCGCCTCCTCGATACAGGGCAGGGAGAAGGCGCGGGTCGCTTCGCGAATCATCGGAAACTGGGGCACCAGATCCTCCGGCGCGGGCGGCCGGTTCGCCTTGTACTGATCGTACATGTCGTTGCGGAACGTGTGGCTGCCCTTGTCGAGCACGACGGCCAGGTGCGTCGGCCCATCGGCCTTGTCGAGTTCCTCCGCCAGCTTCCAGAGCATGGTGGTATAGCCGTAAACGGCGCCGACCGGCTGCCCATGCCGGTTCGTGAGCGGTGGAAGCTGATGATAGGCGCGGAAGATATAGCCGCTGCCATCGACGAGATAGAGATGATTCCGCTCAGACATGAGCGGGGCATAGCGAACAAGGCCCCCGCCCTCCAGTGCCGTTACACCGGGGGAAGCAAAGACCTTGCTCCTGCTCTACCGCGCTTCATGCATGGCGACGACGGCGCGGGCCACCGACTGCATCAGGGTCCAGCGGGCGGGAATAGGCTTGGTCGTCTCACCGATCATCACGGCGACGGCATAGCTGGTGCCATCGGGCGCAGTCATGATGCCGATATCATTATACCCGGTCGAACGCGGCGGCAGATCTTGGCCCGTACCCGTCTTGTGCAGATAGGACCAGCCGGCGGGGACACCGCCCTTGATCCGCTGCGGCCCTGTCTTCGCCTCCTCCATGATCGAAAGGAGCAGGCGCGTCGAAGTAGTGGAAAGCATTTCGCCGCGCTTAAGCTTCGACAGGGCGGTGACGATGGCCGCGGGTGCCGCGCCGTCCGGCGGGTCGGCAAGATAATTGTCGAGCGCCCGGTTGCGTGCCGACATCGGCAGCGCGGCGCGGGCCGATAGAAAATTGCGGCCGTTGGAATAGCTTTGTTGCCAGGTAAGACCCGCCGTCGTCGCCTGAAGCACACGTTCGCCGGGACCGAAACGGACATTGCCGACAAAGCGACGCGCCAGGAAACTGCGCACCGATTCCGGCCCACCGACCGTGCGCAGCAAGGTGTCGTTTGCCAGATTGTCGCTCTGCTTCATCGCCCGACCGAGCAGGTCCGACAGCGTCGTCGTCCAGCCGCTTTCACCGACATTCGCGGCACTGGGCTGATGGAACACGACCAGATCGCGCCGCGTGATGGTGGCGGTATCCGAAAGGCTGAGCTTCTTGCGATCGACATTGTCCAGCAACGTCATCGCCACCCACAGCTTCGACACGCTCTGCTGCGGGAACAGGTCGTTGCCGTTATAAGCTGCCACCCAGCCGCCATCCGTGCGCATGACGGCAATACCGACATGACCGCCAAAGCCCGCGCCGAGCAGCGCCGGATGGTCTGCACCAGCTGCGGCGATGGCGCATTGCGCGGATCGTTGGGATTGGGAACAACCGCGACCGGAACGGGACGCGGGGTCGCAGGACGTTGGGAGGCTGGCCGCACGGTCGCGGCGGCGGCGGGCGCTGGGCGAGGCGGCGGCACGCTGCTGACGCAGGCGGCCAGCATGACCGCGGTGCACAGGCTGACAATTAACTGGCGACCCGATCCGCCTCTGCGGCTCGACCGACCGGGGCGAGAAACGATGCTGAATGTCACTCCGACTCCTGACGACATGCTCCGGACGCCCCCACGCCGTCCATGTTCGTTGCGCGACTTCACCCTGCCGCAGGCTGAACGACAAGCCATTATGCGGCGAACGATTCCCCTTACGCGACCAACGGCGGAACCCGGTGCGGATGCGTCCGCGCTCATCGCCGGTTAAGGCGCACAGATTGAGGAGCAGAGCATGTATTTAAACCTAAGTCGCCGAACCCTGCTGACGGGCCTGGCCAGTGGCATCCTCGCGGGGAGCCGCGCCACAGGCGCGCTACCCGCCCCGTTCTGGTCGCAGCGTGTCAGCACCCGCGTTCAGGGCAGCGGGCCGGACGTCCTGTTGATACCGGGTCTTGGCTCCGGGCCGGCGATCTGGAATCGCGCGATGCGCGACGTCCCCGGATACCGCTACCATCTGCTGCATGTGCGCGGCTTTGCGGGGTTGAAAGCAGACGGCAATGCCCGCGGCCCGTTGCTCACGCCGATCATGGAGGAAATCGCGCGCTACATCGCGGCAAACCGCCTGCAACGACCGGCGGTGATCGGCCACAGCATGGGCGGCACGCTGGCGATGATGCTGGCGCTGGCGCATCCCGACCAGGTCGGCCGTGTCATGGTCGTCGACATGCTGCCGACCGGTGCCGGGATGATCGGCGGCACGGCGAGCGGCATGGGCTATCTGGGCGACCAGCTGTTCGGATATTTCACCGCGACGGAGGCAGGACGGCGGGCGTTCGCCAACATGCTGCGGGACTATACGCCGGGCGGGGCGGACAGCGACCCCGATGTGGTCGCCGGCGCGCTGCGCGAAATGGGCCATGTGGACCTGACGGCCCAGCTTCGTCAGTTACGCGCGCCGCTGACGGTCACCTATGCCGTGCCATCCGACGCGCAGCTGCGCCAGTCGCAGGTTCGGCGTTTTTCCACCGCCTACGCCGGCGTGAAGGGCGCGAAGCTGATCCCCATCGGCCCCAGCGGCCATGTCATCATGGACGATCAGCCTGGCCGATTTGCCGAAGCGATGCGCGGTTTCCTGAAATAGCCAAATATTTCCGCCTGCCGACGTGACTTTGACATTCGTCAAATTCTTCGGCGACCCGTGGGCTCACAACATTTCCATCAGCTTCGATGGAGACTCGATCGTGAGCATCCGCAATCCCGACACGCTCCGCGCGACGCATGGCGCTGCGGCCGTCAGGGCTCAGTGCGTCGCCGCTACGTGGGGACGGCAGGATAGCTGGATATTCGATTTGCCGGATAATGACGGGCTTTCGCACCCTCGCCATCCGGACACCAATTGCTCCGCCGCGCGTCGGCGGGGCGGCGACGGCGGCGCAGGTGCTGATCCTGCCTGGACTGATCCTCCTGTGGGGCGTCGCCGTCGCAATTATCGGAGCAACTTTTCACCGTTTTCGGAGCCTGTGTTCGTTAGGGGCCTCATTCCTCCTCCTCCGCACCTCTAACCAACCTCGCTTCAGGACTGGCGCGCGCGGGACCTTGCTCCCCCGCGCGCCATTTTTTTGCGGCCAGATTTTTTGCCCCAGCGTCTCCAAATGCTCTACGGGGGCTGCGCCATGCCGCGCGATCCCATCCAGCTTCTCCACGACATATTCGGCTTTTCGCGTTTTCGCGGGGTGCAGGATCAGGTGGTCCGCAGGGTACTGGACGGTCAGCATACGCTGGCTATCATGCCCACGGGCGCGGGCAAGTCGCTCTGCTACCAGTTGCCGGCGGTCGCGCTGGAGGGGACGTGCATCGTCATATCGCCGCTGATCGCGCTGATGCACGATCAGTTGCGCGCGGCGCAGGCCGTGGGCATTCGCGCCGCCAGCCTGACCAGTGTCGACGCCGACTGGCGCGAAACGCAGGACCGGCTGCGCGCGGGGACGCTCGACCTGCTCTACGTCGCGCCGGAACGCGCATCGGGGGAGGGGTTTCGCGACCTGCTGCGCGCCAGCCCGATCGCCTTGTTCGCCATCGACGAGGCGCATTGCGTGTCGGAGTGGGGCCATGATTTCCGCCCGGACTATCGCCTGCTGCGCCCATTGCTCGACAGCTTCCCGGACCTTCCGCGCCTGGCGCTGACCGCCACCGCGGACGCGCATACGCGCGAAGACATATTGGTCCAGCTGGGCATCCCGCGCGATGGCATGATCATATCCGGGTTCGACCGGCCCAACATCCGCTACGCCGTCCACCCCCGTGAAGGGATCAGCCGCCAGATCGCCGACCTGATGGCGACGCAGCCCGGCCCCGGCATCGTTTATGCGCAAACGCGCAGCGCGACCGAGAAGCTGGCCGAAACGCTTTCGCGCGGCGGGCGGGAAGTGCGCGCCTATCATGCCGGTCTCGACCCCAAGGTTCGGGCGGGCAACCAGTCGGCCTTCATTGCATCAGAGGATATGGTGATGGTCGCGACCGTCGCCTTCGGCATGGGGATCGACAAGCCGGACGTCCGCTTCGTCGCCCATGCCGGCCTGCCCAAATCGATCGAGGGCTATTATCAGGAATCGGGACGTGCCGGGCGCGACGGCGAACCGGCGCAGGCGCATCTGTTCTGGGGGGCGGAGGATTTCGCCCGCGCCCGTCAGCGCATCGCGGAACTGGAACCGGGCCGGCAGGGCCGGCGAACGCGCGCGCATCTCCGCGCTTGGCGCACTCGTTGAAACCGGGGGATGCCGCCGCGCCGTGCTGCTGCGCCATTTCGGCGAAGATCCACCAGCCACCTGCGGCAATTGCGACAACTGCCTGAACCCGCCGAGCAGCGTCGACGCGACCGAAGTAGCGCGCAAGTTCCTCTCCGCCGTCTATCGGACCGGGCAAAGCTATGGCGTGCAGCATATCGAATCGGTGCTGACGGGCGCGACCAATGACAAGGTGGCGCAGCGCGGCCATGATCGCCTGTCCGTTTTCGGGATCGTGGACCGGGACGACGTGCCGCTGCTGCGCCCGGTTTCACGGGCTTTGCTGATCCGCGACGCCCTCTCGACCAACGAACATGGCGGGCTGGAGCTTGGCCCCAATGCCCGAGTAGATCCTGCGCGGAGAGGAAGTCGTGTCGTTGATCCTGCCACCCCGGCGCGAGCGGCGACGCGGCGGCAAGGCGGGCGGGCGCGACGCCAATCCGGTCGGCGATCCACTGTTCGACGCGCTGCGCGAATGTCGCCGCGATCTGGCAAAGGAAGCGGGCGTGCCGCCCTATGTGATCTTCCATGATTCGACGTTGCGGGAAATGGCTGAGCAGCGCCCTGCGACCCGCAGTGCGCTGGGCGAAATCACAGGCGTGGGCGCGCGCAAGCTGGACGCTTATGGCGAGGCATTCCTGACGGTGCTGCGGCAGTTCTAGCGCGCGGCGCCCTTATGGCACCAGCACCGTGTCCTGTGCGTCGGGCAGCGTTTCGGCATAGTCCATCGTATAATGCAACCCCCGGCTTTCCTTGCGGTGCAGCGCCGAACGCACGGTCAGCCGCGCGACCTCCAACAGGTTGCGCAGCTCGATCAGGTCCGGCGTCACACGGAAATTGCCGTAATATTCGTCCACTTCCTGCGCCAGCAGATCGATGCGATGCTTGGCCCGTTCCAGCCGCTTGGTCGTACGCACGATGCCGACATAATCCCACATAAACCGGCGAATTTCGCGCCAGTTGTGCTGGACGATGACTTCCTCATCGCTGTCGGTGACCCGGCTTTCGTCCCAGGCGCGGATCGGCGGCGGGCTGGCCATGCCGTCCCAGTTGGCGCGAATGTGCCGCGCCGCGGCTTCCCCGAACACGAAGCATTCGAGCAGCGAGTTGGATGCCAGACGATTGGCCCCGTGCAAGCCGCTCTCGGTAACCTCGCCGGCCGCGTACAGGCCCGGCAGGTCGGTGCGCCCGTCGAGATCAATGACCACCCCGCCGCAGGTATAGTGCTGCGCGGGCACGACCGGTATCGGCTCCTTCGTGATGTCGATGTCAAGGTCCAGCAGACGCGCATAGATGGTCGGGAAATGCTCCTTGATGAACTCCGGCGGCTTGTGACTGATGTCGAGATGCACATAATCGAGGCCAAGGCGCTTGATCTCATGGTCGATGGCGCGCGCCACAACGTCGCGCGGCGCCAGCTCGCCCCGCTTGTCGAACCGGTCCATGAAGCGGCTTGCCGCCCGCCGGAACGCCGCGGCGGCTGCTTGCAGCTGCCGCTCGCCTGCTGCGCATCGCGCTCTGTAAATGAGGAAGTTCTTGACCTCCAGATTGTAGAGGCAGGTCGGGTGGAATTGCATCATTTCCATGTTCGATACCCGGCACCCCGCGCGCCATGCCATGGCGATGCCGTCGCCCGTCGCCCCGCGCGGCGCGGTCGTAGATAAAATGCGCCCGGCCCGCCGCGCTCGCCATATCGTCTTCGAGGCCGTCCAGCGCGTCGGCGGCTGCTTGGTGGCTTTGTTGAAGGCATAGACGCCCCAGACATGGCCATCGCCCGAAAAACGCTCGCCATGGCGGGACGTGATCAGGTCGATGGCGACCATGTCGGTCATCAGCGTGATATTGGGATTGGCCTGGGCGGCCTTTACCAGCGCCTGCTGCACGGCAGCGCCGGTGGCATCATCGACATGGACGATCCGGCGATGGCTGTGCCCGCCCTCCCGCGTCAGGTGCCAGCGTTCGCCGAACTCCGCGCCCGCCCCGGCGTTGAACGGCACGCCCAACGCCGCCAGCCGCTCGATCGCGGCGGGCGCGTTGGCGACGACGAATTCCACCGTTTCGCGGTTGTTGAGGCCTGCGCCCGCGACCATCGTGTCGTTGACATGCGCCTCGAACGTGTCGCCCGCATCCAGCACGGCTGCGATGCCGCCCTGCGCCCAGGCGGTCGACCCGCCGTCCAGCGCGCCCTTCGCCAGAACCAGCACCTTGTACTGCTGCGCCAGATTGATGGCGGCGGTCAGGCCGGCTGCGCCCGAGCCGATGATGATGACGTCGTAATGGTGGAAGGACATTGGCCGGTTCTTTCCAGTCGCCATGCGGGCGGTGGTGTCGTTCGCCTGTGACTACCCGCTAGAAAACAGATGCCGGGCCAGTCAGGCCGCGCGCGTCAGGTTGAGGAACACGTCCTCCAGATCGGGCTCGCGCGTCGAAACATCGACGATCGACAGGCCCGTCTTCTGCACCGCCGACAGCACATCCCCGGCATTTGCGCGGTCCTTGCTATAGCTGATGACCAGCGTGCGCGGAGACGACATCTCGACCTTTTCGAAGCAGTCGGCCATCGGAACTTCGGTCAGGTCGCGGTCGACCGTGACCTCCACCACCTTTTCCCGCGCCATGCTCAGCAATTCGCGGGTCGGCTTGTTGGTGATCAGCCGGCCGTGATTGATGATGGCGATGCGATCGCACAGCTCTTCGGCTTCTTCCAGATAGTGCGTCGTCAGCACGATCGTGACCCCGCGCTGGTTCAGTTGCCGGACATAGGCCCAAAGCTGCTGGCGCAATTCCACATCGACGCCCGCGGTCGGTTCGTCCAGCACCAGGATCGGCGGAGAATGCACCATCGCCTTCGCCACCAGCAACCGGCGCTTCATGCCGCCTGAAAGCGAGCGGGCATAAGCGTCCGCCTTGTCCTCCAGATGGACCGCGCGCAGCAGTTCGCTAGTGATCCGCTTTATCCTTGGGCACGCCATAGAAGCCGGCCTGGTTCTCCAGCGTCTCCTTGGGCGTGAAAAAGGGGTCGAAGACGATTTCCTGCGGCACGATGCCGATGGAATTCTTCGCATTGCGCGGGTTCTGCGCGATGTCGAAACCCCATATTCGTGCCGTTCCCGACGTCTTGTTCACCAGACCGGCCAGGATATTGATCAGCGTCGACTTGCCCGCACCATTGGGGCCGAGCAGCCCGAAAATCTGACCGCGCGGCACATTGAACGTCACATCGTCCAGCGCCTGCTTGCCGTTGGAATAGACTTTGGAAAGATGGTCGATCTCGATCGCGGCAGGCAGGGACGCGATATTATCGTCTGCCGAAACAGACAGCGTGGGAGAGAGTCCGGTCATGTGCCGGCTCATAGCGCGCGCCGGTCAGGCTGGCAAAGCATCCTGCATCCTTCCTTTTTTTCATCGGCGCACATTCCTTGCCGGCGCTAGAACAGACTGCCCTGCCCGCCGTCCGACTGCAGAGGCCAGCTGGCCAGCGGGTCATGTCGCGTGCGCCCGACATGGCTGCGGATCAGCACGAAGCGGTCGCAATCGAGGACGAACCCTTCCTTCAGTGCCATCTGCGTCTGCACGCCGCTGCGGTAGAACAAGGTCATGTGCGGGCTGAAACGCCACTCCGCGCGCATGCCCACCTGCGCGCGGCGCATCCCGGCCGCCAGCCCCTCATGCAGCGCGCGCGCCGCATCCTGCCGCCCATGCGGGACCAGCGCGACCGATCGGCTCGTTTCGCGCAGCCCGACAAGCGGCAGCGCGAACTTTTCAGCCGCTACGCCCGCCCCCACGGCCATCAGCCTGTCCTCGACATCGCGCCGCGCGCCGATCATGTCGTCCGTGATCGCGACCGTCATGTGCAGCCGCTCGCGCGCCAGCAAGGCCGCCGCCCCGTCATGCCGGGCCGCTTCCTTCGCCGCGAAAAGACGGATGGACTCGGCCAGCGCGGGGTCGGGCAGCAGCGCGAAGAAATAGCGCACGATGTCCGCACGCGAATAGGAACCCCGATCGATGTGCAGCTTCATTCCGATTCTCCGACTCAGAAACATATTTGTTCATGTTATGTTCTTATCATGGCCTGTCGAGTCATATTGCTCCGGCCGTTTCGCGCTGCTAATCGCTGCACCGCAATGAGCATTCCACCGCCCGAAACCATCCGCGTCTCTTCATCCCGCGTCATGTGCGACGGGTCGAGCGACATTCCCGCCGCGCTGGGCCATCCGCGCGTATTTCTGGAAATCGACGAGCATGGCTATGTCGACTGCGGCTATTGCGACCGGCGCTTCGTGCTGATCGGCGGGGTGGCCGACGGCGACTCGCATCTGGGCGAGCAGCCCGACATCGCGTCCGGCGCCAGCCGCTGACATCCTGGCGCGGTGCCAGACGCACAAGGCCGGTGTAATCGGTGGCGCTCGTCGCCGCCGGTCCCTATATCGGCGGCATGACCGACCTGTCCTCGCACTTCACCGATGCCCGCGGCCTATTGTACCGGGCGGGCGCTCTCGACCCTGATCTTGCCCGGCGGCTGACGGCCGAAGCGCTCAAGTCCTGCGACGATGGCGAACTTTACCTGCAATATCGCGCTACGGAGGCGTTCGGCTTCGATGACGGACGGCTGAAGACCGCCGATTATTCCACCGATGCAGGCTTTGGCCTGCGCGGCGTGTCGGGGGAGACGACGGGCTTTGCCCATGCCAACGACATCAGCGAAGCGGCGATCCGACGCGCGGCCGAGACGCTCACCCTGCTCGATCCGGCGAAGGGACAGCCCGCCGCCCCGCCGCCACACACCAACCGCCATCTCTACACTGGGGCCAACCCCCTCGAACTGGTGCCGTTCGCGGAAAAGGTCGCGCTGTGCGCCACGATCGATGCCGCCGCCCGCGCGAAGGATCCTCGCGTCGCCCAAGTCAGCGTATCGCTGCAGGGCAGCTGGTCGGTGGTTGAGATCGTGCGACCCGACGGCTTCGTCGCCACCGACATCCGCCCTCTCGTCCGCCTGAATGTGTCGCTGATCCTGGAGGAGAATGGCCGACGCGAATCCGGCGTTTTCGGTATCGGCGGACGCTATCTCTACGACCGCATCATCGCGCCCGACATCTGGCACCGCGCGATCGACGAAGCCTTTGCACAGGCGGAAGTCAACCTGCGTTCGGTCGCCGCGCCCGCTGGCGAAATGACCGTGCTGCTGGGCCCGGGCTGGCCCGGCATCCTGCTGCACGAGGCCATCGGCCATGGGCTAGAGGGGGATTTCAATCGCAAGGGCACCAGCGCCTTTTCCGGGCGTCTGGGTCAGCGCGTGGCGGCGCCGGGCGTCACCGTGGTCGACGATGGCAGCATCGGCGAACGGCGCGGCAGCCTGTCGATCGACGATGAAGGCACGCCGACGCAGGAAAATGTGCTGATCGAGGACGGCATCCTGAAAGGCTATATGCAGGACCGGCTGAACGCGCGCCTGATGGGCGTCGCGCCGACCGGCAATGGCCGCCGCCAAAGCTATGCCCATGCCCCGATGCCGCGCATGACCAATACGTTCATGCGTGGCGGCAATGACGATCCCGCTGAACTGCTTTCCCGCGTGAAGAAAGGCATTTTCGCCAAGAGCTTCGGCGGCGGCCAGGTCGACATCGTCAGCGGAAAGTTCGTATTCTCCTGCACCGAAGCCTACCGGATCGAGGACGGAAAGCTCGGTGATCCGATCAAGGGCGCAACCCTGATCGGGGACGGACCCACTGCCCTGACGAAGGTGATCGGCATCGGCAACGACATGGCGCTGGACGAGGGCGTGGGCATGTGCGGCAAGGCGGGACAGTCGGTTCCCGCAGGCGTCGGCCAGCCCACCCTTCTGATGGAGGGACTGACGGTGGGCGGCACCGCCGCCTGAACCTGTCCATCGCATCCTATTGCCGGCTTGCACGTTGGGGTGGGCAGGAAGGATGCGTGCAATGGCTGATGAACTGATGCAGGGCGTGACCGCGCAGTGGGCGGAAGACGTGCTCGATTTCTGGCTCCGCCTCGTGGGGCGGGAGGGCTGGTGGAGCCATTCCGACATTGTGGACAAGGCGATTCGGGATCAGTTCGCCGATCTGTGGGTCGCCAGGAAAGACCAGCCGGCCGAGACATTCCTGGGGCATGCCGACGAAGCGCTGGCCGCAATCATCCTGTTCGACCAGTTTCCCCGCAACATGTTCCGCGGCAGCGCGGACGCCTTTTCCACCGACCCGCTGGCGCGGGACATCGCCCACGCCGCTGTCGCCCGGTCCTATGACACCCAGATGGGCGGCGACGCGCGCATGTTTTTCTACATGCCGTTCCAGCATAGCGAAAAGCTGGAGGATCAGGCGCTGTCGCTCGCTTTCTTCAAGGCGCTCGGCCAGCCGGTTCCGCTGGATTACGCGCGGCGACATCATGACATTATCGCCCGCTTCGGCCGCTTCCCGCATCGCAACAAGGTGCTGGGACGGGCCGACCGTCCCGGCGAGGAGGAAGCCACAAAGGAGGGCGAAAACTGGTGAGGGATGCCGGCGTCCTGCCCAATTTTTAGGCAGGGCGCGACACGCATCCGCCTTCGCGCTGCACAAAAAAGCGTCGCTCTTGCCATGGCCTTTCCTGCCAGATGGCGAGTCGCGCGCCCGTTCATCGCCTTGTTAAGCCCTTATTAGGATTTGGCACGGGTCTTGCTGAACTGGTCCCCGCACACCGAATAAAGGGGGCCACATGAAACTTGTCATGGCTATCATCAAGCCGTTCAAGCTGGACGATGTGCGCGAGGCGCTGTCGGCGCTTGGCGTGTCCGGCATGACTGTGAGCGAAGTGAAGGGATTCGGACGCCAGAAGGGTCAGACTGAAATCTATCGCGGCGCGGAATACAGCACCAACATGGTGCCCAAGATCAAGGTCGAGGTCGTCTGCGACGATGCCCTCGCCCCGCGCGTGGTGGAAGCCGCGCAGCAGGCCGCCAACAGCGGCGCCATCGGCGATGGCAAGATCTTCGTCCTGGATGTCGGTCAGGCGGTGCGCATTCGCACCGGCGAAACCGGCGAAACCGCGCTTTGAAGCTGGAAGGGGGAAAAATGAAACTCTCGCACAAGATTTTGGGCGCCGGGGGTGGGCTTGGCCTGTCCCTGTTCGCCGCCATGCCGGCCTGGGCAGCCGCCCCGGCTGCCACCGTGGATAAAGGCGACGTCGCGTGGATGATGACGTCCACCGTGCTCGTGCTGGCGATGATCGTCCCTGGCCTCGCCCTTTTCTATGGCGGCCTCGTCCGTTCCAAGAACATGCTGTCGGTCATGACGCAGATCGGTGCGGTCGCGTGCCTCGCGATGCTGATCTGGGTCATTTACGGCTACAGCATGGCGTTCGGCCCCGATTATTCCGGCGGCATCAGCAATTTCATTTCGACCTTCGACAAGGCCTTCCTGAAGGGGATTACCCCGGCGTCGCAGGCGGCCACCTTCACGGCGGGCGTCGAAATTCCGGAATATGTCTTCGTCTGCTTCCAGATGACCTTCGCCGCCATCACGGTTGCGCTGGTGCTGGGCTCCATCGTGGAGCGGATCAAGTTTTCCGCGGTCATGGTGTTCGCTGTCGTCTGGCTGACGATCGCCTACTTCCCGATCGCGCACATGGTCTGGGCAGCAAGCGGCTATTTCTTCAAGGCTGGCGCGCTTGACTTTGCGGGCGGTACGGTCGTTCACATCAACGCCGGCGTCTCCGCGCTGGTCGCCTGCCTCATTCTGGGCAAGCGCCTGGGCTTCCCCAAGGAACCGATGCCGCCGCACAGCCTGACGCTGACGGGCGTGGGCACCGGTCTGCTGTGGGTCGGCTGGTTCGGCTTCAACGCCGGTTCGGCGCTGGAAGCGAATGGTTCGGCCGCGCTCGCCATGATCAACACCTTCGTCGCCACCGCTTCGGCCGCACTCTTCTGGATGCTCGCTGAACGCATCAACGGTCACAAGGGTTCGGCGCTCGGCTTCTGCTCGGGCATCGTTGCCGGACTGGTCGCCGTCACGCCTGCTGCCGGTAACAGCGGCCCGTTCGGCGCCATCGTCCTGGGTGCCGTTGCCTCCATCGTCTGCTTCTATGCCGTCACCGTCCTCAAGCCCAAGCTTGGCTA
This sequence comes from Sphingobium sp., assembly GCA_034519505.1. GTDB lineage: Bacteria > Pseudomonadota > Alphaproteobacteria > Sphingomonadales > Sphingomonadaceae > Sphingobium. Next base: position 55,585 of record JAXHOI010000038.1, on the reverse strand, counting down.
TGACGACAGCCTGGACGCTTTCGGCATCCACGGCATCGGCGGCATGATCGGCGCGATCGGTACGGCCATCGTGTACTCGCCCAGCTTCGGCGGCCCCGGCGCTGCGGACTATGCCATCGGCGCAAAGCTGCTGGTGCAGATCGAGGCGGTCGTCGTGACCATCATCTGGGCATCGGTGGCGACCGCCATCGCCATGTTCATCGCCAAGGCTGTGACCGGCCTGCGCGTCGCTCCGGAAGTCGAGCAGGAAGGCCTCGACCTCGGCGAACATGGAGAGCGCGCCTACAACTGATCGAATTGGCTGGGGGCACGCGCCACGCAAGTGCCCCCGCCGCAAGAGGTTCCTCCTGCGAACTCCCTGGGGTCGGTGTGCAAGCACCGGCCCTCATTTTTTGAGTGGCGCCTCGTCCTCGCTGGACGCAAGCCGCATAACAGGTCATCGCGACGCGCAATGGGCGCGCGGGCGCGCCGCAGCCCAGGTCCCGCAGGCCCAGCGCTACCCGTCAGTCGATCTGCCTATTTCTTCGCGGCGAGCGCATCCATGATCTGACGCACCGGCGTGATATCATATCCCGCGACGGCCGCCTGCGCCGCCAGCACATCGGGATGATCGCCTGCCCGCGCGCGCGCCAGCGCCCACAGCATGGTCGACCGCGTGCCCGACCGGCAATAAGCGAGCAGCTTGCCGCCCTCTGCCTGCGCCAACGCCGAATCCATTCCATCCAGCTGCCACGGCGCAAAGCCGCCATGCGTCACAGGGACGGCGGCGTAGCCGATTCCGGCTGCCCTGGCCGCCGCTTCGACGGTTTCCCCGCTCGGCTGCCCGGCTTCCTCATCCTCTGGGCGATTATTCAATATCATGGTGATGCCCAGGGCCTTCGCATCCGCGACATCATCCGGATGGATTTGCGGGGCGACGTACAAACTGTCTGTAACTTTGCGAAACATGGGTTTTCGGCCTTTCCGGCGGCAGGGGAGCTGCAGTGTCCGTAATGCTAAAACGACCCCAGCGCAAAACGCTTTCGGCGACTACGCATTTGCACAAAAATCTCGCACTTGCACAAAGGGCTATGCGACAAAAATCGTAGTTGACGACGTGGCCGAAACGATGTTTTTAACCATCTAAGGCATCCGGAACCAAAGCTTTTATGAAGCTTTGCTGAATAGAGAGATGTAAAAATCTTTGGGTCGAGGATGCCATGAATATTGATTTGACGACACTGGTCGCTTTGCTGGCGCTGCTGATCTGCGGAGGCAGCAGCATGATGATGCTCTTGCTGTTCCACGCCGCCGGACGGATCGATCGCAACGATCATATGGCCGCGCGCCGCTGACTGCGGAGTAATATACTGCAGGGAGCGCCCGCCATTCGGCTCGCTTGGGGCATTGCCTGCTCTGGCGGGAAGTAAGCGGCACGCATATCGCGCCACCACTTCAATGCTATCAAGTCTTGCCGCGCCTACGCAGCGCGCGTAGCCGCCGCTCCTGCCGCATTGTCCTGCCAGTCGAGCACTGTCAGATAATTGTCGAGCCGATTCCTCTCCAGCGTCGCCAGCAGTTTGTTTTCGTGCCACGGTGCCAGGGTTGAGGCCATTTCCGGTCCCCATGGCGCGTCCAGGTCGAACAACACCCCCAGCCCGAACACGGCCGGCACTTCGGCATAGGCCAGCATCCGCCCCGCTTCCGTCGCTTCCGCGGCGAAATCCTCCACAGCCGTCTTTACCCCGTTCTTCTCTCCGCCCTCGAAAGCCGCCCAGGCGAACTGGCCCATGCCGCGAAATCCGCGATGCGGGATCAGATAGGGATTGCCGGGCTTCACACCGCCATCATAATCATAGGGTTGGCGATGTTCGGTCGGGATCTGCGCCGGGGCATAATAGCTGTCACGCCGACCGCAGGGCCAGCACACGTCGTGCAGGAACACCAGCAGCGGTTTTGCGTCACGATGGCACAGCGCCTCGATCGCCTTGAGCTCGTGATAGACGGTGAACCAGTTATGGTCGCCGTCGATGACCCAAGCGTCGACATCGGCCATCTGGTCGATGACGGCCAGGCTGGGCTGCGCGATGTGGCGGACCTCCGGATGCTCGGCGCACCAGTCCAGAAACGCCTGCTTGGGCGCGGGGTCGATGCTGACCAGCTCGCCACCGGCACTTTCCGCCTTGCGCGCGAGAAAGGGCGTCGTCCCGCCGAACTCCGCGCCGATCTCCACGATCCGGCGGGGGGCGGCGACGTCGATCGCGGCACCGATGATCTCGGAAAATTCGTTCATGGAATGGATCAGCAAGTCGGCCATGGTCAGGCAACCTCTTTCAGCGCAGCCGCCGGCGTCGTGCGGGCGGAGATGGGACGGAATACAAGCGAGAGCAGCATCGGCTTGCCCTTCTGGGCAATGCCGGGCGGGGGGACGAGCATGAAGCCCTCCGCTCCCTCACAACGATAAAGTCCGCCGCCAACATCGGTCATGGCGTCCATGATCGGAGTCGCGTCCACGCCGTTTTCCTCGGCGCGCGGCTTCATGAATTCGTCGACATAGTGGAAGCTGGCTTCCTCCACCTGTACCCAGTCGTACAGCGCGCCGAACTGGATTCCGGCGGCATATTGCGCGTTCCCAATCGGGATCATCGCCTGATAATAGCCCTGCGCCGTGGGATGCGCGCGCACGTCCATGGTGGCGTGGCCAGCCGCATCCATCAGCATGACCGGCACATCGATGCCGCCGACATCGAAATCCGCCTTTCGGAAATCGAGGCCAAAGCGGCGCGTGCCGAAAATCGAGAAGTTGAGGGGCAGGCCGTGCGCCTGAAGCTCTCCAGGCAGGTAGAGCCGCAGGGCGTTCTTGGCATAGAAGAGGCCGCGGCGGCGCAGTCCTTCCGCCGCGGCATCCGGGTCGACCAGACGAACGGTGTCCTTCGTGCCCAGATTCACGTCATGGTGGAAATCGCGCAGCAGCGCGACTTCGCTTTCGAGCGGCAGGAAAAGCAGCCGGGCAAGCGCAGCGACGGCCACGCGACGACGGCAGTCGGCATCGTCGGATGCCGGGATAGTGGCACGCGCGCGGTCCGCGCCGGTGGCAAAGGCCACGCAAGCGGCCTGAATGGCGTCCCGCGTATCGCTCTGCATGTTCTTGACGCCAATGGCCGCGCGAACGGGCGTGCCATCCTCACGATAATCGACGACGGAACCCTGCGCCAATGTCGCCATCTGTTCGACGATGGCGATCGATTCGCTCAACGCATGCAGCAGCTTCGCATCATAATGACGGATGTCGAACCAGCCGGCCTTGTCATGGCCCGTGCGGAACGTCTCTCGCAGCAGCAGATAGCGGCCCGCGACCGTCAGGCCCATGCCTTCAACCAGCGCGCGCTCGCACAGATTCTGGACCGACCCGTTATAGCCAAGGTCGACCAGCATGACGGCGTCGCCATCCTGCACGCCTTCGCGGCGCAGATAGGTGAAGAGGCGCGAGGCAAAGCGTTCCGAACGGCTGAGAATACGGCGCATGTTGCTTTCGGCTTGCACGCGCTTTGCAAAGGCAGCGGCAGAGGCGCCCTGGGTCAGCTTCGCGATCTCGTCGCGGGTGAACAGCATCTGCTTTGCCAGCGCGAAAAGCGATCCGTTTCCAAGTTCGGGCAGGAGATAGCGTTCGACGGCCGCTTCGTCGATAAAACCAGCGGCGCCGGCCGTGAACCGGCTGAGTTCGATAGCCAGGCTACGTTCGGCCATGTCGGGGTGCAGCGCGTCGAACACGACCTTGGGCAAATGCCCGTCGCGCAGCAGGAACAGCAGCTTTACCGGCTTGCCAACGCGGCTTTCCATTGCCTGGGCTTCAGCGCGAATCCAGTCGGCAAAGCCAGCCATGATCGGACCAAGAACATCATGCCCCATGACGAAGGCAGGCGCATCGTCCTCGCGCAGGGAAATGGCGGCGCGATGCGGCTGATAGGCGGGAACGGTGAGGCGGGTTTGCGCATCGACCAGCGTGGCGGCCGCGCCCTCAAGGCGCAGACGCTTCTCGCTGTCCTCGTCGAACTGTTCGAAGTGACAGCAGTTGATATTGAGCAGCGCGGGCGCTTCGTAATCGGCGACCTTGTTGTCGCCCACATGCAGGATGGCCGATGGCGACAGGCCAGTCGCGGCCAGCACATGGCGAAACAGCCCGCCCGCCTTGCCCACGCCATATTCGCACGAGCAGAAAATGCGATCGATCATGTCGGCCAGCGGCTTGCCCGCTGCCTGTTCGATAAGGCCGCGAAGCTGCGGTTCGGACAGATAGGTGTCGGACACAATCATCACCGACAGGCCGCGCTTCTTCGCGTCCAGGATCAGGTCGCGCACGGGCGCGAACGCAAAGCAATGACGCGCTTCGGCCGCCAGTTCCGCCGCGATCATCGCCTCGCGCTCCTGCGCCGGCGCGTCCGGCATCAGATGGTCGTAGATTTGGCCGATGGTCACATCGTCCTGACCATATTGAAACGGCGCGGCCTTGCGCGCCTTGATCTCTCCCCACATCCGCGTTTCCAGCCCGCCGCCATCGAACGGCAGGTCGGTGAACACGTCCACCGGCATGTTGCAGTTACGCCAGATCAGCGTATCGAAACAGTCCAGCGACAAGGTGGTGACACCCTGCGGCGCGTGGTCGAGCAAGGTCGGCAGCGCAGCGGCGCGCGCGGAAATCTTCATCGGCTTTCGTCCCCAAGACCGCGACGCGACTGGGGCCGGTCAAACCCCGCTCTTCACGCCATGGTTGACCAACTATTGCCGGTCAGGGTTAGCAAAGGGTTAAGGCAGCCGCGGTTTCTCTGCGCGCCAAAATGAGGGCAAGGTGCGACAAGGGGCCGAGTCGGACCATTGCCGGGGCGGCAAGACAGGCATAGCTTGCTCTTCGTACGATGCGCGATGAAGCGGTAAGTCTTGCCACCGCCGCCAACAGAACAACGGTTCTGACCAGGTCGATCATCAGTGAGGAGCCGCAAGTCCTCGCCGCGCATCGTACCCCCGCTTCAGGCGACCGTTTCCTCTTCTGCCTCCGCGCTGTCGCGTTCGCTCGCCTGACGCGCCCACATCGCCGCATACAGGCCGCCCTGCGCCAGCAGTGCGCCATGCGGGCCGCGTTCCGCGATGCGCCCCTGATCCAGCACGATGATTTCATCGGCGTCGACAATAGTGGAGAGGCGATGCGCGACGATGATGGTGGTGCGGCGGCGGGCCAAATCGCTCAGCGTCTGCTGGATCGCCGCCTCCGTCCGGCTGTCGAGCGCGGAGGTCGCTTCGTCCAGGATCAGCAGCGGCGGGTCTTTCAACAGGGTGCGCGCAATGGCGACGCGCTGTTTCTCTCCGCCCGAAAGCTTTAGGCCGCGTTCGCCCACCCGGGTGTCATATCCCTTGGGCAGGCTGGCGATCATCTGATCGATGGCGGCGCCCCTCGCGGCTCCCTCGATCTGTTCCTCGGTCGCATTCGGGCGGCCATAGGCGATGTTGTAGCCGATGGTGTCGTTGAACAACACCATGTCCTGCGGCACGATGCCGATCGCGGCGCGCAGCGAGGATTGGGTGACACCGGCAATATCCTGACCATCGATGATGATCCGCCCGCCATTCACGTCGTAGAAGCGGTAGATCAGCCGCGCGATGGTCGATTTGCCCGCGCCGGACGGTCCGACGATGGCAAGCGTCGCGCCCGCCGGGACCGTGAAGCTGACATCGTCCAGCACCAGCCGACCCGGTTCATAACCAAACTTCACACTCTTAAATTGCAGCTCCCCGGCCGCGACCGCCAGCGTGCCGGCACCGGGCGCATCAACCACATCGGCGGGTGTATCGATCAGGCCGAACATCGCCTCCATATCGATCAGGCCCTGCCGGATGGTGCGATAAACCATGCCGAGCAGGTCGAGCGGTCGAAACAGCTGCGCCAGCAGCGTGTTGACCAGAACGACGTCGCCGGTCGAGAATTTGCCCCGGCTCCAGCCCCAGACGGTATAGGCCATGGCGGCTGCCATCATAAGATTGGTGATGACAGCCTGCCCGATGTTGAGCAGCGCAAGGCTGTTTTCGCTCTTTACCGCCGCATCGGCATAGGCGCGCATCGCCCCGCCATAGCGGTCGGCCTCCCGCTCTTCCGCGCCGAAATATTTGACCGTTTCGAAATTCAGCAGGCTGTCGACGGCATGCGCGTTCGCCCCGGTGTCGAGGTCCACCATGTCGCGGCGCAGGTGATTGCGCCATTCGGTCACCTTCTGCGTGAAGACGATATAGGTCGCGACGATCGCCAGCGTCGCCACCACGATGCCTAGACCAAACTTTACGAAGAAGATGATGCACACCGCCGCCAGTTCGATGACCGTGGGCGCGATGTTGAACAGCAGGAAATAGAGCATCGTGTCGATGCTCTTCGTGCCGCGCTCGATAATCTTGGTGACGGCGCCAGTCTTGCGGTTGAGGTGGAAGGACAGGCTGAGCGCATGCAGGTGGCGGAACACATGGTCCGACAGGCGACGGGTCGCGTCCTGCCCCACCCGTTCGAAGGCTACGTTGCGGATATTGTCGAAGATGGTGCCTGACAGACGAGCGCCCGCATAAGCCACGACCATGGCGATGGCGAGGCCCGCCGCCTGGCTGAATTGCGGGGCCATGCGGTCCACCGCCGCCTTGTAGAAGAACCCCGTGGACAGCGTCGCCGCCTTCGCCAGCACGACCAGCAGCAACGAATAGACGACGCGCCGACGCAAGGCCGGCGCATCGGCCGGCCACAGATAGGGCAGGAAACGGCGCAGCGTCTGCATCGCCGGCACGGCCAGCTTGGGTTGCGCAGAGGAAGTGTCAGGCGGCATCGATCAGCGCATATGGAGGCGAAGCGACGGCAATACCAGTGCCGCGGTCAAACATGGGCGCGATGCCGATTGCCTTTGGGCATTATCCGGATCTGACCGCAACGCGCGCCGATCCGGATAATGCGAGCGGCGTCAATCGCGCAGCAGGTCGTTGATCCCGGTCTTGGATCGCGTCTGCGCGTCCACCCGCTTGACGATGACCGCGCAATACAGGCTGGGACCCGGCGTCCCGTCCGGCAGAGGCTTGCCCGGAAGCGCGCCGGGGACGACCACGGAATAAGGCGGCACTTCACCCATGAAGACCTCTCCGGTGGTGCGATCGACGATCTTCGTGGACTGCCCGATGAAGACGCCCATGGACAGCACCGAACCCTTGCCGATGCGCACGCCCTCGACCACTTCGGAACGTGCGCCGATGAAGCAGTCATCCTCGATGATGACCGGATCGGCCTGCAGCGGTTCGAGCACGCCGCCAATGCCGACGCCGCCGGACAGATGAACATTCTTGCCGATCTGCGCGCAACTGCCGACCGTGACCCAGGTGTCGACCATCGTTCCTTCGTCGACGAACGCGCCAATGTTCACGAAGCTGGGCATCAGGATCACATTCTTCGCGATGTGGGCACCCGCGCGCGCGAAGCTGCCCGGCACGGCGCGGAATCCGGCGGCGCGGAAGGCCGCTTCATCCCAGCCGGCGAATTTGCTGGGCACCTTGTCCCACCAATGGCCCGCGCCCGGCCCGTTCGCGACCAGCGCATTGTCGTTCAGGCGGAACGAGAGCAGCACCGCTTTCTTCAACCACTGGTTGACCTGCCAGCCGCCGTCCGCAGCCGGTTCGGCGACGCGCGCCTTGCCGCTGTCCAGCTGCGCCAGGGCGGCGTCAACCGCCTGACGCACCTCTCCCTGCGTTGAAAGGCCGATATTGGCGCGGTCTTCCCACGCGGCGTCGATGGTGGCGATCAGTTGCTGGGTCATGGCAGCGTCAGTTCCTGTGCTAGGGCCGTCAGAAAGGCGGCCAGATCGGGCGTTTCAAAGTCGATATGATCGGGATGATGGCCGACATCGCCCGCCTCTATCCCATTGTCGATCCAGATGGTCCGCATGCCAAAGGCCTTGGCGGGCTTCAGGTTGCGGGCCATGTCCTCAAACATCGCGGCGGATGCGGTATCGATGCCATAGCGTTCCTGAAGCAGCGCGTAACCGGACGGATCGGGCTTGGGCTTGTAGGCGCAGGCGTGAATGTCGTGGATCGGATCGAACATGTTCGACAAGCCAAGCGCCGCCAGCACGCGCCGGGCATAGGGTTCATCGCCGTTGGTATAGACCATGCGCCGCCCCGGCAGAGCGGTGATCGCTGCCTTCAGCGCGGGATCGGGCGACAGGCGGTCCATCGGGATGTCGTGCACGTAATTCAGGAAATGATGCGGATCGACGCCATGGTGCATCATCAGCCCGGCGAGCGTCGTCCCGTGGTCGAGATACCAGTTCTTCTGCAGCCGCTTCGCTTCGGCCAGATCGATGCCAAGCCGCGCAGCGATGAAGTCCCCCATGCGGGCTTCGATCAAGCCGAAAAGGTCCGCCGAGGCAGGATAGAGCGTGTTGTCGAGATCGAAGATCCAGCAATCGACGCCGCGCAGCGCCGAGAGCGGCAGGGCGCCGAGAAAGACTGGCAAGGAAGCGGGGCCGCTGACCATGGCGCAGCCGATAGAGAGGGTGGCACGGAACGGCAAGTGCCCACGCGCCGCTGTGCGCGCCAAGCATCACTTAGCGGGAACAATTTGCTTCGTGATGCAAATCACCCTCGTCCGTTGACGAGACATTCATGATAGCAGGACAATAGGAGCGTGGGGGCGACCGAGGGAACGGCCATGGGGGCAGGCAGGACGATGTGGAGCAGAACAGGCGCGCTGGCGGCAGTTGCGCTGGCGGCCATGGCCCTGAGCGGCTGTGGCGGCGGAGGGGGCGTCGCGTCCACCCCTGCTCCAACGCCGGCGCCAACGCCCACCCCTACCCCGACTCCCACACCGACGCCTACCCCCACGCCGACGCCCACACCGACGCCCACGCCAACACCGTCCAGTTTCGATACCGCCGAATATCGCCGTTCGAGCGGACCCAGCTATCATGGCGCGATCACCGCCTATGATGCGGGGGCATCCGGCGCGGGCGTGCTGGTCGGCATCATCGACAGCGGCATCGCGCAGGCAAACAGCGAGTTTGCCGGGCGGATCAGCCCGCTGTCTCGCGACTTTGCAGGCAACAGTTCGATCGAGGATCAGGGCGGCCACGGCACCTCCGTTGCGACCGTGCTGGCTGCGGGGCGCAACGACAATTTCGTGCTCGGCATGGCATGGGGCGCGAACATATTGGCGCTGCGCACCGACACGCCGGGCAGTTGCACGTCGGTCGATTCGTCGGGCGAAAGCGGATGCCGCCACAGTTCCATCGCGATCGCCAATGCGCTCGATTACGCCCGCACCAGCGGTGCGAAGGTGGTCAATATTTCGCTGGGCAGCGGCGATCCCGCGCCGCCCAACCTGTTGACCGCCGTGCAGCGCGCGACGCAGGCGGGCGTCATCATCGTCATATCGGCGGGCAACGACGGGACGGCCGCGCCAGAGGGGCTGGCCGCGTCCATCTCCGGTGCCGGCAACGGTCTGGTCATCATCGCCGGGTCGAACGACAGTGGCGGCGTACATTCCAGCTTCAGCAACGGCGCGCTGGGATATGAGCAGAATTTTCTCTCGGCGCTCGGCAGCCGGGTGCTCTCGCAGGACCAGACGGGCGCGCAGTTCCTGTTTTCCGGCACCAGCTTTTCCGCGCCGCAGATCGCGGGCGCGGTCGCTCTGCTGGCGCAGGCCTTTCCCACCCTGACCAGCCAGCAGATCGTCAACCTGTTACTGTCCCGCGCAACGGATGCGGGCGCGGCCGGGGCGGACGCCGTTTATGGCCGGGGCATCCTGAACGTCGCGGCGGCCTTTGCGCCTGCGGGCAGCCTAAGCCTTGCGGGCCGCGCAGTGCCCGTCTCGGCCAATCAGAACGCAGCGCTTTCTTCCGCCATGGGGGACGCCGCGACGGGGGCAAGCGTGAATGCGGTCGCTCTCGACAGCTTGGGCCGCGCCTATCGCGTCGACCTGTCCGGTTCGATCGGAACGGCGGCACCAGAGCAGTTGCTGGCCCCCGCCCTGCTGCAAAACGGCCGCAGCATCAGCGCAGCAAACGGACCCATGCGAATTGCCCTGTCGATTGCACCCGGCGCGGACGGCTATGCCGTCGATGCGTTGACATTGAGTTCACAGGATGCGCGGCGCGCACGCGTCCTGTCTGGCAGCATGGCGGCGCGGCTTGGCTCGGGCATGGCGTTCGCCATCGGCTTTGCACAAAGCGGTCAGTCACTGGCGCAGCAATTGCGCGGCGCGGCCGAGCCAGCTTTCCTGGTCGCCGGGTCGCCGCTGCGCAGCCTGGGCTTCCGCCAGAGTGTGGGGGGCAGCGCCATGCTGCGCCATGAACTGGGTAGTAATGTCGCCGTGACAGCCGGCATCGAGGAGGGATACAGCCGCAGCATGGACCGCCTGTCCGCGCGGCCCGACGCCCGCTGGGAACGCAGCCCCTATGCGCTGGCCAGCATTGGGCTGGACGGCGGGATCGGCACGGGCCTTGGCTGGCTGCGGCTGGATGCTGCGGCAAGCCTGATGCAGGAAGACAATACGGTGCTGGGCGCGCGCTTCGGCCCGGCGCTGGGAACGAGTGGCGCACGCAGCCTGTTCATCGATTTGGGCGGCGTTCTGGAGCCGGGATCAGGCTGGCGCATGGCGGCACGGTGGCGGCAGGGGTGGACCCGTTCTGCGTCCGGCGGCGTCCTGCCGAGCACGGCGATGCTGCGCAGCAATGGATGGTCCTTTGACATGGCGAAGATCGGGGTGACGGATGACCGCGACGTCATCGCGCTGCGGATATCGCAGCCGTTGCGGGTCGAGCGGGGTCAGCTCAACCTGACGCTGCCCGACAGCTATGACTATACCAGCGGCGCGGTCGGTACGATGCAGCAAAGCGTCGATCTTGCACCGCGCGGCCGGGAACTGGATGCGGAGGCAAGCTATGTCTGGGCGCTGCCGGTGGGGTGGATGACCAGCCATGTCTATGTTCGGCGGCAGGCGGGCAATATCCGTGCCTATCCCGACGACATTGGTGCGGCGTTGCGGTTCGGTGTGGCGTTCTGAACGCCGCTGGTCAGACCGTGAAGCTTTCGCCGCAACCGCAGCTGCCCTTCGCATTGGGATTGTCGAACACGAAGCCGGCGGTGAAGTCATCTTCCCGCCAGTCCATGACCGACCCGATCAGGTAGAGCACGGAAGCCCCGTCGATGTAGAAGACGCCACCGGGCGTTTCGATCTTCTCGTCGAACTTGGTTTCCTGCGTCACATAATCGACCGAATAGGCAAGGCCCGAGCAGCCCCGGCGCGGAGTCGACAGCTTGACGCCGATCGCGCCTTCGGGCGCCTGCGCCATCAGGTCGGCGATCCGCGCCTGCGCCGAAGCGGTCAGGGTGACGGCGGCCGGGCGCACGCGGCTCTTGGTGTCTGCATCGCTCATCTTACAGCATTCCCAGTTCGAGCTTGGCTTCGTCGCTCATCTTTTGCGGGTCCCATGGCGGGTCCCAGATCAGGTTGACTTCGGCATGGCCGACGCCCGGCACCGACCCGACGCGCAGCTCCACCTCCGCCGGCATGGATTCGGCGACCGGACAGTGCGGCGTCGTCAGCGTCATGGTGACGACGACATGGCCGTCCGCGCCCACATCCACGCCATAGACGAGGCCAAGGTCATAGATGTTGACCGGAATTTCCGGGTCGTAAATATCCTTCAGCGCGGCGATGACATCTTCGTAGAGGTCGCCGCCCGGCTCTCCGGCGGCCTGCGGCGCGGGCTGCGCAGCAAGGAAGCCCTCCAGATAGTCGCGCTTGCGCTCCAGTTTCTCCGCGGCGGTTTCCACGGGAGCTTCGGCATCTTCTACCCGAGCCTTGGGCGGGGTCGCCACGGCGTCCACTTCCTCGACCGCGATCTGACGTTCATCGCTCATCCGAAAATCTTCCTCACTCGCTCGATCCCGCGCAGCAGCGCCGCGACATCGCTCTCATCGCTGTAAATGCCAAAGCTGGCGCGGGCGGTCGCCTCAACGCCCAGTGCCGCCATCAGCGGCTGTGCGCAGTGGTGGCCCGCGCGGATCGCGACACCGCTTTCGTCCAATATGGTGCCGACATCATGCGGATGCACCCCCTCGACCTCAAAAGACAGGATGCCCGCGCTGTCCGCCGGTCCGAACAGGCGCACGCTGTTCAGCCCCTCCATCGCCTCGCGCGCCTGGGCGACCAGTGCACATTCATGGGCATGGATGACGTTCAGGCCCACCGACTGGACATAATCGATCGCCGCGGCCAGACCCACCACGCCCACGATATGCGGCGTTCCCGCCTCAAACCGGGTGGGGGCGGGGGCATAGGTGACCTTGTCGAACGTCACCTTGTCGATCATCGATCCACCGCCCTGATAGGGCGGCATCGCGTCGAGCAGCGCCTGACGCGCCCACAGCACGCCGATGCCCGTCGGGCCGTAAAGCTTATGCCCGGAAAAGGCATAGAAATCGCAATCCATCGCCGCCACGTCGACAGCAATGCGCGGCACGGCCTGACAGCCGTCGATCAGGATCTTCGCGCCCACGCCATGCGCGATATCGGCCGCGCGGCGCACGTCCAGCACGCTGCCCAGCACGTTCGACACATGGGCCAGCGCCACCAGCTTGTGCGCCGGCGTGATCATGGCCGCCATCGCGTCGAGATCAATGCAATGGTCCCGCGTCATCGGCACGACGTCGATATGCAGCCCCTTGGCATCGGCCAGCATCCGCCAGGGGACGATATTGCTGTGATGCTCCAGCATGGACAGCAGGATGCGGTCGCCCGCCTGAAGCTGCGTCCCGCCCCAGCTTTGCGCGGCGAGGTTGATTGCCTCCGTCGCGCCGCGCACGAATACGATTTCGCTGTCAGACGCGGCGTTGATGAAATCGGCAACTTTCCGCCGCGCCGCTTCATAGGCAAGGGTCATGTCCGCCGAGCGTTGATAGACGCCGCGATGCACGGTCGCGTAATCGGGGCCGTAAGCGCGCGCGATAGCATCGATCACCGCCTGTGGCTTTTGCGCGGTGGCTGCGCTGTCCAGATAATGCCAGTCGCCAACGCCGGGAAATTCGTGACGCAGGGAAAGGCGTTCGGGTGCGATCACGCTCATACCAGCGTCCCCAGCTTGGCTAGCGCCGCCTGTTCGAAGCGTTCGCGCAGCACTTCGTCGGTCATGTCGACGAACACGCCCGCGACAAAGGCCTTCAGCAGCAGCGTCTTGGCCGTCGCCGGGTCCATGCCCCGCGACGCCATGTAGAACAGCGCCGCCTTGTCCAGTTCGCCAACGGTCGCGCCATGCGCGCATTTGACGTCGTCGGCGTAGATTTCCAGTTCGGGCTTTGCGTTGGCGCTCGCCGTGCGATCGAGCAGCATCGCCTTGATCGATTGGAACGCATCGGTCCGCTGCGCATCGCGGGCCACGTTGATGCTGCCCAGATAATTGCCCGTGGCATGGCCGCCCAGTATCGAGCGCACCGTTTGGCCACTGGTCGCGTCGGGCAGTGCATGGGTAACGGAGGTGACGATTTCCAGCATCTGCTCACCACCGCCGATGATCGCGCCGTGCAGTTCGAAATGGCTGCCCTTGCCCAAGGTCACGTCGAACGTCACCCGGCCCAGCCGCCCTCCGATGTTGAGCAGGTGAAAGGCGCAATGCCCCCCGTCCGCCACCGTCACGACATAGTCATGCACCGCCACCGCACCATCGGCCGCGTCCTGCAGCAGATGGTGATCCGCGTGCGCGTCCGCCGCGACGTCGATCCGCGTGGGTGCCGCAACCGGCCAGGCGGATGCCACCGCGTCGAGATCGCTGTAGCGCCACGCCTCTTCGCGGCGCGTAGGAAGGGCAAGAGCGTTCACGCGGCCAGCACCTCGGCATAGCCTTCGCGTTCCAGCTCCAGCGCCAGTTCCGGCCCGCCCGACTTCACGATCCGGCCCGCCGCCAGCACGTGCACGAAGTCCGGCTGCACATAATCGAGTAGGCGCTGATAGTGGGTAATCAGCAGCACCGCCTTGTCGGGCTTGCGCATGATGGCGTTGATGCCGGCCCCCACGATCTTCAACGCGTCGATGTCGAGGCCCGAGTCGGTTTCATCCAGGATCGCCAGCTTCGGGTCCAGAATGCCCATCTGGACCATTTCCGCGCGCTTCTTCTCGCCACCGGAAAAGCCGACATTCACCGGCCGCTTCAGCATGTCCATGTCGAGGCCGAGCAGAGCGGCCTTTTCCTTGGCCAGCTTGATGAAGTCGCCGCCCGACAGCGGCTCCTGCCCGCGCGCCTTGCGCTGGCTGTTCAGGGATTCGCGCAGGAATTGCAGGTTGGACACGCCGGGGATCTCGACCGGATACTGAAAGCCCAGGAACAGGCCGGCAGCGGCCCGCTCATGCGGTTCCATGTCCAGCAGGTCCGCGCCGTCGAACGTCGCGCTGCCGCCCGTCACTGCATAGCCGGGCCGACCGCCCAGGGTGTAGGCCAGCGTCGATTTGCCCGCGCCATTGGGGCCCATGATCGCATGGACCTCACCCGCGTTGATCGTCAGCGACAGGCCCTTCAGGATCGGCTTGCCGTCGATTTCATTGGCCAGATTGTCGATGGTCAGCATTTCGGTTCAATCCTTGTGCGCGCGCTGCAACGTCCGCGCGGTCCAGAACGCCATGTCGCGCACGTCGCCGGGCGCGGGGAACAGCGTGTCGATGTGCCGTTTGATCGGCATATAGGGCCACCAGTCGGCGCCCGGTTCGGGCGCGCCCTTTTCCAGCACGCCGGTCACGAATTCGGTCACCGGACCCATGCGGGCGAGATTGGGCGCCTTCGCCTTGTGGAACGCCTTGTCGGTCTTCAGCCGCTCGGTAAAGGCGGCGTCGCCCTTGTCCAGCGCTTCGCGGCATTCCGCCTGATAGGCGTCGAGATCTCCGAAATCCTTGGCGGCACGCGCCTGCAACTCGCCCTCTTCCAGCTCGTAATCCTCGGTCAGGATGCGGATCGCGGCGGTCCATGACTGCCCATTGCCCACATCCTCCGCGAAATCTGCGAGGGCATCCTGAATATCGTCTTCGTCGCTCAACGTGTCTGTCCCTGATATAATGTGGCGGGCTTCAGCCCACCGATCCTTCGAGAGAAATCCCCAGCAGCTTCTGCGCCTCTACGGCGAACTCCATGGGCAGTTGCTGCAACACCTCCCGCGCGAAGCCGTTGACGATCAGGCCGACCGCCGCCTCCTGATCCAGCCCGCGCTGCATGGCATAGAACAACTGATCGTCGCTGATCTTGCTGGTCGTCGCCTCATGCTCGATCTGCGCTGTGGGATTGCGCACTTCGATGTAGGGGACGGTGTGCGCGCCGCACTGGTCGCCGAGCAACAGGCTGTCGCACTGGGTGAAGTTTCGCACCCCTTCCGCATTGGGGCCAACGCGCACCAGCCCGCGATAGGTGTTGTTCGATCGGCCCGCGCTGATCCCCTTCGACACGATGGTCGATCGCGACCCCTTGCCGTTGTGGATCATCTTCGTGCCGGTGTCGGCCTGCTGCATGTTGTTGGTCAGCGCAACGGAATAGAATTCGCCGACGCTGTTTTCCCCGTTCAGTACGCAGCTGGGATATTTCCAGGTGATCGCGCTGCCGGTTTCCACCTGCGTCCACGAAACCTTGCTGTTGCGCCCTTGGCACAACGCCCGCTTGGTCACGAAGTTATAGATGCCCCCGCGCCCCTGTGCATCGCCAGGATACCAGTTCTGCACCGTGGAATATTTGATTTCCGCGTCGTCCAGCGCGACCAGTTCGACCACGGCGGCGTGCAACTGGTTCTCGTCGCGCATCGGCGCGGTGCAGCCTTCCAGATAGGAGACATAGCTGCCCGCATCCGCGACGATCAGCGTGCGTTCGAACTGCCCGGTATTTTCCGCGTTGATCCGGAAATAGGTGGAAAGCTCCATCGGGCACCGCACACCCGCCGGAATGTAAACGAAGGTGCCGTCGGAAAAGACCGCGCAGTTGAGCGTGGCGAAATAATTGTCGTGCATCGGCACGACCTTGCCCAGCCAGCGCTTCACAAGGTCGGGATATTCGCGGATCGCCTCGCTGATGGAGCGGAAGATGACGCCCGCTTCTTCCAGCTCCTTGCGGAAAGTGGTGGCGACCGAAACGCTGTCGAACACGGCGTCCACCGCGACCTTGCGCGCGCCCTTCACCCCGGCCAGGACTTCCTGTTCGGCGATCGGAATGCCCAGCTTTTCATAAGTCAGGCGAATTTCCGGATCGAGTTCGTCCAGGCTGTTGAGCTCCGCCTTCTTCCTCGGCTCGGCATAATAATAGGCGTCCTGATAATCGATCGGCGGGACATTGAGCTTCGCCCAGTCCGGTGCCTCCATCGTCAGCCAGTGGCGATAGGCCTTCAGCCGCCATTCCAGCATCCATTCCGGCTCGTTCTTCTTGGCCGAAATGAAGCGGACGGTGTCCTCTGACAGGCCCTTGGGCGCGAAATCCTGTTCGACGGCGCTGGAAAAGCCCCATTCATAGGTGCTGGCGCGGTCCGCTGCGGCCTGCGCCTCCGCGTTGCGGGCGGCGGGCGCATCATTGAGGATGGTCTGGTCGGTCATAGGCTTAATTCCGTTTGCGGTCGCGGAGCGGCCGTGAGGGGGGCGACGACATGCGCGCCCGCCAGGCTGGCAAGCGACACGCCGGCAAGCGCGCCACGCACCGCTTGATTGGCGGCGTTCATATGCGGCTTCACCCGGCAGTCGCCTTCCAGAGCGCAATCATGCGCGCCGCTTTCGGCGCAGGCGGTCATTGCGATCGGTCCCTCCACAGCCTCCACCACATCGGCGAGGCTGATGGCGGCGGGCGGGCGGGACAGGCGCACCCCCCCGCCGGTCCCGCGCGAGGATTCCAGCAGGCCCGCCGCGGACAAGCGGCTCACCAGCTTCTGCGCCGTGGGCAGCGGAATGCCGGTTTCCAGCGCGAGCGTCGTCGCGTTCATCTTCGTCGCACCACAATACCGCGCGGCGGCCGACATCATCACGATGGCGTAATCGGCCAGGCTCGACAGTTTCATGGGCAGGACAGTTTCATGGCGGCGTTCTTGCGAAAGACTCTCAATCGGATTGAATCGTTCCGATTGGGCATTTGGGCGCAAAGCCGCCGGGAATCAACCCCGCATTTGGGAAGAAGCGACCAAAAGGCTCAGCTGATCAGGCTGATTTCCGACACCGGCTTGGGCAGGCTGCGCCGTTGCGGTAGGGACAGGCGATGCACCAGCGTCGGTTCCGTGCGCAGCTGCGTCGGGGTGATGCCGATGAAATGCTTGATCTCCCGGATCAGATGCGACTGGTCGTAGAACGTGCCGTCGCCGCACATTTCCTGCCAGCTGCGATGATCGATGGCGATCTGCGCCGCGCAGCGGAGCGCGCGATATTTGCGCGCCAGATATTTGGGCGGCGCGCCATAGAGCCGGTTGGCAAGTCGTGCCGCCTGACGCGAGGACAGGCCGGTTTGCGCCAGCAGCAATTCCACGCGCGGAGAGCGCTCGTCGGCCAGCCAGGCGTCGGCCGACTCGACGAAATGGCGATCGACGCAGGAAACCTCCGCCTTCTTCATCTGCCGCAGCCTGTCCCACAACAAATCCAGCGCCGCCTGAGGATCGTTCAACCGACGGAGATCATGGAACAACGGCACCATATCGGGCCGACGCTGCGCCAGATCGGCGATGCCATCGGCGCAATCGGACGCATCATGATCGATGAACGCCTGCCAGCCGAGCGGCAACAGCGAAAAGCCGAACACCTGAACCGGCCCGGCCACGCAAAAACGAGTCGCGCCAGAGGTAGGGCCGATCAGGCAGATATCGGGCGTCGCCGCGACGGCACCGGTCGCGAACTGATAATCGCCCGGACCGCCGGACAGCATGAAGCGCACCTGCCCCATGTCGGCGCGGGTAATGTCGCTGACCCGATCCCGGATCGCGGTGAACAGATAGGCCGTTCCGACATAGTCGGCCAGATCGGCTGGCGGCGCATAATAGCGCAGCCCGACGAACCCGTCGGCATTTTCCGACGGAAAATCATGCATCAAACTGGTCATGTCACGACCGTCCCGCGCGATCCATGCGGAACGTCCATGCCCAGCGTTGCGCCGTGGCACCCCTTCATCACGCCCCCTGAAGCTGCGATGATTATGCGACCCGACCTGTGTCCTTATCGATGCTCTTGACGCTTGGCCAGCGGAAAGCAGGCAAAAAAACGGCCTGACCGGCACAAAGCCAGCCAAGCCGTAAAGGAAAGGGTCCCTTGATGACCAAGAGCCCTTCGGGTCGCAGCGCTCATTTGGATCAAATGGCGGGACATTTATTGGATGGAATCGACAATTGGACGGGTTTCGGCGGTCGCAAACATGACGAATCACGTCATAATGTTGCGCGGTTGCATCACTGCTGAGATGTGCTGGCCCGCACGCGCAGCATGCAAAGGTTTGCATTTGCGTGATGACGTTGTTGCCTATCCGAAACGATTCGCCATCGCGAGTCGGTAATGGCCGTTGCCAATCCGCTGCGCTGCCGCCAAGGAGACGCGACCGCCGCAACGAAACTGGAAGTCCATGCCCCTTTATTCCCTGCTTCGCCCGATCCTGTTTCGGCTGGACCCGGAGCAGGCACACCGCATGACCGTGCGCGCTTTGTCATTGATGCCAGCGTCACGACCCGCCCTTGTCGATCCCCGGTTGCGTGTATCGCTCGCTGGCCTCGACTTCGCCTCGCCGGTCGGGCTGGCCGCCGGATTCGACAAGGATGCCGAAGTCACGGACGCCATGCTGTCTTTCGGCTTCGGTTTTGTGGAGGCCGGCACCGTCACCCCCCTGCCGCAACCGGGCAACCCGCGCCCTCGCCTGTTCCGCTTGGTAGAGGATGAAGCGGTCATCAACCGCATGGGTTTTAACGGCGGCGGCATGGAAAAGGCGGCGGTGAACCTGCGCCGACGCCGCGCGAGGGGCGGCATCGTCGGCATAAATGTGGGAGCGAACAAGGAAGCGGTCGACCGGTTGCAGGACTATGCCACCGGCATGCAGCATTTGGGGCCACTCGCCGATTATGTGACGCTCAACATCTCATCCCCCAATACGCCCGGCCTGCGCGACCTGCAGGCGGCGACACAGCTTCACGACCTCATTGCACGGATCGCGCCGGTCAAAGCTGCCATCGGCAAGCCAGTGTTTCTGAAGGTCGCACCGGATCTGGCGGGTGAGGACATTCTGGTCATCGCCGACGTGCTGAAAGGATCGCCGATCGACGCGCTGATCGTTTCCAACACCACGATCCGCAGGCCGGATGGTCTGCGCTCACGCCATGCGCAGGAAAGTGGCGGGCTTTCAGGAGCGCCGCTCCGCCCCATCGCACTGACGACCCTGCGCGCCTTTCGCAAGGCACTGGGCAGCGACATGCCGCTGATCGGGGCCGGCGGCGTCGCCAGCGCCGACGACGCCTGGGCACGCATACGGGCGGGCGCGAGCCTGATCCAGTTGTATAGCGCGCTGGTCTATCGCGGCGTCGGGTTGGCGCGCGACATCCATGCCGGACTGATCGCCCATTTGGATCGCGCTGGCCTGGCATCGATCCGGGAGGCCATCGGTCTTGACGCCGAAAACTGAGCCGCAGAGGCACGAAGGCCGCAAATGCAACAAACGCGCTTGCGGCAGCGCGGCAGCGCGCTAGGCTTAGTCCCATGAAAGTCCGTTTGCTGGCGCTGATCGGCGCGCTCACCCTTGCCCCCTGCCCCTTCATCGCGCCGCCCGCCCTCGCCAATGGCGTCGTATCCGCCGCCGATCCGCGTGCAGCGGAGGCCGGTCAGGAAATGCTGCGCAAGGGTGGTTCCTCGACCGACGCCGGCATCGCCATGATGCTGGCCCTGAACGTCGTTGAGCCGCATAACAGCGGCATCGGCGGCGGCGGGTTCATCATGCATCATGATGGCAAGACCGGGGTGCTGGAATCGATCGACGGGCGGGAAACCGCACCGGCGGCCGCCACACCCGACCGCTTCCTTGGCCCGGACGGCAAGCCGCTACCCTTTATTCAGGCGTGGCCGGGCGGGTTTTCGGTCGGCGTACCGGGCAATGTGCGCCTGGCCTGGGAAGCGCACCGCAAATGGGGCAAGCTGCCTTGGGCCGAGCTGTTCCAGCCCGCCATCCGCTACGCCGAAGAAGGCTTCGAGGTGCGCCAGCGCCTGGACACCGCGATGAAAGCGCTGGCGCCGATCTGGCCCGACTTTCCCGAGATCCAGAAATATTTCTGGATCGACGGCAAGCCCGCGCCGCTGGGTACGATCCTGAAAAATCCCCCGCTCGCCGCCCTGTTGAAGCGGATTGCGGCTGAGGGCCCGGACGCCTTTTACACCGGCGAGAACGCACAGCTGCTGGCCAAGGCCGTGACGCAGGCACCCAAGAACCCGGTGCCGATGACATTGGAGGACATCGCGGGCTATCGCGCGAAGGAGCGCCCGCCGATCTGCGGGAAATATCGCGTCTATACGATCTGCGGGATGGGGCCGGCCTCCGCAGGCGGCGTCACCGTGCTGGAAGTGCTGGGCATGGTCGAACGCTTCCCGCTCGCCAAATGGGGCAAGGACGATCCGCGTTCCTGGCATGTCATCGGCGAAGCGATGCAGCTGGCATATGCCGATCGGGAGAAATATCTGGGCGACCGCGATTTCGTGGAAGTGCCGATCGCCGGGATGATCGATCCTGCTTATCTCAAGCGCCGATCCGCCCTGATCCGCGAAAGCAGCGCGCTCAAATCCTATGCCGCCGGTGCGCCCGCCGGCGCGCCGATGCGCACCGCCGCCCTGCCCCAACCCGAAGAAGGCACCAGTCATTTCGTCGCGGTGGACAATGACGGCAACATCACCGCCTGGACGTCCACCATCGAAAGCTTCTTTGGCAGCCAGTTGGTCGCCAACGGCGTCATCCTGAACAACGAACTGACCGATTTCAGCTTTACGCCCGAACGCGACGGCGCACCCGTCGCCAACCGGGTCCAGCCGGGCAAGCGCCCTTTGTCCTCCATGTCGCCGACCATCGTCTATGACGAAGCGGGCAAGCCGATCTTCACGGTCGGTGCGGCGGGCGGCAAAACCATCATCATGCAGGTGGCAAAGGCGCTGATCGCCCATTTCGACTGGGGCCTTTCCGCGCAGGATTCCATCGCCTTGCCGCTGTTGTTCTTCAACGCCGACGGGCTGGTCATCGAACAGGGCACGCCGCTGGAAGCGATGAAGCCGGCGCTGGAGAAGCTGGGCCATACCGTCGTCATCGGCCGTCTGGGGCTGAAGGCCAATGCGGCCGAGCGCATGCCGGACGGTCACTGGGTCGGCGCCGCCGATCCGCGCAGCCCCGGCAAGTCGCTGCAGGAATAGCACGAGACACATAGCGGCCCCATCAGCGCACAAGGGAGCCCCTTTGGACTTGGCCCGTCCTTGCGGGCAGGTATATAGACGCGCGTTCGGGCCATGCACTGGCGACCGGCCATATGAAGCCGGCAGCCATCGCCCCAGGAGTAGTTGATGCCCAAAGTGACCGATCCGGTGCTGGAAAAATATCCCAATCTGGTCAGCATGTTCCTGACCCGCGCCGCGCAAAAGGGCGAAGCGCCCATGTTGTGGGCAAAACGGGGCGGCAGCTGGCAGTCGCTGTCCTGGCGACAGGTCGCGGAAAAGGTCGCCAGCTTGGCCACTGCACTCCGCGCGGAAGGGATCATGCCTGGCGACACGGTGATGCTGGTCAGCGAGAACCGGCCGGAATTCTGCATCGCGGACCTGGCGATCATGGCGGCGGGCGCGGTGACCGTGCCGACCTACACCACCAATACCACGCGCGACCATGAGCACATCCTGACCGACAGCGGCGCGCGCGCCGTCATCGTGTCGACCGCGAAACTGGCCCGCACGCTGATGCCCGCCGTGCTGCGGTCGCGGGTCGAGCTGGTGATCGGCATGGAGCCACTGCGCGCGGCGCAGGACAGCACCGCGCACATGTGCGACTGGGACGATCTGATCGCCGCCCACCCGGCCGATGTCGCCGGCCTGACCGCCAGCCTGGACAAGCAGCGCGACGACCTTGCCTGCCTGATCTACACCAGCGGGACCGGCGGGTCGCCGCGCGGTGTGATGCAGCACCATGGCGCGATCCTGTGCAATGTCGAAGGGGCGGCCAAGCTGCTGATCGAGGATTTCGGGCTGGACGACGAAATCTTCCTGTCCTTCCTCCCGCTCAGCCACGCCTATGAACATTCGGGCGGTCAGTTCCTGCCCATCTATATCGGCGCGCAGATCTATTATGGCGAGGGGCTGGAGAAGCTCGCTTCCAATATCGAGGAAGTGAAGCCGACGATCATGGTCGTCGTCCCCCGCCTGTTCGAGGTGCTGCGCACCCGCATGATCAAGGCGGTGGAGAAGCAGGGCAAGCTTGCCAATTTCCTGCTGGGTCAGGCGATGCGCGTGGGGGGCAAGGCGTACCGCGGCGAATTGACCCTGATCGACCGGCCGATGCGCTTCCTGGTGGACCGCACGATCGCACCCAAGATCCAGGCGCGCTTTGGCGGCCGGATCAAGGCGCTGGTGTCCGGCGGCGCGCCGCTCAATCCCGATGTCGGCATATTCTTCCGTTCGCTCGGCATCACCTTGTTGCAGGGCTATGGCCAGACGGAGGCGGGGCCGGTCGTCAGTTGCAACCGCCCGCGTGCGGGCATCAAGATGGATACGGTCGGCCCGCCGCTCGACGGGGTGGAAGTGCAGATCGCCGAGGATGGCGAGATACTGGTGCGCGGCGAGCTGGTGATGCATGGCTACTGGCGCAACCCCGCTGAAACCGCGCGCGCGCTCCAGAACGGCTGGCTGCACACGGGCGATGTCGGGCATCTGGACGAAGCGGGTCGGATTGTCATCACCGATCGCAAGAAGGACCTGATCGTCAACGACAAGGGCGAGAATGTGTCGCCCCAGCGCGTCGAGGGCATGCTGACCCTGCAGGAGGAAATCGCGCAGGCGATGGTGTCCGGCGACAAGCGCCCCTACATCGTCGGTCTGCTGGTTCCCGATGCCGAATGGGAGCGCGAGTTTGCCGCCAGGCGCGGTCTGGCCGTTGGCCCGGCCTTACGCGAGCAGCCGGATTATCAGGCCGCGCTGCGCGACGCGGTCGACCGGGTGAACGGGGAGCTTTCGGGAACGGAAAAAGTGCGCCGCTTCGTTCTGGCCGATGAGCCGTTCACGATCGACAATGGCGAACTGACCCCGTCCATCAAGATCCGGCGGCATATCATCCGCAAGCGGTATGCCGAGAGGATCGATGCCCTGTACAAGGGCTGACGGCGCAGGGTCGCTTCAGGAAGCAGGCGGCGTCTTGTAGGGCGTAAAGCTGCCCAGGGCGCAGCCGCCCCCGCCGATGCCCGACGTGCGACTGACCATGCGGATGAAATCGCCCCGGCAGTAACGCGATCCAAAGCTGTGGATGACGGGAATGTCGTCCCACTTTAGGCCCGGACAGCGCCCGATCAGGTCGTTGCGATACGCCGTGCGTCGGCCATCAGTGTACACAATGACATCGTCGCTGATGACGCGCAGGGAGGGCTGGCGGGTCGCATCGATACAGCTGACCGGCTTTCCCGCCACCTTGCCCGCCAGGACCTTGTCCAGTTCCGCCTGCTGCTTGGCATTCAGAACATGGGCGCTATCCGCCGCGTCGCTGCTCACCGCGCCGACGACGGGCAAGAGTGCAAGCGCCGAACCGATCGCCAGAATCTTCATCGTCATGCCGATTCTCCTTTGGCACTGCATAGCATGCGGCGGCTGAATATCAGCGGAACGCATCCTTGCCAGCGCGCAGTTCCGCCAGCCTTTCCGCCGACCCGGCCCGCATGAAGGGATTGGTCGCCAGTTCCAGAGCGATATTGGTGGGGACAGTCGGCTCTCCATTCGCACGCGCGACGTCCACCTCGTTCATGCGATGGACGATCGCCTCGTTATCCGGCTCTGCGACCAGCGCGAAGCGACCGTTGGACTGGGTATATTCATGCGCGCAGTACACGACCGTGTCACCGGGCAGGCCGGAGAACCACACCATATTCGCAAACATCTGCTCCGCCGTCCCCTCGAACAAGCGGCCGCAGCCCATGGCGAACAGCGTGTCGCCAACGAACACCATCGCACTGTCGGGAAGGTGATAGGCAATGTGACCGGCCGTGTGCGCGGGCACCGCCTTCACATAGGCGACATGATCGCCGATCATCACGCGGTCGCCGTCATTCAGCAAGCGGTCAAGGGTCGGTATCTTAGCACCCTCAGCCGCAGGACCACTGATGATGCAGCCGCCCTGGCCCTCCATCGCCGCCTTGATCTGCGCATTGCCGCCCGTGTGATCGGGATGCCAGTGCGTGTTCCAGATCTGGCCGATATGCCAGCCCCGCTCCGCTGCCGCGTCCAGCACAGGGTCGGCAACCGCCGGGTCCACCACGACCGTGTCCCCGCTGGCGGGATCATGGATCAGCCAGATGTAGTTGTCCGACAGAACCGGGATACGAATAACTTCCAGCATCGCGAAAACTCCTGAACCTTATAGTCTTGAACGGGCATCGGCAGCGATGGCCGCGATGATGTCGGCAGCAGCGCCGGGCCGTGCGGCACGGGCACCCTGCCCGGCCCACAGCGGTGTGAAGTCGCTGCGGCCCATGGCTTCCGCGGCCTGACGCAAAGGCCCGAGAGCGCCAGCGGCATAGGGGAATACGGGCGCTTCCATACGCACCGCGCCCAGATCGCGCATCAGGCGGTTGGGGATACCCCGCGCCATCCGACCGGACATAAGGTTGGTGAAGCGCGTGCCGACTGCCGCGTCGCTCGCCAGCGCCTGCCGATGCGGGACGCTTGTGTCCGCTTCATCCGCAAGCAGCAGCGCAGTGCCCAGTTGCACAGCCTGCGCGCCCAGCGCGAGCGCGGCGGCCATTGCTCGCCCGTCCATGATTCCGCCCGCGGCAACGACCGGGACGTCAAGGGCATCGAACAAAGCCGGTAGCAGCGTCATCAGCCCGATCCCCGACGGACCATCGCCCAGAAACCAGCCGCTATGGCCGCCCGCTTCCGCCCCCTGCGCGATCACGATGTCCGCGCCGTGCGCGACGAGCCAGCGCCCCTCGGCTAGGCTGGTGGCGGAAGCGGCGACCAGCGCGCCGCATGCTTTCACGCGCGCCAGAAGCGGGGCGGGCGGCAGGCCGAAGTGAAAGCTGACCATGGTGGGCCGAACCGCCTCCACAACGGCGCAACCCGCTTCAT
The DNA here is from genome assembly GCA_034519505.1 of Sphingobium sp. Taxonomy (GTDB): domain Bacteria; phylum Pseudomonadota; class Alphaproteobacteria; order Sphingomonadales; family Sphingomonadaceae; genus Sphingobium. The sequence continues at coordinate 30,276 of JAXHOI010000038.1, read as the reverse complement.
CGAACGGCAGGCGCAGGCGCGGCGACTGCGTGGGCGGTGCGACGCCATATTCCAGGTAATAAGGCTCCAGCAGCGCCTGCCAGGCCGTCTCATCCGGCGCTGGGTCGGGCATCGCATGGCAGAAGAAATTGAGGTTGAGGGGGCCTTCGGCCTGATCGCGAACGCTTCCAACCTGCGCGGCGACCGCCTCCGCATCCAGCAGCGCGCAGGGCAGCGACCCGACCGCCCCCGCCCTGATCGCAGCCACCACCAGGTCGACGCCGCCAAAGCCCGCCATTGGCGCCTGGATGACGGGCAACCTTGCGCCCGTCATACGCAGAAAGGGGCTGTCGGGCCAGTTCATGCCGCCGCGCCGCCGCTTACCAGACGCCGGTGTTCGGCATCGACGCCCAGGGTTCGGCCGGCTCCAGATGGCCGTCCTGCAAAAGCTCGACCGAGATATTGTCGGGCGAACGAACGAACGCCATGTGCCCATCGCGCGGCGGGCGATTGATCGTGACGCCCGCGTCCATCAGCCGCTGACAGGTTTCGTAGATATTCTCGACACGATAGGCGAGGTGTCCGAAATTGCGTCCACCGGTATAAACTTCCGCAGGGCTGCCATCCTCCGCCGGCCAGTTGTAGGTCAGCTCGACCTGCGCATCTTCATCGCCCGGTGCCGCCAGGAAGACCAGCGTTGCCCGTGCCCCGGTCAGGTCGAAACGCTTCTGCTCCTCCAGCCCCAGCAGGTTGAAGAATTTCACGGTGGCGTCGATGTCCGCCACCCGGATCATCGTGTGCAGATATTTCGGCATGATCACTCCATTCGTCGCTCGTCAGCAACGGTTCATCCTGACGCTGGCACATCGGCTCCTGCGCTGCTTCGCAGATAGGGTGGACGGCGGCGGCATGGAAGGGAGAGACGCGATGGCGTGGAGCGAAAATCGCAACTGGGTGACGTTGGCCAGCGCCGGATTGCTGACGGTCGGCCTGATGGTGGGCGGTTATGCCCTTGGCGACGGGCTGAAGCGGGCAAAGGCCGCCGACCGTTCGGTGACCGTGCGCGGCCTTGCTGAAAAGGACGTGACGGCCGACCTTGCCACCTGGTCGATCAGCTATTCCGCGACCGGGTTCGACCTGCCAGCGGTGCGCGCGGAGATCGACAGCAACACCGCGCAGCTGAAGGGCTATTTCGCCTCTCTGGGTTTCAAGCCGGACGAGCTCAAGCCCGTGGGCGCGGGCGTCAACCAATGGCTGAACAACGGCGTCAACAATATCACCATCACGCAGCGCATGTTGCTGCGCACCAGTGACATCGCCCGCGCCCAGCGCGCCGTCGCGCAGCAGTTCGATCTGGTCCGGCGCGGCGTCACGCTGCAGGAAGGGTCGGGCATGCGTTACAGCTTCACCCGGCTCAATGATGTGAAGCCTCCCATGGTCGCCGCCGCGACGAAGGATGCGCGCGCGGCCGCCGAACAGTTCGCCAAGGACAGCGGCACCAGCGTCGGCGGGATCAAGAGCGCGACGCAGGGCTATTTCTCCATCGAACCGCGCGATGGCGAGGGCGGCGGAGAAGGCGGCGCGGACACCCCCTATAAGAAGGTCCGCGTCGTCACCACCGTCGACTTTTATCTGGATTGACGCTTTACTGCGGGCGGCTTTCCGTCGGCGGCGCTTCATGGGATGGCGCGGCGGCTGGCTGAGCGGCGAGCTGGGCCAGGTTCTGCGATGCGGATTTGGCCTGCGCGCTGTCGGGCGACAGCGTGACCGCGCGCTGCCAGGCGACGCGAGCGGCGGCGTCCTGCCCCGACAGCATGGCGATATTGCCTTCCTCCAGCGCGACCGAGGCATCGTCGGAGGCCAACTTCACCGCCTTGGCAATGTGATCGCGGGCCAGCGTGAGGTCGTTCATCCGGCGGGCCAGCGTTGCCGACAGCAGCCAGGCGAGCGGATCGTCAGGCACCTGCGCCAATGCCGTATCGATATCCTTGCGCGCGGCCGCTGGTTCACCAAGCGCGACCAGAGCGCGGGCGCGGTCCAGATAGGTCTCGCCCTTGTCGATTCCGTCCGCCATGCCATGCGCGATGGCCGCGTCAAAGGCGCTTCGGGCGGCAGCCACATCTCCGCCTGCCAGTGCGGCATTGCCCGCCTGCGCCCACAGACGTGCGGAGGCGGGGTCGTTCGCCACCTCGGCCTGTTCCGCGGCCTGACGCAGCGCGGCGAGCGCGGCGGTCCAACGGCCCGAACGCGCATAGGCAAAGCCCTCGCACTGGCGTGCGTAGAATGCGCCGCCGGCGATCTGCCATGCGTTGGCCTCCGCCGCGCCGGCTACAGGATCGTCGATCGCCTTGTCGATGCAGGCCTGAAAGCGCGCGGCATATTGCGGCGGGATAGGCAAGGAAGCCGGCGCGGCAGGATCGGCGGGGGAGAGCGTGCCGCCCTGCCCCTGCTGCGCGGTCCGGGCGGCGCGTGCGGCCTCCGCCTCTTCGCGTCGGCGTTCCTGCGCCTGCCGTCGGGAGCGATCCATAACCGCGCCGACTTCGGGTGAAACGTCCTGCGGCGCGGCAAGAAGGAGAGCGAGGGAAACGATCATGAGCAGGCAATCATAAGGGGGCGATCAGGCTTTCCACCGTCCGCACAAGCAGGGCGATGTCCTGATCGCGCGAGAGGCGATGGTCGCCGCCCTTAACCAGCAGCGTCTGCACGTCGGATGAACGCAGCGCCGCCGCGAGTTTGAGGGAGATGTGCCAGGGCACGTCGGCGTCCTGCTGCCCATGCAGCAACCGCACCGGCGCGTCGATGGCAATGTCACCCGCCAGCAGCAGGTTCGCCTGCCCCGATTCCCAGAAAGCGCGGGTGGTGAGATAAGGCTCGTCGGAATATTCGCTCGGCTCCTCCAGCCGACCGGCTTCCCGGATCGTCGCCTTGTCCGTGTCGGAAAATCCCCATTCGGTGAAATCCGGCGCGGCGGCGATGCCGACCAATCCAGCGACGCGCGGTTCCAGTGCAAGGGCGATGAGCAGCATCAGCCACCCGCCCATCGACGATCCGACAAGAACAACCGGCGCATCGGCGGGCAGATGATGCGCTATGGCGGCCAGCGCGTCGTCGCGCCAGATCGGCAAGGTGCCGTCGACAAATGCCCCCTCGCTTTCCCCGCATCCCGAATAATCGAGCAGCAAGCATGCATGGCCCCGCGCCCCGGCCCATTCGAACAGCGCCGTCGCCTTCGATCCGGTCATGTCGGACATGTAACCGGGCAGGAAGACGATGGCGGGGCCGGCACCCGGCTGAAAGTGGGTGGCAAGGCGCAGGCCATCGTCGCGCCGCACGAAAACTGTATCGCTCATGCTGTCGCCATAGCGGCATCGGGAGCGGTGGGCCATCGCCGACGAACGGCCGTCATATATCTCAATAGAGAACCGGTGTCGCGGCAGGCGCGATGGGTTGCCGCATAGTCGATGGCCATGACTTACCTCCCGGAAACGGTTCAGTCGGCGGAAAATATGCTCTCGATCGGCATGTCGAACAGCGCGGCGATGCGGAAGGCGAGCGGGAGGGAGGGGTCGTATTTCCCCGTTTCGATCGCGTTGATCGACTGGCGGCTGACCTCCAGCCTTTCGGCCAAATCCGCTTGGCTCCAGTCCCGCTCGGCGCGCAGCACTTTGAGGCGGTTTTTCATCGGCAGCCCCCGCCCCAGCCGGCATCGCCCATGGTCAGCCTGTTGAACAACGCGCCAAGGCCCAGCCCCACAAACCACAGGAAAGCCGCCCCAAAGCCGCCATCGCCCGGCGGGATCATATCGAAATTCTGCAGCCATTCGCGGATGGTCGTGATGGCGAGCGCGAATCCGGTCGCAAAGAGGCACTGCCGGACAAGCAGCATGCGAAGATACTCGTCATTCTGCTCCACCAGCAGGCGCATCACGGCCCAGAACACCCCGATAATCGGCAGGGCCGGCAGAACGGCCAGAGCATAGGCCACGGCGCCCTCCCCATAACCATGCCGGAACATCCATTTGCTGAATATGAGCAACAGGACATAAGCGGCCATCAGCACGAACAGGCGCAGCGTATAGCGCCGGGCGGCGGGATTCTTGATGCCGGCCATGGATCAAACCTCGCCCCTGCGCAGGCAAGGCAGGCCGTTGCGCGCGACCAGCAATGGAATTGCAAGGACCGCGGCACTGGTCGCACCCTTGGGAGCGAGCCCGAATATATCGAGCGCGGCAACGACAGCGAGCGTCGGCACGATGAAAGCGGGGAGCCGGTAACGAATCATGGGTCAAGCCTCCTTGATCTGATGACAAGTACCCTTGACTATTCTAATCTTTATGTCAAGTAACCTTATCATTTTGCCAATGTCACTTGACTAAACAGTGGGATGACGGCGCAGGAAATTGCCGCTAAAGGCGGTGCGACATGGCGAACAGAGCGAACAGCACTACGATCACTACCCCCGGCCACCGGGGGCGGTCGCTGCTGGGCTGAAACCTGCCGCGATGCCGCCGCCCGGTTCGGGTGGCCTGATGCGCATCGCCCCTCGAACTGCCCAATTTCCTAGATGCGCGCCCTTCCTGTCGCCGTGTTCCTGTGGCAAGGCACCGGCCAGATCGCGTTAAAGAGGCCCTGATGTCCGAACTGCTGAAAATTACCCTGCCCGACGGTTCCGTGCGCGAAGTGGCGCCGGGCACCACCCCGGCGGACATCGCGGCCGCGATCGGACCGGGCCTGGCCAAGGCGGCGATCGCCGCGCGGGTCGACGGGGAACTGCGCGATATCACCCGGCCGCTGGAGAGCGACGCGCAGCTCGCGCTGGTCACGGCCAAGGATGAAGCCGACGCGCTGGAGCTGGCCCGGCACGATTTCGCGCATATCCTGGCCGAAGCGGTGCAGGCGCTTTATCCCGGAACGCAGATCACTTTCGGCCCGTCCACGGACGATGGCTTCTACTATGACTTCGCGCCGACGGCGGACCATGGCCCGTTCACGGACGAGGAATTGCCCGCGATCGAGGCGAAGATGCGGGAGATCATCGCCGCCAACAAGCCGCTGCGCCGCGAAGTGTGGTCGCGCGAGGATTTGATCGCCCGCTGGCAAGCCGATGGCGAAACGTTCAAGGCCCAATGGGCCGCCGAACTGCCCGAGGGCGAGGAACTGACCGTCTATTGGTCGGGCGGCGACTGGCTCGACATGTGCCGTGGCCCGCATCTGGCCTCCACCGGCAAGCTCGATCCGCAGGCGTTCAAGCTGACGCGGGTGTCGGGCGCCTATTGGCGCGGCGACCAGAAGAACGCGATGCTCAGCCGCATCTATGGCACCGGCTGGCTCAGCAAGAAGCAACTCGACGCGCATCTGCTCATGCTGGAGGAAGCGGCCAAGCGCGACCACCGCAAGCTGGGTCAGGAAATGGACCTGTTCCACCTGCAAGCAGAAGCGCATGGTTCGGTGTTCTGGCATCCCAAGGGCTATATCATCTGGCGGCAACTGGAGGCCTATATGCGCCGCCGTCTGGATGCGTCGGGCTATCAAGAGGTCAAGACGCCGCAGATCATGGACGCGCGCCAGTGGGAGCAGTCCGGCCACTGGGGCAAATATCGCGAAAACATGTTCGTCATCCCCGACGAGGTGCCCAATACCGACGATGACGGGCCGGTCGTGTCGAACGATGCGCAGTGGATGGCGTTGAAGCCCATGAACTGCCCGGCGCATGTGCTGATCTTCCGCCAAGGCATCAAAAGCTATCGCGACCTGCCGCTTCGCCTTGCCGAAATGGGCTGCTGCCACCGCAATGAGCCGCATGGCGCGCTGCACGGGCTGATGCGGGTGCGCCAGTTCACGCAGGACGACGCCCATATCTTCTGCCGGGAGGACCAGATCGTCGATGAAGTCGCGCAATTCTGCGACCTGCTCGACACCGTCTATCGCGATCTTGGCGGCTTTTCCTACGCCATTAAGCTGGCGCTGCGCCCGGAAAAGCGATTCGGCTCCGACGAGATGTGGGACTGGGCGGAACAGTCGCTGCGTGACGCGGTGGCGGCAACCGGCCGCGCGACGGCGGAATGGGGCTGGGAGGAGTTGCCGGGCGAAGGCGCCTTCTACGCGCCCAAGCTGGAATTTCACCTGACCGATGCGATCGGACGCACCTGGCAGGTCGGCACGATCCAAACGGACACGGTGCTGCCCGAACGACTCGACGCCGCTTATGTGGGCGAGGACGGGCAAAAGCATCGACCGGTCATGCTGCATCGCGCCATTCTGGGCAGCTATGAGCGCTTCATCGGCATTTTGATCGAACATTTCGCAGGACGCTTCCCGCTCTGGCTCGCGCCGGTGCAGAGCGTCGTTGCCACCATCGTGTCGGATGCCGACGATTATGCGAGGGACGTGGCCGCGAAGCTTCAGGCCGCGGGACTGCGCGCGGAAACCGACCTGCGCAACGAAAAGATCAACTACAAGGTGCGCGAGCACAGCCTGGCAAAGGTTCCGCATCTGCTGGTCGTGGGCAAGCGCGAGGCGGAGGAAGGCACTGTCGCCATCCGCACGCTGGGCAAGGATGGGCAGCGCATCATGCCGCTGGAAGAGGCGATTGCGATGCTCACCGCCGAAGCTGTTCCGCCCGACCTGCGGCCCGGCTGAAGCGCGGCATCGATCACGAACTGCTGCACCGCAACGTGCGGCAATAACACAGTGGCGCGGAAAAGCGGGCCTTTCCGCCGCGCACCCTCTTTCAACCCAAGGCCCGCTCCTCTATATAGCGTGCATTGTTCACAAGTGGAGACACACCCATACCCCCGATGATGCCCCGCCGCGGCTTTGCGCCGCCGCCGCCGAAGACCGGCCCTCGCTACAATGAATTCATCACCGCGCCCAAGGTGCGCGTGATCGATGATGATGGCGAAAACCTGGGCGTGATGTACACGCGCGAAGCCATGGAACAGGCGCTCGACGCCGGCCTCGACCTTGTGGAAGTGTCGCCGAACGCCGACCCGCCGGTCTGCAAATTCCTGGACATCGGCAAGTTCAAGTACGAAGCTCAGAAAAAGGCGAATGCCGCCCGCAAAACCCAGAGGACGCAGGAGATCAAGGAGATCAAGATGCGTCCGAACATCGACGATCATGACTATGATACGAAGATGAAGAAGGTCCACGACTTTCTGGGTGAAGGCGACAAGGTGAAGATCACGTTGCGTTTCCGCGGCCGTGAACTGTCCCACCAGCAACTGGGCATGCGCCTTCTTGAGCGGGTCGCGACCGACACGCAGGAGGATGGCAAGGTTGAGGCCTATCCTCGTATGGAGGGGCGCCAGATGCTGATGGTTCTGTCACCCAAGAACTGACGCTCGGCCGAACCGACAAGAAAGGCGCCGCCCGAACAGGGTTGGCGCCTTTTCTATTCGACACCGCTGGCCGCGGCACTCAGCGAAATTCGGCGCACCCGCTTGTCCTTGCGATCGCTTTCGATCTCGACAAACCCACCGTCAATCAAACGTCCCAGCGCGATGTAAAAGCCGCGATAGGACTGGCCGGAAACAAACATCGCTTCCTTCACGCTGAGCGATCCCTTTGAGCCCAGATGAAATAGCAACTTCGCCTCAGGCCGAAACGCATCTAGACCTGTTAGGCTATTGAAATAACGATCAATTTTTAGCGCCCCCTCGCATATATCGCGATCGATCCTGCCTGTCATGCCATCCCTTTGCGTCCCACCGCGCCAGTATCCATCCATTATGGACTGTTGCTTAAATCGACTAAACCCAAATTAAGCACAGTCTGATCCATTTTCGATGCAATTGGATAGGGTTTTTACTCTACGTTCTGCACAATATATCTATACGCGATTATCGTGGAAATTCTTTGCCTTAGACAATAGTTGTCCTACCGGAAGCGTCCGGCGAATCCGCCGCGACGCAAAATCCGTGGGCTGACATGCAGGTTCTGAAGCAGAAAAAAAGCAATGTTCTGCCGATAGATGAGGCAGGGACCACAGCCGATTCGGTCCGTATCGGACGGTACATTCAGCCACCCGGCAGGGTGCGGCGCACCATAAAAGTAAAACTGTGGAAACTTGTTCGAAATTACTTACTGGCAGGAATTTTTATAGTTTGGGTTGTGCTATTTTGGCCAATTTTCGGTTTTCTGCTTTGGAGTTATTTGACGCACTGAATGTCAGCGCGAAGGATTAGCAGAAAAAAGCTTTGGGAACTGTGCCTTAAACGCTGCAAGCTTCGGCAGGTCCCAGCGCCGGATATAGGGATGGTCCGGATTGTTGGCCAGAAAGTCCTGATGATAACGCTCCGCGGGCTGCCAGCGCACCGTCGGTTCCACCCGGGTGACAATCGCACCATTCCATACACGGGCGGAACCCAGTTGCGCCAGATAGGCGCGCGCCACGCGGTCTTGCTCCATGCTCTGCGGGAACAGGGCGCTGCGATACTGGGTGCCGTGATCAGGGCCCTGATAATTCAGCGTGGTGGGGTCGGTGATAACCGAAAAGAAGATGCGCAGCAGCGTGCCATAGCTGACGACGCGCGGGTCATAGGTGACTCGTACAGACTCGGCATATCCCGTCGTGCCGTCGCTCACCATATCGTAATTGACGCGCAGCCCAGCCTTGCCGCCGGCATATCCACTCGTCGCGCTGGTGACGCCCTTTACGTGGGAAAACACGCCCTCCACGCCCCAGAAGCATCCGCCAGCGAAGATCGCCGAAGCGGAGGCCCCTTCTTCCTTTGCATCAAGCGCGGCGACGGGTGCTTGCACGGTGCGCTCGGCGCCATAGGCCTGCGCCATCGTCATGATGCCGATCATCGCGCAGACCGACATCAAGGTGAAAAGGCCGATGCGGGGGGACATCGGCGCCACCGGCTCCCTCAGGCGCCCAGGAAGTGGGAGAAGGCGGGCATCTGCGATGCCACGACCAGCAGCAGTCCGGCGGTGAAGCCGATGCTGAAATTGCGGAACAGGTCCGACTTGAGGAAGCGGGTCATATCGTCTGCTTTCGTCGATCCGGGCCTTCGTGGGGGTGAAGCACCGGAGTGGGGGTCATGTGCAGTCTTTGCCATTGCCCGTTGATGAACGCTGTGACGCGCGTCACCCTGGCGACGACAAATGGATTTTCTGTTTCGACGGACGGTGAAGTCCGTTGCAACTTGCAACGCGACATAACGCCTGATCGGTACGCTTCAAGGTTAAAAGCGGAAACGAAATGTTTTTGCGCGAAAAGCGGAATGCGCCAAGCGGTCAGGTAGGCGCGCGGGGGAGCGGCCACAAGCGCCGCTTCCCCGCTTCATTCCTTCTGCCGCGAGCGCCTTAACGCAGTGCGGCGCACGCCTGCTGAATGCGGGTGCATGCCTCGCGCAGCACCTCTTCCGACTCGGCGTAGGAAATCCGGAATGCCGGCGCGAGACCGAAGGCCGTGCCGTGCACCGCCGCCACCCGCACGCTGTCGAGCAGATAATTCGTGAAATCCTCATCCGTCGCGATCGGCTTGCCGTCCGGCGTCATCTTGCCGATGATTCCCGATGCGTCGGGGTAAACGTAGAACGCGCCCTCCGGCACCGGACATTCCAGACCCGGCGCATCGTTCAGCATAGCAACCACCAAATCGCGGCGCTTGCGGAATGCCGCATTGCGGTCGACGAGGAAGCTTTGATCGCCGTTCAGCGCGGCGACGGAGGCATATTGGCTGATCGAGCAGGGGTTGGACGTCGACTGCGACTGCAACTTGCCCATCGCCTTGATGATCCAGCCGGGACCGCCGGCATAGCCGATCCGCCAGCCGGTCATGGAATAGGCCTTGGAACAGCCGTTGACCGTCAACGTGCGATCATAGAGGTCGGGCGCCACCTCCGCGATCGTGGCGAAGGGCGTGGGCGCGTACCAGACATGCTCATACATGTCGTCGGTCATGATAAGGACGTGCGGGTTCTGGCGCAGCACCTCTGCAATGGCCTTCAACTCTTCGCCGGAATAGGCGGCACCGCTGGGGTTGCTGGGGGAATTGAGCAGCACCCACTTGGTGCGCGGGGTGATCGCGGCGGCGAGTTGGTGCGGCAGGATCTTGTACCCCTGGCTCGCCGGCCCTTCGACGAAAACCGGGGTTCCGCCCGCGAAATTCACGATGTCGGGATAGCTGACCCAATAGGGCGCGGGAATCACCACCTCGTCACCCGGATCGAGTGTCGCCAGGAAAGCGTTGAACAGCGTGTGCTTCCCACCCGAATTGATGCTGATCTGCGTCTTGGGATCGTAGGTCAGGCTGTTGTCGCGCGCGAACTTCGCAGCGATCGCTTCCTTCAACTCCATGATGCCGTCGACATCGGTATATTTGGTCTTGTTGTCGCGAATCGCCTTGATACCGGCTTCCTTGATGAAGTCGGGCGTCGGGAAATCCGGTTCGCCCGCCGACAGGCCGATCACGTCCACACCTTCGCGTTTCAGGGCCAGAACACGGCCCGTCATGGCGAGGGTTGCGCTGGGTTTGATGCGCCCCAGAGCGGCGGAAGTCTGCGACATGGCTGATCCTTCGAGCAATAAAATTACGTCCGATCACCGCTCGGACGCGCGCTCCATAGAGATGTCAGCCCTTCGGGGCAACCAAAGTTGCGGCAACCATGCCGCGCGCGGCATTGCCGATGAAGAAACCGCCGTCCAGATCGCGCAGGCGAAGTTCGCCCTCCTCCGCCTCGCCCATCGCGATCAGGTTTTGGCGCAATATGCCCGGCAGGATCGCGCGGCTGAGCGGCGGAGTGACGAGCTTGTCGCCGCGCTCGACGAAGATGGACGAAAAGCACCCTTCCGTCACGAACCCGTCTCCGTCGATCAGCACCGCTTCATAGGTTCCGGCCTTGGCCAGCGCGTCGCGATAAAACTGGCGGTCCGTCGTCTTGTGAATCAGGCGGAGATCGTCCGACCCGATGGTGCGGCGCGCGGAGGCGACGGGCATGATCGCTTCGGGCCAGGTGCGATGGTCGCGAATTTCCACAGCGATGTTACCACGGCGCGACAGCAGCATCCGCAGCCGCGACTTTTCCCGCAAGCGAAAAGTCGCCGCCTGCAGTTCGTTCAGCGCGCCATGGCGGTCGAACATGAAACCCAGGCTCTTGGCGCTGGCGGCCAGCCGCGCCATGTGCAGGCCGAGCAGGCGGATTCCGTCAAGCGGATCATACGCCATCGTCTCCAGCAGATCGAACCGGCCGTCCGCGAAACTCAATTCCCGATCCCTGCCATTAACCTTGATTTATCTCCACCATCCTCACTGACTGAGGAAACGCGCTTTGGCAAGGCATTCGGCCCATTCGTCGGCCATGCGGCTGTCGGCGACCACACCCGATCCCAAACCCAGCCGCGCGTGCGACGCGCCCTCGACAAGGCTGAGGGTTCGGATGGCGACGTTGAACGCGGCATCGCCGTCCGGCCCGATCCGGCCGATCGCACCAGTGTAGGGACCGCGCGGCCCCCCTTCGATCGCATGAATTGCTTCCATCGCCCGGATTTTCGGCGCGCCGGTGACCGATCCGCAGGGGAACAGCGCACGCAGCGCCTCCACCGGGCCAAGGCCGGGCAACATGCGCGCGCGAACGGTCGACGTCATCTGATGAATGGTGGGATAGGTTTCGACACGGAAAAGATCGGGCACTTCCACGCTTCCGGCACGCGCCACGCGCGACAGGTCGTTGCGCAGCAGATCGACAATCATCAGGTTTTCCGCGCGCTGCTTGGGGTCGGTCCGCAATTCACTGGCCAGCATGGCATCCTGCACCGGATCGTCGCTGCGCTGCGCCGTCCCCTTCATCGGCCGCGCACGCAGTTCCCCATCGTTCAACGTGAAGAATAGCTCTGGCGAAAAGGAGAGCAGCCAGACCTGACCCGTATTGATGAGCGCGCCATAGCCCGCTCCGCCCCGTGCCCGCACGGCCGCGTATAGTGCGGCCGGGTCGCCGGTCACCGGCACGTCGCACTGGAATGTCAGGTTCGCCTGATAAATGTCGCCCGCGCGGATCAGTTGCTGCACCTGATCGAAGGCATGGGCATAGGCGGCCTGATCGACCAGCGGTCGAGGCGGACCCGCGGACGCCCCTGCGGGAGAAGGCAGCAGCGCGGGCACCTCATCGGGGCGGATGGGGATTTCGCGGGCGAATAGCCCGAACCAAAGCAGCGGCAAAACCTCCGCAAGATCGCGGCCAAGCGGGGAAAGGCGCTTCTCCAACGCGAAGCCGGCCTCATAGCTCAGATACCCTGCGGCATAGAGCCCCTGATCCACCGCCTCTGCAATGCGATCGAGCGCCGGCTGCACCTCGCGCATATGGCGCGCCACGACCACCTCGACAGGCGACGTGTAGAGCCGGCACGCCGCCGTCCCGCCGACCCGCGCATTATCGAGCAGCACGAAGGGAAGCCGGGCGTCGAAAGGAAGCATCCCCCGTCTATTGGCAAAGCGGGCGAAGTGCCGCCACTGCTTTTTGCGCGCAGGCCGATGCTCCGTTGCCTATCGCGCGCCCGCGCGCTTAATGGCGGCATGACCCAGCAGATTCGCCCGCGCCGCTCCATGCTCTATATTCCGGGCGACAAGGCGCGTGCGCTGGAAAAGGCACGAACATTGCCGGTCGATGGCATCATCATGGATCTGGAGGACGCAGTCGCGCCCGAAAGCAAGGATGCCGCGCGGGAAACGATCGCGGCGGCCATGCGCACCGGCGGCTATGGCGAGCGCGAGTTGATCCTGCGCGTCAGCACCATCGACTGCGCGGAGGATTTCGCGCTGGCCGATGCGCTGGAATTCCATGGCGTGCTGCTGCCCAAGGTGGAGAGCCCCGATCAGGTGCGTGATGCAGCGCAGCGCACGCGCCACCCGATCTGGTGCATGATCGAAACGCCGCTCGGCCTCCTGCGCGCGGGAGACATTGCCGCAGCTTCACCCCGACTGGCGGGGTTCGTTGCGGGCACCAACGACCTGTCGAAGGATCTGAAAGCACGGCAGGTTCCCGGCCGCGCGCCCTTGTTGCCCGCGCTGGGCATGATGCTGATCGCGGCCCGTGCTTATGGCCTGGCGGCGATCGACGGCGTGCATATCGACCTCAACGATCTTGAAGGACTGGCGGACGTTTGCCGGCAGGGCGCGGAAATGGGATTCGACGGCAAGTCGCTGGTCCATCCCAACAGTATCGAGGTCGCCAACCACGCCTTCGGCCCCCGGCCCGAAGAGGTGGAGCGCGCCCGACGGATGGTCGCGGCCTGGGAAGACGCGCGCGGACAGGGGCTGGGCGTGGCGCGCATCGACGGAGCCATGGTCGAACAGCTGCATGTCGACGAGGCCAATCGTCTGCTGGCGCTGGCGGATGCCATTGCGCGAATGGGGCGAAGCGCCCCCTCGCTTTAGCGCACACAACCTCTAACGCGTCTTCTCCACCTCGATCCAGCTGTCGACCTCACCGCTCAGCACGTCGAGCGGCACCGCGCCCTGCGCCAGCACGACATCATGGAACCGGCGCAGGTCGAATTTGCTACCCAGCGCCTTTTCCGCCTTCTCCCGCAGTTCGCGGATGCGGATTTCGCCCAGCTTGTATCCCAGCGCCTGTCCCGGCCAGCTGATGTAGCGATTGACCTCCGCATCGATGTTCGCGTCGGTCAGCGCCGTGTTCTCCTTCATGAAGGCCACGGCTTGCGCCTTGGTCCACCCCTGCGCGTGCATGCCGGTATCAACGACCAGCCGGCACGCCCGCCACATCTCGTAACTCAGGCGCCCCATCATCTTTTCGGGCGTATCGTAAAGGCCCATCGCCTCCCCCAGATATTCCGAATAAAGCCCCCAGCCTTCGGTATAGGCGGTGAAGTTCGCGGCGTGGCGGCGGAACAGCGGCAGGTCCACTTCCTGTTGCAGCGCGATCTGAAAATGGTGTCCCGGCACCGCCTCGTGCGCGGTGAGCGCCGGTAGTTCCCAGAGCGGACGCTGCGGGAGTTTCGACGTGTTGACATAATAAGTGCCCGCGATCCCCGCCTCGGGCGACCCGCCGCTGTAATAGGCGGTTGTCGTGGTCTCTGCCGTCTCCGCCGGAATGGCCCGGATACCATAGGACAGGCGCGGCAACTTTCCGAACCAGCGCGGAAGCATGCCGTCGATCATCTTCGCCTGATAAGCGGCATATCGAAGGAGTTCGTCTGGCGATTTCGCGAAATATTGCGGATCGGAGCGCAGCTTTTCGATCATCGCCCCGCGACTGGGATAGCCGGCATCGGCCGCCACCTTGTCCATGCGCGCGCGGATGCGGCTGACCTCATCCAAGCCGATCTTGTGGATCTGAGCCGGGGTCAGGCTGGTCGTCGTGTAAAGCCGCACCTGCTCGGCATACCATGCCGCACCCTGCGGCATGGCGGACGCGCCGACGCTCTTGCGGCACTTGGGATAGTAGCTTGCCAGATACCAGTCGTGAAACTTGCGATATTCGGGCGTCAGGACGTCGCGAATGATCGCGACGGCCCGCGCCTTTGCCGCGTCCCACTGCGCGTCCGTCATGTCGGCAGGCTTCGCGCCCTTGAACGGCGCGTAGAATCGGGTGTCCTCCGCCTTCCCTTCCACCGCGCCGATCAGTTGACGGTCGAACCCGCCCAGCGCATCGCACGGCAGCACATAGCCTTCTTTCAGCGCCTGTGCGGTGATCTTCGTCGCCTCGGCATTCTGCGTCGGATATTGCGCCAGGCGGCTCAGATAGCTCTCATAGTCGTGCCGGTTGTAGAAAGGCAGGTTGTCGGCCATGCCTGCAAAACCCTGCGGCCAGCTGTAATAGGTGGAAAACAGCATCATCCGCTCGCCGAACCGATTGCCGTTCACCTGGCCCTGAAGCATCCAGCTCAGCACCCCTTTGTTCGTGCGCTCGGCCGCGCTCAGCCCGGCATCGGGAATGGCGGCAAGCCGGTCCAGCAGCTTTTGTGCCATGGCCGCCTGCCGATCCGCCTCGGCCAGGCTGACGTCGCCGATGCGATCGTCGTAGTCGCGGACGCCCAGCGACGTTGCGTAGACGGGGTTGGTCTGCAGGAACCATGTCCAGTGATCGGCGAGCACCGCCGCCAACGTCCGCGACGCTTCCGACGATGGCGCTGCTGCGGTCGACGATGCCGCCCTTTCCTCCGCCGCCATGGCGGGAATACAAAGTGGTGCGGAAGCGAGAATCAGCGCCAGCGCGGAACCCGAAAAACGAAGCCAACCCATATCCTTAACTCCCGATGCCAGCGTGTTCGGCCTGTTCTGGTCGTTTCGCCGTCCTGTCATGACGGGAGTCCTATCCGAAATGGCGTAAAGTGCCAGAGCCGCCCGCGCCCTTCCGCTTTGGAGCGATTTCGCGCCATCTTGGCGGGAACGCTGCAACCGACTGAAACTCCATGGCTTGCGCGGGCCGCGGCTTTCTCCATTATGGAGGCAAGCCGGTTTGTCGCTCACCAGCGCCTGCCCACATAGTGATCGAACAAAGCGAGCACATTGGATGTGGGAACCGGCATGTGGATGCATTTGGAGCGCAAAATGGACCATGGCTGGGCGATCGCATCGAATGACTTGCCGCCAATGCCGCACGACCCGTCCCGGTTGATCATCATCGGTTCACCCGAACATGCGCATCAGGCTGAACGCTGGGTCGCGCTGACGGGCGTGGCGATGAGCGGGCATTGCCCGGTGGAGGCAGTGTCGCCGCGCTGGAGCCCACCGGAAGGCTGTAAGATTGTCATGGCGTTTCTCGACGATCATGATGCGACGACGACGCAGCATGAAGCCTTGATGCGGTTCGACCGACTGGCGGCGGCCGGCGACATCCACCTGATCGTGATCGCGATGGCGGAAAGGCTGGACATGGCCTTTGCGGCGCTTTCCAGTTCGTCGGCACAGTTGCTTTGCCAGCCCGAAACATGGGATCTGGCAAGCGCAGTGACGACCGCGATGATCGCTGCCAGACGCCCCATCGCCCTCAACGACATCGGCACCGAGAGCGAGCCGTCGCGGATCGATCGGCTGAGCGAGGAAGTAAGCCGCTTGGCCCGCGCGCTCGCGGCCATCGCGCCTTTGCACATGGAGGAGCGGCACGATCCGTTCCGTGTGGGCCGGATGGCCGACCGGACGTCCGATTATGTGGGCGAGGACGCCTTGTCACCGGCAGCATCCAAGCGGGGCGCGAACAAGCAGCCGACCGCCGCCGACATGCGCAGCCTGCTGCGCGCGCGCCGCCTGCGCGACCGGCACTTTCCCGGCGATCTGTTCGCCGATCCCGCCTGGGACATGTTGCTCGATCTGATGGCCGCAAGGCTGAGTGGAGAGCGCGTTTCGGTTTCCAGCCTGTGCATCGCCGCCGCCGTCCCGCCTACGACGGCGCTCCGCTGGATCAGGAACCTGACGGCACAGGGTCTTTTCGAGCGGGAGGCCGATCGCGACGACGCCCGCCGCGTCTTCATCCGCCTGTCCGACGACGGTGCAAAGGCGATGGAGCAGTGGTATGCCGCCGCGCATGGCCAGCTGGCATGAAAGATCGGTCAGCGGTCGCGAAGCCCGCTTGACCCGTGCGCCGAATAGCCTAGTAAGGCGGCGCGCCGGTAGGTGGGGCGATTAGCTCAGTTGGTAGAGCGCCTTGCTTACACCGAGGATGTCGGCAGTTCGAGCCTGTCATCGCCCACCACCCGCGCCTTTCAAAACATTTCATCGACCCTGCGGCATGACGCCAGACAATGCAGCGCCGTCCCGCACGGCCATGCGGGCTTGTTGAACGCGAGACTGAGAGAAAGAATGGATGCCCCGCGAGGATTCGAACCTCGATTAACGGAGTCAGAGTCCGGAGTCTTACCTTTAGACGACGGGGCATCAGCCGATTCACGCAAGGAGCGCGTCGGAGGCGCGCAATTAAGACTGCCTGTGCGCGCGGTCAAGTGTTTTGCGATGCTTGCCTTCGCTGTCCACTCGCCTGCCCACCCGCTGCGTCGCGGGGGCGCGTCTTGCCAGCGGTAACGGAACATCCTAGCGTGTCGGCAAGTCACGAATGCGAATTCCTGCATTCGGTAGTGTGAAGAAGTGTGAGCGTGCGCGGATGCCCAAGCAGGGGCCCTTGCCGCCTCAGCCTGCCCGGCCAATGCCGCGAGCGGGCAGAAAGGCGGCACCCATTGGCGAACATGCAATGGCCCTTCCCCGGTCGCGGGGACCGCGGCCCGCCTATGCCGCCATCGACCTTGGCACCAATAACTGCCGCCTGTTGATCGCCAAGCCCAGCGCCGACGGGTTCATCGTCGTCGATGCGTTTTCGCGCATCGTGCGCCTGGGCGAAGGGTTGGCGGCGACCGGCAAGATCAGCGACGAAGCGATCGAACGCGCAATCGCTGCGCTCACCATCTGCGCCGACAAGCTGCGCCGCCGCCATGTCACGCTGGCGCGGTCGGTCGCGACGGAGGCCTGTCGTCGCGCATCGAACGGTGCCGATTTCATCCACCGCGTCTATCGCGAAACCGGCATCGCGCTGGACATCATCACTGCGGAGGAAGAGGCGCGGCTGGCGGTGCTGGGATGCCACGGCCTGCTGGAGCCGGGGGATGGCCCGGCCCTCATTTTCGATATCGGCGGCGGATCGACGGAGCTGGCGCTGCTTTCCCAGGGCCAGGGGCATCCGGCGATATCCGACTGGCTGAGCGCGCCATGGGGCGTCGTGTCGCTGACCGAAAGCGTACCGCATGCCGATGAGGATGCCGGCGCGCGCGCGGCTGCCTATGCCCGCATGCGCGACCTCGCGCGCGATGCCTTCGCCGATTTCGCCCGTCGCCTGCCCAAGGGGTTGAAGGACGTGCGCCTGCTCGGCACGTCCGGCACGGTAACTACGCTCGCCAGCCTGCATCTGGACCTTCCCCATTATGATCGCCGGCGGATCGACGGGCTGATCGTACCCGCGCAGGCGATGCGCGACATCAGCACGCGGCTGGCCGGGATGAGCGTGACGGAGCGGCGCGGCCTGCCCTGCATCGGGTCGGAACGTGCCGATCTGGTCGTGGCGGGATGCGCGATATTGGAGGCGATCCTGGACATCTGGCCCGCCCAGCGGCTAGGCATTGCCGATCGCGGCATTCGTGAAGGCATTTTGCGCGGCCTGATGGACCGCAATCCGGGGTTGCAATGACAAGGGGACTGGGCGGCGGCCGCATCCGCGTGAAATCGGCCAAGGGCCGGACGGCGCAATCGACGCGCTGGCTGGAACGGCACCTGAACGACCCCTATGTCCGGCGCGCGCAGGCGGAGGGCTGGCGCAGCCGCGCGGCGTTCAAGCTGATCGAGCTGGACGAGAAATTTCACGTCCTGCGCGGGGTGCGCGCGGTCGTCGACCTGGGCGTCGCGCCGGGCGGATGGGCGCAAGTGGTGCGCAAGAAGGCGGCAAAGGCAAAGGTCGTGGGCATTGACCTGCTGCCGACCGATCCCATCGAGGGCGTCACCCTGCTCGAAATGGATTTCATGGCCGATGAGGCGCCGGAGCGGCTGATCGCCGAGTTGGGCGATGCACCCGATCTGGTGATGTCGGACATGGCGGCCAATACCGTTGGCCATCAGAAAACCGACCATCTGCGCACCATGGGTCTGGTCGAGGCCGCAGCCTATTTCGCGATCGAAGTGTTGAAGCCGGGCGGCACGTTCGTGGCGAAGGTCTTTGCAGGCGGCACGGACGCAGAGCTTCTTGCCGTGCTGAAGCGCCATTTCTCTACCGTAAAGCACGCCAAGCCGCCCGCCAGCCGCAAGGGCAGCAGCGAATGGTATGTCATCGCGCAGGGCTTCAAGGGCCGTCCCGACGCGCCGGAGGATGACGCGGCCCAAATGCCGGTGCCTTGATCGCACGGGGACGCTGGCCTACATTCCGGGTCACGTCCGAACAGGAGTTGGAAGACATGGATCGCAACCTGAACGCAAAGCCCCGCCTTGCCATCAGGATGACCCACGCCCATGCAACCTTCCCTTACCCTGTCGAATATCCGTTGGACCACGCCTGACGGTCGCGACGTCCTTTCGGGGATAGACGCCGCTTTCACTTCCGAACGCTGCGGCATCGTCGGCCGCAACGGTTCCGGCAAATCGACGCTGCTCAACATTGTGGCGGGCACGCTGCCGCCATCGGGGGGAAGCCGGGTCGTGCATGGCACGGTCGCCATGCTGAACCAGAGCGTCGACATCAGCGCCGGACGCACGGTCGCCGAACTGTTCGGCGCCGACGAAGCCTTGGCCGATCTGGAACGCGCGTTGCGCGGCGAAGCCGATGCGCAGGTGCTGGCTACGATTGACTGGACGTTGGAAAGCCGCATCGCCGACGCATTGGCAGAGGTGGCGCTCCATTGTCCGGCTACAACGCCGCTGGAGCAACTGTCGGGCGGGCAGCAGACTCGCGCGGCGCTGGCCGCCGCCCGGTTTGCACGCCCCGATTTCCTGCTGCTCGATGAACCGACGAACAATCTGGACCAGGAGGGGCGGGACGCCCTGCTACGCCTGATCCGGCGATGGCGCGGCGGCGCGATCATCGTCAGCCACGACCGCGAACTACTCGATGAAATGGACGCCATCGTCGAACTCAGCGCGCAAGGCGCGACCCGCTATGGCGGGAACGGCAGCGCCTATGCCGCGCGTCGGAAGGCCGAGCGGACCGCTGCCGAGGAGGCGCTGAGCCATGCCCGCCATCAGGCCGATCAGGTCGCCCGCAAGGCGCAGCAAGCGACCGAGCGCCAGCAGCGCCGCGATGCCGCCGGCAGAAGAAGCGGGCGGCGCGGCGATATGCCGCGCATCCTGTTGGGTGCCCGCAAGGAGCGCGCGGAAAACAGCGGTGGCGAAGGGCGACTGATTGCCGAACGACAGCGGCGCGCCGCAACCGAGCAGGTGGAGGCGGCAAGAGAGAAGATCGAGGTGATCGATCCGCTGACCGTGCGCCTGCCCTCCTCAAACCTCCCTTCCGATCGCCGAGTGCTGGAGGTGCAGGCACTGCGTTTCGCTTATGACGGCGCGCCTGCGCTGTTCGACGACCTGTCCATCAGCCTGAACGGGCCGGAGCGTATCGCGATCTGTGGCCCCAACGGATCGGGCAAGTCGACGCTGCTGCAACTGATCGTCGGCGCGCTGCGCCCGCAGGCTGGCCGCATCACCTGCCATGTGACGCACGCGCTGCTCGATCAGCAGGCCATGCTGCTGGACGAAGGACTGTCGATCATCGACAATCTGCGCGCGCGTCACCGCATGATCGACCGCAATGCGGCCCATGCGGCACTGGCCCGAATGGGATTTCGCGCGGACGCTGCCTTGCAGCGCGTCTCGACCTTAAGCGGCGGGCAGCGGCTGCGCGCGGCGCTCGCCTGCGTTCTGGGCGGCGGCGAAGTACCCCAATTGCTCATCTTAGACGAGCCGACCAACCACCTGGACTTGGACAGCATTGCCGCGGTGGAGAAAGGCCTGCGGCACTATGACGGCGCGCTGCTGATCGTCAGCCACGACCGGCGCTTTCTCGACGCGATAGGCATTGAGCGGCACATCACCCTTGCGCCCGAATGACGCCAGGGCTGGAACTCGCTCCTGCTTATGCGCTATGCCCCCTGCCTGACCGGATTGCGGCAAGGGGTTCGCCGCAGCCGGATGGTGCCGCATGTTCCTGTGCGCTCGCCATCCGGTCGACCCGGTTGACTGAGATTTCGTCCACCCTGCTGGATTTGCCCGACCGACCGCCATGCCCCGGCCCCTTCCCCCTTTCCTCCCGCAGCGGACCACCTGATGAGCGAGGCCGGTCTGGAGGCGGTGTTCCTGGACAATCGGGACAAGCTGCTGCGCTTTCTGGCCGCGCATGGCGCGGGGGATGCGGCGGAAGATCTTTTGCAGGAATTATGGGTCAAGGTGCAATCGACGCCGACCGGCCCGGTCGCCGCCCCGCTTTCCTATCTTTATCGCGCCGCCAACAATCTGATGCTGGACCGCTATCGCTCGCGCAGGCAGGCCGACCGGCGCGATCAGGACTGGACGGACGCGACCGGCGCGACATTGCCGGGCCAGTCGGACGAACCGGGCGGAGAACGTATCCTGATCGCGCGCGAGCAACTGGCGCAGGTGGAGGAGGCGCTGGAGGCGCTGGGCGAGCGCGCGGCGACGATCTTTCGCCGACATCGGGTCGATGGCGTTGGGCAAAAGCAGATCGCCGCTGAACTGGGCGTCAGCCTGAGCACGGTCGAGGCGGATTTGCGCAACGCCTATCAGGCGCTGGTCGAATTGCGGAGACGCTTCGATGAGGTTTGACGCAGGCGACTCCGTCCTGTCGGTCAGGAGATCTTGATGGCGCGCATTTGGGATGATCTGGACGCACGGGCACTCGACTGGGTGATCCGCACGCGCGCGCCCGATTTCGATGATTGGGATGGTTTCACCCTGTGGCTGGAGGCTGCCCCCGAACATGCCGAACGCTATCACGCGATCGCAGCCGACAGCGCGGATATGGCCGAAGCCCTGCCGCCCGCGCCGCTGCCCCATACCATGCCCCCGCCTTCACGCACCGGCTGGGCGACACGGCGGGGGTGGATCGGCGGCGCACTGGCCGCGTGCCTGCTGCTCGCTGTCGGGATCGGCGCCTGGGAACGGCGCGCGCAGCCCTATGTCGTCCAGACGGCTGCGGGCGAAACGCGGCTGATCGCCCTACCGGACGGCAGCCGCATCGCGATGAACGGGGCGAGCCGGATCGCGTTGGACCGTCGCGATCCGCGCGTCGCCACGCTGGAGGCCGGACAGGCGCTGTTCACCATTCGCCATGACGATGATGCGCCGTTCGTCCTCTCACTGGGCGATGCGAAGCTGGTCGATCTGGGCACGCAGTTCGACGTGACGCGCGGCCCCGACGACCTGCGCATCGCCGTGTCGGAAGGGGCGGCGGAATATCGCCTGGGCACCCGCGCTATCCGGTTGCCCGCGGGCCGGGGCATGAACATGCACGGCACGGACATTGCAACGCGTACGGTCGATACCGCTGGCGTTGGCGGCTGGACCCGCGGGCAGCTCGACTATGCCGGTGCGCCGCTGGAACAGGTGGCGGGCGACCTGTCGCGCAATCTGGGCATCGCCATCCGTGTCGCACCAGCGATCGCGCGCCAGCCCTTTCGCGGCACCATCGCACTGGCCGGGCTGAAGCGCGATCCCGCAGGGGCCGGGCCATTGCTGGGCGTCGCGATGCGCCGCACGGCCGACGGGTGGGAGATGCAGCCGACACCGTGAACCGCGCTCGCTTTGCCTTCAGTCTGATCGCGCCGGCCATGCTGCTCTCCGCCGGACAGGCGGTGGCGGCGACGGCTGCGCTCGATCTGCCGGCGGGCACGCTTGGCCAGGCGATACAGGCGCTGGGACGCCAGAGCGGCAGCAGCATCAGCGTGCCCGATCCCGCCATATGGGCAAGGCCCGTGCCCGCGATCCGGGGCCGGATGCGTGTGCGGGATGCGCTGTCGCGGCTGGCACGGGCCAGCGGGGGCAAGGTCGAAAATGCGGGTGCGAACAGCTGGCGGCTCGTGCCGAACCGCGACACGCCGGTGCGCCTGGCCTTGGCCGAACGGCCTGCGGCCGTGCCGAGCGTTCAGAACATGTTCGACAGCGCGGGCGACGACATCATCGTCACCGCCAGCAAGCGGGACGTGCGCCTTTCCATGCTGGCGGGCCAGGTCTCACGGCTCGACGGGGCCGACCTCGGCCAGACCGGCATCGCGGGGACGGAGGCCATCCTCTCGCGCCTGTCCAGCCTGTCCTCCACCTATCTGGGCGCGGGGCGCAACAAGCTGTTCATTCGGGGCATCGCCGATTCCAGCCTGACCGGTCCCACCCAGTCGACGGTGGGCCAATATCTGGGCGACCTGCGCCTCAGCTACAACGCGCCGGACCCTGACCTGCGCCTTTACGACATCCATTCGGTCGAGGTGCTGGAGGGGCCGCAGGGGACGCTGTACGGTGCCGGCTCGCTGGGCGGGATCGTCCGGCTGGAGGCCAATGCCCCGCAACTTGGCGCTTATGGCGGGGCACTGTCCGTCGGCGGATCGGCGACCCAGCATGGCGATCCGGGCGGCGACGTGGGCGCTATGGTGAACCTGCCGGTGGCAGGCGACCGCGTGGCGGTGCGCGTCGTGGGCTATGGCATCCGCGAAGGCGGCTATATCGACAATATTCGCCTTAACGACAAGAACATCAATCGCACCGACATTTATGGCGGACGCGCGACGATGCGCATCGCGCTGGACGAGATATGGACGCTCGATCTGGGCGGCGTGGCGCAGCATATCCATGGTGCCGACAGTCAATATGCCGACCGGGACGGCCCGCCGCTTACGCGTGCCAGCGCGGTGGATCAGGGGTTCAGCGCCGATTATGCGCAGGGCAGCGCCGTGCTGTCGGGCGATCTGGGCGATCTGCGTTTTCGATCGTCCACCGGCCTTTCCAGCCAGCAGCTTGACGAGCGCTACGACGCCAGCGTGGTGGCCGGGCGGCGGACGCCGGGTTTCGGTGCAAGCGCCTCGCCGCTGGTGGGACCGGCGATTTCCGATGGCGCGACACGCCTGTTCGTGCAACGTAACGCCACGCGGCTGCTGTCCAGCGAGAGCCGGCTGTGGCGACCGATGATGGATGGTTATGGCTGGTTGGTCGGCCTGTCCTACGCCGACAATCGCACCCGGCTGCGCCGCAGCGTCGGGCGGATCGACCGGCAGGTGCCGGTCACCGGCGTCACCAACCGCGTGCGTGAAATCACGCTATATGGCGAAGGCAGCCTCGCGCCGATGCCGGGGCTGCTGCTGTCGGCGGGCGGACGGCTGACGCACGCGCGTCTCTCGGGAACGGCGACGGACGTATCGCCGATCCTTGTCGCTGCGCGCGCCGAACTGGTCGCCGCCCGGCATGAAACGACCTTTCTGCCATCGGCCTCCGCGCTGGCCTCCATCCTGCCGGGGGTGGGCGTTTATCTGCGCTATCAACAGGGGTTCCGGCCCGGTGGCCTGGCGCTGGAGGGCGATTTCGTGCGCCGCTTCCGCAACGATCGCGTGGGCACCAGCGAACTGGGCCTGCGGCTGGGTCGACCCGTCGACCGCATCGACCTTTCCGTCGCGCTCTCCCATACGCGCTGGAGCGACATTCAGGCGGATTATGTCGATCAGGCGGGTCTCCCGAGCACCGCCAATATCGGCGACGGGCGCATCTGGTCGCTGTCCGCGACGGGTGCCTGGCGTCCGGTCGGCGGGCTGAAGATCGATCTGGGGATGACGTGGAACGATTCGCGCGTCACCCACCCTGACGCAGTGTTCGCCGCCTTGGCGCAGGAGCGGATGAGCCGGATTCCCAATGTAGCGAAATTCGCCGGGCGGATCGGTTTCGACTGGACGATGCCAGTGGCGGAAACGCTGGCGCTCCGCCTGACAGGCTGGGGCCGCTATGTCGGCAAGTCGCGCCTTGGCCTGGGTCCGGTACTGGGAGAGGAACAGGGCAATTATTTCGATAGCGCGCTGGTGGCACGCCTGTCGCGCGGCGCGTCTGGCTTCAGCCTGTCGATGACCAACCTGACCGATGAGGTCGGCAACCGCTTCGCGCTCGGCACGCCCTTTGCCGTCAGTTCCGGGCAGGTAACGCCGCTTCGACCGCGCACCATTCGCTTGGGCTTCGACACCAGCTTCTGAAAATTCAAGGCTGCCGGACAAGGCCTCCGTCCAGTCTTTCGGCTTTGCGCTGACGCCGGAGGATCGCAAGAGCGGGTGGGTCGGCCGTCTGCGCGCGGTGGCAAGCAATGCGGGCTTCCGCATCGGCGGCGAAGTGGGTGCGGAGCAGCAGCAGGGTCAGGTCGCGCTATCGCTGCGGGCCAGCCTTCAGATCGGCATCTGATCCTCAAGCGACACAAATGGATCGGGGCGCAGGCGTCTTCTGACACCTGCGCCCTCTGTCGCCCTCAGCCATGGGCAAGGCCAACGGACTGGCCGGCTTAGGCCTTGTTCTTGCCCCGGTTCGCGAACATCAGCGCCGCGACGATGGCGGCCGATCCGATGCCAACCGCAGCACCCACGCCCAGTGTCTTGACCAGCTTGCTTCCCTGCACCTGCGGCAGCTTTGAATCCGTCGCCGCGGGAACGACGGTCGGGGCAGGGGCGGCTGCCGGTGCTGCGGGTGGGGTTTCCGTTTCTTCGCTCATATCAACCTCTTCACTTCTGGTCGCATCAACGCGTAGGGACAGGTTCCGCCCCGCTATAGTCGTAAAAGCCCTTGCCCGACTTGCGACCGTACCAGCCGGCTTCGACATATTTGATCAGCAGCGGCGCGGGGCGGAACTTCGGATCGCCGGTTCCCTCATGCAGCACCTTGCAGATTTCAAGGCAGGTATCGAGGCCGATGAAATCGGCCAGTGTCAGCGGCCCCATCGGATGATTGAGGCCCAGCTGGATCGCGGTGTCGATGTCGCGGACATTGGCGACCCCCTCTCCCAACGCAAAACACGCTTCGTTCAGCATCGGCAGCAGGATCCGATTGACGATGAAGCCCGGCGCGTCGAACGCGTGCACCACTTTCTTCCCCAACGCCTGCGCAAATCGCTCGATCTTGCCGATCGTGTCGTCTGACGTTGCAAGGCCGCGAATGATTTCGATCAGGCCCATGACAGGCACGGGATTGAAGAAATGGACGCCTACGAAGCGCGCCGCATCCGGGCTTGCCTGCGCCAGGCGAGTGATGGGGATCGAGGACGTGTTGGAGGCCAGAATGGCGTCGGCCGCCAGCACCTTGCCCACGCTTTCGAAAATCGCGCGCTTGACGGGTTCACGCTCGGTTGCCGCTTCGATCACCAGTTGCGCTTCGGCGAAGGCGGCGTGGTCGGCCACCGGGCGGATCAATGCCAGGGCGGCGTCGGCGGCACCCTGTTCCAGCTTGCCCTTCTCGACCGCGCGGCTGAGTTGCTTGGCGATGCCTGCCTTGCCCTTTTCGGCGCGTTCGATGTCGACATCCGACAGAATGACCGCAAAGCCGGCCTGTGCCGAAACCTGCGCGATGCCTGCGCCCATTTGCCCCGCACCGATGACACCAACGGTCTTCATTCTTTTGAACTCCCTAAAGATTGACAATCCGGTGATCGAAATTTTCCGGCCCGCCCTACCGCCTGCGACAAAGCCGCGCTATAGTTAACGCAAGATGTGGGGGCTTCTTTTCAAAGTGGCGCGCGCTGGTGCGCTGGTCGTCTTGCCGTGCGCGATGAGCCTTGCCGCTACGGCGTCGGGGCCACAGCCGGGAAAGCTGGAAACCTATAAGGACTGGACTATCGGGTGCGACAATGGCGGCCATTGTTCGGCCGTGTCGCTGATCCCCGAAGAGGCGGACGATAATCTGCCCGGAAGCCAGATCCTGATGATCGTCGAGCGGGATGCGGGACCGTCTGGAGAGATCGTCATCACCGCCCAGCTGGGGGAGGCGAAGGCCAAGCCGGGCAATATCGACTTCATGGTCGATGGCACACGCCTGCTTTCCGCGCCCGCCCGCAATGACGAGATTACGGTCCGGGGACCGCAGGCGTCGGCCCTTGCCCTCGCCATGGCGCGCGGCAACCGGCTGGAGGTGCGGCAGGGTGCTCGGCTGCTGGGTAGCCCCTCGCTGAAGGGGTCGGCGGCCGCATTTCGATATATGGACGCGCGGCAGGGGCGTGCGGGAACCAGCACCGCGCTGGTCGCGACCGGCGCGTTGGGGGCGCAAGCAGTGAAAGCCGCGCCGCTGCTGCCGCTCATCAAGCGCCTGCCCATCCCAAGAAGCGCCGCGCCCGCGCTGTGGCGGGATGAGCAATTGCGAGCGGTGAAGTTCGCAGGCTGTCAGGACGAACAACGCGACGATTTGGACGTCGAAATCTACGCCCTGGGTGCGGAGCGGGCGCTGCTCCTGATCCCCTGCGGATCGGGCGCCTATAATTTCTCGTCCGTGCCGCTGCTCGCCATCGGCAAGCCGGGTCGTCGCACCTTCGCGTTCGCCGCCTTCGACTACACGCCGGGCTGGGGCGGAGAGAGCGACACGCCGGTGCTGGTCAATGCAGGCTTCGACCCGAAGACAGGCCGCCTGAGCAGCTACGCCAAGGGACGCGGCCTTGGCGATTGCGGCAGCGCGGAAGAATATGTCTGGGACGGCGCCCGCTTCCGCCTGGTCCAGGCCAGCGCGATGGGCGAATGCCGCGGCGCATGGACCTGGATCACCAGCTGGCGGGCGCACACGACACCCTGACCAATCAGGGTGCGTCGCTTTGCGGCAGCGCTTCGGCCAGATACACGGAGAACATGTCCTCGGCGTCGGTCCATGAACGCTGCACCGTCCAGCCGCCGGCCGACAGCAGCACGCCGGCATCGCGATCGCCATATTTATGGCTGTTTTCGCTATGGATCGTTTCGCCTGCATCCATGTGAAAATGCCGCCCGTCGATTTCGAAATCCATGTCGCGCTGCGCCTCCAGATGCATTTCGATCCGCGCAAGCCGTGCGTTCCAGATTGCTCGGTGAGCGAAATGCTCGACCGGAATGTCGCCGCGCAGCTCGCGGTTGATGCGGTAGAGCAGGTTAAGGTTGAACTGCGCCGTTACCCCGGCGGCATCGTCATAGGCGGCCTGAAGCGTGGCAGCGTCCTTGATGCGGTCCATGCCGATCAGCAGCATCGCCCCTTCGCCCAGCGATGCGCGCATGGTGCGTAGCAGGTCGACGGCCTGAGAAGGAACCATGTTGCCGATCGTCGAGCCGGGGAAGAAGCCTAGCTTCTGCCGCCCGCGGATCAGGCTGGGCAGCGGCACTTCGTCCATGAAGTCGGCTTCGACCGGGATCACGGTCAGCCCCGGAAAGCGCTGTCCCAGAGCGGCGCTGGACTGGCGCAGGAAATCGCCGCTGATGTCGATCGGCACATAGGCGCAGGGCGCGATGGCAGATAGCAACAGCGGTGTCTTGGTCGACGATCCTGCGCCAAACTCCACGACCGCGCGGCCCGGTCCCACCGCATCCGCCACGTCGTCGGCAATCGCACGCAGCAAGTCGGTTTCCACGCGCGTCGGTTTTTGAATTTGGGGATGAATTTGCATTTGAATTTAAAAAAAATCTTACTGTTGGATAGTTACAAAAAAGCAGTTAGGTCTGAAATACGCTGACCATGAAATAATCGAACAAGGGAAACCATGAAAATATACAAAAAAACAGGAGATAAGGGCAAACTTCGCTCTTTGGTGGAAGAGATTGCCGAAATGGTATCAGAGTGGGGGCTTACGGAACGGTGGACGAACTCAATTCTTACATTGGTTTTGGTGCGTGATGTGGCAGGAAATGAAACCGTGAAAACGGTCTTTGAAAGAAATTCAAGATAGATTATTTACTATCGGCTCAAAACTTAAGTTCTGACCCGTCAAAAGATATGATTACGCCCGATATTCATCAAGCGGATGTTAGATTATTAGAAACGGAAATTGATAGCATGATGGCGGGGTTGCCACCGTTGCGGAATTTTATTTTACAAACTCGCCGAGTTGAATACTGAACTAATCCCCAGATTGCTGCTGCGCTGGGCAACATCATTGGCAGAATGGCCCACCCGAACGGTGAACTGTCCACGCACGCCTGGCTGCAAAGGTGCTCGGCCTTGGGCGAACTGATCGACTTTGACTTTGAGTCGATGGACCTGAACCGGCTGTACCGATCATCGGACGCTCTGTACAAACACCGAGATGCCTTGCAAGAGCATCTGTTTGGTGCGGCCAAGTCGGCCCGTTTGGCTTCATTGAAATTATCACCCTGTACGACCTGACCAACACACCCACCTACTTTGAGGGTGTTTGCAGCTCCGGTCACGCCCAAAGCGGTACGCGGTCGCAGCAAAGAAAAGCGCAGCGACTGCCCGCTGGTAACACTGGCCATGGTGCTCGACGGCAGCGGCTTTGTGCGCAAAAGCCAAGTCTTTGCCGGCAACGCCAGTGAGCCAAAGACGTTGAAGGAGATGCTCACTGAGCTGTCGGCACCCAAAGGGGCGGCCGTGGTGATGGACGCAGGCATTGCCACCGATGCAAATCTGAGTTGGCTCAGGCAAGAGGGGTACCACTACGTGGTGGTGTCCCGTCAGCGCGCTCGCCAGTTCGATGCGGCGCTGGCCGTTGAGGTGCAAACCGCAGGCGACGTGACGATCAAGATTCAACGCGTGATGGACGGCGACAAAGCAGAGGCCCACCTGTACTGTCACTCCCCAGACAGGGAGCTCAAAGAGCGCGCCATGGATGATGCCAAGAGCAGCGCCTTCATTGCGACCCTGCAGAAACTGGTGGACGCCCTGGCCAAGCCTGGCGCAACGATTTCCCTGACCAAAACCATGGAGAGAATCGGACGTGCAAAGCAGCGTTATGCCAGAGCTGCACAGCACTACCAGGTCGATGTCGTGCCCGACGAGAGTGGTGCCAACGTTGGCGCCATTACCTGGGCCAGACACACCAAAGAGGGCAGTGCTGCGATGTTCCCGGGTGTGTACTGCTTGCGCACCACCTTGATTGATCTGGACGATGCAACGCTATGGCGCACCTATTCGATGTTGACCCAGCTGGAGTCGGTGTTTCGCAGCCTCAAGACCGATCTGGGCTTACGTCCGGTGTACCACCAGATCGAGCGGCGTATTGAGGGGCATTTGTTCATCAGCGTGCTGGCTTACCACTTCGTGCACACCATGCGCTTGCAGCTCAAGGCTCAAGGCGTTCATGAGAGTTGGCAGGCCCTGCGTCAGACGCTGAGCAGTCAGCAGCGCATCACCACCACACTGACACGGCGCGATGGGCGTGCGGTGCATGTCAGAAAATCCACGCGCCCTGAACCCCATCAGCAGCGTATCAATGAGATTCTGGGACTCTCTGCCAACCCTGGCGGCACCCATCGCACGGTCGTCTGACTGCGCGTCTCAATCATCCCCCTCATTCGGCCAGGGTGGCACATTTGTTGTGCCATAACGCCTTTACGAAAGTCGTAACCCATTGATTTAATTTAGGTTTGTTGTGCCATGTGACAAAGATGGGCTAAGATTGGCGGCACAGGCTCTGATGTGTCCGGTACGATGGTTCTGCCTGGGTCGTGCGTTTGAGAAAGCCAACCCGGCGCATTCAGTCAAAGTGATTCCAAACAGCCGTAACCATCCGATGTACTTCGTTCAGTTACGTATTGCTATTTGTTGACCGACAAATCCTGAGTTTGATAGTCAAAACCCATCAAGCGAGATTTGCACCTCAGCGATACTGAAATGAGCTGGCTCATGGGAGCTGGTTTTACCCAATTTTCTATACAT
>JAXHOI010000032.1:0-139198 GCA_034519505.1 Sphingobium sp. | reverse complement strand
GGGCGGGACGCGGATTTGGCGCGGGCGACGGCGCCCTTTGTGCAGGACCGCTGCCTCTTCATCTATGACGGGCCGTCCGCCGTCTATCTGCTGACCAATGCCTGCATCCCGACGCGCTACGTCTATCCCGATCATCTGAGCAACGCGGTGGAGCGCCACGCCATCGGCGTCGATCCGGTGGCGGAAATGCGCCGCGTGCTGGCCAGCCGGCCCGGCGCGATCATTGCCGCGAACGTGCCGAACATCCCGCATGTCAACAAGGATACCGCGCCCATGGTGCTGTCGGCGCTGGCGCGCGACTATGTCTGCGTGGCGGCGGTAAAGACGCCGGTGCGCACGTTCTACGTCCATGCGCTGCGGCCACTGGTGCCGAGCACGGTCCGCCCGCTGCGCTGTCGCAGCGACTATTCGGACGGTCGATAGGTCAAGGAAAAGGCCGCCTGCGCCGATGACGCGGGCGGACCGATCTTCGCGCGATCAGGGGAGATGGATCAGCGGCGCTTGCGCCAGGTGACGAGGCCGCCGATCGCATAGTTCCATACCGATCCGACCATCGCTCCAGCCGCGCCCGCCAGCCACCAGCTTTCCTTGCCGCGATAGAGCATTTCGCCAATGCCGACATTGGCGACCGCGCCGACCGCACAGACCAGATAGAAGCTGCCGAGGCCGAAGAGGAAGCGCGATCCGGTCAGGCGGCGGTCGCGATAGGTGATGCGGTTGTTCAGGACGAAGTTGAACGTCATCGCGGACATGACGGCGACGCTCTGCGCAACGGCAAAGGACAGGCCGGCCAGGTTCAGCGCGATCGACAATATGGTCAGGTGGACGCCAAGGCCAAGGCCCCCGACAAGCCCGAACATCACGAAGCGGATCGGCACGAACCGGCCGATCAGCTTTTCCAGCAGCAGCTCGAAATATTCGACGGCGACGGCGCTATCCAGTTTCGATTCCCCCGCGTCCCGGTTGCGAAAGCGATAGGGCACTTCGGCCACGGACAGCGCTGTGGGGGAGGATGCGACAAGGTCCAGCAGGATCTTGTAGCCGATGCCGCTGACCTGCGGCGCCGCCGCCAGCAGCGCGGCGCGGTCGATGGCGAAAAAGCCGCTCATCGGGTCGCTGATCGGGGTCTTGATGACCAGGCCCGCCAGGCGGGTCGCGGCGCGGCTGATGAGCGCGCGGCCCTGATCCCATTCGCCCACCGATCCGCCCCCGGCATAACGGGTGCCGACGGCGAGCTGCGCGCTGCCCGATGCAATGGCGCGGTGCAGGTCGGGCAGGATGCTTTCGTCATGCTGAAGGTCGGCGTCGATCACCGCGATCACCGGGCTGGTCGATGCCAGCATCCCTTCCAGCACCGCCGACGACAGTCCGCGCCTGTTGAACCGGCGGATCAGGCGGATGCGTCGGTCGCTCTGCGCCATGGCGCTGACGATGTCGGGCGTGCCGTCGCGTGAGGCATCGTCGACATAGATCGCTTCCCATTCGATGCCGGCCAGCGCGATCGCCAGCCGTTCGAACAGGCGGGCGACATTGTCCTTCTCGTTGAAGGTCGGAATGACGACGGTCAGTTCGATCGGACGGTCGAGCAGGGCCGTGAAATTCTGTGGAGCAGTTTGCAGCACCGGGCGGAAATCCCCAAATCCGCGCGCGCACCATGCGCGCTCTATAACCATCCGCGTGTCGCAGCTTCGCCCTAAGATATGGTAAAGCGTCGGTTATCGCGGGGGCGATGCGGGCGCACGAACAGCGCGATTGACCCATGCTGCGCCGGGCGGCACTTGTGGGGAATGGACAGGGACAAAGGAAGCGGGGGCGGCCGGGCAACAGGCGCGCGCGCAGAGCGGATCGGGTGGATCGACGCGGCCAAGGGGCTGGGCATCATCGCCGTGGTGGTCGGGCATGTGTGGTATCGCGGGCCGGTCCGCGATCTGGTCTATGCCTTTCACATGCCGGCCTTCTTCCTGCTCGCCGGCTATGTCTTTCGTCCCCGGCCGATGGGCGATTTCCTTCGCAAGTCGCTGCTTTCGCTCGCGCTTCCCTATGCCGTTTTCCTGCTGCTGCTCTATGGCGCGGACCATCTGATCGAAGGGGCGAAGGGGTTTCGACCATGGCTGTCGGGGGCGGCGGGCTGGAACAAGCTGCTGGTCGGCGGGTCGGAACTGACCGGGCCGTTCACGGTGTTCTGGTTCGTCCCCTGCCTGTTCTTCGCCCGGCTGGCGCAGAATGCGCTGGGGCGTCGCTTTCCCGATCCGCGCGGCCCGGCATGGTGGCTGGCGGGGAGCCTTGCCGCCATATCGGGCGTATCGATCGGCATGCGGACGGACTTTTCGCCACTTGGCCTGCTGGCCGTGCCCATCGCGTTCCTGCTGCTGTGGATCGGGCAGCTGCTGTCGGTAGTGGAGGATCGCTGGACGCTCACCGCGCGGATGGGGATATGCGCGCTTGCCCTGCTGGCTGCTGCCGCTGCCTATATGGGGTGGATGGTGCCGGTGAACATGAAGCTGGGCGACTATGGCACCCCGTGGCTGGCGCTGCCCGCGGCATTGGTGATGAGCATCGCCATGTTTCAGCTTGCCCGATACGCGCCATGGGCCGGGGGGCTGGGCGCGGCCTCGCTGGTCATCATGTACATGCATGTGCCGATCATCCATTATCTGACGCCCTATGCGCCGCGATGGATCATCTTTCCGCTCGCGTTATTGGTGCCTTATGGCCTTCATCTGATATTCGGTCTGAACCGGTGGACGGCGATGCTGTTCCTGGGGAAAAGCATGCCGCCACCGGCGCAGAAAGGGGATCGCGCGATCAGCCGTGCAGCTTGATCGCGGTTTCAGCGACCCGGCGACCCTGATAGCGGGCACCGGCCAGGTCGATCTCGCTCGGCTGGCGGCTGCCATCGCCATTTGCGATCGTGGTCGCACCATAAGGGGCGCCGCCCACCACTTCGTCATTGTTCATCTGGGCCGCGTGGCCATAATCCAGGCCCACGATGGTCATGCCGAAATGCAGCAGGTTGGTGATGATCGAAAACAGCGTGGTTTCCTGCCCGCCATGCTGCGTCGCGGTCGATACGAAGGCACCGCCGACCTTACCGTTCAGCGCGCCGCGCGCCCAAAGGCCGCCCGCCTGATCGAGGAACGCCGCCATCTGGCTGGACATCCGGCCAAAACGGGTGCCGGTGCCGATGACGATGGCGTCGTAATTCGCCAGATCGTCGACGGTCGCGATCGGCGCATCCTGATCATATTTGAAATGATTGGCGCGGGCGCGGCTTTCCTCGACCGTTTCGGGAACGCGCTTCACGTCCACGGTGGCGCCGGCTTCCCGCGCCCCTTCGGCAACCGCATTGGCCATGGTTTCGATGTGGCCATAGGTGGAATAATAAAGAACCAGAACTTTCGCCATCATGTGTCTCCTCGGATCGATTTGCGCAGTTTCGGCAAATTCAGGGGGTGGCCGCCCGCCCCAAGGGAGGGAGGGGATGGGCAGGCGGCCGGGGGTGTCAGTTGGCGTCGACGATCACGATCTCCGCATCCTCCAGCGCGGTGATCGTGACGGTGCGCCCGCCGCTGATGGCAGCGCCGTCGCGCGTCTCGAACGGCTGACCGTCGATATCGATGCGGCCGATGGCGGGCACCAGATAGGCATGCCGCCCATCGCCGACCGTATGTTCGATCCGCTCGCCCGCCTTCAGCGTGGCGCCCAGAACGCGGGCGTCGGCATTGATGCGCAGCGCGTCGCCATCGTCGGCAAAGCCGCTGGCCAGCGTCACCAAGCGCCCCGACCGATCGCCTTTGGGAAAGGGCTTTGCGCCCCAGCTTGGCGTGACGCCGCGCTCGCGCGGCATAACCCAGATCTGGAACAAGGTCGTGACCTCGTCCTCCACATTATATTCGCTGTGGCGAACGCCCGTCCCCGCGCTCATCACCTGCACGTCGCCCGCCTGCGTGCGGCCGATATTGCCCATCGAGTCCCTGTGCGTGATCGCGCCGGTGCGGACGTAGGTGATGATTTCCATATTGTCGTGCGGATGCGGGGGAAAGCCCGCGCCCGGCGCGATGGCGTCATCATTCCACACGCGGATATCGCCCCAGCCCATGCGGGCCGGGTCATAATAGCTGGCGAAGGAAAAATGGTGGCGGGCATCGAGCCAGCCGTGATCGGCATGGCCCAGGCTGTCGAAGCGGCGGCGGTCGATGCCGCTGCGTTGCGTTACGTCCTGCATGATTGGCCTTTCAAAAAATGGGCGAAGGGAACGGAAAAGTGCGTTTCGCCCTTGTTGAACGCCAATTTAGTCGGCAGGATCGTTTCTGAAATAGGCGGTTTTGAAACGGATTGTTTCCCCGATGCGTATTCCCGATTTTGAAGCCTGGGCGATGTTCGCGGCCGTCGCCGACCATGCCAGCTTCACCCGCGCGGCAGAGGCGCTGGGCGTGTCCAAAGCGACGGTGAGCAAGGCGGTCACCCGGCTGGAGCAGGCGCTGGACACCAGCCTGTTCAACCGCACCTCGCGCCGCTTGTCGCTGACGCCCGCGGGCACGCGGCTGGCCGATCATGCCCGCCGCATCGTGGACGAGGGCGCGGCAGCGGAGGAGGCGGCACGCAGCGAGATCGAGGAGTTGTCGGGCACTATCCGGCTGGCGGCGCCGATGACCTTCGGCCTTAACCATGTTTCTCCCCTAGTCGCCGAATTCCTGGTCGCGCATCCTGGCGTCCAGATCGACCTGCACCTGTCGGATGCGCGCATCGACATCGTGGAAATGGGCTTCGACGCGACGATCCGTATCGCGGCCTTGCCCGATTCGTCGCTGCGGGCGCGTCGGCTGAAGGATGTGCGCGGTCACATCGTCGCCTCGCCCGCCTATCTCGGATCGCATGGGCCGGCCCGATCATCCTTCGGCGCTGACGCGCCATGCCTGCCTCAGCTATGCCTATACATCCACGCCCGACAGCTGGCGGCTGAACGGTCCCGATGGCGAGCATTTCAGTTTCCAGCCGCACGGGCCGCTGCGCACCACCAGCGGGGATTCCATGCTGGACGCGCTGCGCGCCGGACTGGGCGTTGCGGTGTTGCCCGACTTCATCGTCGAACGCGACCTGTGCGCGGGCAGGCTGGAGGCGATCCTGCCGCAATGGAGCTTCGAGGCGGTGGGCGTCTATCTGGTCACGCCGCCATCGCGCCTGCGTCCCGCGCGGGTCGAGGCGCTGCTGGATTTCCTGGCCCGCCGTCTCTCCGAATGAAGAACATTTTAAGAGAGTCGACCAAAGTCTAGCGCTGTTTCAGCCGGTTACAGGGGATCGCAGGCGCGTCGTCCCGAAATCGTTTCGATTGCGCGAGAACCCGCAGAAACCGGGAAAAACCTGGTAAATCAGCGTTGACTCCGAAACGATTCTGAGTCTGCTTAACGCTTTTGAAAAACAGGATTCAAAATCGCCCGACTTCGTGGATTTCCCGCGCTCTTCGCCGAAGCAAAATTAACCTTTTGCCTTCATGGTGTCTTCTTTCCTCTTGGTTAATGAATTGGAGCGACAGCCGTTCTGGGGACGTGCGGCCATCGCAACACTAAGGGGCTCTCTCATGCGTGTGCTTCTGATCGAAGACGAACCGACTACTGCCCGGGCGATCGAGCTGATGCTCACGACCGAGGGATTCAATGTCTATACCACCGATCTTGGTGAAGAGGGCTTGGACCTGGGCAAGCTCTATGATTACGATATCATCTGCCTCGACCTGAACCTCCCCGACATGCACGGCTACGATGTGCTGAAGAAGCTGCGTAGCGCCAAGGTGCAGACACCCGTCCTCATCCTGTCGGGCATCAGCGAAATGGACAGCAAGGTGCGCAGCTTCGGCTTTGGCGCTGACGATTATGTGACCAAGCCGTTCCATCGCGAGGAGCTGGTCGCCCGCATCCACGCCGTTGTGCGCCGGTCGAAGGGCCATTCCCAGTCCGTCATCCGCACCGGCAAGCTGTCGGTCAATCTGGACGCCAAGACGGTCGAAGTCGACGGCAACCGCGTCCACCTGACCGGCAAGGAATATGCGATGCTTGAACTGCTCTCGCTGCGCAAGGGCACCACGCTGACCAAGGAAATGTTCCTGAACCACCTGTATGGCGGGATGGACGAACCGGAACTCAAGATCATCGACGTGTTCATCTGCAAGCTGCGCAAGAAACTGGCGCTGGCATGCGGTGGCGAAAACTATATCGAAACCGTCTGGGGACGCGGCTATGTGCTGCGCGATCCGGAAGACGGCGAAATTCCGCAGGTCGCCTGACCCGCGCACAAACGCCTTTCACGGGGGTGAAGAAGGGGCTGGCATCCGTAGGGACGCCGGCCCC
Source organism: Sphingobium sp. (assembly GCA_034519505.1). GTDB lineage: Bacteria > Pseudomonadota > Alphaproteobacteria > Sphingomonadales > Sphingomonadaceae > Sphingobium. Next base: position 132,854 of record JAXHOI010000032.1, on the reverse strand, counting down.
TTTTTTCGTCGCGACGCGGCCCGTTGCCGCCTTTGCCGATCAATCGTCGATGGTGGACAGATACCAGCGATCGGTGCCGTCCAGCCCGATCGCGGTCAGCCGGTTGCTGGCGAAGGCACCGGTGTCGATGCCGATCCGGTGGGGCCATTCGTCGATCGCTTCCGTCACCGAATGGCCGTGGATGACGAGGCGTTCCATCTCGGCGCGGCTGTAAAGAAATTCGTTGCGGATCCAGCGCAGGTCAGACGGGTTCTGTTCGTCCAGCGCGACGTCGGGCCGGATGCCGGCATGGACGAACAGATAGTCGTCCATTTCGATCATGTCCTCAAAACCGTCCAGGAAATCGACATGCTCGCGCGGGATATTGGCCAGCATCCACTCGGCCAGCTGCTCGAAATTCATGGCATCATAATCGTCCGGCTCAAGGCCGTAGCTCAGCAGCGTTTCCCGGCCGCCAAAGCGCATCAGGAAGCCGGTGGCCAGAATGTCGCCCCGCGCGGCGCGGACGAACACCTCCTCATGATTACCCTTGAGCATGCCCACCGTGCCGCGCCCGCCGATCTTCATGGCAAGCTCCACGACGCCGCGCGAATCCGGGCCGCGGTCGATCAGGTCGCCCAGCAGGATCAAGGGTGGCTTTCTGCGCGCTCGCCGAGGCGCGCGCATCCGCCTCGATCCGGCGCAGCAGAAGTTCGAAAAGGTCGCGCCGCCCGTGAATGTCGCCAACGGCATAGACCCGGCGGTCGCCCACGGACCAGTTGTCATGCGGAGGGGAGATCGCCCTCCTGCTGCCGAACAGCTTCACCATGCCTTCATGCATCCCCGGCCACCGCGCATACGGTCAGCCGGCGATCCTCCCCACATCATTATCGGCGCATCTTAACGCCGGCGTCACAATCTGGGAAGGGTGACGCCCTGTTGCCCCATATATTTGCCCGCCCGGTCGGCATAGCTGGTCTCGCACGGTTCGTTCCCCTGCAGGAACAGGAACTGGCAGGCCCCTTCATTGGCGTAGATTTTCGCGGGCAGGGGCGTGGTGTTGCTGAATTCCAGCGTCACATGCCCCTCCCAGCCCGGCTCCAGCGGGGTGACGTTCACGATGATGCCGCAGCGGGCATAGGTCGACTTGCCAAGGCAGATCACCAGCACGTCGCGCGGGATGCGGAAATATTCCACGGTGCGCGCCAGCGCGAAGCTGTTGGGCGGGATGATGCACACGTCGGTCTTGCGGTCGACGAAGCTGTTGGCGGCGAAATCCTTGGGATCGACGACGGCGCTATCGACATTGGTGAAGATCTTGAACTCGGCCGCCACCCGCGCGTCATAGCCGTAGGACGACAGGCCGTAGCTGATGCACCCGTCGCGCCGCTGGCTTTCCACGAACGGCTCGATCATGTGCTGGGTGCGGGCCGCCTCGCGAATCCATTTGTCGGAAAGAATGGACATTCAAATCCCCCTGTCAGTCGGCTCGCCTCCTGAAGCGCGGCGCGGGTTTAGGCAAGTCCCAGATCGGCCGGGCCGAATGCGTGGGGGAGGAGATCGCCGATGTCATGCGTCGTCACCTGTGTCCCGTCCGGGCTGGCGCAGTGGATCGGGATGGTCCGGCCTGCCATCTGCTGCGCCTCGTTGATGACCTGGCGGCAGCGCCCGCAGGGCATGACGATGCCGTCGCTCGGCTTCACGTCCATCATGCCGCCCGTCACCGCGATTTCCGCGACATCGCGTAGCCGCCCCTGCGCGCTGACGGTCGCCAGCGCCACCGTTTCCGCGCAGAGCGAGAGGCCATAGCTCGCATTTTCGAAATTGCTGCCGGTTACGACGCTGCCGTCGGTCAGGCGCACTGCGGCTCCCACGGCAAAGCGGCTATAGGGCGCGTGAGCATGGGCCATCGCGCCGATGGCGGCGGCGACCAGCGCCTGCTTTTCGTCCGGTCCGTTCATCGCGCCGCTTCCTTCCTCATGGCCGCACCACGCTCCATTCCACGGCATGACTTCCACGCCGTCCAGCCGGCGAAAGTCGCTGGCCGTCCACATGACCCAGGGGCGTCCGGCATAATCGGGCGTGAACACATTGCCGTTCAGCCACAGCGTCCGGTTGATGCCATCCGCCCACCACTGTGCGACGCCGAAATCCTTCTCGACCACCCGGATCAGCCTCGGGCTTGCCGCCTGTGCGATCTGTGATCATTCTCACCTGATGAAGCGCGAGATGTCGGCCAGCGCGCTCGGCATCTGCGCTTCACCGGGAACTTCGGGGCTGTTGCGCGATCCATACTGTCAAAACCAGTTCGGCGCACTTGGCAACGTAGGCCGCATGGCACGGCGCCAGCGTCACGAACAGTCGCCGCCTGCGCATCGCGACGGGAGCGGCACAGGTCGCATAATGATGGACCGCGCCGCACCGGCATTCCGACCTGCTACGTGCGCGCCGTCGCCTAGGTTGTGAAGGCGAATACGGTCCCGCAGGTTTAACTGCCTTCGCTGGTCGCGTAGAGATAGGGCGAAAGTCTGCCCCCGCCGACGGGCAGCAGCCGCCCATTCAACCTGCACCGTTGTCATCCTGGCCCAGCACGACGCCCTGCATCGGGAATTTTTCCCGCGATGGCGCCCAGCTGCGCGCTTTAAACCAACCGAAGCCGGCCTGCAATCAGCACACGCCAGCGATCAACGCCGCAAACAGCCGGCGCATCGGAGCCACCGCCGGAAGCGCGCCGCTCGGGCGTGTACCTGTTTGGTTGCTTGGCCATTGTCTGAAATTTGCGCCCCGGTTATCTTCAACCCCTGATATGCAGCACGCAGATGAGGGTGAAAGAAACCGCCGGGCGGTGGCGAAATCGATATCGATCTTGCCCTCCCAGCCGCCCTCCAGCAGTGTATCGAGCGTCATTGGCGATTGCCACGCCGCCGCCGTGTCGATGGTCTCGATCTCGGTGGCGGTGGCGTTGCGGATCGCCGCGAAATAGCTGTCGCAGATCGCGAAATAATCCTTGATCGGCCGGCGGAAGCGGGCAAGGCCCAGAATGCACCATCTCCAGCAGCAGCGCCGTCTATCGCCGATAACATCGCCAGCGACCGACCGCCCTCGACTCGCAAAAGCTGCACCCTGTAGGGGCCGTGAGTGCTCCTGCCTCGACGGGCGCACGTGCCTTGAAGGTATTTTCTTCGAGCAGGTCGAAGATCGCGATCCGCCGCTCCTGCTCGACGTCCGCGTTGCGCCAGATGATCGTCTTCTGGTCCAGATTGATGTCTATGATGCGATGGTCCGCCACAGGGCGTCCCTATCGGGGTCGGGGGGGCGATGGCAACGGGAAACCAGTCTGATTGTGTTTTCTGCACAGCTTATCCACAGCCTGTCCACAGCGCTGTCCCGCAAACAGGCCATCGCGCCGGACGAGAACGCTCTTGCCCCGGCGGTCCACAAGGCCGATGATGGCAGACATGGCCGAACCCGCTCAACTGTTCTCCGCGCCGCCGGCGACGGAAGAAAAGACGCTGCCCCGCAATGTCGAGGCGGAGGCCGCGTTGCTGGGCGCCATCCTGATCGACAATCGTATTGCCGAGGACGCAACCTGGCTGCGCCCTGGAGTACTGGAAGAACCGCTGGCCGCCTGCAACGCAAAGCGATCCTGAAGCTACATGCAGCGGGATCCGTAACCTGATCGTGACGCCGGTGACGCTGAAGCCGATGTTCGAAACGGACGAGGCGCTGAAGGCGCTGGGCGGTGCGGCCTATCTGGCGCAGTTGACCGGACATAGCGCCGCGCTGATCGGCGCGCGCGATTTCGCGCAGCAGATCTATGACTTGGCCCTGCTGCGCCAGTTGATCGGCGTGGGCCGCGAACTGGTCGAAAGCGCGATGGACACCAGTACAGGACGTCAATCCGCTGGGCCAGATCGAAAGCCTGGCCGAAATGCAGGCTACAACAGCGCGCAGCAGGACGCAGGTCGTCAAGATCTTCCTGCGCCAGCCGCACCGCGCTGGTGCCGCCACCCACTCGCGCGCAGAAAAGCGGCGGTCACCTCTCTGGCTGCACCACGGGGCTGAGCGGCCTCAACGCCAAGATCGGCGGCATGCACAATTCCGACCTTATGATCCTGGCCGGGCGGCCGGGCATGGGGAAGACATCGCTGGCGACCAACATCGCCTATAACGCCGCCTCCCGCTGGCTGCGCGACGACCGGGCGGGGATCGAACCGGCCAAGAACATGGGGGCGAAGACCGCGTTCTTCAGCCTGGAAATGTCCGCTGACCAGCTGGCGACCCGCGTTCTGGCCGAACAGTCCGGCATCAGCAGCGAGGCGCTGCGCATGGGGCGGATCAGCGGCGACCAGTTCCAGCAGCTTTCCCGCGCAGCGACCGAGCTTCAGGAACTGCCGCTTTTCATCGACGATACGCCGGGCCTGACCATCGCCGCGCTGCGCAGCCGCGCGCGTCGGTTGAAGCGGCGGCATGACATCGGCTTCGTCGTCATCGACTATCTGCAACTGTTGCAGGGATCGTCCAAGTCGGGCGACAACCGCGTGCAGGAAATTTCGGAGATCAGCCGCGGCCTCAAGACCCTGGCCAAGGAACTGGACGTGCTGGATGCGCCTTCAGCCCAGTCGCGCTTCGTCGAACAGCGCGAGGACAAGCTACCAGTAGCCAACTGACCTTCGCGAACTGGCTCCATCGAGCAGGACGCGGACATGGTGATGTCCCTGCTCCGCGAGGATTATTATGTCGCTGCCCGCGAACCGCGCGACCGCGATGGTCGGCGGATCACCGACACAAGGAGGACATAAATACACGCTGCTTTGCCTTGCCGAAGTTATCGTCGCCTACAGCGTCACGGTCTGACCGTTGATGAAGAAGCCTCAATGCCAGCATCACCAAGTTCAGCGATCTGGCCGATGATGCTTTGCGTGCGCTGACGATGTCATTAGTCGAAGGGGCGCGTAAAACGGCACTACGACTCGCGTGGCTGTACCGTTTCCATTGCGAACTGATCGTCTCAGTTGAAGAACGTCTGGTCGATTAATCGATTTTGCCGATCAGCAAGCGCGGAATTTCCGTTGGTGCGCTCGCCCAAAACGTCTCTGGAATATCCGCAAGACAGTTTCCATCACTGAAAAAAGGAACCATCCCCTCATGGGTATCATCGGAACCAGCCTGGGTTACTCAACGCCACCGCTTACCATCAGGGCAAGTTCGTCGAGAACATCACTGAGGAAACCGTGAAGGGCAAGTGGGCGGTCTTCTTCTTCTATCCGGCCGACTTCACCTTCGTGTGCCCGACCGAGCTGGAAGACCTGGCCGACATCTATGGCGAGTTGCAGGGCCTTTCCGGGGCGAAGTCTATTCGCGCTCGACCGCATACCAGCCATTTCCAGCTGGCGAAGGGCTGGCAGACGACAATTCCCGCCGCCAATCGGCAAGACCAACTATTTTGAAGCCGGGCGACCAAACCATGCTGAGCAACAATTTCTGGCGTGCTGCGTGATGGCAAGGCCCCGCTTAACGACCTTTCGTCAACATCCTGATGGCGGATTCAGCTGGTCGAAATCACGCCGGAAGGCGTGGGCCGTAACGCCGCCGAACTGCTCCGCAAGATCAAGGCCGCCAAGTACTGGCGCGAGCACCCCGGTCAGGTGTGCCCGGCCAAGTGGGAAGAAGGCGCGGAAACGCTGGCTCCCTCGATCGATCTGGTCGGCAAGATCTGATTGGACATGCGCCGGGCGGGTTCGCCCGCCCGGCCATTCCCTCGCTCCAAGCAGCAGAGCGATTGCGCTGGCGGCCTTTGCGGTCGGCGGGCCGAGCGCGCCATGTGGCCATCCTGACGCCAACTGGCAAAACGCAACCGGCCTGATCGCCCTGGCCTCTCGCCATCGGCAGAAAGCAACGTGGAAATCGCGTCCGAAAGGTTTGGTGCAATGCCTGTTCTCGACGCCGCTACCATCAACGCCAGCTGGTGCTGGCCTATCTCAACTTCGCCCAGGATCAACTGGTGGCGACGCTGGGCGACGACGCCAAGTCCGCCGAAATGCGCGATCTGGTGAACGAAATCGCCGCGCAGTCGGACAAGGTGACGGCCCGTTTCGACGGCCAGGACGCGCGCCGTCCATCCTTCGCGATCCGCGCCGATGAGGGCCGGGCGGAGGCGGTGTTCGCCGCCTTCCGTCGGTCGGGGCATGAATTCACTTTGTCCTTGCGCCACGCTGCCGGCGGCCATCCGCCGAAGGAAGACGCCGAACTGCTGGACGCGGTCCGCGCGCTGGAGGGGAAAATATCTGCCGGAAACCCGTCTGAAGGCCAGGAACTGCCCTGACGTGCAGTGCTCAACATCATGGCCGCGCTCAACCCCAATGTGAGCCACGTCGCCATCGACGGCGCGCTGTTCAAGGACGAGGTGGAAGCGCGCAAGGTGATGGCGGTGCCGACCATCTACCTGAACGGCGAACCCTTTGGTTCTCGTCCGCCCGCACCTTCCATGGATCGTTGGCGAAGATCGACACCGGCGCAGTCGCCCGCGCGGCGGAGAAGATCGCCGCCAAGGACCCGTTCGACGTGCTGGTGGTGGGCGGAGGCCCTGCCGGTGCCGCCGCCGCCATCTATGCCGCGCGCAAGGGCATTCGCACGGGCGTGGTGGCCTCGAGCTGCTTCATTGGTCTAGGTGGTCGCCATGCCTCGCGCTATCTGGTGACCATCTCCGTGTCCCCTAACCGAAGGGCCGCTCCTTCCCGCACAGCTGGAACAGCGCAGGAATGGGGCTTTTTATGACGTCGACATCATCCTGAACCTGCAGCTTGCATCTGGAACCTGGTTCCGGAAGAAAGTTTAGAACGGGTTGCACGAAGTCAAGCTCCTGCGGACGCGGCGCAAGCCTGAAGGGCGTTGAAAACTGTCGGTCCTCCCCACCAGCGCTCTCGCTAGGTCGCTGATGGGCTTTGTCCCTGGGTGAGTACGAGTATCGCAACAAGGACGGCGGCCTAGTCGCCCGCACTGGCAACAGTCCGCTAAGCCCTAGGTGCAAGCCGCACGGCAGCGATCGGCGAGCAGCAACAACGGTCGTGGAAGAATGACATACGACCTGGTAACAAAACGGCATCGTCGCCCATGCGACCCTGATCTGAATCCGGTAGCCATGTCGCGGGCTTTTTCTGACGCCGTGTTGCAGGCGAAGCTGCGCAGCCTGCCCAACGTCACCATCGTCACGTCCGCGCTGACAACCGAGGTGCTGGGCAATGGCGAGTGGGTGCCATGGCCTGGCGCCTATCTCGCCATCGGCAACTAGCGAAGAGAGGGCTAGTCATGTCGTCGATCTGGAGGGCATTTTCGTCCAGATCGGCCTGGTCCCCAACAGCGAATGGCTGACGGGCGCGATTGCGCTCAGCAATCGTGGCGAGATCGAGGTGGATGCGCGCTGCGCGACCAGCCAGCCGGGCATCTTCGCGGCGGGCGACGTTACGACCGTGCCCTACAAGCAGATCGTGATAGCGATGGGCGAAGGGTCGAAAGCTGCGCTGTCCGCGTTCGACCATCTGATCCGCCAGGGCGTCTGACGGAGCGGCGGCTGGCCGGGCGGCGCGAAAAGGCACGCTGCTCGCCGGCGTTCCCGACAACGCGGGTCAGGGCGCGGGCTTTTCCACGTCCTGATGGGGGCCAGGTTCCGCTTCGGGATTCGGTCCGGATTTCAGAATAGCGCTAAGGATCGCGTGATTGGCCGCGTCCCACGCTGTCAGCGAATCCGGGCATGGCGCATCTGCTGCAACGCTTTTGACTCGAGTGCGCGGCGCTGGGGATTGAGCCGTATCGGTTTCGGCCTTTGCATCGGCCCGCGCGTCGTCCTCGTCCGGGCGGCTGTCATGGCCGTTAGTGTGAAAATTGCACGCCAAAGCCTCATGTCGCTTGCCATGTCTCTTATCAAACGATTGCAGAAATGCCAGGCAATCGGCGCAACCCCGCTTAGACTTTGGTCTAAGCGGGGTTGCTACACCGCTGAAAAAAATACCCGTTTTCGTCTATGAACGGCGCATCCCGCGTCGGCGGGCCGGGGGCGCCGGGATCCGGCACCCCTACTGCACAATCAGCCCGGATGATATCCGACGCCGACGACATGATTGCCCACGCGCCGGATCAGCGACCATTTCTGCTCCACCCGGTTGTCGGAGCGGTTGAGCCATTTGTAGGCGACCTTGCCGCTGCCGTCATGCGCGGCGATGTTCAGCATCTCCTGAACGAACGCCTTGCCCTCCACATCGGTAAGGCCGCTGACATCGGTGCCCACCAACGCGGGATTGGGGCCATAGGCCTCGTAAACGCCCTTCATGTCGAACACGAAGACATAGAGTTCCTGGCCGTGAAATGGCCCTTCGGCCTGGTTGAACTCGGCAAAAGCCTTGTCCGGGCCAACGGCCTGAAGCTCGGCCACGGCCTTGTCCAGCATGGCGGCGGCGTCGGCGGACGTGGCGTGGCTGTTGCCGGCGAGCGCGGCGGACGACAGCGACAGGGCGCAGGCCCCGGCGACGAGCAGGCGAGAGAAAGAAATCATGGAGCATCTCCTTTCCGATCTTGGCGCAGTTTCGGGCGGAAATGGCACCTTGCCGCGCGCTGACGGTCGCCCTCTTGAACCCGCTTTTCCGCTACGTCTTGGACCTAGATCAAATTGAACGGCAAAAATGATGCGGTGCAGCATTTTTCGAAAGGCGACGTTTTTTCTCCGGCCAAGCGGCCCTATCGCCCGGCTAAGTAATGCTTGGGCGCATGTGCCAATGCCCCTCGCTTGGCGAAGCCGCGCTGGCACCCTATCTCCCTCGTCCAAGATTTCGATTCGCCCTCAGACGAAAGCAGTTCGACCATGGCCGCTACTCATTCCACCCGCATGCTGATCCTCGGCTCCGGTCCTGCGGGGCTTTCCGCCGCGATCTACGGCGCGCGCGCCGGGCTGGCCCCGATCGTGGTGCAGGGCATCCAGCCGGGCGGGCAGCTGACCATCACCACGGACGTGGAAAATTATCCCGGCTTTGCCGATGTGATCCAGGGGCCGTGGCTGATGGAACAGATGCAGAAGCAGGCCGAGCATGTCGGCGCGCAGATGATGTGGGACATCATCGTCGACGTCGACCTGTCCGAGCGGCCCTTCCGCCTGACGGGCGACAGCGGCACCCTCTATGTCGCCGATACGCTGGTGATCGCGACGGGCGCGCAGGCCAAGTGGCTGGGCGCGACGGGCGAGCAGGAACTGGGCGGCAAGGGCGTTTCGGCCTGCGCAACCTGCGACGGCTTCTTCTATCGCGGCAAGAAGGTGGCGGTAATCGGCGGCGGCAATACCGCGGTTGAGGAAGCGCTGTACCTGACCAATCACAGCCAGGACGTGACGCTGATACACCGGCGCGACTCGCTGCGCGCGGAAAAGATCCTGCAGGATCGCCTCCACGCGCACCCGCATATAAAGGTGCTGTGGAACAAGGCGGTTGACCGCTTCGTCGGCGGCGAAGGTGCGGCGGGGCTGGTTGGTCTGGACCTGATCGACACGGTGACCGGAGAGAAGAGCCATTTCGCGGCGGACGGCGCGTTCGTCGCCATCGGCCACAAGCCCGCGACCGAGTTGTTCCCCGGCAAGCTGGCGCTGGACGATGACGGTTATCTGCTGGTGAAGCCCGGAACGCCGCTGACCGACATTCCCGGCGTGTTCGCGGCGGGCGACGTCGCCGACAAGGTCTATCGCCAGGCCGTCACCGCGGCGGGCATGGGATGCCAGGCCGCGCTGGAGGCCGAACGCTTCCTGCAGGAAATGGATTTCGAGGCGCTCGAAGCAGCGGAGTGAGGCTCTGGCCTATAGCAAGGCGCGGGGCACTCTAACCCAGCTTGGCGACGGCGAAGCGTTTCAGGCTGCCGAAATCGGCGAACACGTCTCCGTCGATGTCATCATCGTCGATCAGGATGTTCAGCCGATCCTCCATGGCCGTCAGCAACTGCGCGACGGCCATGCTGTCCAGTTCGGGCAGCGCGCCGAACAATTCGGTGTCGTCGGTGAAATCGATCACGCGCTCCGGCTCCACGCCCAGCACCGAAGTCATCAGTTCGCGCAGCGCCGTATCGACCGCTGCCGACCTTTCATCGTCCATGTCGTCCTGCACCCTCATCTTGGGCTTCGCCCTATCGCCTGTGGCGCGGACCGACAAGCCGGGAAATGGCGGTGCGGGCGGCGGGCAGCCAGTTGGACGGGCGGGCCGGGTCGAAGCAGTCGAGCCGGTAGAGCGGCCGCTGCTCCTCCATCCAGTCGCGCTTGTAGGGGTTATCGCCCGTGCCATAGTCGATCATCGTGACATGATCGCCATCGATAGCCTGCGCGAACATATGGGCGCTGAGCAGCGTGCCGGGCGAATCGCGATCGAAGGCGGCGTCATGCGCCAGCTTGTGGATCAGCGCCCGGCGAAATGCGCCTTCGCCCTCCACGGTCCAGAATTGCGTGGCGAGCGGCTGGCCAGTGGCCGTCCGGGCAAAGCCGAGCCGCAGTTCGCCGCGCGCCGCCGCCTGCTCCGCGATGGCGCGCAGGAAGCTGATATGCTCCTCCCGCGGTTTCCAGCTGCGTTCGTACACCGCGCAATAATCGGCCCATAACGCATCGTCGACACTATGGTGGATCGTCAGGGCCAGTGTCGATCGCGCGCCCTTGCGCTGCACGGTGCTGCGAAGGGGACCGGGGCGAGTCGCCCAATAGTCCGCAAAGCTGCGGCCATTGAGACGCAGGATGTGGTTGCCGCCCATGACGCGCGGAATGGCGATCCACCCTGCATCGCGAAATCCCCCGATCAGGAGGTCGAGGTCGCCCGCATCGGCAAGCACAGGATAGAGCGCGGCATGACCGACCCGGTCGCTCAGTTGCAGGGCCATCGCGGCCACCAGCCGCCGGCGAAGCGGCAGGTCGTCGGACATGGAAAAGGTCGGGCGCCAGTGAAAGCTGTAGAAATTGGCCAGCGCGATGGCCTGCCCCGGCGCGGTTTCCACCAGCGCCATCGAGGCATCCACGCCGTCCATCCGGGCGCTGAGCGTCAGGGAAGGGGCGTCGGGCAGGCAGTGGCGTGCCATCGCGTCCCGCCAGTCGGCCCGGTCGAACAGGGATGGCGCGCACGCGTCCGCGCCCGCGTCGCTGCCGCGCGCGGTCCAGTCGCTTTCGCCGCCATATTCCTTTAGGCGGGCCAATTGCCTATCTCCGTCATCGGGCCGTGCATAAGGGACATATCGAAACATGACGTTAAACCGGCCGTCATCCCGGCCCATCGACCATCTGCCGCTGTGCGGGGCGGCGGATGCGCCCGCGATCGACGGCAAGGGCGGCGTGATCGACTATGCCGGGCTAGAGGCGCGCACCGGGGCGCTGGCGCTCTGGTTGCAGAAGCGCTGCCCGGAACAGGGCGCGCGCATTGCCAGCTGGCTGGCGAAAGGGCCGCTGTCGGCCATCCTGCCGCTTGCCTGCGCGCGGGCCGGGCTGATCCATGTGCCGTGCAACCCGCTGCTCAAACATGCGCAGGTCGCCCATATCCTGGCCGATAGCGGCGCGGCGATGCTGATTTCGGCCCCCGCCCGCATGGCGACTTTGCCCGATGGCGACGTGCCGCCCGGATGCGCGCGGGTGGAGGAGGCGGTGGCGGTCGAGGCGATGGGCGGCGAAGAAGGCTTGCCCCCTTCCGATGGCGGGCCGGACGATCTGGTCGCCATCCTCTACACCAGCGGTTCAACCGGGCGGCCCAAGGGCGTGATGCTGTCCAACGCCAATCTGTGGCTGGGGGCGGACGCGGTTGCCGACTATCTGAAACTGACGCCGCAGGACCGGACGCTCTGCGTCCTGCCCTTCAGTTTCGATTATGGCCAGAACCAGCTGCTTTCGACGTGGAAGGCGGGGGGATGCGCGATACCGCTCGATTATCTGACGCCGCGCGATGTCATCAAGGCGGTGGAACGGCATGCGATCACGACGCTGGCGGGCGTGCCCCCGCTGTGGGTGCAACTGACCGAGCAGGAGTGGCCGGTGGAGGTCGCGGGGCGGTTACGGCGGCTGACCAACAGCGGCGGGGCGCTTACCCGCCCGCTGGTGCGTGCGCTGCGCACGCTGTTCCCGGCGGCGGACCTTTACCCCATGTACGGCCTGACGGAGGCGTTTCGTTCCACCTATCTCTCGCCCGAACTGGTCGACAGCCATCCCGAAAGCATGGGGCGCGCGATTCCCCATGCCGAGATTCTGGTGCTGCGACCCGATGGGACGGTGACGGACGACGATGAGCCGGGCGAGCTGGTGCATTGCGGCCCGCTGGTCGCGCAGGGTTACTGGCGCGACGCCGAACGCACGGCGCAGCGTTATCGCCCTGCGCCCGCCGCCTCGCAATGGGGCGGCATGGCGGTGTGGTCCGGCGATACGGTGCGGCGCGATGCGCAGGGGCTGTTGTGGTTCGTCGGCCGCGCCGATGCGATGATCAAGTCGGCCGGCAACCGCATCAGCCCGACCGAAGTGGAGGAGGCGGCGGTTGCCGCGACCGGCATTGCGGAGGCGGTGGCTCTGGGCGTCAAGGACGTTCGATTGGGGCAGGCGATCCACCTGCTGGTGCGCCTGTCGCCGGGGCAGGGTGAAGCTGCCATCGAAGCGCTGAAAGTGCATCTGAAAACCGAGCTGCCCAATTTCATGCAGCCGCGCGCGATCGAGGCGCTGGACGCCTTTCCACGCAATCCCAATGGCAAGATCGACCGCGTGGCGCTCGCCATGCAGATCGCCCAGCAGCAGGAGACACAGCCGTGAAGCCGATGGGGACAATCCCGCCGCATTTCGATGCAGAGGACGGCATGTTGCTGATCGGCGGGTGCGGTGCGGCCAGTCTGGTTGATGAGGCGGGGGATACGCCCGCCTTCATCTACGACATGGGCATCGTCGCCAGCCGTATCGCGTGCCTGCGCGATGCGATGCCCGATGGCGTGGGCATCCATTACGCCATGAAGGCGAACCCCTATCCCCCGCTGCTGGCGCGCATGGCGCCGCTGGTGGACGGGTTCGACGTGGCGTCGGGCGGTGAACTGGCGCTGGCGCGCGGGGCAGGCGTTTCGGCCGACCGCATCAGCTTTGCCGGGCCGGGCAAGCGGGACGAGGAACTGCGCGCCGCGATCGAGGCGGGTGTCACCATCAATCTGGAGTCCGAAGGGGAAGGGCAAAGGGCGCTTGCCATGGGCGACCGGCTGGGCATCCGCCCGCGCCTTGCCGTGCGGGTCAATCCCGATTTCGATCTTAAAGGGTCGGGCATGCGGATGGGCGGCGGGGCCAAGCCATTCGGCGTGGACGCGGACCGCGCCGCCGCGCTGGCAAAGGCGATGATCGCGGGCGGCGCGCACTGGCGCGGCTGGCACATCTTTGCGGGCAGTCAGGCGCTGGACCCCAATGCGATCATCGCGATGCAGGCGGCGACCTTCGCCCTTGCAACGCGCCTGTCCGATGAAGTGGGGGCGACGCCCGAACTCGTCAATCTGGGCGGCGGCTTTGGCCTTGCCTATTTCCCCGGCGATCAGCGGCTTGACGTGCGGCCCATCGGCCTTGCGCTGGGCGATCAGATCGACGCTCGCGCGGACATCCTGCGGGACAGCCATTTCGCGCTGGAACTGGGCCGTTTTCTGGTCGGGGAGGCTGGCGTTTACCTGACCCGCGTGATTGATCGGAAGGAGAGCCAGGGCGAGGTGTTTCTGATCGTCGACGGCGGACTGCATCACCAGCTTGCCGCGTCGGGCAATTTCGGCGCCGTCATCCGCCGCAACTATCCCATCGCCGTTGCCAACCGCTTCGGCACCGGTGAGGCGACGGAGGTGCAGAGCGTGGTTGGATGCCTGTGCACGCCGCTCGACCGGCTGGGCGATCAGGTGGCCTTGCCCCATGCGCAGCCTGGCGACCTGATCGCGATCTTCCTGGCCGGAGCCTATGGCGCGAGCGCCAGTCCGCAGGCGTTTCTGGGCCATGCGCCGGCGCGCGAGCTGCTGATCGGTTAGCGGCGGGGCGGCGGAAAAAGGCCATTTCGCGTCCCGCAAATCGATCAATCCTAACGGTATTTTCACCCTTTCTGTCCAAAAGGTCCGCTGCAGCCATGGGTCATGGCCTGCCCGGACGCGGGCGGGTCGCGCAAGCAGCCTGTGGGGGACAAGAGGTGACCGGACATGATTTTCGCGCGGATTTCCAAGGCATTCATCGGACTGGGGCTGACGGCGACGCTGCTGTCGGGCTGCGTCGGCAGCACACGGCCGGGGGGCGAATTGCCGCCTGCGTCCTTCGTGTCGACCAGCGAGGGGCCGGGCGAGGAATATGTCATCGGCCCGCTCGATGAACTGACGATCTTCGTCTGGCGCAACCCGGAATTGGGCGCAAAGGTTCAGGTGCGGCCCGACGGGCGCATCACCACGCCGCTGATCACCGACATGCCGGCGGTGGGCAAGACGCCCTCCATGCTGGCCGACGATATCAAGCTGGCGCTGTCGCAATATATCCAGAACCCGCTGGTGCTCCGTGATCGTCGAGAATTTCAGCGGCACCTACAGCCAGCAGGTCCGCATCGTCGGCGCGACCGAAAAGCCCGCGTCCATCCCCTATCGCGCCAACATGACCTTGCTCGACGCGATGATCGCGGTCGGTGGCCTGTCCGAATATGCCGCCGGCAACAAGGCGCGCCTTGTCCGCTTCAACCGGGAAACCGGCAAGCAGCAGGAATATAATGTCCGCATCGGCGACCTGCTGAAGCGCGGGGACAGCAAGGCGAACGTCCTTCTTCAGCCGGGTGATGTGATCATCATCCCGGAAAGCATGTTCTGATCGGCTCGGAACGAATGGGCAGGAACCGGAACGGCTTATGAACGGTCTTTACGAAGAAATCCGCATCGCGCTGCACGGCATCTGGCATCGCCGCTGGCTGGCGCTGGGCGTTGCGTGGGCCATCTGCCTGCTCGGCTGGCTGGGCCTGGCGCTGATCCCCAACAGCTATCAGTCGAAGGCGAAGGTCTTCGTCCAGATGAACAATATCCTGTCGGGCGATCTGGGCACGCTGCCCGCCGATCAGCAGAAGGATTTCGACCGCGTCCGCCAGACGCTGACCAGCCAGGACAATCTGGAAAAGGTCGTGCGGGCGACCGACCTTGGCACCGGCCTTTCGGCGGCGCAGGTGAGCGGCAAGGCGGCTGGCCTGCGTGAGCGGATCAAGATCGCGTCCACGGCCGACAACCTGTTCGACATCAGCGCGACATGGTCCGATTCCAGCCGCACCGATGCGGCCAATGCGCGCCTGTCCACCGCCATCGTGCAGAAGGTCATCGACATCTTCGTCGAGGAGAACCTGTCGGGCGACAAGGCAGAAACCAGCCAGACCCTGAAGTTCCTGGATCAGCAGATCGCCGATCGCGGCCGCCAGCTGGCGCAGGCCGAGGCGCGGCTTGCCGAGTTCGAGCGCAAATATATGGGCGTTTTGCCCGGCACCGGCACCATTGCCGACCGGATGGCCGCAGCCCGCAATGAAATCAATCAGATCGATGCGCAGCTGATCCCGGCGCAAAGCGCGCTTTCGGCGGCCAATGCGCAGTTGGCAGGCACGCCCGCGAACCTGACGTCCGGTGGCGGCGGGGGCGGCAATCCCGCGCTGGCCGCCGCGCAGACCGAGCTGGCGCAGGCCCGATCACGCGGGTGGACCGATCAGCATCCCGACGTCATCGCGCTGAAGCAGCAGATCGCGGCGCTGCGTTCGATGGGCGGCGGCGCTGGCGGCGCGACCATGACTCCCAATCCGGTCTTCATGCAGGTGAAGTCGCAGCAGATGCAGGCGCAGGCGACCGTTTCGGCGCTGGGCGCGCGCAAGGCGAAGATCCAGAACGACATGAACACGATCCTGGCCGCGCAGGCCAGTGACCCGGCGGTGGCGGGCGAACAGAGCCAGATCAGCCGCGACTACAACGTGCTGAAGGATCAGTATGACAAGCTGGTCGCCGAGCGGGAGCGCGCGCGCATCAAGGGCGATGTGGAGCAGCAGACCGACAGTGTCCGGTTCCAGATCATCGACCCGCCCAGCGTGCCGAGCGGCCCTGCGGCGCCCAATCGGCCGCTGCTGCTGGTCGGCCTGCTGATCGTGGGCATCGGCGGCGGCGTGGCGGCGGCGTTCGCCATGGGGCAGTTGCAGACGACCTATCCCACCGCGCAGCGGCTGGAAAAGGCGAGCGGGCTGCCGGTGCTGGGCACCATCAGCGAAACCGTGACGGACAGCGCGCGCGTGATCGCGAAGCAGCGGCTGCGCTGGTTCATGGGTGCGAGCGGCGGGCTGGCGGGGCTATGCGTCCTGCTGGTCGCCGTCGAATTCATCCAGCGCGGGCTGGGGGCTTGAGGAGGCCGATATGACCAAGCACAGCCCCATAGCCACGCCCGATCAGCCGCAAGATAGCGGCCGTTCGCTGCTGGAACGCGCGGCGCAGGCCTATGCCTTCGACGACATTTTCCGTGCCAGCGCGCCGGCACCTGCCCCTGCTCCCGCCGAAAGCGCGCCGCAGATTGTGACGCAGCCGGCTCCCGCGCCAGTCGCGCCAGCGGAAACAGTCGCGCCGGAAACCGACATGCAACCCGTTTCCGCTATGCCCGTGTACGCGCCCGTCTGGGACGGCCCGGTCGAAAGCGTCGACACCATCTCGCTGGCCGAGCAAGGCTATATCGTGCCCGGCGGTTCGGTGACCGCGATGTCGGAGGAGTTCCGCATCGTGAAGCGCCAGCTGCTGCGCAATGTCGCGGACATTCGCGGCAAGTCCGCCACAAAGGCGCACCGTATCCTGATCGGATCGGCGTTGCCGGGTGAAGGCAAGACCTTCTGCGCCGTCAACCTGGCCCTGTCCATGGCGGCGGAGCAGGATATGGACGTGCTGCTGGTCGATGCCGATTTCGGCAAGCCCAGCGTGCTGAAGGCGCTTGGCCTGGAACGCGACGGCTTCGTGCGTGCGGGTCTGATGGACGCGCTGCTGGACCCGTCGATCGATGTCGAAGGGCTGGTGATCCGCACCGACGTGCCCAATCTGTCGGTCCTGCCGGCGGGTCGCGCGGTCAACAACGATACCGAAATCCTGGCATCGGCCAGCACGGTCAAGGTGCTGGACGCGCTGAGCACCGGGCATGGCGAACGCATCATCCTGTTCGATTCGCCGCCCGCGCTGGCGGCGTCACCGGCTGCCGCGCTGGCGTCCCATGTCGGCCAGCTGCTCATCATCGTGCGCGCCGACCAGACCAGCGAGAACGCCCTGCGCGATGCGGTGGGCCTGCTGTCGGGGTGCGAAACCATTCAACTGCTTCTGAACGGCGTCAAATTTTCGACCAGCGGACGCCGCTTCGGTTCCTATTACGGCAAGGGGGCCTGAACGCCATGTCTTCCCAGCTTTTGTCCCGCGCGCGCGGCGCGCTGCTTACGGCGACCGGTGTCGCCATCGCGATGCTTCCCGTCAGCGCCCATGCGCGCAACGCCCGCGTGGAAGTGGAACCTTATCTGGAGGTCAGCCAGCAGGTGCTCGCCAATATCAAGGGCGATGCGACCGGCGGCAAAGACGTACTGACCTACTCCACGGTGGCGGCGGGCGTCGATGTCAGCGCGACGACCGACCGGGTGCAGGGCACGATCAACGCCCGCTATGAGCGGCTGATTTCCTGGCAGAAGAACCAGCCGGATCAGGACGTCATCAGCGGTCTGGCGCAGGCGAAGGCGGACCTGATCCGCAACACCCTGTCGCTTGAGGGCGGGGCGCTGGCCACGCGCATCCGCTCCGACGGGCTGACCGGCGCGAACGGCAGCCTGAACGGAAGCCAGGACGCGGTGTCGCAGGTGTACAGCTTTTACGCTGGCCCGACGCTGGCGACGCATGTCGGCGAACTGTCGGTCAACGCGGCCTATCGCCTGGGCTATAACAAGCTGGATACGGACAGCGCGGTGGGCTTTGCCGGTCCCGCCAATCCCGACCGTTTCGATGACAGCACCAATCATGTCGCGACCGCCTCGGTCGGCATGCGTCCGGGCGTCATCGCGCCGGTCGGCTGGGCAGTGGGTGCAGGCTATGTCCGGGAGGACGCGAGCCAGCTCGACCAGCGTTACGAACAGAAATGGGTCCGCGGCGACCTGACCCTGCCGGTGTCGGGCAGCCTGGCGCTGATCGGCGGCGTCGGATATGAGGATATCCAGATCAGCCAGCGCGATGCGCTGCGCGACGGCACCGGCGCGCCGGTGATCGCCAGCGACGGCCGTTATATCACCGACGCCGGCTCTCCGCGCCTTCTGTCCTATGACGACGATGGCCTGATCTGGGATGCGGGCGTCATGTGGCGGCCCAGCCGCCGCACCTCCGCGCAGTTCACCGTGGGCCATCGCTATGGATCGATGAGCTACACCGGGTCGCTCGCCTGGAACCCGTCGGATGCCACGTCGCTGACGATCGCGCTGTTCGACGGCATCGACAGCTTCGGGCGGCAGATCAACGATGACCTCTCGCAATTGCCCACCGGCTTCAACGCGGCGCGCAACCCCTTCAGCGGCGACCTGACCGGATGCGCGCAGGGCCAGAATGGCGGCGGCATCTGTTTCAACAATGCGCTGACTGCGCTGGGTTCGGGCAGCTTCCGCAATCGCGGCGTCGCCTTGCAATTCGCCAGCGGCGCGGGTGCGTGGCGTTACGGCATCGGCGCGGGATACGCCCATCGCAAGTTCATCGCGGCGGCGGGCAGCGTTCTGGCGGGCAGCAATGGCGGGATCAGCGAGAATTATTATGCCAATGCCTTCATCGGGCGGAAGCTGGATGAAAACAGCGGCATCGACGCCAACATCTACGCCAATTTCTATGAAAGCCAGTTGCTGGGCGAGCCCGATGTCAGCAACTATGGCGGCTATATGACATATTATCACAACGTCACCCGGCGACTTTCCGCGACCGCCGCGGTGGGTGTCGATGGCGTGGATGCGACCAGTCAGGACATCATCGTGACCGGCCTTGCGCAACTTGGCCTGCGTTACGCGTTCTGACGGAAAGGGTCTGGAGAACAAGCATGTACGATCAATTCTACGGCTTTGCGGGACGCCCGTTCCAGCTGACGCCCGATCCGCATTTCTATTTCGAAAGCAGCACGCATCGCAAAGCCATGTCGTATCTCGGCTATGGCCTGGCGCAGGGCGAAGGGTTCATCGTCATCACCGGCGACATCGGCGCTGGCAAGACGACGCTGGTCGGGCACCTGATGGCGACGGTCGATCCGGCGCGGCTGACCGCGGTGAAGATCGTGTCGACGCAGGTGGAGGGCGACGACATGGTGCGCCTGGCCGCGCAGGCGTTCGGCATTTCGACCGAGGACGCGGCCAAGGCGCTGCTGCTGCAGAAGATCGAGGCGTGGCTACATGCGCAGGCGCGTTCGGGCCGCCGTACCCTGCTGATCGTGGACGAGGCGCAGAACCTGTCCATCTCCGCGCTGGAGGAGCTGCGCATGCTCTCCAACTTCCAGCTCGGCGGACAGGCTTCTGTTGCAGATTTTCCTGCTGGGCCAGCCGGAGTTTCGCGACATGTTGGCCAAGGCGCCTGAGCTGGAACAGTTGCGCCAGCGCGTCATTGCCACCCATCATCTGGACCCCATGCTGCCGCATGAGACGAAGCCCTATGTCGAGCATCGTCTGAAGCTGGTGGGGTGGAACGACAATCCGCGCTTCACCGACGACGCCTATGCCACGCTGCATCAGGCGAGTGGCGGGATTCCGCGCCGCTTGAACGCGCTGGCCAGCCGCGTGCTGCTGCTGGGCGCGATCGACAGGCTGGCGGTCATCGATGCCGCTGTGGTCGATGCGGTCATCGCAGACATGGCGAAGGAGGGCATGTCCGACGGGCAGGCGGCGACGCCTGCTGCGGTCGAAGCACCCCAGCCGACCGAAGAGCATGCGGCCAAGGAAGCGATCATGCCGGACGATGTGCCGGTGGCCGACGTTGCGGAAGCGCAAGCCTTTGTTGCGGAGGCCGCTCCGGTCGAGCCGGTCGCGCAGGTCGAACCGCCTGCAACGGTAGAACAGCCGACGGTGGAACCCGCGCCGGTCGCTTCCGTCGAGCCGGCCGCGCTCGCGGAAATGGAGGCGCTGCGGGCCGAGGTGGTCGAACTGCGCGGCGCTCTTGCGGCGCTCGCGGCTGAGCCGGCGGCTCCCCATCCCGACGTCGAAAGCAAGATCGCGCGCATCGAACAGCGCGTAGGCGCGGTCGAGGCGCGGCTCGATGAACAGGACGCGGCGCTGCGCCGGGTGCTGGGCCTGCTGATCGACTGGGTGGAGCGTGACGATCATCTGGCAGAGCGGCTGCGCGCCTGATAATTTCGCGCCTGGCTCCAGGCGGAGCCGGGCGCACAAGACAAAGGTGATCGTTCCGACATGCCGGTCATAAATGCCCTTTCCGTGGACGTTGAGGACTGGTTTCAGGTCGGCGCGTTCGAGCGGACGATCGACCGGGCGGACTGGGACAGCCTGTCGCACCGGGTCGAGCGCAATACCGACGCGGTGTTGCAGATGTTCGCCGACGCCGGTGTCACCGGCACCTTCTTCACGCTGGGCTGGGTGGCGCAGCGCTATCCCGCGCTGATCCGGCGCATCGTCGATGCCGGGCACGAACTGGCCAGCCATGGCTATGACCATCAGCGCGTCTTCACCTTCGATGCGGAGGGGTTTCGCGCCGACCTGCGGCTGGCGCGCGGCTATCTGGAGGACGCGGGGGGCGTGGCCGTCACCGGCTATCGTGCGCCGAGTTTCTCCATCGATCCGCGCACGCCATGGGCGCATCGGGTGCTGGCGGAGGAAGGCTATGCCTATTCCTCCAGCGTCGCGCCGGTAAAGCATGACCATTATGGCTGGGCGGATTCGCCGCGCTTTGGCTGGCGGCCCTTGTCCGACAGCGACCTGATCGAGCTGCCCGTCACGACGGCACGGCTGGGTGGGCGCACGCTGGCGGCGGGAGGCGGGGGCTTTTTCCGCATGCTGCCATATGGCTTTTCGCGCTGGGCGGTCGGGCAGACCAACCGGGCGGAACGGCCCGCCATCATCTATTTTCACCCGTGGGAAATCGACCCGGATCAGCCGCGCGTAGGCAATGCACCGCTCAAATCGAAAATCCGGCATTACAGCCGCCTGTCCGCCATGTCGGGCAAGCTGCAACGCCTGATCGGCGATTTTCGCTGGGGGCGGGTGGACGCGGTGGCGGCACTGGAAAAGGCGCGGCTGGCATGAACGCGCCCATGGCCTTCCCCGCCGCCGTCACGGTGGAGCGGATCGATCCGATGGACCGGGATGCGGCGGCGCAGGTCGATACCTTCATCCTGGCCGATCCCGACAGCTCGCCCTTTCAGCGTCCGGCATGGGTGCGCGCCGTTGCGGCGGCGACCGGCAACCGGGCGCATATGATCGTCGCCCGCGACGGCCAGGGTGCCATCGCGGGCAGCGTCGCGCTGAACCATGTGCGCAGCATGCTGTTCGGCAA
Source organism: Sphingobium sp. (assembly GCA_034519505.1). GTDB lineage: Bacteria > Pseudomonadota > Alphaproteobacteria > Sphingomonadales > Sphingomonadaceae > Sphingobium. The sequence continues at coordinate 111,353 of JAXHOI010000032.1, read as the reverse complement.
TGCGCTGGTATCGGCGGGTTTCGCGATCGACGGCGGCATCGCCGCGCGTGATCCTGCGACCGGGCAGGCGCTGGCCGACGCGGTGTGGGCGCTGGCGCGTGAGCTGGGGTGCCCCACCGCCGAACTGCGCGGCGGGCTGGCGCCGCAGCAAGGCTGGCGCGTGGTGGAGGGGCATCATCTGAATTTCGTGCGCCCGCTGGCGGCCGACAGCGAGGCGGAACTCGCCCGTTCCCCGCGCAAGCATCGCGCCGAAATCCGCAAGGCGCTGGGCAATGCCGATCTGCGCGCCGTGCATGGGCGCAGCGACGCATTACTGGACCAGCATTACGGTATTTACGCGCAGAGCGTCCGCAACCTTGCGGCACGCCGGTCTTCCCCCGGAGCCTGTTCCGCGAGATGCTGGCGGCCTTTGGCGAGGATGCCGACATAACCGTGATCTACGACAGGGACCGGCCGGTTTCCGCCGTGTTCTCGCTATACCATCACGATGTCGTCATGCCCTATTGGGGCGGGGGGATTGCCGATGCGCGCCGGCTGCGCAGTAACGAGCTGCTCTATTTCAGCCTGATGGACCATGCCCGCGCGCGCGGATGCACCCATTTCGATTTCGGCCGGTCGAAGGTCGGATCGGGGCAGGCGGCATGGAAGAAGAGCTGGGGCTTTGAAGGCACCCTGCTGACTTATCATGTGCGCGAAGATGGTCCGGCGCGCGACATCAACCCGGAAAGCGCGAAATATCGTGCGCAGGTCGCGCTGTGGAAGAAATTGCCCCTGCCGGTCGCCAACCTGATCGGACCATGGATTTCGCGCGGTCTGGGCTGAGCGGCTTACCATATGTTCAGGGCTGCTCGTTACGGTCCCGTGATGGGATGGAGAATGACTGAATGAATATGCTGTTCGATCCGGGTGCCTGCATCGTGGAGCAGGTCGACCTGTGCCATGCGGGGCAGGTGAGGGAAGTGGACGACTGGCTTGCGGGGCGCGCGGACGCCACGCCCTTCCATCGCCCCGCCTGGATCAGCGCCGTGGCGAAAGGGACTCGGCAGCGCGCATTGATGCTGGTGTCCCGCGATGTGAAGGGGGCGATCAACGGCGTCCTGCCGCTCAACATCATTCATTCGCGGCTGTTCGGGCGCGCGCTGGTGTCCAGCGGCTTTGCCGTGGGCGGCGGGATATTGGCGGATCATCGCCGCGCCATCGACGCGCTGACCGATGCGTGCTGGGCGATTGCGCAGCGGGAACATTGCGGCACCGTGGAATTGCGCGGCGGGGAACTTCCAGCGCAGGGCTGGACGATCCGCGATCAGGCGTATCTGAACTTCGCCAAGCCGATGGCCGCGGACGACGAGGCGCAACTGGCCGCCGTGCCCAAGCGCCACCGCGCCGAAATCCGCAAGGGGCTGGCCAACGGCCTGACCTTCACGCGCGGCGACGATGCAGCGTTGCGGGCGGTGCATTACGATCTTTATGCCCGCTCGGTGCATCGGCTGGGCACGCCGGTCTTCCCGCGCGCCCTGTTCGACGCGGTGATGGATGCCTTTGGCGCTCAGGCGGACATCGCCATTGCCAGCAAGGATGGCGTGCCGGTGTCGTCCGTCATCTCGCTCTATCATGGCGATGCGGTGATGCCCTATTGGCATGGCGCGGACATCGCATCGCGCCAGTTGCGGTCAAACGAATATCTTTATTTCATGCTGATGGGGGATGCGCGTGCGCGCGGATATCGCGTGTTCGATTTCGGGCGGTCGAAAGTCGGCACCGGCCCGGCGGCGTGGAAGAAAAGCTGGGGTTTTGAAGGCGATCCGTTATCCTATGCCGTGCGCGCGGCGAAGGGGGAGGCGCGGGACGTCAACCCGCTGTCGCCCAAATATCAGCGCAAGGTGGAAATGTGGAAGAAACTGCCCCTGCCGGTCGCCAACCTGATCGGCCCGATGCTGGCGCGCGGGCTGGGGTGACGCAAGGCAAGCGCATGAACGGCGAGATCCTGTTCCTTTGCCATCGGATTCCCTATCCGCCCGACCGGGGGGACAAGATCCGTTCGTGGAATTTGCTGAAGGCGCTGGCGAAGGTCGCGCCGGTGCATGTCGGCTGCTTTGCCGACGACGACCGGGACATGAGCTTTGCCGAGGCGCTGGGCACACAGGCGAAGAGCGCGAAGGTGGTCCTGCGCAATGTCAGTACGCCGATTGCCGGGATGCGCGGGCTGCTGCGTGGGCAGCCGCTGACGGTATCGCTGTTCGACCATCCCGACCTGCATCGCTGGACGCGGGAGAAGATTGCGGGCGGGCAGATCGGCGCGGTTATCTGTTTCTCGGTCCAGATGGCGCAGTATCTGCCCCCGCGACTGCCCCATGGCGTGCGCTTCGTCATGGACTTCGTGGATTTCGATTCGGAGAAATACGCCGCCTATGGCCGCGAAGGGCATGGGCCGATGGCCTGGGTCCATGCGCGTGAAGGGCGGGTGCTGGCCGCATATGAACGCGCGGTCGCGCAGCGGGCGGACGCCAGCCTGTTCGTCAGCGATGCCGAAGCGGCGCTCTTTCGCGCCCGAATGGGCATGGGCGATCGGGTGATGACGCTGAACAACGGCGTCGACACCGCATTTTTCGATCCCGCCGCCACTTTCCCGCCCGTCGATCTGGGGCCGGGGCCGCTGATCGTGTTTACGGGGCAGATGGACTACCGCCCCAATGTGGAAGCGGTGCACAGCTTCGCGGCGCAGGCGATGCCGGTCATCCGCGCGCACCGGCCTGATGCGCGCTTCGCCATCGTCGGGCGCAATCCGACGGCGGAGGTAGAGGCGCTGGCCAGCGCCGACCCCTCCGTCATCGTGACCGGCGGTGTCGATGATGTGCGCGGCTGGCTGGCGGCGGCGGACGTCGTCGTTGCGCCGCTGCGCATCGCGCGGGGCGTGCAGAACAAGGTGCTCGAGGCGATGGCGATGGCGCGGCCGGTCGTCGCCTCGGTTCAGGCGGCGGAGGGGATTTCGGCCGAGCCGGGCCGCGAGCTGCTGGTCGGGCGCGACGCGGCGGAGGAAGCCGCGCTGGTGCTTGACCTGCTCGCAGCGCCGGAACGCGCACGCGCCTTGGGGCTGGCGGCGCGGGCGCGGGTGATCGATGCCTATGGCTGGGACGCGGCGATGGCGCCGCTCGCGCAGATGCTTGGCCGTGACGCGGCGAAGGACAAAGCGGCGTGAGCGAGGCAGCCCTGCCCGACACCGGCCGCGCGAGCGACGAGGTAGAGTTGGGCGCAGCGCGCACGCGGTTGCGCCTGTTCATGCTGAGCGGCTGGCGCGGGCACCTGATTGTGCTCGGCGGGCTGGCCGCGGTGATCCTGACGCTGTTTGCCGGTGATGCGCGCGATATGGTGCGGATTTGGTGGGACAGCTCGACGTTCCAGCATTGCCTGATCATCCCCTTCGTCATCGGCTGGCTGGTGCACCAGCGCGCCGGCGATCTGGCGAAGTTGCAGCCGGAAGGCTGGTGGCCCGGACTGCTGCTGGTCGGCGCTGGCGGTGTCGCCTGGCTGCTGGGGCAGGCGGCGGGCGTCGCATTGCTCCGCCATGCCGGGCTGGTCGCGATGTTACAGGGCACGGTCGTCGCCACGCTGGGCTGGGCGGTGACGCGGGCGATCGCCTTTCCGATCTTCTACGCCTGCTTCCTCGTCCCCTTTGGCGAGGAACTGGTGCCCATGCTGCAGACGGTGACGGCGCAGATGGCGATGAAGCTGCTCGCCCTTGCCGGTGTGCCCGCCCACATGGAGGGCGTGTTCATCACCACGCCGACCGGCTATTTCGAAGTGGCGGAGGCGTGTTCGGGCGCGAAGTTCCTGATCGCGATGGCCGCCTATGCCGCGCTGGTCTGCAATGTCTGTTTTCGCGGATGGGGGCGGCGTGCCGCATTCTTCCCGGCGGCGCTCGCCATCTCGGTGCTGGCCAATGGGGTACGCGCCTTTGCCACCATCTATGTCGCACATCTGACCAGCGTCGATGCCGCCGTCGGGTTCGATCATGTCGTTTATGGCTGGGTCTTCTTCGCCATCGTGATCGCGGCAGTGATGGCGGCGGGCTGGCCGTTTTTCGATCGCAAGCCAGGTGATCCATGGTTCGATGCCCGCGCGTTGCAGGGTGCGGCGCGACCGGCGGCGCGACTTGCCCCGGTAGCGCTTGGCGTGCTGGCGCTGGCGTGCGCGGGTCCGCTCTGGGCGGCCTTCGCCGCGCAGGGCGGGGCACCGCTGCCACCCGAAACGCGCCTGCCCGATGTCGCGGGATGGCAGCGTACCAATGCGCGCCCGCAAGTCGCGTGGACACCGCATTTCAGCGGCGCGGATCGCATGGTTCAGGGCCGCTATCGCAATGCCAAGGGCGATCTGGTCGACCTGGTCATCGTGCTGTTCGACCGGCAGGAGGAAGGGCGCGAACTGGTCGGTTTCGGGCAGGGCGCGGCGGGCGGCGACGGTGCGACCTGGGCATGGTCCGCCAATGCGCCGGCACCGGCCAATGGCCATGGCGAACAGATTACCGGGCCGGGACCAGTCATCCGCCATGTCGTCAGCTTCTATGCGCTGGGCGATGTCGTGACCGGCAGCGCGTCCACGGTGAAGCTGGAAACGGCGAAGCTGCGCCTGACCGGCGGGGACCAGCGGGCGGCTGCCGTGCTGGTTTCGGCGCAGGAAAGCAGCGGGCGGGACGCGGACGGGGCAATCGCGCAATTCCTGAACGCTTTGGGTCCGATCGACCGGCTGACATCGCAGAGCATGGGCGACGCCCCATGACGGCGCGCTTGTGTTTACGTGGGCGCGATGTAAGGGGCCGCTTATGTGCGGGATAGCGGGGATCTTTCATCTGGAGGTGGCAAAGCCGGTCGATCCGGCGCGCGTCCGGTTGATGACCGACGCGCAGGCGCATCGCGGCCCGGATGGATCGGGCATCTGGACCGCGCCGGGGGTGGGACTTGGCCATCGCCGCCTGTCCATCATCGACCTTGGCGGCGGGGCACAGCCGATGCTGACCGAGGACAAGGCGCTGGCCATCACGTTCAACGGCGAGATCTATAATTTTCAGGCGGTTCGCGCCGAGCTGGAGGCGAAGGGCCATGTCTTTCGCACCGACAGCGATACCGAAGTCATCCTGCACGGCTATCGCCAGTGGGGTGAGGAAGTGGTCGCGCATCTCAACGGCATGTTCGCCTTTGCCCTGTTCGACGCGCGGGCCGGGTCGCTGCTGCTGGCCCGCGACCGGCTGGGCGTAAAACCGCTGCATTATGCGCCGCTGCCCGATGGCAGCGTGATTTTCGCGTCCGAACTGAAGGGGTTGCTGGCCAATCCTGCCTTGCGGCGTGAACCGGACATTCGCGCGGTCGAGGATTATCTGGCTTTCGGCTATGTGCCCGACAGCATGTCGATCGTCGCGGGGGTGCGCAAGCTGCCCGCCGGGCACGTGCTGCGGCTGGTGCGCGGGCGCGCGCTGGGGCAGCCAAGCCGCTATTGGCAGCTAAGCTATGCCGACCGCCTGACCGGCAGCGACGATGCGCTGGGGGAGGAGCTGACCGCGCTGATGCGCGATGCCGTGCGCTCTCGCATGGTCGCCGACGTGCCGCTGGGCGCGTTCCTGTCCGGCGGGGTGGACAGCTCCAGCGTCGTTGCGCTGATGGCGGAGGCAAGCCGGCAGGCGGTGAAGACCTGCACGATCGGCTTCGACGTGCAGACGCTGGACGAAACCGGCTATGCCGAGCAGGTGTCGCGCCGCTTTGCGACCGACCACCGCACGCGCATCGTTTCGGCGGACGATTTCCACATGGTCGACCTGCTGTCTGAGCATTTCGACGAGCCGTTCGCGGATGCGTCCGCGCTGCCCACCTATCGCGTGTGCCAGCTGGCGCGGGAGGAAGTGACCGTCGCCTTGTCGGGTGATGGCGCGGACGAGGCACTGGCGGGCTATCGCCGGCACATGTTCCAGCATGCGACCGACCGGGTGCGCGGGATCGTGCCCGCCGCGATGCGCACGTCGCTGTTCGGCGCGCTGGGCCGCTATTATCCCAAGGCCGATTGGGCGCCGCGGCCGCTGCGTTTCAAATCCACCCTGCTGGAACTGGCGCAGGACAGTGCGGAGGCCTATGCCCGTTCGGTGGGCGTGACGCCGCCCGAATGGCGCGCGCGGCTGTTCACCGACCCGGCGCGCGGAGCGTTGCAGGGGCATCGGGCGGAGGATCATTATGTCGCGGCGATGGGCCAGGCCCCGGCGCGCGATGCGCTTGACCGGGTGCAATATGCCGACATGATGCTGTGGCTGCCGGGCGACATCCTGACCAAGACCGACCGGATGAGCATGGCGGTGGGGCTGGAGGCGCGCGAGCCGTTGCTGGATTACCGGTTGGTCGAATTTGCGGCCAAGCTGCCGGTGCGCCAGCGGCTGCGCGGGCGGACGGGCAAATATCTGATGAAGCGGGCGATGGAGAAATATCTGCCCGCCGATATCCTCTATCGCCCGAAAATGGGTTTCGTGACGCCCATCAGCGACTGGTTTCGCGGGCCGCTGGCGGGGCAGGCCAACGCCATTGCGGGCGGATCGGCGCTGTCGCGCACCGGCTGGTTCGACCAGAGGGTGATCGCCAAGGCGGCGGCGGATCATCAATCGGGCGTGGCCGATCATGGCCGCCTGCTATGGCAGCTGCTGATGCTGGACCGCTCACTCGCCCGGATATTCGCACTGGGCTGAACCACCGGTTCAGGCCGGGTAGCGCGCCTCGACAAAATAAAGCCCGTCGGGCGGCGCGTTGAGGCCAAGGCGCTGACGATCCGCCGCGTCCAGCGCGGATTTAAGGTCCGCCTTGCTCCAGCGGCGCATGCCCACCAGCGCCAGGCAACCGACCATCGATCGCACCTGATGATGCAGAAAGGACCGGGCAGAGGCGTGCACCTCCACCCGACGCCCGGCAAAGTTGTCGCGCGCCACGACCACGTCCAGCCGGTCGAGCGTCTTTTCCGGGCTGGCGGCCTGACACTGGACGGAGCGGAAGGTGGTGAAATCATGCTTGCCGACCAGCAGTTGCGCCGCGTCCTGCATCGCGTCCACGTCCAGCACCTGCGGGATGCGCCAGGCAAGGCCGCTTTCCCATGTCAGCGGCGCGCGGCGCTGAACGATGCGATAGATATAGGCGCGGCCATGGCAGGAAAAGCGGGCGTGCCAATCCTCTGGCACGATGTCGCAGGTCAGGATGGCGACCGGATCGGGGCGAAGCCGGGCGTTCATCGCCTCCATCAGGCGAAAGGGGGCAATCGCCTTTTCGATGTCGGCATGGGCGCGCATCGCGGTGGCATGCACGCCGGCATCGGTGCGGCCCGCCGCGTGTAGGATGACGGTTTCGCCGGTGACGGCCAGGATCGCGTCCTCGATCGCCTGCTGCACGGTGGGGCCATGCGCCTGCCGCTGCCAGCCCATGAAGGGGCGGCCGTCAAATTCCACGGTGAAGGCGAAGCGGGGCATGGGCGGTCGATCGCGCCTATTGATCCACCGCCGAACCGGCCGGCATGTCGAACCCGCGCAGCAGCTCGCCCGCGCTCATCGCGCTCTTGCCCGCGCGCTGGATCAGGACGGGGCGAATGGCCCCCTTGCCACAGGCGATGGCGAGGCTGTTGTCGACCAGCGTTCCGGGCGCGCCATGATGGTCCATTTCCACATGCGCCTGATGCACGCGGAATCGCTCGCCCTGATATGCGAAGAACGCGCCGGGCCAGGGATTGAACGCACGGACCTGCCGCTCGACGGCGTGGGCATCGGCGGAAAAGTCGATCCGCGCTTCGGCCTTGTCGATCTTGACGGCGTGGGTGACGCCTTCGTCGGGCTGGGGCACGGGCGGGTGCTGGGCAAGGTCCTCCAGCACCTCGACCATCAGCTTCGCGCCTGCGTGGGCCAGTTCGTCGGTCAGTTCGCCGGCGGTCTTCGCTTCGATCGGCGTCACATATTTGGCGCGCATCGGGCCGGTGTCCAGCCCCGCCTCCATCGACATGATGGTGACGCCGGTGACATTGTCGCCCGCCAGGATCGCGCGCTGGATCGGCGCTGCCCCACGCCAGCGCGGCAGCAGCGAGGCGTGGATGTTTAGGCAGCCATGGCGCGGCGCATTCAGCACGGCGCGGGGCAGCAGCAGTCCATAGGCGGCAACCACGGCGACATCGGCGTCGAGCGCGGCGAAATCGGCCTGAACCTGCGCATCCTTGAGACTGGTCGGCGTGCGCACCGCAATGCCCAGTTCCTCGGCGCGGGCATGAACCGGCGACGCGCGCAGTGCCTTGCCACGGCCCGCCGGGCGGGGCGGCTGGCTATAGACGGCGACGACATCGTGCCCGGCCGCCGCCAGCGCGTCGAGCGCGGGGACGGCGAAATCGGGCGTTCCCATGAAAATGATCCGCATGTCCCCCTCTCAACGCCGGAGCGCGGGTAATGGCAAGCGCTTTGTTGAGAGGGGACGGCCTTTGCGGGTGGCGAAATGCGCCTCAATAAGGTTCGTTCACCTGAATGATCGGCTGCACGTCGGTGAATTTGGGAATGTCGCCCATCACCTCCGGCGCGTCCGGCCCGCCGAGCGCGGCGTTCATCGCTTCCTCGGTCGGGAAATGCAGCAGGGCGAGCGCGTGAAAGGGCGGAGTGCCGCCACCCGCCGCCGCTATCCCGCGATAGCCGGGCGCTTCGACCAGCCCCGCCGGCTTCCAGCGGGCGACGACCAGGGGCAGGTGCGTTTCGCGATAATAATCATGGTCGAAACGGCTGCCGTCGCTGTTGGGGTAGAAAACGCTGACGATGGGCATGGCGTGGGGCTCTCCATAGCATTCCGACTCATTCGGCCGGGCGGAGAGAGGATGACGTGCCACGCCGACGCGCGGCAATGGCACTTTCGTTCGACGATGGGCGTTGCACTTCCCGGTCAGGGCGGGGTCAGGCGGAGCAGGCGACCCTGCGATCCGCGCGCATCCTCGATCAGCCAGAGTGCGCCGTCCGGTCCCTGTTCCACGTCGCGGATGCGCGCGCCCATGGGCCATTGATCGGCCTTCGTCGCCTTGTCGCCGTTCAGCGCGATGCGGATCAGCGACTGGCTGGACAGGCCGCCGATGAACAGCGAGTTTTTCCACTGCGGGAACAGCGCGCCATCATAATAGGCCAGCCCGCCCGGAGAAATGACCGGGTTCCACCAGAGCTTGGGCGCTTCAAAGCCGTCGCCGGGTGTATGATCGGGAATGTCGCGACCATCATAATGCGATCCGTTCGACACCTTGGGATAGCCATAGTTGCGGCCGGGTTTGATGAGGTTCAGTTCGTCGCCGCCCTGCGGCCCCATTTCCTGTTCCCACAACCGCCCGCTCTTGTCGAAGGTGAGGCCAAGGAGATTGCGATGGCCATAGGACCAGATGGCCGGGTGGAAGCCCTTGGCGGCGAGCGGATTACCCTTTGCCGGCGTGCCGTCGAGGTTGAGGCGCAGAACCTTGCCCAACGTGGCCTTCGGGTCCTGTGCAGGATCGAACTTCTGCCGCTCGCCATTGGTGAAGAACAGATATTTGCCATCGGGCGAAAAGGCGATGCGGCCGGAATAATGGCCATTGCCCTCAACGAACGGGGTCGCGCGGAAGATCGTCTTGAACCCCGTCAGCGAGACGACGGGCGGGCAGGGCGCGCGAATACATTGCACCTGCTTAAGCTCAAGCTTGCCCATGCCCAATGCCACGCCCTTGCCGCCCGGCCCGGCTTCCGTCCAGCTGAGATAGATGATGTTGTTCCGCACGAACTGAGGATGCAGGGCGACGTCCATCAACCCGCCCTGACCGGCACTGTCGACGGCGGGAGTGCCAGCGACAATGGCGATCGGCTTGCCATCGGCGGACAGCAGCTTCAGCTGCCCCGCCTTTTCCGTCACCAGCAGCGTCCCGCCCGGCATGAAGGCCATGGCCCATGGTGCGTCCAGATCGGCCATCACCTGCACCTTGAAGGGCTTTTGCGCGGAGATCACGCTTTCGCCCCCGGCCTGGCTTTGCGCCGGGCCGGACGAGCAGGCGAACAGGGCGATGGACAGGCTGGCGAGCAGAGAGGTTGGGAGCGTGCGCATGATGACCTCAAGGACGAAGGGGAGGGAACAAGGTTCCGGTTGATGCGGTGAGAGTAGCGGCGGTTCGTCCGCGAAGCCAGCCTGCCCGCCGCTTGAGAAATCCGGCCTTGCGACCGTGCCCGCCGCCACCCTTCTTGCCGGCGGTCTTGCCGGTTGTGCGATGGACGCCCATGATCGATAAGGTGGCGGCAACGGGACAGTGGGAACCCATGATACGATCTCTTCAGATGGCGCGCGGCCTTGCCGCTCTGGCCGTCACCCTGTTCCACACGTCGGGCATGTTCGCCGACCCGCGTTTCGGATTCGATCGGCCGTTCTGGGCCTGGACGGCGCGCGGCGACCTGGGCGTCGATTTCTTTTTCGTGCTGAGCGGCTTCATCATCATGATGGCGCATCGTCGCGACATCGGCCACCCGGAGCGGCTGGGCAATTACGCGTTCAAACGGTTCGTTCGCATATATCCGATGTACTGGATATTCACGCTGCTCGTGGTGTTGGGCGCGGCGGCCATCGGTGGCGTTTCGACCGTGCCGCACCGGCCCGCCGATGTCGCTTCGGTCACGGCCCTGATCCGGTTTTCCGGCTTTTCCACGCCGGTCGCAACAGCATGGACGCTGTTCCATGAAATGCTGTTTTACGGATTTTTCGCGCTGCTGATATTTCGCCGCTGGCTGGGGACCGTGGCGCTGGCATTATGGTTCGGCACGGTGGCTGTGTTGTTTCACTACATGGCCTTTGGCGCCTGGAGCTTTCTGGGCACGCTGCTGTCGGCGCACAACCTCAGCTTCCTGTTCGGTATCGGGGCCTATTTCCTCACCAGCCGACTGGGCCGTAACGGCGCGATGGCCTGTCTGGTCACTGGAGCCGGGCTGATCGTACTGACATTCTGGCTGGAAGGCCGCTGGGGGCAGACCGATCCGTTGAGGCTGGGTTACAATCTGGAATTCGCCATGCTGATCGCGAGTGTCGTCGCGCTGGAACGCTATGGCAGGATCAGGGAAAGCGTCCTGCTGGCCGCAATCGGCAATGCGTCCTACACGCTCTACCTATGTCACGAAAATATCGGCGCCCTGGCGCTGAAGCTGGCGGTTCGGGTGGGCTTGACCCGCTGGCTCGACCATCATGTGCTTTATGGCCTGATCGTCGTCGGCATCGTGGTCTTTTCGCTGGTTGTGTATCGGTACGTGGAGGCGCCGTTGTTGCACCTGTCGCGCCGATGGTATGCCCGCCGCCGGGAGGCCTGAGACAGCGAGCAACCCTTCCATCGCGCTCTGGATCATGCGTGGCCGATGCCAGGCTGCTTCGTGCCGAATTCCATCGGAAATGATCCATAATGCGTGCGGATATGAACCGAGAGCGCCGCAGTCGCGCCGCGTTCGGTCCCTTGCCTGCCTCGGTTGATCGCGCGCTGGTCCGCAGCTTGGCGTCCAGTCGCAGCATTGGATCATTTCGCCGCTAGTACAGAGACAATGGATGGCAGAAATGCCATAAAACTATCAACTATATCTCAAAAAATAGATAAAAATAATAATGTTACCTTCCCGTTCGGGATCGGGATGGGTCGTAAATAATTTCTGTGCGGTGCTGATGGTGAGTAAAACTATATTGTGAATCTCCGTTTCATTTTTGGATTAAAGCAGATTATGTTTTAGGAAATTTCACTAATGTGGAGTTTTCATTCATATTGAACGAGGTTAACAATCAGTTCTTTCCAGTACATTCCCCTATTCGATGCATAATGCTCCGTTAAGGCTGTCCTTGCACCACGATGAAACGGGCCATCCGATAATCATCCCGAAAAGAAAATTCACTCTCAGCGGCAAAATCTTTCGGGATCGGGGTAGTCATGACCATTCTAACTTCGACGACAGGCGTTCAGGCGCCTGTCTCACAGACTTTCGGCGTGGGCGAGGACGTGTTGGTCCTCAAGGTCGCTCAGGATTATTTTCGCGAAAACGTGAAGTTCGCCGTTCTGGTGGATGGCGTGCAGGTGGGCGACGTTTACACCATATCATCCGTGTACAAGACCGGCGCCTATGACACGTTCACGCTTCTGGGCAATTGGGGCGATGACGGGCACAAGGTTTCGATCAAGTTCCTGAACGGGCAATATGATGCCGCAACGGGCGGGGACAGCAACCTGGCCATCGTGGGCGCATCGTATAATGGGGTCGATTTCATCGGCAAAGTGAACAAGCTGTGGAGCACTGGCAGCTACGACTTCATGACGGATGCCGTGCACAAGGTGACGGGCACCAGCGGCGCGGACAAGCTGTACGGCGGAAGCGGGCGGGACATCATCACCGGCAGCTATGGCGACGACATCCTGTCGGGCGGCGCTGGACACGATGTTTTCGTGGAGAAGCGCGGCGACGGGCGTGAGGTGATTACCGATTTCACCGTCAGCGGGCCGGATGCCGACGTCATTCGCTTGTCGAATTACATGATCGAGAATTTCGGCGACCTGAAGCTGCGCACGTCGCAGCAGGGCAAGGACACGGTTCTGCGTCTGGACGCGAACAATGCGATCACCCTCAAGAACGTCGACATGACGAAGCTGACGGCGGCCAATTTCGAGTTCCTGAACCCGGTGGCCAAGCAGCAGGGCGTGAACCTGGAGGCGGGCGAGGGCAAGGATACGCTGGTCGTCAAGGTAACGCAGGATCTCTTCACCGGCGGCAACGCACAATATACGGTGGCGGTCGATGGCGTGCAGGTTGGCGGCACATTCACCGCATCAGCCGTCCGGATGACCGGACAGCAGGACACATTGACCTTGCACGGCAACTGGGCACCGGGCAGTCATAACGTCACGATCACGTTCCTGAACGATGCGTTCAACACGCTGACGCTGGAAGACCGCAATCTGAACATCGAAGGCGCGAAGCTGAACGGGGTCGACATAAGCGGAGCATCGAAGTTGATCACCAGCAAGGGCGCCTATACATTCACGGCCGCGGTGCTTGCGCCCGTTGCCGTCGCCGCCGCTGTGGTCGACACGAAGCAGGAAGTGTTCAGCTATACCAGCGGCTCGGGCGCGAAGGCGATCGCCGGGTTCAGCGCTACCGGCGCCGGGGCCGACGTGCTGAAGATCGACGGATACGGTCTTTTCAACAACGCGACGGCCAAAGGCGCGGCGAGCTATGCGACGTTTGACGACCTGAAGTCGACCTTCACGCAGGTCGGCGCGGACACGGTCATCAAGCTGTCCAGCACCGACAGCGTGACCTTGAAGGGCGTAAAGGCAAGCGAACTGACGGAAGATAATTTTTCCATCATTTCCAAGATTGAAGGCGCGAAGTCGTGGGCGACCAATAACGGCTGGGTCGTCCTGAACAATACCTGGGGTTCGGGCGACTTCACCTATGGCACGGATTATACCGTCGCGGCGTCTTACGACCCCCATGCGATCACCAGCGGAACGACGTTCAACTGGGATTATCCGCCGACCATGCAATATAGCTGGACCAAGGTTCTGGGTTACCCCTCGGTTCTGTTCGGCGCGGATACGTTCAACGATGCCGAGGGAGAGTTCGACCCGGCGCATGTGCTGCCCGTCCAGATCAAGAATCTGGATGATTTCAAAACCTCGTTCAACGTGACGCAGGGCGGGGACGTGGGCGGCTTCGACACCTCCTACGACATATGGCTGACCAACAAGCCCAACGGCATCTGGTCCGACATCACGAACGAAGTCATGATCTGGCTGCATCGCGGCGATGCGATGGGATATGGCAAGGAGATCGGAACCTACACCGACGGCAATTATTCCGCCACGATCTACCATATCGACAATTACACCGCGCTGATCCCCGACAAGGATTATCTGGCCGGCACGATCGACGTGAAGGACGTGCTGCAAAAACTGCAGGCGATGGGCATCGTTTCGCCGGATGAATATGTGAACCAGATCGATCTTGGTTCCGAGCCGTTCTATGGCAAGGGTTCGCTGACCATCAACAGCCTGAGCTATGACGTCACCAGCCGGGATGCGGCCGGTATCGTTACGCAGAGCCATGCCGATGGTGGTGACACCAGCATCGTCAAGCACGGAACGGCCAAGGGCGATGTCATGACGGCCGGGACGGCGAAGATCGCCACGCTGATCGGTGGCGACGGCAACGATACCTTCCTGTTCAAGAAGGGTGAGGTCGGCGTTGTGACGGTGCAGGATTTCCACGCCGTCAGCACCGGCAGCGTGGAGCACGACCTGCTGAAGTTCGAGGGTTACGGCAGCGGCGCTACGCTGGTGCATGACAGCGGCGATGCCTGGTCCATCCATTACACCGGCGGCGTCGACCATATCACGCTGCAGGGCGTGACCAGCCTGACGTCGAGCGACTATCTGTTCATCTGAGCAGGCTGTGGCGAGGGCGCGTTGCGCGCCATCGCAAGAGAGAATGGCAAGGGGCCGGAGGCGATGCTTCCGGCCCCTTTTCATATGGCGGGAAGAAAAGGCTGTCCTACAGCCTGTCGGGCAAAATAGAACAAAACAGAAACATATGGAGATGCCCATGCCCTTGCCCCCTTCCGAAATCGATGCGCCAGCGGGCTATGTGCCGCAGGTCGCGCTGAGCTTTGGCGCAGACGGCGCCGCCGCGACCGCCGTGGACCTGACCTCGCCGCTTCCGGTAAGCAGCACCCTGCGCCCGGCAACCAGCGGCGCGCTTGCGGGCACAGCGACCGGCGCGTTGCTGGCCGGACCGTTCGCGCCGGAACTTGGCCGGGCGATCGTCCTGACGTTGCAGGGGAACTGGACCGGGCTTGTGCGCTTGCTGCGGTCGACCGACGCGGGCGCCACGCGCAACCCGCTGACGGCCGCCGGTCAGCCTTGGGCACAATTTTCGGCCAACTGTAACGAGCCGGTGGCGGAGGAAAGCGTAGCGGGCGCGACTTACTATCTCGATCTGGCGGTCGCGTCTGGTTCGCTCGTCTATCGGTTGGAGCAGTAAGCGATGGGAATGGATTTCATGGCCCGCGCGTTGGCGGGCACCGCACTTTCGCGCCTGTCGCGTGAGAAGGTGCTGATCGGGATCATCGGCCAGTCGAACGAGCGCGGCAATGTGCTGGAAACCGATCGGGCCGCCTATCCGCAGGCGTTCGGCAGCCTGCGCAATCCCAAGGGGCTGCAATGCCCGATCGGTCCGGCCAAGGCGCGCACCGGGGGCTGGTGGCCCTATGTCTATGACGCGCTGTGGGACTGGGGCTATGAGCCGCAGATGATCAACGGGGCGATCGGATCGGCCTCGTTCCTGGCCCATGTCGCCGGGCAGATGGCGACCTATGACAGTTTCAGCCAGGTCGGCTATCAGCGCCGCTTGCCGAGCGCGGCAGAGGACAAGGGCTTTGCCGGTGCGCGCATCGCACCCACGGCGGGCAGCGACAGCCCGGTATGGGTGCAGGTGGCGGGCGGAGAGGACGGCGCGGCCTTCGCCAGCGGCAGTAGCCCGGTGCTGGTCAACGGCGCGGGCTTCGAGACGCAACTGGATTACATGCTCTACACCGCCAACGGCAAGAAATCGGCTGGCGCACGCTTCACCGCCGATTTCAGCGGCACGACGATGACCGTCACGAGCGTTGCCAAGGGGACGCTGGCCGTCGGCCAGTATCTCTATGGCTATGCCGGTTATCGCAACCAGATCACGCAGGCCCTGCAGATCACGGCACTCGGCACCGGGACTGGCGGCACCGGCACCTATACCGTGTCGGCGGCCAATAGCGGGTCGGGCAAGGTGCTCTGTTCGACGCCCGCCAATTTCGCCTTCACCGCCCTTGGCGCGACCATCACGGACGGTGACCTTACATGGAAATGCGAGAGCGGGACGTCGAGCGCGCCCTATGGCGGGCAGTTCGGCACCGTGTTCACCGAGGCGCAGATGGGCCGGGGCTTCGATCCCTATGGGATGCTGGCGCGCCTGCATGAGGAAATGCAGCGGGTGCGCGGCGTGACGCGCAAGATCATCTATATCCAGAACGCGCAGTCCGATGTGTCGGCGACACAGGCGCAGTATCAGGCGGCGCTGGAAAGCATCGCCAACTACTATCTCAATCGCGGCTATGAGGTGATGATCGGCCTGTCCTGCTTCAATCCGGGCGGGGCGACGACCGGGCAATATGACACGCTGAAAGCCGCCCGTGCCGCAGCCCTCACCAGTCTGAAGGCGGGCAGCTACGGTACGAAGGTGTTTGACGGCGCGGACCTCTATACCGCGATGGGGTCGACTGGGCCGATGGCGACGGCAGGCGGCTTCATGCAGGCCGACAACACCCACCTCAATGGTCGCGGCGTCGTCGGTCCCGCGCTGTCGGGCGTGGAACCGGCGGGCAAGCATGTCGCCGATGCGTTCCGGGCGGTGCTGCCCAAGCGCGCCATCGCCTGATCGATCAGCGCGCGGCGGCGAGGGCCTTTCCGGGGACGGCGGGGCGCAGCGCCAGGCCGTCCTTCCGTGCCTTGCTCAGGCTGCCTGGAAAGCTTCGGGATTTCGATAGAAAGCATGATCTTCCGGAAGCTTGAATGACGTGACATCGGCCCATTTGAATTTATCGGCCGTGCCGATCCAGGGCCAACCTTCTATTTCAACCTCGACGATCTCGTCAGGCTGGAGCCAGTCCGGTCGCTGACGATTAGATCGAATTTCCAGGCCAAAAGTCGTCATAGGCGCGAAACGCGCAAAAAAGCTATGTCCATGATTTTCCCCACTTCTACGAACCCTCAATAACGAGAGTGAAAAACGCTTGTCAAATAAATGTGCAAGGAAAGCAGGGGTTTCCGCGCGCTTTCTGCCTTAAACCGAAATCGGCTCGCTATCGCGCTACTGCAAGACTCGGAATCGTCCGCCGCGTCCGCCGCGTAGGAGGCTTGAGAGGCGCAGTTACTTAGGAGGTTGAACGGCTGACCGATCACGCCCGGCAATTGCCGTGGCGAACGAGGCGGCGGGTTGTAGCGCCACGCCGTCCTTGCGTGCGGCGGCAGTCAGGTGGGCGGCAATCTGCGCCATGCCATAGCGCTTGGGGTGTTTGTCCACTCCAGCATTGGCATAGTCGACCTTCGCCCGATCGGGATTGCCCGGCGCGTCATAGATGTCGCCGATATAGACATAGTGCCCGCCCGCTTCGTTGCAGGCGCGCTCGATCACGCCGTCGGTCAGCGAATGGCTCCAGAAGGTCGAGACGCAATAGAGCCGCCGACCCGGCTTCACCGCTGCCAAAAGCTTGCGATAGGTGCCGGAGAAGGACCAGAGCTGGTCGAGCCGGTATTGCTTCACATTGTCGCCAAGCTGCACGACGACGATTTCCGGCTTGCGGGCCAACGCCGGTTTCAGCGACGCGATCAACTGGTCGGCCGCGCCCGGCTCCGTCTCGAACGGATAGAAGTTGCGGACATGGACGGCGGTGTCGAGGCCGAGCGAGCGCGCGAACAGATGCGCATAGTCATGCGCGGTGTCCGGCGCCGCCATCCCGGCATCATGGTCCCACTGCTTTTCCTTGCTGGGCGAATGGCGCGTGATGCTGTTCCCCACGACCAGCAGCCGAACCTTGCCCTCCACCTTCGGCGGCGTCTGCATCGCGTAAAAGGTGCTGCTTTCCGAGCAGGCGGGAAGGGTAAGGGCCATGGCAATGACGGGCGCTGCAAGGCGCAGTTTCACAATCGCGCGCCGCGCCGAAGGGCGTCGCGCGAAAACCCATTTCGCAACGTGCATGATGATGTCCGATGTCGTTCCGTTGTGCGTGCGTTGCGACGAACCGTCGGACTTATCAAATGGGGATGACTCGAAAATGGAGGGTTTTCAGAGCCGATCGGTACGATAGGCGTGTCATGGCGATCGCTTCGTGGACAGATGGAGGCAGCTGAGCCTGAGAGGCGGGCGACCTGAAGGCGTCGAAGGTGTGGCTGTCGGGTCAAGCGGTCTGCCCGAATTTGGTGTCCAAACGCACAACTGAGGCGGCACATCACGCACGCCGGGAACAGATTACGAGGCCCGAAACATCCAAATAATGGACCTGAAGAATTTGGCTTCCCGCCAATAAACTGGCCCCGTTAACCCTCTTTCGTCACGCAGACCTACGCCGCAGTGCAGCGAAAAGTTGCAGTTGTGAAAATTCAGCCCTAGGTTCCGCGCCGATCCAGCAGGAGAATATATGCGTAAGGGAATCATACTGGCCGGCGGGTCGGGCACACGGCTTTATCCGCTGACGAAAGCTGTGTCGAAACAGCTGATGCCGGTCTTCGACAAGCCGATGATCTACTACCCGCTCTCGACCCTGATGCTGGCGGGTATTCGGGAAGTGTTGATCATCACCACACCGCACGATCAGGCGGCGTTCAAGGCGTTGCTGGGCGATGGTTCGGACTGGGGCATGGAGTTGCAGTATGCGGTGCAGCCTGACCCTGGCGGTCTGGCGCAGGCTTATCATATCGGGGCGGAGTTCGTCGGGGACAATCCGTCCGCGCTCGTTCTTGGCGATAACATTTTTTACGGCCATGGCCTCGTCGACCTGCTCGAGCGGGCCGATTCGCGCGAGGACGGGGCGACCGTGTTCGGCTATTATGTGCAGGATGCCCGTGCCTATGGCGTGGTGTCATTCGATGCCAATGGCCGCGCGGAAACCATTGAAGAAAAGCCGGAAAAGCCAAAGTCGAACTATGCGGTCACCGGGCTTTATTTCTACGACGGCAATGCGGTCGACCTGGCGCGCGACCTGAAGCCCAGCCCGCGCGGTGAGCTGGAAATCACCGACCTCAATCGCCTGTACCTTGAAGCGGGCACGTTGAATGTCGAAATCATGGGCCGCGGCTATGCCTGGCTCGACACCGGCACGCATGGTTCGCTCATCGACGCTGCGCTTTATGTGCGCGTGACCGAGGAGCGGCAGGGCCTGAAGATCTGCTGTCCGGAGGAGATCGCCTGGCGGCGCGGTCTGATCGACGACGCGCAGCTGGAAAAGCTCGCCGCGCCGCTGCGCAAGAGCGGCTATGGCGAATATCTGCTGGGCCTGCTGCAAGGGCAGGGAGCGATTGCATGAACATCGTTCCGACCGACATCCCGGATCTACTGATCATCGAACCCAAGGTATTCGGCGACGATCGCGGCTTTTTCCTGGAAAGCTGGAATGCCAGCGTTTTCAAGGATCTGGGACTGGATCTTCAATTCGTTCAGGATAATCACAGCCGGTCGGCGCGGGGCGTGCTGCGCGGGCTGCATTTTCAGAATCCCAATCCGCAGGGCAAGCTGGTGCGCGTCGTTGCGGGGCGGGTGTGGGATGTCGCGGTCGACCTGCGCAAGTCCTCTCCCACGTTCGGGAAATGGGCGGGGGTGGAACTGTCCGCCGCGAACAAGCGGATGTTCTGGGTGCCGCCCGGCTTCGCCCATGGCTTCGTCAGCCTGGAGGACGGCACCGATTTCCTCTACAAATGCACGTCATTCTATGAACCGGCGAACGAACATTCGCTGGCTTGGGACGACCCGACGGTCGGCATAGAATGGCCGCTGGAGGGGATAGAGCCGCAGCTGTCGGCAAAGGACAAGCAGGGCAAACCACTGGCTGAGATCGAGGCATTCGCATGAGGGCGCTGATCGTCGGAGGCAAGGGCCAGTTGGGCCGTGGTCTGGCCGCCACGGCACCGGCGGGCGTTGTCATCGTGTCGCATGACATCGACACGCTGGACATCACCGATGCGGGCGCCGTCGATGCCGTGGTCGCGGCGGAAAAGCCGGACCTGATCCTGAATGCTGCTGCCTATACCGCTGTGGACAAGGCCGAAAGTGAAGAGCCGCTGGCTCTTGCCATCAATGCGACGGCGGTCGCTCATCTGGCGCAGGCGGCCAACGCGCATGGCGCGCGTCTGGTCCACGTGTCGACGGATTTCGTGTTCGATGGCAAGGCCGGAACGCCTTATGCACCCGACGCGGCAACCAATCCGCTCAGCGCCTATGGCCGCACCAAGCTGGCGGGGGAGCAGGCGGCGGGCGAGGGCGCGCTGATCGTGCGGACGGCCTGGGTCTATGCACCGACGGGCGGCAATTTCGTGCGGACGATGCTGCGCCTGATGGGTGAGCGACCGGAGGTGCGCGTGGTCGGCGATCAGGTCGGGACGCCAACTTACGCGCCGGGGCTGGCAGCTGCCCTTTGGGCGATGGCAGAAAAAGATGTCCGTGGCCTGCATCATTATACCGATGCAGGGGCGGCCAGCTGGTATGATTTCGCGGTGGCCATTCAGGAGGAAGCGCTGGCGCGCGGCCTGCTGAAGGACGCGGTGCCGGTCATCCCGATCGCGACCAGCGATTATCCCACCCCCGCGACGCGGCCGTCCTATTCCGTGCTGGACAAGACGTCGACCTTTGCCGCGCTAGGCGGGCCGACGCCACATTGGCGCTCCAACCTGCGGGTGATGATGGACGCGATCGCCGCCGAGTAAGCGGGTCAAAGCGGCGAGCGCCGATCCCGTTGGATCAGGCGTTCGCCGCCTTGATTTCGTCCAGCATCCAAAGGCGCTGGTTGGTCGCCGTGATGCTCCAGTCCGCCTGATAGTCCCAGTCGTAGTTCCAGATGGTGGCATAATCGACGCCGGCCGCCTTGATGTCCGCAATCATGGCTTTCAACGCTGCCCTGTCGGCGGCACTGTCATCCGATTTGGGCACGCCGAATTCGCCGAGGAACAGCTTGGCCCCGTGCTTGTTGGCCGTCTGTTTCGCCAGTTGCAGCATTTCCAGATAGGTGGTGCCGCTGGCATCGAAGCGCTTGGCAATATGCTTGGCGTACAGATGGACGGAAAGCACCTTGTATTCGGGCACCATGCTCTGCTCCATCGCCTGGATCAGTTGGTCGCGGGTATCGAGGGCATAGCTGCCGCTGGCGCCATGGATCTGGTTTTCGCGCGGCGTGTGACTGCCGGACCCGATCGGGTGCGTTGTATCATATTGCCGGACGACATCGTTGAAATGGCGATAGCTGTTCTGGATATCGACGATGGTGACGTTGTCGGACAGCGTGCGCTCGGTAAACGTGCCCACTTCCGGCTTGATGGAGGGCCAGAACTGATAGCCGTTCGGCAGATCCGCAAAGCTGTTCATTTCGTTGCTGAATTCCCACATCAGCAGCGACGAGCGGCGGGCATAGCGCTGGGCAATGGTGCCTGCGTGCCGGGCCATGTAACGGCGCGATGCCGAATTGGCGTCGCCCCAGGCTGAGTAACGTTCGCCAAGATGATCGGACAGGCCGCCGGGATACCAGATGACGGATGGGACCAGTTGCATACCCAGGCTGTCGGCGGCATCGAACACGGTATCCAGCGCGCGCAGATGCTTTTCGGGGTCGGCTTCCCAGACCTTCCAGTCGTCGGGCCAGAACGGGCCGGCGGAGAAGCGGACAAGTGTGATCCCCATGTCCTTGAGCGGTTTAAGGCGCGATAGCGGGTCGAACGGCAGGCGCGACCACATGAATTTGTAGAACAGGTCATAACAATTCACGCCGAACTGCGTCTTTGTCTTGGCCGTGTTTTCGACCGGCGTAGGTGTTGGCGTCGGTGGCGCGACGACGCTGCCTTGCGGAGCGGCGGACACAGCGCCGGGGCTTGCCCCGGTCGAGCCGCCACCGCAGCCGCCAAGGACAAGACAGCCCAGACCGCCCCATTTCAGAAAATTCCGGCGATCGACGAAATCCGGGCTGGGTTGAAAATCCCTGGAGCGATAATGAAAGGACACAACGACACCTGTTCCGCTGGAAAAAGTCCCGCAGGAGTCGCCGTTGCGGCGGTCTTCGCTTTGGGAGCATCTGCTCCTTTTTTAGGGTCGTGGTGTAAGAATAGAGTTAATGCCGGTAGTAGAATGAATGTAAAAATCGCCAGCTTTGATATGCTTACGTAACAATACAGCCTTTAACCTAAAGCAACTCTCCATGCGCTGCGGTGCAGCAATTTCTTGCAACCGGCAACCCGATGCGGCATATCGCGGCGCAGATATGAGGATTGCGGCGGGTGCCTATTTGCACGGCGTCGCAGATTGAGGGAGTGCAAGAGTGAGCAACCTGATCGTCACCGGTGGCGCCGGTTTTATCGGCGCGAATTTCGTCCACCATTGGCGTAAGGTTTCGCCCCAGGATAACATCGTGGTGCTCGACGTGCTGACCTATGCCGGCAATCCCGCCAACCTCGACGGGCTGGACGGTGTGGAGTTGGTGGTCGGCGACATTTGCGACACCGCGCTGGTCAGCAAGCTGATCGACGATCATGCCATCGATACGATCGTCCATTTTGCAGCGGAAAGCCATGTCGACCGCTCGATCACCGGCCCCGACGCCTTCGTCACCACCAATGTCGTGGGCACGCACAGCCTGCTGAAGGCGGCGAAGTCCGCTTGGCTGGACAAGGGCACGGGCAAGCCGCACCGTTTCCATCATGTGTCCACGGACGAGGTCTATGGCTCGCTGGAAATGGACGATCCGGCGTTCCATGAAGACACGCCCTATGCGCCCAATTCGCCCTATTCCGCGTCGAAGGCGGGCAGCGACCATCTGGTGCGCGCCTATCACCACACGTATGGCCTGGAAACGACGACCAGCAACTGCTCGAACAATTACGGGCCGTTCCAGTTTCCCGAAAAGCTGATCCCGCTCTTCACGCTCAACGCGCTGTCGGGCCGCAGCCTGCCGATCTATGGCGACGGCATGAATGTGCGCGACTGGCTGCATGTGGAGGATCATTGCCTTGGCATCGAACTGATCCTGCGCAACGGCCGGATCGGCGAAACCTACAATGTCGGTGGCGGTCAGGAATTGCCCAACGTCACCGTGATCGAGGAAATCTGCAAGGGCGTGGATGCCGCCTTTGCCGCCAAGCCCGAACTCGCCCGCCGTTTCCCCAACGCGCCAGCAGCGCAGGGGCGTTCGTCGACCGAGCTGAAGACCTATGTTCAGGATCGCAAGGGCCATGACCGCCGCTATGCGATCGACGAGACGAAGATCCGTTCCGAACTGGGTTACGAACCGCGCCGCGATTTCCCGCAGGGCTTCGCCGAAACGCTGTCCTGGTATCTGGCGCGTGAGGACTGGTGGAAGCCGCTGGTCGAGCGTGCGAAGCTGGTGGCCTGATCGCGATGGGCGGATCGCCCAGGATCGTCTGCATCCATCAGGGTGTCGAGCTTTACGGATCGGATCGCAGCTTCCTGCAGGCCGTCAGCGCGTTGCGGGAGAGCTTCCCCGGCGCGCATATTACGGTCGTGCTGCCGGGTGAAGGGCCGCTCAATCCCCTCTTCGCCGGACTGGCCGACAGGGTTCAGGTGCGCAGCCTGGCGATCCTGCGTCTGGCAGAGCCGGTCAAGACGCTGCTGAAAGGCACGATCGCGCTGCCATGGTATTTGCTGCGCGCCGGGATCGATCTGGCGCGGGCCGACCTGGTCTATATCAACACCGCCGTGGTCGCCGATTATATGCTGGCCAGCCGGCTGGCACCGCGCAAGTCGGTCATCCACGTGCGCGAGATTCCCAAGCCCAAGGCGATGCCGGTCATCCGCGCGCTCTGCGCTTTCGGCAATGGCGGCCTGATCTACAATAGCGGGGCGACCGGGCAGGCGTTCGACCGGCCGTCAAGCCAGCGGCAGGCCGTCGTCTACAATGGCGTCGACCCGATCGAGGGTGCGCAGCCACCATCGGTTCCGTCCGCTTTCGACAGCGATCGGCCACTGCGCCTGGCGATGCTGGGGCGGATCAGCGACTGGAAGGGCCAGGACCTGCTGATCGACGCGCTGGGACTGCTGAATGAGGGTGAGCGCGCCCGCATCCGGGTACGCATCATCGGCAGCGTCTTCCGCGACGACCCGGCCCCGATCGAGATGCTGAAGGCGCAGATCGGACGGCTGGACCTGAATGAAATGATAGGTATCGAGGGGTTCATGGACGATCCGGCGCAGGCCTATGCCTGGGCGGACATCGTTGCCGTCCCGTCCAAGCTGCCGGAACCTTTCGGCCGTGTCGCCATCGAAGCGATGTCGCATGGCCGCGCACCCGTTGTCGCGGCACATGGCGGGCTGGTGGAAATCGTCGAGCCGGAATGCGGCTGGCTCTTTCAGCCGCGCGATCCGCAGGCTCTGGCGCAATGCCTGAGGGAAGCGATTGCGAACCCCGCGATGGTGCAGGAGAAGGGCAAAGCGGCGCTGGAGCGGTTCGCCCACGAGTTTTCATCGGAAACGATGCGGACCCGCCTTCTCGATAATCTTGTCCGTTGGGTGCCCGCACTGAAAGAGGCCTAGCCATGAAGAGCGCGCCGATTGCCTGTATGCTGGTCGCCATGGCATTTGCGGTGGCGGCACCGACCAGCCCTCCGGCCGCGGCGGACATGCTGAATCTGCCCGACCAGCAATTGGCTGCCTATGGCGCGGAATGGAAGATCGCCGGACCGGCACCATTGCCGGTGCGCGTGGCGCGGGAAAACTGGGACGACATCCGTGCACGGGTCGACAATGACCCGATATTGCGCCGCTGGACCGCGGCCCGCGCCAACGTCACGCGCACCGCGATGCAGTGGAATGACAAGGTGCAGTATATCGCGGGTTGGGGCCATGATCTGGTCGACCCATCGAATGGACGCCCCATTGCCTGGCGCGACGACATGCCCGAACCCGACTCGACGAAGCCCGCAAACGCCAAGCTGCATGGCGCGTGGGTGGCGATCAACCGGTCGCGCAGCATTGCGGCGGTGCAGGAGGCGGCGCGACTTTACCGGCTGACGGGTGATCGGGCGATGGCCGATTGGGCGGCGAGCCGGCTGGATTTCTACGCAGAGAATTACACGCGATGGCCGGTCCAGACGCGGCAGGGCCAATCCCGGATGATGGGGCAAAGCCTGGACGAGGCGACCGCTGCGTTCCGGCTGGCCGATGCTGCCCGCCTGTTGAAGGAAGTTGTTGACGGGACGCGCTGGGCGAAATGGAACCAGGGCTTGTTCCGGCCCCTGTTCACCATGCTGAGCGAGCCGGACAGCAAGAGTTCGGGCCGGAACATCGCGGTGTGGCAAGCGGCGGCCCGCGCGGCGATCGCGCTGCATCTGGGCCGGAAGGACGCGTTCGATGCCGCGATGCGCGGCCAAGGCGGCGTCTATTCCCTGTTATCGGGCGGCGTGACGGAAGATTATCTGTGGTACGAACCCAGCCTGTCCTACAACGGCTATACGGTCAGGGCGCTGGCTTCGCTGTTCGAGGCCGCGTCGCTGCGCGGAATGTTCGGCAGTGTGGAGCGGGCGGCGCTGGTCACGCAGAACATACTGCTTGCCCCCACGACCTTCGCCTATTCGGATCTGACGATGCCGGTCGTGGGCGACAGTGCGCCGGGCGCATCGACATGGGATTACAGCCTGCTTCCGCTGACCCAGCGGACCATGCCGATCCGGGTCGGCAAAATGCCGATCTCCTGGGATACGATCATCGATCCGGTTTCTGTTCAGGTGCGCGATCAGCCGCCCGTGCGGCAGGGCCTTTCGCTCGAAAAGGGCTGGCAGATCGCTATGTTGCGAAAAGGCGGGTGGGAAGTCTTCATCACTTATGGCCAGCCGAACCAGTCGCATGCCCAGCGCAACGCATTATCCTATCAACTGCGGTATCGCGGCGCGCGGGTCAGCGAGCCAGCGGGACTGGTCGCTTATGGTTCGAACCTGTTCCTGGATTATATTCGCCAGTCGGTGGGGCACAACATGCCCCTGATCGATGGTCAGGGGCACAAATGGCCCGGCCCCGGCGTGCTGGAGGCGAGCAGTGACAGCGGATTGACGGCACGCTTCGCACCGCTTGGACCGAAAGGTTCGGCAGAGCGCGCTTTTGCCGTTGGAGCGGACGGCGCATTCACGGAAACGACCGCGGTCGATGGCGGCGGCGGCGATCACCGGCTGGGGGTGCTGTTCCACTCCGGCTGCGCCCTGTCGTCGGCCATTCCGACATCGCCGACCGGCGCGCCGCAGGGGGCGGGCTTTGCCTTCTTCCGCAATATACAGGTGACGGCCGCAGTTCAGAAGTGGACGGCAAAGCTGCAATGCGGGGACCAGTCCCTGACGCTCAGCATCTCGGCCGGGCAGGCCGGGCGCGTCTATATCATGGACGATCCCGATGTGCCGGGGCGACCGCATAGCCGATCCGTCTATTTTGAAGTGACCGCGCCAAGCAGTCGCTTCACCACGCGGATCGTGCCGGCCGGCGCAACGCGCTGACGCTCTAACGCGCGGTTACCGCAGCGGCCTGTTGCAGAGCGGCTTCGGAGGGCAGGGGATCGCCCGGCTTGCGGCTTTTCAGGATGCGTGCGGGAACGCCGCCGATCACGGAATAGGGCGGTATGTCTCCGCGCACCACCGCTCCCGCCGCGACCACACAGCCGCGCCCGACATTGGCGCCGGAAAGAAAGGTGACCTTTGCGCCGATCCAGCAATCGTCGCCGATGACGATCGGTGCCTTGCGCACGCCCTGCGCGACGATGGGCTTTTCCAGATCGTCGAAGATGTGATTTTCCGTGTGGAAACTGATGTACTGGCCCATGATGACATCGCGCCCGATGGTCACGCCGCCGCTGCACCCGATATAGGAAAACTGGCCGATCCCGCTATTGGCGCCGATGTCGCACCCTTCGCCCATGTTGCGCATCACGCTGGTGGGCATGATGATGGTATAGGCGCCGATGTTCGCGCCCGCGCCGATCCGCACGCCCCGGCGCGACAGCCCCTGGATCAGGCAATGATCGCCGATGGTGGCGCCTTTCCCGATCGTCACCTTGCTGCGCGTGCGCAGCTTCGCGCGTGGACCGATGAACAGGATGCTGCCCGTTCCCCGCGCCAGAAAGGGGCGGTGCCGCAAACCGCGCAGCAGCGCGCCGATCCGTATCAGAACGAAGCTTAAAATGGCGCTGAGCGGCAGATCGGGATTGATGGTGAATACGTCCCCCTTCACCTTCTTGCCCAGCGCGATCAGAAGGGATCGGATCATTGCGCGGCTCCTTCCTTCATGGTGGCAAGTGCCCGCCCGACGGCAGCCGCACCGAACTCCGCCTCTATCAGCGACCGGCGATCCGCCGTGCCAGAGCCTTGCCGCATTTCGCGTATTTTCTCTACGATCAAGCGGGCGAAAGCTGCCGGATCATCGGCAATGCTGAGTTCGGCGGCCACGGCCTGCGCGATGCCGCGCCCGCCCTTTGTCGTGGTGACGACCGGCTGCCCGCTTGCCAGCATGTCGATGGTCTTGATGTTGACGCCGCTGCCGTGGAGGATGGGGTTCAGCATCACCCGGCCTCGCCCGATCAGATCGGATATGTCGGCCGGGTCGGGGATCAGCATAGCGCCTGCCCCTTCGCATAGCGCCCGCAGCGCCGGGGGCGGCGCGCGTCCGGCGACAGTTATCGCAAGGTCCGGTATCTCCGCGATCACGGCGGGGTGAACCTGATCGAAATACCATTGCAGGCCCGCGATATTGTTGGGGCTGGAAAGGCTGCCGACATAGAGCAGATCGATGTCCCGCGCATCGGCGGGGCGGGCGGCTGTGGCCAGAATGGCCGGGTCAGCCTGCGGCATCAGCACGTCGATGCGTTGCGCGCCCTGCGCACGCCAGAAGGCCGCGTCCTCATGCGAAATGTCGAACACATGGTCGGCATCGCGCATCATGGTACGCTCCGCACGTTCAAGGCCAAGGCAGCCTGCGCGCAGCGCCAGCCGCTGCCGCATGGATCGCGCCAGGCGGGCCTGTTCAGGCAGGTAGCGATGCTCGACATTGTGCGAGCGATAGGCGAGCGGCACGCCCAGGCGCGCGCGCAGATGCAGGCCAAGCCAGCTTGGGTGAATGCCCTCCACCCAGATAAGGTCGGGAGCGAATTGTGCCGCCCGCCGTTCGACATCGCGCAGGTCGGGGCCGGCCGGTATCCGGGCGGCGACATAAGAGGGATGCCGGCGAAGGTTCCAGATGCGCCGCGCCTTGGCGCCGGCATCGCTCCCGATCTTCAGCAGCATCAGGTCGTCGCACGCCGCTTCGACCTCGGCAAGCTGGTGCTCCGCAATGCTCTGGCCCGCCGGTATCCAGGTGAGCGCCATCACCTGATGACCCAGTTCTCGAAAGGCCAGCAGGCGACGCCACATGTCGCATCGAATGCCGCTGTTGGGCGGCACCGGAAATTCGTGAAGGATATGGAGAATGCGCATCAGATGGAGGACGATGTTCGCCCGGTATAGGGAACGTTCACCTTGCCGCGGATCGCGCGGGTCATGGCACGCAACTTCGCGGTGCGTCCGCGCGCCAGCGCGCGGGCCGCCTCTTCTGCCATGCTGATGACCACGGAAAGGGGGCGCTTGCCAATGAAACGGCGGGCGAACAGCAGGCGGCTGCGATAAAGAAAGCTGACCGACCCGACCGAGCGTCCGTCGGAGGTCGACCCCGCAGAGGCGCCGTGGCGATGATAGACATGGCTGGTCGCGGCGATCGCGGGGGTAAAGCGGCCCCGCGCGCGGCAAACCCAGTCGGCCTCTTCATAATAGAGGAAATAGCTTTCCTCCATCAGCCCGACCTGCTGGACGAATGCACGGCTGACCAGCATGGATGCGCCAACCGGATAGACAAGATCCTGCGCGCCCACGCCCGGCAGCGTGGCCACATCGCCGATGGGGGACAGTTCGCCCGCGTTCAGCCCGACGCCCAGATGCCGCCCCTGCGCATTGCGCATGTCCATCGCACCGGCCAGCGCCTGAACATGCGCCGGGTCTTCATATTCCAGCAGCACCGAGCCACAGGGGCCAAGCTTTCCATCGCCTGCGTCATGATGCGCGATCAGCGTGGACAGGGCATCGGGTGGCACCACCGTGTCGTTGTTGAGCAGCCACATATAGTCGAAATCGCGCGCCATGGCCCAGCGCAGGCCGACATTGTTGCCGCCCGCAAAGCCCAGATTGCCGCCCGTGGGCACGACGATCAATTGCGCATCGCCGCCATCGTCGCCCGCCTCGGCAGCGGCACGATCGAGCAGCGCGACGCCCTTTGGCATGGCATCGGTCAGCGGCACCGGACTGTGCGGATCGGTTTCCGCCGCGACCTCGCCGCGTGCCCAGCTTAAGATATGGTCCACCGAGCCATCGGCGGAGGCATTGTCGCACAGGATGATGCGAAACGGCGCATCGCGCAGGGCGAGACAGGAGCGAATGCACGCGATGCTGTCGCGCCAGCCATTCCAGTTGACCAGGACGATCGCGGTCTTGCCCTGTGCCTTCGCATTCATGTCAGGCGCTTTCCGCCAGATCGCCGGAATGTGCCCCACAGGTTGCGTGCCTGCGTCTCTGGCGAGGTGCGCGTGGCGAGCCGCAGCAGTTTCAGCCCGCGAAAGCGCGGGATGTGACGACGCGCCATCCACAGGCCGATCAGCCGCGCGACGACATTGCTTTTGCGCAGCAACTGATAGGGTTGCATCAACGCGATGTCGGCGACCGGCAGCGGGTCCATGGCGACCCGGCCTTCATTCGCGACCTGATCGACCAGCGCCTGTCCCGCCTGCGTGCGCGCGACGATCAGGCTGCGGCCGTCACGCTCGGTAAAGTCGGGATAGCCATCGGCACCGTACCAGGCGTCCGCGCACACGACATCGGCGCTTTCGCCCGTGCCGTCGGGGCAGATCTTGCACCGGAATTGCAGATGGCGGTTCAGGATCTGGCCCCAGGAACTGTTATAGTCCATGCTGGCTTCCTCGCCGCTGTGCAGCGTTGCCTTTGCAAGGCCGGGCCAGCCGTTCCCGCGATACTGGAACGTCGCCACCGCCTGCCGCTCCACGCCCAATGCGCGTAGCACCTCCACCGTGCCGGCTCGGCTGGGAACGCCTGCGCAGAAAAAGGCGAGCTTGTAGGGGATCAGCGCATCGATGCGGGGATCGTGGCGGGCCATGCGGCGCAGCGACGCGATGTCGCATGGCTTGCCGATGACGGCGAATTTCCGGCCTTTTGCCAGATGTGTTTCCAGATCGGCCAGCGGAGAAGAGGGGGCATAGCGCGAGCCGGCCGCCGCAAGGATCTCTTCCCGGCTGCCCAGCGCGCGGGTCACGTTACCCAGCGGCTCGTCCGGATCGGCATGGGTCGCCAGCACGAATTCCACCGCGCCGCTTTCGATCAAAGCGATCGCCAGCGCGGAAATGACGCCGCCCGACGATCCGCGATAGCGCACCTGCGGGTCGGTCGCATGGCCGGTGGCCAGCGTGACAATCGGCCCCCAGACCGGATGATAATCTGCCTTGGCGTCAAGCTGCCGTCCGGCGATTTCGCGCCCGGCGCATACCGCGTGCAGCGTCTTCGTCTCGGCGGGCGAAAGCGGCGCGGCACGGGGGCGGAGATAGCCCGGCTCGGCAAGCTCCATGGCGATGTCCGGTCGCTTCAGCGCGGACACACATGCACCGCATCCGGTGCACAGACCATTGTCCACGATGTCGGCAATGGGGTTCTGCGCGCTCATGGCAGCTTCGCCAGAATATCGGCCATGGCATCGACATAGCGATCCAGCCGGGCATGGGCGACCTTCAAACCGGCCTGAATGTCGCTCGCCAGTCGCGGTCGATCGTCGAACGCCGCCATCGTCTGGCGCAGGGCAGTTTCGGTGTCGACTGCGCGGCCATCGACGAAATGGGGATAGCCCAGCGTGTTGAACAGGCCGTTGAATTTCCGGCTGTAGGCGATGGGCACCACCGGCGTTCCGCTGGAAAAAGCGCCGATGCAGGCGTGCATGCGGCCGCCGACGACGAAATCCAGCCCCGACATGAACGTCTTGGCAGAGGACGCGTCCCAGAATTCCGGGCCGGCGCGCAGGGCGGGATAACGCTCGATCAGGTCGGGAATGACCGAACCGTCGTCGTCATTGCCGCCCGACCGCACGACATGGCCGATCAGGTGGATGTC
Organism: Sphingobium sp.; assembly: GCA_034519505.1. GTDB lineage: Bacteria > Pseudomonadota > Alphaproteobacteria > Sphingomonadales > Sphingomonadaceae > Sphingobium. The sequence goes on along the minus strand of JAXHOI010000032.1, from coordinate 80,378 downwards.
GACATCGCCGCGCGCCAGCAACGCCTCGATCAACTGGTGCGTGAACGCCACATAATCGATCGTCAGGCCCAGCTCGTTGCGCCCGGTATAGCCGCCGCGATAGAGCAGGCCCGACACGTTCAGGCCGACGGCAATTCGGCCCGCGTTCGCGCCGCGCGGCTGCGCATCGAACGGCAGGCTGAAGGCGACATCGATGAACTCATCCGCCTTGTCCCGCAGGCCATGGTCGATCAGATATTGCATCGACAGATTGTCGCGGGCGTACACGGCGCGACAGCGCTTCATGATTACATCGGCCACGCGCGCGCGAAAGGGAGAGTTAAACGGGCCGATTGTCTGCGGCGCAAGCACCAGCGGCTTGCCCAGCGTCAGCGCCGCCACCTTCGTCCCGGCATGGAAGGCAAAGCGTTTGCCGCCATATATGTCGGCCCAGCTGTCGCCTTCGCCAATGTCGACCACAAGATCGGCCGTACGGAGCAGCGCCAGAAAGGGCGAGCGTCCCTTGAGCAGTGGCTTCAGATTGGGCGAGGGGCCGACCGTCGCGTCCGGCGGTATCGTGTCGGCGGGCGGGGCCAGCGAACTGCACAGCGTCGTGAACCGCACCGAGCGCCCAGCCTGATCGGCAGCCCGGCGAAGCAGCGCCATGTTCGACCGCGTAAGCGCGTCGATGCCGAGATTGCCGTGGCCAAGACTATGCCAGGGCAGGGCGATGTGGAGAGTTTTGGCTGACATCGATTCTGGAATATCCGACCTATTTCGCAGGTGCAACATGAAAGCGGTCAGGCATCGGCAGCAAAATATTCCCGCGGTCGAAAAACAAGATCGGGTGTCTGCGCGATCATCTCTTTCAACTCTTCCGGTGTCTTTTCCCACCAGCGTGTTTTTTCTATCGCTTCAATGATATGTGGCTCGAAACGCATTCTGATCACCCGCGCAGGATTGCCAGCGACGATTGCGTAGGCTGGCACGGGCTTCGTTACCACCGCGCCCGCAGCGACGATGGCGCCACGCCCGATGCTCTTGGTAGAAGGCAAAATGATACTGTTGTGCCCGAGCCAAACGTCGTCGCTGATGTCGAGCCGATAAGTCTCCACCATGTCGCGATCGACGGTGCCGAGCGTGGGATTATAGAGATATGCGGTCAGTCCAAGGAACTCGATCCCGTGATTTCGCAGGAAAATTTGCGCAGTGTTGGCAATCGAGCAATATCGCCCTACCGTCGTTCCGGGAGGGACGCGGCGGAAATCGAAGCATCCATAGCTGTACAAGCCGATGTCGACGCCATGATGTCTGAACTTTTCCCGCAGGGGCAGGGAATTAAGCTCACGTTCCAGCTTCTTCTTTGCGGCTTTGCCACGCAACAGTCGTCGGATCATAGCTAGGTCATTCCCGATAAGGTCGCCGCATAGATCATGCCGGCGCCCGCCAATACGCTCGCCTGGCAGGCGAATTGCACGGCGCGCTGACCCATTTGGGCATACAGGACGCCTCCGGACAGAATGAGAAAGTTCAGGCATGCTGAAAGAGCGACGAGGTTGGATGTTATGACGAGGCCGTGGGACGGCAATAGCAGCGGAGCGGCGAGCAGCAGGACGCAGCCTGCGGCGATCTGGCTGAATATTCTGACCTTGACCCGGCCCGCTGCTGCCAATTGAATGCCGAACGCCGCACTGGCGAAACGCAGCATGACAAACGCTCCGAAACCCGGCCATAACGGCTTCAACGCATCGTAGCGCCCGCCATACAGCCAATGGGTAACGAACGGCCCGGCAAAGGCGAATGCCAGACCGCCGATAATGGCGAGCGCCGTGAATTCGATAAGGAGCCGGTTGGATGTCCGGCGAAACCCCTGAGCATCGCCGTTGATCGCGCTGGAGGACAAGGCAGGCATGTACACGGTGGACAGCACGACAGCGACCGGGATGATCGCCTGACAAAGCCGTGCGCCAGCCTGATAAATGCCTACGTCATGCGCTGTCAGCAGTGCACCGTACAGGAGCATGTCGATTTGCGATGAAAGCGCCGTGAGGATTGAATCGAGTGCGAAGCCTGATGAGGTGACCAGCGTCTGACGAATGCGCTCCGTTGACATGCTGAGGTGCAACGGCAATCCAACTTTGCGAAGGACGCCGAGCGTGATGACGACGTAGAACGCGCGACTGATGGCGAAGGCGACGGCCGACCACCCCAGGCTTCTGGTCGCCGCAGCCACGCCGCCTGTAATGACCAGCATCAGCACGGCCGAACTCAGAACGATTGCTGCTTCGACTTCGAACCGACGGCGCGCACGCAAGGCCACCATCGCCAGGTCGCCATAGGAATAGGCGGAAGCGCCGAAAAAGACGAGTGCGAAGATCCCGATGCGGTCGGCCGGTACGATCAGCACAAGCAGGATCGCACCGACAACGACCGCCGCTGCCGTCAGCACCAGCTTTGTCGATAATGCGTCCGACACGACGTTCGACGCCTCTTCCTGTCGCGCCGAGGCATTGCGAATTGCACTGATCGCCAGGCCATAATCGGTGACGACGCAGAAGAAGGTGGCGTAGGCCAGGGCCGTTGCGATGACGCCGAACTTTTCCGGTCCCAGATAGCGTGCCAGCAGGATGAAGGTGAGCAGGCCGACGCCCATGCGCCCCGCCGTCGCCGCAAGCATCATCAGCTTGTGCCGATTGGTGACAGGGACGGTAAGGCTTTTGGACGGGGGTACGGCGGCGCCCGCTTCGCTCATCGTGGCGCTGTCCCACCGGCAACGGGCAGTTGTTCGATCAGCCGCTCATAGTCGCCCAGCACCTTGGGCCAGGTGAACTCCTGTTCCCAGCGGGCGCGGGCGGCGGCGCTCATCTCCTGCCGGACCTTGTCGTCGGCAAGCAGGGCGTCGATCCGGTCGGCGCACTCATCTTCATTGGCGAAATACCGCCCTGCCTCGCCCGCCACCCAGCGATTGAAGGGGTTGTCGTGCGCGATGACCGGATTGCCTGCGCCTAGTGCCTCGACCAGCGAGGGATTGGTGCCTCCGACCTGATGGCCATGCATATAGGCCAGGCTGTGGAACCGCAGCGCATGGACGGTGGGCGTGTCATAGATCGCACCGGGGAACATCACTTCCGGGCCGCCGGTCGCGAGCACCTTCGCCTGATAGGCGTGGCCCTTCTCATATTTGCCCAGCACCACCAGCTTCACCCCGCGCGGTCGCCGGGAAAAGGCCGAAACGATTTCCAGTATCGAATTTTCCGGCTCCGGCCAAGGCGCGATCAGGGTCAGGAACCGTCTCGGCTCCAGCCCCATGGCGTGAAGCGGGGCGGGGTCGGCCGATGCGATGGCGGCGCTGCCATAGGGGATCATGTCGATCTTGCCGCTGTCAGCCCGCGTTGCGAGGTGCTCCGCGATGGTCGGGTGGTCGGCGACCAGCCGGGTGCCCGCGCGTGCGGCCAACCGCTCGTTGATCCACAGATAGGTCTTTGCGGCGCGCGAATATTTCGCCCGCTTCCATTCCAGCCCGTCCATGTTGATGTAATTGGTGCGCCCGCGCATGCGCACCCAGCTGGACAGGAAGCCGGTATTGTAGCCCAGCGTCAAAATGGTGCCCGGCTGCCGCAGCGCGTCGGCGGTGGAGCGCACGTCGAATTCTATCGTGCCGACGGCCCCATCCAGTCGCACCGGGATGTGAATGCGGCGAATGCCCTCCCAGCTGTCTTCCTTCCGCGCGCCGGTGTCGCTGCCCTGGCAATAGACGGTGACGTCCCACCCCTTGTCCCGCATCCACGGGGCAAGGCGTTCGGCGAAGGTTTCAAACCCGCCATGCGCGGCGGGAATCCCGCGAATGCCAAGAATGATAAGCTTCTTTTCGTTCATCTATGTGGCGCTTCCCGAAGCCAATGCTGAGACGATGGAGATCATGATGCGGTCGCCGCCCGCGCTTCCGCTGCGTAGGTGAGCGCGGCGCGCCGGCGCTGACGCCGGGCGATGAACGCAGCGCCGCTGGCGGCCGCCAGAAAGCCGGCCATGGAAAAAATGATCGACAGGCTGTCCTGAATGGACAGCACGACCAAGCCGCTGGACAACGCCACGAGCGTGCTGACCGCCGCGCAACTGAGGCTGCGGGCACGCTCTTCTCCAGCGGAGTAGATGGCGCGCAACCCTTGCGCGAACATGATGGCCAGGGTCAGGACGAAAATGCCAACGCCCGCATATCCGCTCTCCACCGCAGCGGTCAGATAGTAATTGTCGACGCTGGCCCGACGCCCGCCATAGCTGAGCGTTGCGGCATATTCGACCGCTGAGCCTTTGCCGAAACCCATGACGGGGCTTTCGCGCAGGGCGGACATGCCGCGATTGGCCTGGGTCGTTCGCGCGCCGCTGCTCAGCGCTTCTTCCTGCGTGCGGCCCGACTGCAACTGGTCGACCAGACCGATGGCGATCGGCGCGGCGATGGTCGATCCGAACAGCATGATGACGGCCAGGAACAGGCGAACCTTGCGGCGGGGATCGAACAGATAAAGGGCGACGAAGCAAAGCAGCCCGGCCGCGGCCACGACCCACGGCGAACGCGCGTTGCAGATGATCAGCGAAACGATCACCGCTGCGCCAAGGATCAGCCCCAGCACCTTGTCGCGTATTCTGCGCGCAAGGAACAGGAAGAGGGCAAAGGGCAGCATGCTGCCGACGACCTGGCCATATACGAGCGGGTGACTGAACAGCGAGCGGATGCGCACGCCGCCGCCGCGCTGGAGGTCCGCTCCGATCTGGTCCAGCTTGTATGCGTCGCCGACGGCAAAGCTGCTAAAGCCGTACATGCGCGAAATTGGCGTGCCGGTGCGATATTCGAGCAGGCCGACCAGCGCCGCGACGATGCCGCTGATCGCGACGATATAGGGCAGCGACGCCCGCATCCGCGCATCGGAAAAGATGATCAGGCCGCTGATGAACCAGCTGCCCAGATACAGGAAGTCGATCAGCGTGTTCATCGCCGCGCCGTCCATCACGCCGGCGAAGCTGTCGCAGATCAGGCGCCGTACCCACAGCAGGAAGAACAGGCCGACCAGCAGTTTCGATCGTCCCAGCGTATCGAGCACATTGGATTGCAGTCCGCGGCGCACCACGAAGGAGCCGAGCGCCGCCAGGAAAAGAAGGATCGTGAAAGCCGTGTAGCCGCTGACGCCGCGGCCCGCGACGTTCAGGAACAGGTAGCGGGGCCACAGAAATTGCAGCAGCAGCGCCAGCCAGGCAATGGTTCGAGTAATGGGACCGGCCATTATGCGTTTTTGTCCAACCCGTGTTTTGAGGAGCCGAAAAACCGAGCGCCATGCCTCGGCGCCACGGACAGGCCGCAAGTGCCTGTCGCCGCGCCAACAGGCACCGGATCGACGCAATGGATCATCAGAACCTGCCTAATTCCTGCTCTGCTTATGCAGCCCCGGCCCAGTCGTAATTGCTGGCCCGACCGTCATTCGCACCCATCGGCTCTCCCGTCGAGAGGATGCCGCAGGTTTTTCCCTCCAGATAGACAGCTGTCAGCATGCCTGTGTGATAGGCGCCGGTATCCACGCCGATGCGGTTGTGGCGCAATTCCACGTCGGGCGAAATGCTGTGGCCATGGACCACCACGACGCCATGCGCCTCGTCAGAGGCAAGAAAGTCGTCACGGATCCACAGCATGTCCGAACGGGTCTGCCGGTTGATCGGCGTTCCGGGGCGAATGCCGGCGTGGCAGAAGAAATAATCGCCCGACTGGGCCGAGATCGGTCGGGTGCGCAGCCATTCCAGCCATTTTTCCGGCATGGCGGCGCGCAGTTGCCGGGCGAGCTCGTTCGGGTCGAATTCCCGATGCGGCGAGGGCGGCTCGATGCCGAAGCTGCGCAATGTCGCGTCGCCGCCAAAGCGCAGCCAGCTTTTCATCACGCCCGGTTCGCCATCCAGCGCGCGCAGCATGATCTCCTCGTGGTTGCCCAGCAGGACCGTCACCTTGCGCCGCCGTTGCGCGCGATAGAGATATTCCAGCACCTCCCGCGATTCCGGTCCGCGGTCGATCATGTCGCCCAGCACGATGATCTGCGACGAGCGCACCGGCGGCAGGGTGCGAACGTGCGCCGTGATATCCTCCAGCAGCACCCGCAATAAATCGAAGCGACCGTGAATGTCCCCGATGGCATAGATGCGGTCGCCATTGGCGGTGCCGGGCAAATTGGATAGATCAGGTTGGTTCATGGCGTTCAAAACGCATCTACTCCCTGCCGACTCTTCCAGCGCATCTCGCGGCCCGCACCCGCATCCGCGTGTAGAGACTGCCTCAAGTGGCGTTACCATTACGCACGCGACGAAAAGCTTTCGTCATGGCTTTGGGGTACATGTTGCTCCGCAGAAAAGCAACCGCGTTAGGGATGATTTCATCGGACCTCAGATGCGCTTCGTCTTCGGATGAGTGTCAAAAAATACAAGGAGATGGCCAAAAATGGGGCAGCGTTGCCAAGGCGACAATTATATTGCGCTGCAAAAAACCATGCTAGACGAGCGGCAACTTGATTCGCGTTGCGGGGATGGCCGCACCGCGATACGGGGCACTGACCAGTATGCGGACCGCGCACGCGGCCTTTCGCACTAACGGAAACTTTCATGGGCCATTTCCAAAGATATGCGATGGCCTTTGCCGGACCTGCCGCCACGGCCGGTGCGCAGTTTCTGCTCTCGCTCGTTCTTCTTCGGGTGATGGCCCCGGACATGTTCGGGCATTTCTCGTTCCTCCTCATATTGTCGCAATTCTCGCTGGGAATATGGTCCGCGCTGTTCAGTGCCGCATTGCCGGTGATCAACGCGGACAGGGATGTGCAGCGCGGCAGTCATCGGATGGCGACGCTGTTCGCGGCCAATCTTCTTTCGACGGTGCCGGCTATCCCCTTGTTCATGTCGATCGCCCTTGCGTTTCACATGCCGTTGACGATCGGCCTGCCGTTTGCGTTTTTCGTGGCCTTGTCTCTCCTGCGACTGTTCGCCCGCACGCACGCCTATGCCATCGGGCGGCCCGCGCGCGTCATGGTGTCGGATGTCAGTTACAGCCTGATCGTGCTCGCCGGCCTGCCGGTGCTGTTGCTGGCCGACGTCCCGCCCGGTCCGTCGGCCGCGCTGCTGCTTAGCGCCGCGGCGCTGGTGGCGTTGGTGCTTTTCGGGCCGGCCTATCTGCGTCTGCAGTTCGCGCCGTTTCCGAAGGGCTTGCTGGGCCGCTATGCCGCCATATGGAAGGAGCATTCCGGCTGGTCCCTGCTGGGTGTGCTGACTACCGAAGCGACGATGAATGCGCATGCCTATGTCGTGACGCTGTTTGCCGGACCCAGCGCCTTTGCCGTGCTGGCCGCCAGTTCCCTCCTCACGCGGCCGGTCACCGTGGTGATGAGCGCGCTGGGTGAATATGAGCGCGCCCATATGGCCGAACAGATTGCGCAGGACGACGCGCCCGCGTTGGGCCGCTCGATCAATCATTTCCGGCTGGCGATGGCGGGCATCTGGCTGCTCACCGGCGTGGCGCTGGCCGTCATCATGATCTGGGTGCCGCATCTGGTTTTCCCACCGCGCTATGCGCTCGGCACGCTGGCCATCGGTTCGACATTGTGGATGGCGGTGGCACTGGTGCGGGCCATGCGGGCACCCGAAAGCGCCATGATGCAAGGCGCGGGGGAGTTTCGTCCGCTCGCCAACGCCAGCGTCTATTCCGCCATATTCTCCGTGGTGGGTGTGGCGGGCCTACTCGCGCTGACGACGCCGGTGTGGTCGATCGGCGGTGTATTGATCGGCGAACTGATATTCGGCATCTGTCTGTGGCCCCGCGCGTGGGCATGGCGCCGCGCGATGGCGGCGCGGGCGGGGGAGGCGAGAGGTTGAAGGTCGTCATTGGCATCAAGGCCTATAACGAAGAGGCCAATATCGCCCGTTGCCTGGAAAGCGCGCTGGCCGCGCTCGCGCCCTATGACGGAGAAGTGATCCTGGCCGACAGCGGGTCGAGCGATCGGACGATCGAAATCGCCAGCGGCTATCCCGTCCGCATCGTCCAGCTGATCCGGCCGGAAGATCGCGGTTGCGGGGCGGGCGCGCAGCTGGCGTTCCAATATGCCGAGAGCGATTATTTCTACCTGCTCGACGGCGACATGACGATCGCGCCCGATTTCCTGCCCGCCGGCATCGCCCATCTTCAGGCCCATCCCGAACTGGCCGGCGTCGGCGGCCGGGTGATCGAGCAGAATCTGGAGGGCGAGGAATTTCAGGTCCGCGCGCAGAAGGAACGTGGGTTCGAAGGGCTGGTGAGCCGGCTGGACTGCGGCGGCCTCTATCGCATGGAGGCGCTGCGCTCGGTCGGTCATTTCGCCGACCGCAACCTGCATGCGTTCGAGGAATTCGAACTGGGCGCGCGGCTGGCAGCGAAGGGTTGGAAACTGGCGCGTATCGACCGGCCCGGCGTCAATCACTTCGGCCATACGACCGGCGGTTATCGTTTGCTATGGCGTCGCCTGCGCACCGGCTATTCGGACGGGCTGGGCGAAGTGTTGCGGGCGGCCGTGTTCAAGGCGCATCTGCCGATCGTGCTGTGGCGGCTGCGCACCTTGCAGATGGCGTTCGTGGTGCTTGCCTGGTGGGCGGCTCTGATCGCGGTTGCACTGTCGGGCGCATGGAAGCTGCTGCTGGGATTGCTCGTCCTGCCGCTGGTTTATTTTGCGCTGCGGCGTCGTTCTTTCGCGCTTGGGCTTTATTCGTTCACGACCTGCAACGTCCTGACCATCGGGCTGATCGGCGGGCTGGTGCGTCGGCGCACTGCCCCGTCGGAGCCTTTGCCAAGCAAGGAAATCAGTGCTTTGTGAATGTCGGCCATCTGGCAGGACGATGCAGCATGATGGGGGGCGCCGTATCGTTGTGGCACGGGATACGCAGAATCGCCCGTGCGTCTTTCTTTTTGCGCTTGCATCATCGATTGGGCTGGTCGATCAATAGCGGACAGGGGCCATCGACCGAACGATAAACGGCAACTGGCACAAGGGAGAAGAGCGGGATAAGGCACGCCGGCTGCGCGATTGCGGTCGGAGCCAATGGCGTCGCATGCGCGAAACAAAACGTCCGACTGGACGCGCCGGGGGGCAGGGGCGAAAACGATGGATCTGGTTTCGGGGTATCAGGAATTCGTCACATATCTCGTCGATGCCACGGGCTGGCCCGATACCATCCTGCATATTCACGCGGGCCTGGGGATTTTTCTGTGCGCGCATCTCTTGTTTCGCCGTTCCCGCAGTTTGATGTTTCCACTTTTGGTGACGCTGCTAATGGAACTGGGGAATGAAACGCTGGACTGGCTCTATTACGGATCGCTGCGGTGGAGCGACACGCTGCCCGACATCGTTCATACGATGTTCTGGCCGGTCATGCTCACTTTCGTCCTGCGGGCCGCGGCGCCTTTCCGCGTCGAACGGCGGAGAACGGCCCGTTCTTCGTAATCGCTTGCCATGCTGATCGAGGGTCTGGCGGGCCTGGGTAGCACTCCCGCGCCGGTGTGCATCGTGGGCTCCGGGCCAGTTGGTCTGGCCCTGGCCGTCGACCTGACGAAGCGGGGCGTTCGCTGCATCCTTCTGGAGTCCGGCGGGCTGGAGCCGGCGCCTGAGATCCAGTCGCTTTCGGATGCAGAGCGGATCGAGCCGCGCCGCCATGACGACATGCGCATTGCCGTCGCCCGGCGTCTGGGCGGTACATCGCATTTGTGGGGCGGGCGATGCCTGCCGTTCGATCCGGTCGATTTCATGCCGCGTCCGGGCGTCGATGCGCGCTGGCCGGTCGGTTACGCGGATATGGCTGCCTGGCTGGAGCCGGCGGTGGAGGCGACGAGCAGCGGCGCGGCGGTGTATCGCGCCGACCGTCCCCTTGCCCCGAGCGCCGACGCGGACTTTTCGGCCGACACGCTGGAGCGCTGGGTCAATGTCCAGGCAAGCTCGGCGCTGCACCGGCACGTCATCCGCCATGATCCGCTGATCGAGGTCCGCACGCACGCGACCGTCACCGGAATGCGCTTTGCCGAAAACGGTGCCGTCCGTTCGTTGGAGGTGAAGCACAGCCTGAGCGGCGAGCAGGTGGACTTGCCGGTGCAGCATCTGGTGCTGGCGACCGGGGGACTGGAAACCGCACGGTTGCTGCTGGCGGCGGCGGGGCCGGATTCGGGCCGGTTCGGCAGTGGCGAGGGGCCGCTGGGCAAGACATATATGGGCCATGTGATCGGCGAGATCGCCGACATCGTTTTCACCGATGCCGGAACCGCAAAGGCAATGGACTTCCATATCGACGCGCATGGGTCCTACGTCCGGCGGCGTTTCGTCGCGAGTGCCGAGACGCAGTTGCGCGAAGGGCTGCTGAACGCAGCGTTCTGGCCCGTGGTGCCGCCGGTCAGCGACGCGCGTCACGGCAATGCGATCCTGTCGCTGGTCTATCTTGCACTGCGCGATCCCCGCATCGGCAGTCGGGTGGTTGCAGAGGCGATACGTCAACGGCACATTCCCGATCCCCCGCCGCCGGTCTGGCCGCATGTCGCGAATCTGGTCACGGGGCTGCCCGGCGCATTGATGTTCAGCGCCGATTTTTTCCGCCGCCGTTATTTTTCGCGCCACCGCCTGCCCGGATTTTTCGTGCAGAACCGGGCGCGCCGTTACGCGCTCGCCTATCATGGAGAGCAAGTGCCCGATGCGCGCAGCCGGGGCCTGGTTGAACTGGAGAGCAGGACCGGGCTGGGGCCGCCGCGCGCTCAAGCTATTGACTCTAGGCGCTTGCCGCCGCAGGACACGCGCCTGCTGGCGGCGACCCACGATTTGATGGACCACTGGCTGCGCCGCAACGGCATCGGCGCGCTGGAATATGCGATGCCGATGGAAGAGCGGGAGGCTGCGATCCTGGACCAGGCCTCGCACGGCACGCACCAGATCGGGCTGGCCCGGATGGGTGCCAGTCGGGCGGAAGGCGTGGTCGACGGCAATCTGCAGAGCTTTGACGCGCCAAATCTGCATCTGGCCGGCTGTGCGGTCCTGCCGACCTCTGGACAGGCCAATCCGACGCTTACTGCCGTGGCACTGGCGCTCCGTCTAGGTGATCGACTGGCCAGGCTTGTCGCGTGAAGCAAACAACATGAAAAAGCTGTGATCTGGATCGCAATCTTTTTAACCGGAACTTGGTAAATCTGCGCGACATCATGCGGAAGGCGCGTTATCACTGCGGTGCAGCGGTATGGGATGATCCGATCGTCCCTGTCTGGACGATGCCGAAGGCAGGAGGCCTATGCCAAAGTCCGGAACGGGTATGAAACGATCAATGCGATCCATACGGCGACCCGTAACAGGTGCATATGGCGGCGCGCATATTCTGAACAAGGTCCAAAACTCCGCAGGCTCTGCTGTCCCGCGCGCAATTGATCTGCTCGGCTACCGCCTTCATCCCATGGCAGCTGATGAGGTGATCGGTCAGATTGGCGATGCCGTGACCGAACGGCGTCGGCTGATCATGGCGAACCTCAATGTTCACGGCATGGCGATGATGTACGAAAGTCCCGGGATGGCGCGATTGCTCTCGCAGCCCGATTGCCTGGTGATGATCGATGGCATGCCCGTCCTGCTGCTCGCCAACCTGATCAAGCGCGCTGGCCTTACCCATGAGATGCGGACGACTTCGCTCGATTTCTACGACGAAATGTTCGCGCGCGGCGTGGCGGAGGGGTGGCAATTTGCTTATGTCGGTGCCCATCCCGACGTGCTGGCACAGGGCATCGATACCTTGCGCGCGCGCTTTGCGGGGCTGCGCATAGACGGACGCGATGGCTATTTCGACCTGCGCGCACCATGTCGCGCGGTGCGCGGTGGCGCCATTATCGATTGGTTGAGGGAATTGTCGCCCGATATCGTGATCGTGGGCATGGGTATGCCGCGCCAGGAAGAATGGATCGAGAAGGTTCAGCATCTGGTCGATGCGCGGGTATTCCTGCCCACCGGCGCATATCTCGACTATCAAGTGGGGGTGCAAAGACCCGCGCCGCGCTGGTTGGGACGCTATGGCCTGGAATGGGTTTACCGGCTTATGCGTTCCCCCTATCGTCTGGGTTATCGCTACCTTGTCGAACCTTTCGTGCTGGCTTATCGGATTATCCAGCGCCGCCCCCTTCCCAATGGCCGGGTGCCCGATGAGCGCCCCTGACGTTTCGGTGATATCTTGGCAGAGCCTCTGAACACTTCCGACACCCGCCTGAGCCACGTCCGCAAGGATCTGGTGATGACCAGCACCTTCCTGTTCCTGATGCTGGTCCTGCTCGGTCCGCTGATGTCGACCGGGTTCGAGGTGAATCCCGAAGTGAATACCTCGGGCGAAGGCTCCGTGCTTAGGCAGGCCTGCTATGTCCTGGTGGCGCTGATGCTGCTGATCGCGCTCAAGCCCTGGGAGAATTTCAGCCGGTTTCTGGCGATTCCACGGCCACTGTTCATTGGCCTTGCCTACTGCTGGATTTCCCTGTTCTGGGCGATCGAGCCGGCTGTGTCGCTACGGCGGCTTATCCTGACCACCATGGTCATGTGGGTCCTTTTCGCCTCGATGCGCCAGCTCAAGTTCGAAGAGGCGGTGAAGCTATTGCGCATTGGGCTATGGCAGAATCGCTCTCCTGATCGCCAATTACGGCATGTTATCCTGTGGCCGGAATTCGGGATGCACGGCGGCAACCAGCTCGATGAATTTTCGCTTGCCGGAGACTGGCGCGGCGCGTTGCAGCACAAGAATTTCGCCGGGGCTGCCTGCGCCTTCACTGTGATCCTCTTTGCCTTCGACCGCGGCACGATGCACCGCGCGATCCAGATCGGCGTTCTCGCCGCAGCGAGCTATTTCCTCTATCGCTCAAACTCGAAGACATCGGTCGGGCTTGTGGTCGCGGCCCTGGCGGCTGGCTTCCTGTTCCTGCGCTACAAGCTGCGGTACAAGGCTGTCGTGCTGGCGATCGTCAGTGTACTTGCCATTGCGGCCACGGTTGCGGCGGCCATATTCCAGAACCCGCTCACCGCCAAGTTGAGCGACCCCAAAGCGTTCACGGGACGAACCAAGATCTGGAAGGCTTTGTGGGACTATCTCGTCGACCATCCGCTGCTGGGTTCGGGATATGGATCGTTCTGGAACATCGGCGCCAGTTCGCCCATCTACACATATGGCAGCGGCGACGTGCTTGTCGTTCCCGAAGCGGCTTATAACGGGTTTCTGGATGTCGCGGTTGCTCTGGGCATTCCGGGGTTCATCCTGATTCTGGTCGTGGCGATCATCATGCCGTTCCGCAAGTTGCTGGGCAGCCCGCTGATGGTCGGGTCGAAAGGCGCTTTGCTGGTTGGCCTGTTTCTGTTTTGTCATCGGTCACAATTTCACGGAAACATCCCCAGCCGCAGCGTGACATGCTGGTTTGGGTGATGCTGATGATCGCGATCGCTCTTCTCAGCCCGATCTAATCAATTATCGCCGCGCGAAGTTCGATGTGCACAGCCTGCTGCGGATCCGGTCAAGTCAGCGGAGAGGTCAGGCAGGTTGAAGGCGCGACCGGTGCGGCATCAAAATCTTTCGGGATGGCGAGTGGCTCGCGCGATGGTCAATGAGGCGGGCCGCTCAGTCTGATGTCAAATCTGACGGGGTGGACTATGGGCTCCCGATCCTGAAGCCATCGTCGCCAAGCACAGTCGTTGCGCGCAATGGGGCGCGCCGTATAGCCGATCAGCTACGCTCGATCAGGACCCGGTCGCGCGGCGAGTGACCGTCCACCCAGATGCGGATGTTGGTGATCACCTTGTCACCGGCGGCATCGCGCGCCTCCATCGTCGCGGACCCCAGATGCGGCAGCAGTACGGCATTAGGCAGGGCCAGCAGGCGCGGGTCCACCGCCGGCTCGTGCGCGAATACGTCCAGCCCGGCCCCGGCGATCATACCCTGTTCCAGCGCGCCGATCAACGCATCCTCATCGGCGATCTCACCGCGCGCGGTGTTGATGAAATAGGCGTCCGCGCCCATCAGCGCGAATTGCCGCGCGCCGATCATGCCGCGGGTCTGCGCCGTCAGCGGGCAGTGCACCGTCACGATGTCCGACGTCTCCATCAGGGTGTCCAGAGCAGGGACGAAGGTCGCGCCGGCTTCCTCCTCCGCCTGCGGCGGCAACTGATGCCGGTTGTGATAGGCGATGGAGAGGCCGAAGGCGCGGGCGCGGCGGGCGACCGCCATGCCGATGCGTCCCATGCCCACGATGCCCAGTCGCTTGCCGCCCACCCGGTGGCCCAGCATGTGCGTCGGGCTCCAGCCGGTCCACTTCCCCTCGCGCAGAAGTTCGCGGCCTTCGCCCACGCGGCGCGGCACCGACAGGATCAGCGCCATAGTGAGGTCGGCGGTATCCTCGGTGAGCACCCCCGGCGTGTTGGTCACCACGATGCGGCGGGCGTGCGCGGCGGCAACATCGATGTGATCGACGCCATTGCCGAAATTGGCGATCATCCGCATCCGCTCGGCAGCGCCGGCGATCAGCTCCGCGTCGATCTGGTCGGTGACGGTCGGCACCAGCACGTCGCACTGCTGCATCGCGTCGGCCAGTGCGGCACGGTCCATCGGCCGATCGCTTTCGTTGAACTGCGCATCGAACAGTTCCGCCATGCGCGCTTCGACGGCCGCAGGCAATCGCCGGGTGACGATGACTTTCGGTCGGGCGGGTCGGTTCCGGTCAGCCATGATGCAGCCCGCTATCCCTTCGCCATGCCATGGGTCAAGCGCCTTGTGGCATGACCGGGCAATAGGGCGACGACATCGGGCCACTCCGGGTCGGCAAGCGGGTTGAAGATATGGCCGGTCCGTGGCAGAGCCTCAAAGATCGGTCGGGCGCTGACGATGTGGGAAATATAAGGGGTTGGGAATGAAACTGGCTGCGCCGTATCATGCGGCGATGCTGATGGCCGCGATGGGCGGAGCGCTGGCGGTGTCCGCGCTGACGCCTGCGGCGCATGCGCAGGATCGCAAGCCACCCTATTGGGCCAGCCTGGATCAGGATGAAGCGCGCATGCGCGTTGGCCCCGGTTCGCAATATCCCGTCAGCTGGGTCTATCGACGGCGCGACCTGCCCGTGCGGGTGATCGCGACCTTCCCCGGCTGGCGCAAGATCGAGGACCCCGACGGCACGCAGGGCTGGGTGGCCGTGCGCCTGCTGTCGGCGCGCCTGACCGCCATGGTGGTGGGGGACATGGCCCAGATGCGCGACGCCCCCCGGCGCGAGGCGCGGGTGCTCTATCGCGCCGAACCCGGCGTGGTGGGGCGCGTGAGCGATTGCGCCAACGGCTGGTGCGCGTTCGACGTGCGCGGACAGCGCGGCTATGTCGAAGTGGCGGATATCTGGGGCGGCAAATAAGACGTTCGGCGCGCGTTCCGAAGAACACGCGCCGTCCGTCTTTGGCTTAAAGGATCAGGGCTTTTACTGCGCCTGCGCCTGGCTGGACTGCGTGGCCGAGCCGTTGGAAGAGGCGCTGCTGCTTGCCGACTGTGCCTTGCCTTCCTTCTTGATCTCGCCCTTGCCCATCGCGGACACCAAAGCATCGCCCGAGCCGGTGAAGTTGGCGGCGGGCAGGGTGGCGAGGCGATCGCCAGCCTCAACCGTCACGGCCTGAACCACGCCCTTGGCATTGGTCTTCACATCCTCGACCGTACCGATCACACGGCCGCGCGCATCGGTGACATCCATGCCGGGAGCAATGGCGAACATGCCCTGGCCATTGGCCGCGCCGGTGCCGGACAGGGCCAGTTGGCCTGCGCTGCCGGCGAAGTTGCCTGCACCCGCAAGGCTGCCCGATGCCGATCCGGTTGCGCCGCCCAAAGCCTGACCGGCGGTGCCGGTCACAGTCCCGGCAGTGTTGCGGGCCGTTCCGACAGCCTGACCCGCTGCACCGCGCGCCGTGCCAGCCGCATAACCGGCAGTATCGCGCACCGTACCGACGGTGCTGCCCGCGACGTTGCGCACGTCATTGGTGCCCAGCGTGTCGACGGCAAGGCCCGCCGAACCCGAACCGTTCGCGCTGCCATTGGCCGACGCGCTGCGGCGGCGGGTGCTGGCGGTTGCCGATCCGTCACCGCGCGCCGAGCCGCTGGCGCTGGAGCCGACGCGGCCATTGTTGAGGTCAACGCTGCGGTCGATCGATCCGGTCAGCGATCCGCTGCCCATGGTGCTGCCGGTGACGCCGCCCAGCGCGCCGCCAAGGCCGCCGCCCAGACCGCCACCAAGACCACCGCCGCCGCCAAGCAGCTGTGCCGAAGCGGGAGCGACAGAAAGTGCGAGAGCCAGAGCGGCCGATCCGAAAAAGAGGGTCTTCATTGTCCGTCTCCTTAGAAGAGTTCATCAAAGGGGCGGCGCGGCACGATGTGGGGTGTCGAGGGGCTGTGCCGCGCCTGATGAAGCAACGGTGCGGCTGGGCGGTTTCATCCCGGATGATGCGAAAAAAATGAAGAAATTTTCTAATGTATTGAAAATAAACGATTAATTATCGGCCTCGGCAGGTTTCGCACAGCAGGCCACGGCCAAAGACGGGGTCTGGCCCTTTTTTTCCCAGGTCTTTCGCCTGTGCGTCCAGCCCCGCGACGGGGTTTGCGGCACCCTGGCGCATCTGCCGATATAGCAGGCCCGCGACCAGCGGCGCGGCAAAGCTGGTGCCACGCACGCGCGCGGCCTTTCCTCCCGGTGCCGCCGCGTCCATGTCCGCGCCTGGCGCGCCATAGTCGACATGCAGGGCACGGCCCGCCTCGATCAGCACGCGATTGCGGCCATCCACGCCCGTGACCGATATGACCTTGGGATAGGAAGCGGGATAGGCGGGCGGCGCGGCGGGGCCGTCATTGCCCACCGGCGCGATGATGAAGACGCCCTTGGCCTGCGCCGCGCGCACTGCCTGCGCCAGCAGGGGGACGTCCGGGCCGACCAGGCTCATCGTCACCACCCGCGCGCCGCTGCCGGCCAGCCAACCGAGCGCTCGTGCGATGGCAAGGGCACCGCCGCCTGCCGGATCGCGGCCATAGACATCCGCGATCAGCAGCGGCGCGCCGGGCGAGGCACCCTTGACCGCCCCCCCACCGGCGACAAGCGACGCAACGGCGGTGCCATGGGCGGATGGAACAACGGCGGGTCCGGCAAAGCTGCGCTGGCTGATCGGTCCGACGAACGCGGGATGCTGCGCAACGCCACCATCGATGACGCCCACGGGCGCGATCACCCCGCTTGTTGCTGGGCTGGCCGGGGCGGCAGGGGCCGGTGCAGGTGCCGCGCCGCTTTGAAAATAGATGGCGTCGCTGCTGACTTGCGCGCTCGGTGCCAGAGTGCCGACCGATTTCATGGCATCGGCCAGCTTCTGCCCGTCGGGCACTTTCACCCGCCATAACGCAACGTCGATGAACGGGATCGCCTCGCTTTCGACCGTGTAACCTGCCGCGCGCAGGGCGGCGACTTCGTTTTCGCTGGCGCCTGTCAGGATCAGGCGGTCGCGCCGCGCGGGGTTGCCCTGCCGATCGAGCGCTATGCTGTCCCGGTTGCCGCGCACGAAGGCGGCAATGCGCTCCAACCGCGCCTTGGCCAGTGCGGCGATCGCGTCGGCCCTGGGCAGTTGGTTCAGCTTCTCAAGGTCGATCACACCGTCCAGCGCATCGCCGATCCGCGTGCCGATCCTGTCGATGCCGTCACCCACCCGCGACAAGCCCGGCTCCACCCCGGCTGGCAGGCCCAGTTGCGCCAGCGCGGCACCGGGCACCGCCAGCGCCATGGCGATCATCAGTGGAAGGTGGCGATTGCGCATCGATGGTCCTTATGGTCTGTTCCGCGCGACGAGAGCGATTATTTTTCGTCGACGCAGGGATGAAACGCATGACGGCGCACGTTTCATCCCCAAGCAGGCTGGGAGATGGACCGGTTGCATGGCTTTTGAAAGCGAATTGCTGGTGCTTCTGCCGCGGTTGCGGCGCTTTGCCCGCAGCCTGACCTATGACCCGGCCGATGCGGACGATCTGTGCCAGGCGGCGCTAGAACGCGCGCTGAAGGCACGGGATAGTTGGGCGGAAGGCACCAAGCTGGACAGTTGGATGTATCGGATCATGCGAAACCTACACATCGATCAGGCGCGGGCGCGCAATCGCGCGGCACGCACTTTCATGCCGGAGGAAGCAGGCGAGCATGTCGGCCATGCCGGCGATCGCGACGTAGAGAATGTCGTGATGCTGGGCGATGTCGGGCGGGCCATGGCCCAATTGCCGCAGGAGCAGCGAGAGGCGGTCGCGTTGGTGTTGGTCGAGGGACTGGCCTATAAGGACGCGGCCGACATTCTGGACATTCCCATGGGCACGCTGACGTCGCGGCTGGTGCGCGGGCGGCAGGCGCTGATGAACATGATGGGAGAGGCGGCATGAGCCCCGATGATGCGACGCTGATGGCCTATGCCGATGGCGAACTGGACCCGGTCGAAAGGGCGGCGGTGGAGGCCGCGATCGCCGCCGACCCTGAACTGGCGGAACGCGTGGCGGCGCATCGCGCGCTGCGCAATCAGGTCAACGCCCATTTCGCGCCGGTCATCGAGGAAGATGTGCCGGACCGGTTTCGCGCCCTGCTTACAGCCGCAGAACCGGACGTCGACACCGCTGGGGCGGAGGATGCGCGCGTCGTGGATCTCGCCAGTTTTCGCGATCAGCAGCGTCGCACAGAGCCGGTCGCCGCGCGCCGCCTTCCGGCCTGGGCCAATCTGACCGCGCTGGCCGCGACGCTGGTGCTCGGCATCGCAGTCGGCCGCTTCGTGGTCGGCACAAATGGCGGCCCTATCCAGCTGCGCGATGGCGGGATGCAGGCAGGCGGGGAACTAGCGATGGCGCTCGACAAGGGGCTGGCGTCGCAGCCCTCCGCTGATCCGGCGGCTACACGCATCGGCCTAACCTACAAGGACCGGGACGGCCGCTTCTGCCGCAGCTTCGACAGTGCGGCGCTCAGCGGCATCGCCTGCCGTGACGCGGGCGCATGGCGGGTTGAACAGGCCGTCGGCGGGCAGCAGCACAGCAATGCCTATCGTCAGGCATCGTCGGGCGACAGCCGGATTATGGCCGGGGTGACCGACATGATCGCCGGCGCGCCTCTAAATGCGCAGCAGGAGCGCGCGGCCCGCGACAATGGCTGGCGGTAGGGGGAGCAGGCGCTGCGCGATGCGGTCGCCTACTTCGCTATGTCCTTGACCATTTCATTGGCGATCAGCCCGCGTTGCTTGTCCGCATCGCGATCGACCGGCGTTCGGTAAAGCGCGGAGAGATAGGCGCGGTCCCAATCGGAAAGGCCGCGGGCCTGTTTCGGCGCGCGTGAAAACAGCGACAGGATGCTGTCCGCATCGGCCGGCTTCGCGGTCATGCCCACCCGCGCCAGCAGGACGAAACCGACATAATCCGCCACATCGTTCAGGCGGTATCCGGTCGATGCGGGCACGTCGACGAGCACGGTCGCGGTGCGCAGGCTGACGCGGAACTTGGTGCGGATCAGGCTGCTGGAGCGGGTGTCGAGAAATCGCTGGTCACCACTGGCCGGAATGTCGATGGCTCCGGTCAAGGCCGCGCTGCTTCCCGAAAATTGCGATCCGTCCGCGCCTTCTGTTATCGTCTTGTACCACCACCGGACCGCTCCGGGCTGGGTACGGATGGCCAGCTTGTCGGGTGTCGAGGTGCCCTCCAGCAACCGGCTGCTCTTCCGCTCCATCGTGCCGATCAGTTCGCGCGCGTCCGGCGTGAAGGTGATGACGATGTTCGTGCGGCAATCGGCCTTGTCCACGGGTGCGCCGACCTGGCTGGCCAAAGCCCGCACGCGCGCTACGACGCGGCTGGCTACCGCATCGTCGACGCCGGTGACATGCGGGCAAAGCGGGCTGTTCCACCGCGCCAGTTGCCCGTCGATGGGTGTCGCGGAGGCTGCGGCAACGAATGCGCGGGCTTCCTTGCGGATTTCCTCCACCCTTGCCGCTTCGCCCGTGACCACGATGCCGTCGGCGTCTTCGACGGCGGATTGGGCCATCGTCGCATCGGGCATTCCGGTCGCCAGGGTGAGCACAACAGGGAAAGCGGCGCGGAAATATGCTGTTGTCATCCCTCACCTTATGCAGGCAGATGCGATCCGATCGCAAGCCGGCCCGGACCAGCGCCCGGCCAGTTTCGACATATGACAGCGGACCGATCGCATGTTGCCGCAACTTCACTTGGATGCGGCGCTGCGCGGGTCTAGTCCTTGGGCCATGACAATTGCATCTGCCTCGCCCCGCCGGGCCTTCGCGCGTGGCCTTGCCGCCGCGCTTCTTGCTTCCGCCTTTATTGTCGCGCCCGCCATCGCACGGCCGCTGACGCCGATGGACATGGTGATGATGAAGCGGGTGGGCGCGCCCGCCGTTTCGCCCGATGGCCGATGGCTCGCCTATCAGTTGCGCTCTACCGACCTAGCCGCCAACCGAGGCCGCACCGACCTCTATCTGCTCGATTTGAAGGCGAAGGGGGCAAAGGCGACGCTGATCGCGTCGGCCCCAGACAAGAATGAA
The DNA here is from genome assembly GCA_034519505.1 of Sphingobium sp. GTDB lineage: Bacteria > Pseudomonadota > Alphaproteobacteria > Sphingomonadales > Sphingomonadaceae > Sphingobium. The sequence goes on along the minus strand of JAXHOI010000032.1, from coordinate 59,790 downwards.
AGCGCGCCGGCCTTCGCCGCCGATGGTGCCAGCCTCTATTATCTGTCCGATGCGTCGGGGGACGACCAGCTATGGAAAGTCGCGCTGGACAAGGCCGGAACGACCGGTGCCCCGGTGCAGGTGACGGCCGCGCCCGGCGGCATTTCGGGATTCAAGCTCAGCCCGGCCGGTGACAAGGTCGCCTTGTGGGCCGATCGCCCGGTGGGGGCGAAGACGTTGGCCGACGTCGCGCCTGCCAAGGCGGAGAATGCCGGTTCCGGCCGGGTGTATGACAAGCTGTTCGTGCGTCACTGGGACACATGGGCGGACGGGCAGCGCTCCGCCCTGTTCGTGCAGTCGCTGGCCGCCGGCAGCGACCCTCATGGCGCAGTGTCGGTCATGGGGCCGCTGGTTGGAGACACGCCGTCTAAGCCCTTTGGCGGGGCGGAGGAGCTGAGCTGGAGCCCGGATGGCCGGACGCTCTATTTCGCGCTGCGCGACGGCAGCGGGAATGAGGCGAAGTCGACCAATCTCGACATCTGGTCGGTGCCCGCCGACGCCAGCGCCGCGCCCACCAACCTGACACCCGCCAATCAGGCGACCGACACGCTGCCCGTTGTTTCGCCCGATGGCAAATGGCTGGCCTGGGCGGCGATGAAGGTGCCGGGATATGAAAGCGACCGGCAGGTGCTGATGCTGCGCAACATCGCGAGCGGAGAGGTGAAGGCAATGACGGAAGGGTGGGACCGCTCCGTCGCCTCCATCGCCTGGGCGGCCGATGGCAAGTCGTTGCTGGTGACGGCGATGGACACGCTGGATGAACCTATCTTCCGGGTCGATGCGGCGAGCGGAAAGGTCACGCGCCTCACCAAGCTTGGCTATGCCGGCAATGTCGTGCCGCTGCCGGGCGGCGGCGCGGTCTATACCCTCAATTCCATTCAGGCGCCCGACGACCTCTGGCGGATGGACGGCAGGGGCAAGACGAGCCGCCTGACCGCTGTGAATGCCGATTTGCTCGCCGATATCGACGATGTGGGTTATCAGCGCTTCAGCTTCAAAGGGGCCAATGGCGACACGGTATGGGCGCAGATCGTCAAGCCGCTGAACCCGTCCGCCAGCGGCACCATCGATAAGCTGCCCGTCGCATTCCTGGTCCATGGCGGGCCGCAGGGCAGCTTTGGCGATGGCTGGTCCTATCGCTGGAACCCGAGGGTGTTCGCAGCCCATGGCTACGCTGCCGTCACTGTCGATTTCCATGGCTCCACCGGATATGGTCAGGCGTTCACGGATGCTATCAATCGCGACTGGGGCGGAAAGCCGCTGGAGGACCTGAAGCTGGGCTTCGCGGCTGCGGGGGCGAAAGACGCCGCGCTAGACCTCGACAATGCCTGCGCGCTCGGCGGGTCCTATGGCGGCTATATGATGAACTGGATCGCGGGCAACTGGAACGACCGGTTCAAGTGCATCGTCAACCATGACGGCATTTTCGACCTCCGCGCCATGGCGTTCGAGACAGAGGAGCTGTGGTTCGATCAGCATGACAATGGCGGGAACTGGTGGACGCGGCCCGATGCGGAGAAATGGAACCCGGCCAACTATGCCAAGGACTGGCGCATTCCCGCGCTCATCATCCACAGCGAAAAGGATTTCCGCATCCCGGTGACGCAGGGGATCGCCGCGTTCACCGCGCTGCAGGAAAAGGGCATTCCGTCCAAGCTGCTGGTGTTCCCCGACGAAAACCACTGGGTGCTGAAGGCGAAGAATTCGCTGCAATGGCATGGCGAGGTGTTCGGCTGGCTGGATCGATGGCTGCGCCCCGGAAAATGAGCTGTCAGGGCGGGGGCAGGGACGCTGACTATTTGACGTTGGCGTCCGTGCCGCTAAAGCCCGGCGCATGAGCGAACTGCCGAAAACATTCGATCCGGCCGACATCGAGGGCCGCTGGTATCCGCATTGGGAAGCCAAGGGGCTGTTCCGTCCCGCGCGCCCGGACGCGGTGCCGTTCACGATCGTGAACCCGCCGCCCAATGTGACGGGCAGCCTGCACATCGGCCATGCGCTGGACAACACGTTGCAGGACATCGTGATCCGGTACGAGCGGCTGCGCGGCAAGGATGCGCTGTGGGTGGTCGGCACCGACCATGCGGGCATCGCGACCCAGATGGTCGTCGAACGGCAGCTCAATGCCAAGGGCGAGAAGCGCACCGATTACACGCGCGAGGATTTCGTGGCGAAGGTGTGGGATTGGAAGGCGGAAAGCGGCGGCGCGATCACGCGCCAGCTGCGCCGCCTCGGCTGCTCGATGGACTGGGCTAACGAACGCTTCACCATGGATGAGGGCTTTTCGAAGGCCGTCGTCAAGACCTTCGTGGAACTGCACAAGCGCGGCCTGCTCTACCGCGACAAGCGGCTGGTGAACTGGGACCCGCATTTCCGCTCCGCCATTTCCGATCTGGAGGTGGAGACGAAGGAGATGCAGGGCGGCTTCTGGCGCTTTCGCTATCCGCTGGCGGACGGCGTACGCCTGCCCGATGGCAGCGACCATATCGTCGTCGCGACGACGCGGCCCGAAACGATGCTCGCCGACATGGCGGTCGCCGTCCATCCCGACGATGCGCGTTATCGCGACGTGATCGGAAAGGACATATTGCAACCGATCACCGGCCGCCGGTTCAAGGTGGTGGGCGACGAACATGCCGACCCGGAACTGGGATCGGGCGCGGTGAAGATCACGCCGGGTCACGACTTCAACGACTTTGAGGTCGGCCGGCGCGCGGGGATCGCCGCCGGGCAGATGCTCAACATGTTCGACGCCGATGCGAAGGTGGTGCAGACCGCCGATGGCATGGTGCCCGAAGCGTATCTCGGCATGGATCGCTTCGACGCGCGCAAGGCGGTTGTGGCGGAGATGAAGGCGCTGGGTATGCTGGTGCCCCATGTCACGAAGAACAAGGATGGCGAGGCGGTCGAAGCGGACTTCGAACCGCGCACGATCCAGACGCCGCATGGCGACCGTTCGGGCGTAGTCATCGAACCCTGGCTGACCGACCAGTGGTATGTGGATGCTGCCAAGCTGGCCATCGCGCCGACGCAGGCTGTGCGCGATGGGCGCATCGAAATCGTGCCCAAAAACTGGGAAAAAACCTTCTTCAACTGGATGGACAATATCCAGCCCTGGTGCGTGTCGCGTCAGTTGTGGTGGGGGCATCGGATTCCGGCTTGGTTTGGTCCGCGGATTATCGAAACTCATGACGGCATTCGGCCAGCATTCAGCTTTTCGAACGATCCAGAGTTTGCGAGCCAAACTGCTGAGTTCCGATTTCTTTGTGGTAACCGAAACGGAAGAGGAGGCAGTGTCGGCCTTTGCCGAATACTATGCTCCCCTGGGTGAAAGGGAGTTGGTAATTTGCGATTCTTCGGCAGACGCAATGGCGTTGTGCTTGGAACCCGGGTTTAACTTAGCCACCCATATCCCGGTGTGGCGAGATAACGACGTGCTCGACACTTGGTTCTCCTCGGCGCTGTGGCCCTATGGCACGCTGGGCTGGCCGGATGAGACGGAGCTGCTCGCTCGCCATTATCCCAACGACCTGCTGATTTCCGGCTTCGACATCCTGTTCTTCTGGGATGCGCGCATGGCGATGCAGGGGATGGAGTTCATGGGTGATGTGCCGTGGCGCAAGCTTTACCTCCACGGCCTTGTTCGCGCGGCGGACGGGCAGAAGATGTCGAAGTCCAAGGGCAATGTGGTCGACCCGCTGGGCCTGATCGACACCTATGGCGCGGATGCACTGCGTTTCTTCATGGCGGCGATGGAAAGCCAGGGCCGCGACGTGAAGATGGATGAGAAGCGGGTGGAGGGCTATCGCAACTTCGCGACGAAGCTGTGGAACGCCGCGCGCTTCCTGCAATCCAACGGCGTTGCGGCATCCACCACCCATGAAGCGCCGCATGCGAGCCACCCGGTCAACCGCTGGATCATCGCGGAAACCGTCGCCACGGTGCAGGCGATCGACACCGCGATGGCGGACCTGCGCTTCGACGCGGCGGCCAACGCCATCTATCATTTCGTGTGGGATCAGTTCTGTGACTGGTACATCGAACTGACCAAGGGCGCGATGGACGATGAAACCCGCGCCGTCGCCGGCTGGGCGTTCGACCAGATCCTAGTCATGCTGCACCCGATCATGCCGTTCATCACCGAAGAGCTGTGGCACCTGACCGGCACGCGGGAAAGCGAGCTGATCGTCGCGCGCTGGCCGCAGGCGCTGGCGGCGGTGGACAGCGAGGCGCAGGCGGAGATCGACTGGCTGATCCGGCTGGTGACGGCGATCCGCGCCGCGCGCACCGAACTCAACGTGCCGCCCAGCGCCAAGCTGAACGTGGTGGTCCGCGACGCGAGCGCGGTGACGCATCACCGTGTCGACCGGCAGGGCGTGGCGCTGTCGCGCCTGGGCCGTCTGGAAAGCCTGACCTTTGGCGAGCCGCCCGTCGGCGGCAGCGCGCAGGTCGTGATCGATGAGGCGACCTTCTTCCTGCCGCTCGAAGGCGTCATCGATCTGGCGGCGGAAAAGGCGCGTCTCGCCAAGTCGCGGGACGCGGCGGCGAAGGAGCGGGACAGCCTGGCCGGACGCCTCAACAACCCCAGCTTCGTCGAGCGTGCCAAGCCCGAAGCTGTGGAAAAGGCGCGCGCCGACCATGCGGAGAAGGCGGCGGAGGCCGAGCGGCTGGAGGCGGCGCTGGCGCGGCTCGGATAATGTCCGGCGTGGGGGGCAATTCTGCTTCCCCATGCAGCGCATCTGTCGTTAGAAGCGTTACGGGCCACGCGCAGCCGGGCAAGCCGCGCGCGCGGAGAGGGGACGTTTCGACATGACCGCGCCAGACAGTGAAGCAACGTCCCCGCAGGCAGCGGCCGCGCGAAAGGGGCCGCCGGACCTGACGCAGGGGCCGATCGGCCGCACGCTGCTGATGTTCGCGGTGCCGACGCTCGCGTCCAACATCCTGCAATCGCTCAACGGTTCGGTGAATGCCATATGGGTGGGCCGCTTCCTGGGCGAAGGGGCGCTCGCCGCCACGTCCAACGCCAACATCATCATGTTCCTGCTGTTTTCGACCGTGTTCGGCTTCGGCATGGCGGCGACGGTGATGATCGGTCAGGCGATGGGCCGCCGCGATGTGGACGGCGCGCGCCGGGCGCTTGGTTCATCCCTTGGCTTCTGTGTGACGCTGGCGATCATCGTGTCCGCCGCCGGATGGATCGCCGCGCCACAGATATTGCACGCGCTGTCCACCCCGCCGCAGGCCTATCAGCTGGCGCTCGATTATCTGCGCGTCATTTTCCTTTCCATGCCGCCCAGCCTGATCACCGTGACCATCGTCATGGGCCTGCGCGGCACGGGCGACGCGATGACGCCGATGTGGTTCATGATCCTGACGATCGTGCTCGACGCGACGCTGAACCCCATCCTGATCCTGGGTGTCGGCCCCGCGCCGCAGATGGGGATCGCGGGGTCGGCCACGGCGACATTGATAGCGAACCTGATCGGGCTGGTGTCCCTGATCACCTATATCTACCGCAAGGATATGCCGATGCGGCTGCGCGGGGCGGAGCTGCGTTACCTGGTCCCCGATCCGGCGCTGCTGAAAATCATCCTGACCAAGGGGTTTCCCATGGGCCTGCAGATGATCGTCATGTCCTCCGCTGGCCTGATCATGGTCGGGCTGGTCAACCGCGAGGGGTTCATCACCGCCGCGGCCTATGGCGCGTCGCAGCAGGTGTGGACCTATCTGCAGATGCCGGCCATGGCCATCGGCGCTGCGGTCAGTGCGATGGCGGCGCAGAATATCGGGGCGGGCAAATGGGACCGGGTGGGGAAGGTGAACCTTGCCGGTCTGATCTTCGCCTTGCTGTTCACGGGCACGATGATCGCCCTGATCCTGGCGTTCGATCGTCCGGTGCTGGCGCTGTTCCTGGGCAGCGGCAGCGCGGCCATCGACGTGGCGCGCCACATGCAGTTCCTGGCGAGCTGGAGCTTCCTCTTCTTCGCGCTCACCATGTGCTATTTCAGCACGATGCGCGCCAATGGCGTGGTGGTCGCGCCGCTGCTGATCCTGACCTTCACGCTGTTCGGGGTGCGGCTTGGCTTCTATTATCTCACCTATCCCCGTTTCGGCGCCGATGCCCTCTGGCTCGCCTTCCCGGTGGGGTCGATAACGTCGCTGACGCTCGCCGCCATCGTCTATTATCGGGGCGGGTGGAAGAAGGCGCGGATGATGCCGCCGCCGACGGTCGAGGAATGCGAGGAAAGCGTGCGGAGCGAAGCCGAGCCGACCGGCCGGATGCAGCCGGCGGGCTAGACAGGCGGGTGGTCAGCGCCCTTGATTGCGCCAGCGATTGACGGTGCGCTCCAGAATTTCGTCCTCCCCGCCGCTTTCGCGCCACAGGTCTGTGAACACGGGGTCGGCCGAGGCGGGGCGACGATGCTCCTCCAGCGTGTCGAGCATGACGCGGATGGGAATGGCGACGCCTTCACCGCAGATGATGCATTCGCGATTGCGCAGCGCCGGGATGGAATCGAGGAAGCCGCGCGCACCTTCGGGCATAGCCGCGCGCACGAACGCCTGATCTCGGTCGTTGTTGAGGCGCATGGAAATGATCGTGCCGCATTGTGAAAGCACGCCTTCGGCCAGATCGCTCGGGCGCTGGGTGATCAGGCCCAGTGACACGCCATATTTACGGCCTTCCTTCGCGATCCGTTCCAGGATCCGACGCACCGCCTGACCATTGCCGGTGGTGGTGGCGGGGATGTAACGATGCGCTTCCTCGCAGATCAGCAGGATCGGGCGTTGCGGTTCGTTGCGGGACCAGATGGCATAATCGAACACCAGCCGCGCCAGCACCGCGACGACGGTGGAGGTGATGTTGGACGGCATGGACGACACGTCGATGATGCTGATCGGCTTGCCCTGCGCGGGCAGGCGGAAGATCTTGGCGATGAAATCGGCCATGGAGTCGGCGACCAGCATGCCAGAGAACATGAAGGAGTAGCGCGGATCAGCCTTGATCTCCTCGATCTTCGACTTGATCCGCATATAGGGTAGCGACCCCGTGCCCTTTTCCAGCTTGCCCATTTCGTTGGACAGAATGTTGGTGAGGTCGGACAGCAGATAGGGGATCGGCGAATCCACGGTCAGCCGGGCCATCCCCTCCGCCAGCCGGTTCTTCGCGCGCGCGGCAAGCAGGCACTTGGCAAGGATGTCGCGGTCCATCGTGCGGTCCGCGCCTTCGGACGTCAGGAACACTTCGCAATGTTCCTCGAAATTCATCAGCCAATAGGGCAGGGCGAGGTTGTTCGCGTCATAGATCGCGCCATTGCCCTCGAACGCGGCGGAATATTCGCCGTGCGGATCGACCATGACGATATGACCCTGCGGCGACAGGTCGCAGATGCGGTGCAGGATCAGCGCGGCGCTGGTGGACTTGCCGGTGCCGGTCGATCCCAGCAGCGCGAAATGCTTGCCGAGCAGGGAGTCGACATACAGCGCCCCGCGCGTGTCCTTCGTGGGATAGATGGTGCCGATCGACACATGCGGGCGATCCTCTGCGGAATAGATCTGCTGCATGTCGGCGCTGGACACCGGGAAAATGTCGGTGCCCGGTGTCGGGTAACGGGTGACGCCGCGGCGGAAATTGCGGATCTCTCCGGGGGTGGCGCCTTCGTCGCCTTCGCCCAGGAAGTCGACATCGGCGATGATCTGGTTCACATTGTTGAGGTCCAGCGACATCGAACGGATATTGGCGACCAGCCAGTGGACGCCCACACGCATCTTGATCTGGCACCCGACCTGCCCGGCCATGGCGATCGAGGGATCGGGATCGATCTGGAATATCGGCAGGCGGGTGGCGTCGATCAGCACCTTCGAACTGGACCCGGCGATCTGGAACACCGCACCCAGCGATTCCATCGCTGCATGAGATGGCGCAGCTTGCGGAACTGCCATGGAATCTTCCCTGAAGCCTTCGCTAAACTGTGATGCGCCGCCGATGTGATTCATGCCCTTGCCGCTCCCCCCGAGGCTCCTCGAACGCACGGGTGCTAACGGGAACGCGTAAATATTTGTTTAGCCAGCGGTCCGCGGATGGCGGCGATCAGATGCGGCGGGCGACCGTGCCCGCGACCCAGCCCATGGACACGGCGAAGAAAATGGCCACCAGCCCATAGACGAAGCCATGTTGTTCGGCGGCGCGCGCGATGAAGCGTTCGAAGCCGGATTTGCGGATATGAATGTCTCGCGTGGCGGCGGCGAGCACCCGGCCATCCTGCACGAGAAAGGTTTCCGCCGTATAGGTGCCAACGCCCACCCGCGCGGGCAGCGGCACCCGCGCGCGGTAGAGCACGCCATCGGTAATCTCCACCGACCCCGGCGTTTCGAAGAACAGCCCGTTCCGCTTGCGCAGGTCCACCAGCCCATTCTCGAACCGCTGATTGGTGGCGTCGTCGTTCAGCGTCGATGGAGAAAGCTGAAGCTTGTCAAGACCCAGCTCGTAAATGGCGGCGGTGCGCGCGTCCACGACCCGTTCGATCGGGCGGGAGGAGGCAAGGCCGTAAAAGGCCGGGGCCGAACGAAAGCGGGCGCTGGCCGCATTCACCCAGATGCCGGCGATCTTCGACTTCTCGCGCATCTCGATGGATTGCGCCGGTCCCTTCACCACCACGACGATGTCGACCGGACGATCCGGGCGGCGTCCGTCGGGATAAAGGATGGCCCCGAACAAAAGCAGTTCAGCCCCCGAAAAGCTGTAGCGGATGTCGATCGTGCGTTGCGACACGTCGGGCACCAGCTTCGGCCCGTCATCATCGTCCGCACCGGTCAGCGCCATTAGCAGGGCTGGCGCAGCGAGCATGCAGGCCCATCGCCTCATCGCACCTGCACCGAGTAGATTTCGTCGGGCCGCCAGCCAAGGCCCAGCCCCATGCGGATCGCGATGGTCAGCACGATCAACGCCAGGATAACACGCAGATTTTCCGGCCGGAACCGTGCCGCGATACGAATGCCGACCTGCGCGCCGGTGACGCTGCCCAGCAGAAGGAGTAGCGCCAGCACCATGTCCACCGCCTTCGTCGTTAGCGCGTGGACCATGGTGGTCGCCATAGTCACGAACAGGGTTTGGAACAGCGACGTGCCGACCACGGACTGCGCGCTCATGCCCAGGATGTAGAGCATGGCCGGCACCATGATAAAGCCGCCGCCCACGCCCAGCATCATCGTCAGGACGCCCGTCATCATCCCCAGTAGGAACGGTGCGAGCGGCGAAATATACAGGCCGGAGCGGTAGAAGCGCCAACGCATCGGCAGCGCCGCGATCAACGGATGGTGGCGTCGTGTGCGGGCGGGCGGGCGCTGGCCGGTGCGCGTGGCGACGATCGAATGGATGGACTCCTTGGCCATCAGCAGCCCGATGCTGCCCAGCATGACGACATAGATGATGCCGATCACGGTATCGATCTGGCCCAGCCGTTGCAGCAGGCGGAACAGAAGCGCGCCCAGCAGCGATCCGACGATGCCGCCGGCCGTCAGCACAAGGCCGAGCCGGATGTCCACGGTCTTGCGTTCCAGATGCGTGAACACGCCCGACACGCTGGCGCCCGTCACCTGCGTGGCGGAGGAGGCTGCGGCGACGGTCGGCGGGATGCCGTAGAAGATGAGCAGCGGCGTCGTGAGAAAGCCGCCACCCACGCCGAACATGCCCGAAAGCAGGCCCACCACACCGCCCAGCGCGACGATGACGAGCGCGTTGACCGACAGGTTGGCGATGGGGAGGTAAAGGTCCATGGCGATGCGCGCGACGGTAGAACCAAAAGCGCGCCGATGAAAGGCGATTGGGCGCTAAAAATGCGTGCCGATGGTCAGCGCCGGACCGGAGCCGGGCGCGGCGTTCCCGGCGATCCTCTGCCGCCATTCCAGCTCCGCCGACAGCGGCATCGCCGCGGGCCGCCATTCGATGCGCGGGCCGATGTCCAGCCGCTCCACCTGTGGCTGAGCCGCGCCGGACATCGTGACGCCGAAGCGCAGCCGGTCTGGCTGCCCACGGTCGACCGCGCGGGTGATCGACAGGCGGCCATCGACAAAGCCATCGCGACGCTTCAGCCCGACGACACCCGCCTGTGCATAGCCATCAAGCTGCCAGTCGCTTGCAATCGGTTGAGCACCGATGCCCCCGGCGGCGAAGAACGCAAAGCCGTCTCTGCCGTCGCGATCCAGCGCGACGCGTCGCTCCGCGTTCAGGCTCCAACCCATAGCGGCGAGAGGACGCCAGCTTGCGCCCAGCGCGAGTTCCGGCTGGCGGGGGCGATCGATCGCGCCGCTGATCCGGGCATAGATGGCGGACGTCTCGGACAGCGCGCGGGCAATGCGCAGCCCCGCCTGCGATCCGCCCAAAGTGCTGCCCTGACTCAGGGCATCGCCATGGCCGTCACGCAGGAAAAGCCAGCCATCGACAGTCCAGCGCGATCCGGTTTGCATCGCGAAAACAGGGGCAAGCGTCATCCGCTCCGGCGCGGCCACGCTCCGCTCTGGCGGTTCGGCTCGAGGCGGCGGTGCTACTGCCTCGACCCGCGTGCCATTGCGGTTGGAGGCGGTGAGTGGCGGCGCGGCGGGGCGCGTATGCCATGCAGAAGCGGATGCCCAATCCCTCGGGGATGCCGCTGCCACAACCGCGCGACTGACGGCGGGCCGATGCAGGGGCGTTTCCTCCGCCGCCAGTGCGGGGCTGGAGAACGTCTCCCGCGCTTCCTCCATCGCCGTTTCCGGCAGCCACAGCCAATGTCCCGATGCCCGACCGATCACCCAGGCCGAGAGAATGAGCAGCAGGAAGCGAACGGGCCGCGCATTGAGGCTCCTCACGCAGCCTCGCCGTGGGGCATGTCCGGAAAGCGGTGGCGGGTCTTGTCCCATCGCGGCGGCTCTCCCCGCCACATCCGCAGGTAGATGGCCATGGCCCGCCACGCCGCCATGATCGCGATGATGTTGCCCAGGAAGGCACGCGGCACAGCACGGATGCCTTCGATCCAGCCGTAATGAAAGGCCACGAACGCTACGCGCCAAACCAGGCGCCAGATCAGCAACGGCAATGTGACGGCGATCAGGCCGGCAAGCAGGGGGTCGTTGATCGCAGAGCCAGGCAGTCCGAAACGCGCCGCGACCGTCAACACGGTATGCAGGATCGCGCCGAGATAGGCGGCGGTCAGCACCATGGCGGCGAGCGGCGCGCGCCGGTCGCGCAGGCGCATCCACCGCTCCATCGCGCCGCCCGACCAGCCGATCCGATCCCACCCGGCCAGCGATATGCCGATGGTCCATCGCGTCTTCTGCCGCACGGCATCCGGCAATGTCGCGGGGAAATATTCGCGGGTGCAGACAAGCCCGCCCGCCGCGTCGCGGATGCGCACCATCACGCCGACCCCGCCCAGTTCGCGCACCCGCATGCCCAGCTCATAATCCTCGGTCAGCGATTGCGCATCGAAGGGGTCGCCATCCATCCGCTCTGCGATGCGGCCCATGACATCGCGGGAGAAGGCACAGCCAACGCCCGCGGACGGCAATGCGGCGCCCAACGCCTCCCGCACGATCATCGCGCGCGTGTGGCTTTCGGCGAACTCGTCCAGATAATGGCCACCAACCCAGCGCGACGTCGGATCGGGCAGGGGGAGCACGGGGGTCTGGACCAGCGCGAAACGGTCCAGCAGATAATCGAACAGGCGCAGTTCGTCGGCGTGAACCACATCCTCCGCATCGTGCAGGACCACGCCCTTGAACCGCATGGCGTTCGCGCGCTCATGCCGGCGCATCGCGCGCCACAGGGCATTAAGGCAATGCGCCTTGGTCGTCGGCCCGGCGCGATCGGTGATGACGGGCAGGACACGGGAGTCGGCAAAGGCGATGTCGGTGACGATTTTCAGCGTGGCGGCATCGTTGGGATAGCAGCCGACGAACAGGATGCAGTCCTCGCCCCGCCATTGGGCCAGCGCATGGCCCAGCATCGGGCCGATGACGGCCGCTTCGTCCCATGCCGGGATGAAGACCGCCATGGCGCCGGGCTGTGGCGATGTGGGCAGGGTCGCCATGCTGGCGCGCGGATGGCGGCTGTAGACGGTGATGCGCCCGCGACAGCCAGCGCGCCATCCAGAGAGGTCGATCGCCAATTCGTCCAATCCGCCGAGGAACAGGCCGACCGCGGCGAACAGCAGCAGTTCATACCGCGCCATCGCCAACAATTGCACGCAAAGCACCACGATATCCGAAACCGAACTTCCCCCCCGAAGTATCGATGATCGGGATAGGATCATGCCGTTAATGGCCTGAATAGCAATCGAAATATTGCGCATTATGCCATGCAGATTGCCATCGCGGGAGCATTTGACCCCGAAGAAAGGCTTCCCTACGGTTCCGGAATGAAGACTGTCCGCCCGTTCTCCGTTCTCCGTCAATTCCTGCATGGGGAGACGGCGGGGGGTATCCTGCTTATCCTTGCCGCAGCGTTGGCGATGCTCATGGCCAATGGCGGGGAGGATCTGGCTCACGCCTATCATGCGTTCGTCCATCTGCCCGCAGGACCAGCCCTCAGTGAGAAGCTGGGGCCGATGACCATGCATCTTTGGGTCAATGATGGGCTGATGGCGGTATTCTTCCTGCTGGTGGGTTTGGAGATCAAGCGGGAACTCGTCGACGGCCGGTTGAACAGCTGGTCGCGCCGCCGCCTGCCGGTCATCGCGGCGGCGGCAGGGATGGCTGTGCCCGCCGCCGTCTATCTGGCCATTGCCGGCAAGGTGCAGGGTCTTGGCAATGGCTGGGCAATTCCCGCCGCGACGGACATCGCCTTTGCGCTGGGCGTGCTGGCGCTGCTGGGGCGTCGCGCGCCCACGTCGCTGAAGCTGTTCCTGACCACCGTCGCCATCGTCGACGACATGGGCGCGGTGGCGATCATCGCGATCTTTTATACGCAGGGGCTGAAGCTGGCTGCGCTTGGCGCGGCTGCCATCGTCCTTGTCGGCATGATCGTGATGAACCGGCGGGGCGTGACGGCGCTCGCGCCCTATCTCATCGGTTTTGCGCTGTTATGGTATGCGGTGCTGCTGTCGGGCGTTCACGCCACCATCGCGGGCGTTCTGGCGGCCATGACCGTGCCGATCCGCAAGACGCCGGGCGCGCCCGATGCCAAGGACAGCCCGCTGCACCGGCTGGAACATGGGTTGCATCCATGGAGCGCCTTTTTCGTGGTGCCGCTGTTCGGTTTCGTCAACGCCGGGGTCGGGCTGGGCGGGGAAGGGCTGGGCGCGCTGCTGCATCCGTTGCCCCTCGCGATTGCGGCCGGCCTGTTCCTTGGCAAGCAGGCGGGGATCTTTGCGGCGGTATGGCTCAGCGTAAAGGCTGGCATCGCCACCCGCCCGCGCGGTGCCACCTGGCCGCAGGTCTATGGCGTGGCGCTGCTGTGCGGTATCGGCTTTACGATGAGCCTGTTCATCGGCGGGTTAGCGTTTCCAGGACGAGTGGACCTGATCGACGAAGCGAAGATCGGTATTCTGGCGGGGTCGCTATTGTCCGCGCTGGTCGGCTTCTTCCTGCTGCGCATCGTGCCCTTGCATCCCGATCATACTGCGCTGGAGGCGGAACAGCAGGCGGAGATCGATGCCGACGGCGATGTCGTTGAATGCTGAGGGGAGGGGCCGAAAAGGAAAATGGGCCGCCGGATCGTCCCGACGGCCCATCTCGCTTGATCCTGTGCCGATCAGAGCTTTTCGGTCAGTTCCGGCACGATTTTGAAGAGATCGCCGACGAGGCCGATGTCTGCGACCTGGAAGATGGGAGCGTCCTCATCCTTGTTGATGGCGATGATGGTCTTTGAATCCTTCATGCCGGCGAGGTGCTGGATGGCGCCGGAGATGCCGACCGCGACATAGACTTCCGGGGCGACGATCTTGCCGGTCTGGCCGACCTGATAGTCGTTGGGGACATAGCCTGCGTCCACCGCAGCGCGCGATGCGCCGACCGCCGCGCCGATCTTGTCGGCGAGCGGGAAGATGGTTGCCTCGAACGTCTCGCTGTCCTTCAGTGCCCGGCCGCCCGACACGATGATCTTGGCAGAGGTGAGCTCGGGGCGTTCCGACTTGGCGATTTCCGCACCGACGAAGCTGGACACGCCCTTGTCGCCGGTCGATGCCACGGCTTCCACCGTGCCGCTGCCGCCGTCCCGCGCCGCCTTCTCGAACGCGGTGCCGCGCACGGTGATGACCAGCTTGGTGTCCTTGCTTTTGACCGTCGCGATGGCGTTGCCGGCATAGGTCGGACGGGTGAAGGTGTCCGCGCTCTCGACCGAGAGAATGTCGGAAAGCTGCATCACGTCGAGCAGCGCGGCGACACGCGGGGCGATGTTCTTGCCGTTCGAGGTGGCGGGCGCGACGAAGGCGTCGTGATGGCCCATCAGTTCGACGACCAGCGGCGCGACATTTTCCGCCAGCGCATGATCGAACGCGGCATCGTCGGCGACATGCACCTTGCCAACGCCCGCGATCTTCGCGGCCTCGCCCGCCACGCCGCCGACATCCTTGCCCGCGACCAGCAGATGCACCTCACCCAGCTTCGATGCCGCCGTCACCGCCGACAAGGTGGCGTCCTTGACGGCACGCCGCTATCGTGTTCGGCCCATAACGCAGCGTGGTCATCCGCTCACTCCCAGTCGGCCTTGAGCTTTGCAGACCAGTTCAGCGACGTCGGCCACCTTGACGCCGGCCGAGCGCGCGGGCGGTTCGGCCGACCTTCAGCGACCTTCGAGGCGCGGGGCGACATCGACGCCGAGCGCTCGGCCGGGCGCCTTGCGGTCGAGCGGCTTTTTCTTCGCCTTCATGATGTTGGGCAGCGAGGCGTAGCGCGGCTCGTTCAGGCGCAGGTCCGTGGTGACGATCGCCGGGGTGGACAGCTTCACCGTCTCCAGCCCGCCGTCGACTTCGCGCGTCACGTCGACGCGAGTCGCCCTCGACGCTCGACCTTGGTGGCGAAGGTGCCCTGCGGCCAGCCGAGAAGGGCGGCGAGCATCTGGCCGGTCTGGTTGCAGTCGTCGTCGATCGCCTGCTTGCCGAGGATGACGAGGCCGGGTGCCTCCTGCTCGACGACCTTCTTGAGCAGCTTGGCGACGGCCAGCGGCTCGACCTCATCGTCGGTCTGAATGAGGATCGCGCGGTCCGCGCCCATCGCCAGCGCCGTGCGCAGCGTTTCCTGCGCCTTGGCCGGGCCGATCGACACCACCACGATCTCGCTGCCCACGCCCTTTTCCTTCAGGCGAATGGCTTCCTCTACCGCAATCTCGTCGAACGGGTTCATCGACATCTTCACGTTCGCAAGGTCGACGCCCGAACCGTCCGCCTTCACACGCGGCTTCACATTGTAATCGATCACCCGCTTCACGGGCACAAGGATCTTCATCGACCTCTCCAATCAAAAAGTCCCAAACACATGCTGCCTATTTCCGCGCATGGGCGATTTGGCAACAGCGAATTTGCGTAATCGACAGGTGAAAACGCAATAAATCTGGCCGAAAACCTTATGTTTCGGTCGGGCAAGCGTAAACAAAAACGGGCGAGGCACAAGCCCCGCCCGTTTTTGTCACCATGCCGTAGCGGCAAGGCGAAGACACCGTCGAATCAGGCCGCCTTCTTCACTTCCGCAACGATTTTCTTGGCGGCGTCGCCCAGATCGTTGGCGGGAACGATGGGCAGGCCGGAATTGGCGAGGATGTCCTTGCCCTGCTGCACATTGGTGCCTTCCAGGCGAACGACCAGCGGAACCGACAGGTTCACTTCCTTCGCCGCGGCGACGATGCCGTCGGCGATGATGTCGCACTTCATGATGCCGCCGAAGATGTTGACCAGAATGCCCTCGACCGCCGGATCGGACAGGATGATCTTGAACGCGGCCGTCACCTTTTCCTTCGAAGCGCCGCCACCCACGTCAAGGAAGTTGGCGGGGAAGGCGCCGTTCAGCTTGATGATGTCCATCGTCGCCATCGCGAGGCCGGCGCCGTTCACCATGCAGCCGATATTGCCGTCCAGCTTGATGTAGGCGAGGTCGTACTTGCTGGCTTCCAGTTCGGCCGCGTCCTCTTCGGTTTCGTCGCGCAGTTCCATCAGATCCTTGTGACGGAACAGCGAGTTGCCGTCGAAGCCGACCTTGGCGTCGAGCACGACGAGCTGGTTGTCGCCGGTGACTGCGAGCGGGTTGATTTCGATCTGCGCGGCATCGGTGCCGAGGAAAGCGTCATAGAGGGCCGAGGCAACCTTGTGCGCCTGCTTGGCGAGGTCGCCGTCCAGTTCCAGCGCATTGGCGACGGCGCGGCCGTGATGAGGCATGAAGCCGGTGGCGGGGTCGACCGGGATCGTGTGAATCTTTTCCGGAGTCGAATGCGCGACTTCCTCGATGTCCATGCCGCCTTCGGTCGATGCGACGAAGGCCACGCGGCCGGTCGAACGGTCGACCAGCAGGGCGAGGTAGAATTCCTTGGCGATGTCGACGCCATCGGTGATGTAGAGGCGATTGACCTGCTTGCCCGCTTCGCCCGTCTGCACGGTGACCAGCGTGTTGCCGAGCATGTCCTTGGCATTCGCCTCGACGTCTTCGAGGGTCTTGGCCAGGCGCACGCCGCCCTTCGCATCGGGGCCGAGTTCCTTGAACTTGCCCTTGCCGCGGCCGCCGGCATGGATCTGTGCCTTCACGACATAGAGCGGTCCGGGCAGCTTCTTGGCTGCTTCAACAGCTTCCTCAACGGTCAGAGCCGCAAAACCGGCAGGAACGGGAGCGCCGAATTTCGCGAGAACTTCCTTGGCCTGATATTCGTGAATGTTCATGGGTCAGCCAGCCTTTTTGCCAAGCGGATACAGGAATCGAAATTCCGGATGGAATCGGGAGGCGTAAAGCACAGCCCAACGGGAAAGGCCAGTAGAGTTTATGCAATTGCGAGGCGATTGCAATATAGCGCGCATCAACCCGCGATTGCGCAGGACAGCGCGGCCTTGCTGGACACGACCAGCAGTTCCTCATCCTGCAACGCGCGCAGCTTGTAGAGGAAGCGATCCAGCGTCATCCGGCCATAATCCGCATCTTTAAGGCTGGCGATGGATTGCAGCCGCCGGAGCTGAACCAGGCTGAGGCGACGGACCATATGATCGGCCATGCACGCCGACATGCGCGGGGACAGCCCGGCATCCTCCAGCTTGGACTGCAGTCGCGCTTCGGGGGAAACCGTGGCGCACCCCGCCAAAGCAAGTAGGGCGATGGCAGGGACAAGGGGGAGAATGCGCATGACAATGCTTCTTTCCGGCAGACAGGATCGGAGTCGTTCCTGGCTATATCGCCCGAAATCTGAACGGCGCATGGGCGCATCCATCAACCCGTTGCACCGTTCATCGTCCCGCTGCACAAGCAGCCGCAATATATATGGCGCGATGGAGCATGACGATGGGCAAGCTGGACCGGATCTTTACCGCCATCGCACAGAAGATCGCGTTCTGGGCGGGGCAGCCAGCCGCCTTCAGCCTGGCACTGTTCATCATTGTCGGATGGGGGCTGAGCGGCCCGATTTTCGGCTATTCCGATACGTGGCAGCTGGTCATCAACACAGGAACGACGATCGTCACCTTCCTGATGGTGTTTCTAATCCAAAATGCCCAGAACCGCGATGCGGCCGCCATGCAGGCAAAGCTGGATGAACTGATCCGCGCGGTTCAAGACGCCCGTAACGAATTTATCGGCATCGAGCATCTCACCGATGCAGAACTGGCCAAGATACTAAAAGCGATCGAGCAGGAATGCGATCCCGACAGTCCCGAAGCGGCCAAGCATCAAAGCATTCGTGAACTAATCCGGCGGCGATAGCGGGGGAGGATCGCCGCCGGATCGGGCATTCAGCCACCCTATTCAGGCAGCCAATCTTGGATATTCGTCAGGCTGGCGGCGGGACGTTCGGTGCCGCGCGGTCGGCGGGGCCGCTTGCCGCAGCGGGCTCACGGGTGGTGGCCAAAGCTTCGTCGAGCCGCTCCTTGGCCTGACCGACAAATTCATCCAGCTTGCCGCTGTCATAAAGCTTTTTGCCGACGATGCCGGCGATCGCGCCGAAAATGAGCGTTCGGATCATGTCGCTGTCCTCGAAAAAAATGGTGGCGGTTATGCGTTCCATTCAAGACGCGGACGGGCCGAAGGTTCCATGCAATCGCCGGGACGATGCGACAGGCGGCAGGCATCCGTCGCCGGAGCGAGAATCTCCAAGTTGGTGGGACGCGCTGGCGGTGGTGGTGAGCCCTGCTGGGTTCGAACCAGCGACCTACTGATTAAAAGTTAGCTGCTATCCTCTAGCGATTCTGCGGGTTACTCGCACCCATGGCTTTACAAACGGCGGAATTAACTTCCCGGTGTTCCATTGATGTTCCCGGTCATTCCCGCTATGGTGCTTACCGAGGAAGGGTCTAGTAAGCACATGGCAACGGGCACCATCACAAAGTCGAGCGTTGACGCGACGCATCCGGGCCAAACGGACAAGTTGCTGTGGGACGAAAAAATCCCCGGGTTCGGTCTGAAGGTCACACCGTCTGGTGCTAAGACGTACCTTTTCCAATACCGAATGGGCGGGCGAGGCGCGAAGACGCGGCGCTTCACGATAGGTAAGCATGGTGCGCTAACGGCCGAAAAGGCGCGGCGGGAGGCTGACCGTCTTCACATTCTCGTCAGGCAGGGGATCGACCCCCAGGCTGAAAAGCAGGACCGCCAGCGCAAGGCCATTGATCTGGCATTTTCAGACTACGCCGATCGCTTCGTAGACGATTGTCTCAAGGTCCGGTGGAAGCGGTCGCACAAGGACGGCGAGAGCCTGCTGCGGTTATATGCCAAGCCTGTTCTGGGATCGAAGCCGCTTCCGGATATCGGGCGAGCAGATATTAAGGCTGTGCTAGCCCCAGCGCGGCGGAAGGTGGCAACATGCCGCAACCTTTTCGCTGTCTTGCGTCGGCTGTTCCGCTGGGCGGTGAACGAAGGCGATCTAGCTGTATCCCCGATGGCGGGGATGGAGCCGCCCGCCTTGCCCCAGAAGCGCGACCGGTTCCTGTCGGATGAAGAATTGCGCCTTGTCTGGCTCGGCTCTCACAAAATGGCCTATCCGTTCGGGCCGCTGTTCCGTTTGCTTGTGATTACCGGACAGCGCGTGGAGGAGGTTGCGGGGCTGGATTGGTCGGAATTGAGCAGGGCAGGGGCTAAGTGGTCGCTGCCCGCCAGCAGGGCTAAGAATGGCGAGGCGTCCGAGCTTCCTTTGTCGCAGTTGGCAATCGATGAGCTGGATGGATTGGCAAAGGGCAAAAAGGATAAGTGGCCGCGCTCTGGCCTGATCTTCACCACTACCGGTGAAACGTCCGTCAGCGGCTTCTCGCGTGCGAAAGCGCGGCTCGACAGGGAAGCGTCGGCGCTTGCGGCGAAGGAAAAAGAGCCGGTGACCATCTCGGCTTGGCGTCTTCATGATCTGCGGCGGACGCTGGCGACCGGGATGCAGCGGCTTGGCGTCCGATTTGAAGTGACAGAGGCGATCCTGAACCATGTCAGCGGCTCTAGGGCGGGCGTGGCCGGGGTTTATCAGCGTCACGATTGGGGGCCTGAAAAACGTGCAGCGCTTGACGCCTGGGCGGTCCACATCGGGAAGCTTCTTGAGCATTCGGACGAAACTAACGTGGTCCCGCTCGCGGTTGCGCGGGCGTGAAAAGATGGCGCGGCTAGGTTTGGCCGCCGAAAAGCTGGCTCCGCACCAGCCCGCCGCGCCGTCAACATTAATGCGGGATCGCCAGCGGAGGCGACTGATGGAATGGGTTACGGCAAGAGAATTGGAAACGGCGTTAAGTTCGCTTGGTAATTCGGCGTCGATTTTCAACGCAATCTGCGGGAGGGTCGAGGGCGGACGATTGCGAGTGCAGGCCGAGAGCATAACCGTCTCTGGAAAACCGACCGAAGATCAATCCATTTTACGGCGGCTTTTTGCCTTGAAAGAAAGGCTGGAAGGCAGTTGGAACGTTGGTGACTTTAGCGGATTGCTCAATCGGAACCGATATCAATTTATGAGGGTTCAGGCATTCGGTGTCCGGTTCCACCGCGAGGACGCTGAGGCCATGGGTGCGGTCTTCGACGGCCCGTCGCAACTGTCAGGTGCGCCGCTGACAAACCTAATGGACTGCGACGCCGCAAAGGGTTCCTTGACCGTTGAGGAGACTAGTCCGACTCCACCAAAAAGATCGCGAATGACGGCCCAACAGGTCGAAGTAGCTTATGCAACCCGCGTTCGAGAAGCGGACGCCGCCGGTCTTAGGTTCACCCGCGAGCAGGATGAATTGTTTTTGAAGAGCATTGGAGCCAGTGGTGCGATCAGAGATCGCTCTCGCGATCTCCGCGCCAAATACGCGGCACACTGGACCAGCGGCCGGCCAAATTCTGGCGATTAATCCGGCAAAAAACTTTAGCCGCCAGAATTGCCATATTAGCCTGCCATATTTTCCTCTGCGCAAAGTCCCTCCGCACCCTTCGCAATCCCGCGAGGCTGCTGGAGAACTACCATGCAGAATAAGCTCCTCACTGAAGCTGATCTTGCAGCCCGCTGGGGCGTGGCTCGAAAAACGCTCGCCAATCAGCGTTGTCGTGGTGATGGTCCGCCGTTCATCAAGTTGGGCCGTCTGGTGCGCTATGATCCCGTCCAAGCCGATGCGTGGGCCGCCAAGCGCCAGTATAATTCGACCAGCGAGATTGCCGCATAGTGCCTCTCGTTACGGCACGGCGCGCCGATAGCGCCGGAAAGAGAGGGGGCCGGGAACGCCACATTCCCAGCCCCGCAAATTTCGTCAACCACGACAACGACAAGGATAAGGGTTCAGACTGGCGGGCGCAACTGCTGATGGAGCGCTATCATGTGTCGCCTAACTTTGGCGACCTGATCCTGTCCGTCCATTTCGGGGAGGCGCGTCATGTCTAACCCCGCTTTGGTCACGCCCGAAGCGGCGGAAATGCTGTCGATCATGCTGCATGAAATTATCCTCCCGGATGATTGGGACGTGTCAGGCTTCTGGCTTGAATCCGCCCAGCAGCTTGCGCAGTTCCTTGCCGATCATCGCGGCAAGATTGGCCTTGAGGATGCTGCCATGTTGGCTGGGATCGGGGGCATGCTTGTCGCCATGGCAAAGCGCGAACGGGAAGCATCTGCTGCGGCTGGTGCATTCCTGCGCGGTGAAGGGGGTGCGGAATAATGGCCCCCTTCGTCGACCATAGCGCTGCAGCCCTAGCGCTGCTCAACGGCGGCGAGCGCTTGACCCGGAAGGCCGGCTCTTTCCTTGGTCAACTTGCTGTCGATCCCACGCCCATGACCCAAGCGCAGGCCGATTGGCTTGCGAAGCTGCTGGACCGGGCCGGACTTCCTCCTGTTGCGGGAGACGAAAATGTCTGATCTGTTCGAACGTGAATTTCAGGTAAGCCGTGCGGGCGGCTACACCTCTCCCACTGCGAGTTTCCCTTATGCGGCAGGATTCAAGGGAGAGGCTGAAACGGGCAAGGAAGCTGCGGAAGCGATAAACAAACAGCTCGGTCGCCTGCAACGCCTTGTTCTCGATGCCGTCACTTCACGCGGACCGTTGGGCCTGACGCCGGAGGAGGCTTGCGACCTGCTCGACCTCCCGCGCACCAGTCTTCAGCCCCGGTTTTCGGAACTGAAGGCCAAGGGCAAGGTGGTGGACAGCGGGATGCGCCGGGCCAATCCGTCCAGCAGGAAGCGGGCGGTGGTCTGGTGCCTGCCAGCTTTCAAGGCGGAGGCGTCCAATGCCTGAAGCAAAAAACGCAGAAGCGATCGTGGCCCTCGCGGACTCTGCGATAGCATCAGCCGATGGCATCGGCGTGCAGGCCGCAGTGATGCTAATCGATGCCGCGCTGGTCATAGCGCTAATGCGACTTGGCGGGCACGGCGTTGATGAGATGGCCGGCCACCTTGCGGAATATATCGTCCGACAAGCCAGCCATGTTGCGGGAGGTGCTGGTCATGGATGAGCGCACCATCCACATCCGCGAATGCGCATTCGGGGGGCGCTGGATCGTTGCGTTCGAACCGCGCTCGATCGCTTCGCCGAGTCTTGAGTTTCGCAGCTACGGCGAAGCGCAGGCACGTGCCCATGCCCGCATGTGCGGGCATGGCTGGCCAATCGTCGATGAGACAGGAGGTGCGCATGGCTGATGTCATTCGCTTCCCCTCCGTCCGCAAGACGCTCGTCATCTCCTGTCAGGCCGGTGCATTCCGGGTGACAATGGAACCAGCGTTGAATGAGGCGGAGCGCATCTTCGTTGACCTTCCCAATCTTGGTGAAGCGCGTGCCTATGCCGACGAATTGATCCTCCTTTGGAGCGATGTCTTTGGCCGCGTCGAAGATCGCACGCAGGTGCCGCGATGAGTGCGGCGCAGAATATAACCCGCCACTTCAATGGCACTTGGCATGGCAGCTACGGCACCATTCCAACGCCCGGGCACAGCGGCAAGGATCGCGGAACGACCGTGAAGGACGGAGAGGATGGCGAAGTCCTGTTCCATAGCTTCAACGGCAATGGTGATGAGTTTCGGGATCTGAAGGACGAATGCCGCCGTGCCGGCCTGCTGCCTGATTGGAAGCCAGCATCTACGCAGTTGGGAAACTGGCGTGAGACAGGGGCATATGCCTATCGCGATGCGTCCGGGGCCACCCTCTATCGCACGGTCAGGCTGGAGAAGCCGGGAGAGGGCAAGCGCTTCAAGGCCCAGCGCCTCGATGGCGCCCAGTGGGTCAACGGCATGGGTGATGTCGAGCGCATCCCCTATCGCCTGCCCGAACTGGCTGAAGCCGACCCGGCCAAGCCGGTGTTCTTCGTCGAAGGCGAGCGCAAGGCAGACAAGCTGACTGGCTGGGGCATGGTTGCCACCGCCATAGCGTTCGGCGCGAAGGGCTGGCGTAGTGAATACGCCCAGTTCTTCGCCGGTCGCCATGTTGTCATCCTGCCCGACAATGACGAGCCAGGGCAGCAGTTTGCGGACAAGGTGAGCAGCGCGCTGTCCGGCATCGCTGCCAACGTCGCGGTCCTGAACCTGCCAGACCTGCCACCCAAGGGTGATATCATGGACTGGAAGGGCACGGCGGCGGAACTGACCGCCCTCGTGGCAAGGGCCGAGAAGGAGAATAGCTCGGCGTTGCCGCTGGCGGACCTGTCGGCATGGGCTGTGACTTCCCCCGCACCAAAGACGTTCATCATGGCAGGCTTCGTGCCCGAGCATGAGTTGACATTGGCGACCGGTGCTGGTGGTGCCAACAAATCGACGTTCGGGCAGCAGCTTGCCACCTGCGTCGCCTCGGGCAAGCCGATGCTGGGGATCGATGTCGCCTATGGCTCGGCGCTCTATGTTACCTGCGAGGACGACGAGAACCGTCTGCACTGGATGCAGGAGCATATCTGCAAGGCGCTGGGGGTCCGCATAGCGGATCTGGCCGGCAGGCTGCACCTGTCCACCTTGCGGGGACGCTTGGGCAATGAGCTAGCCACCTTCGACAATGATGGTCGGCTGCATGTGTCCCCTGCCTTCGGGCTGCTGAAGGAAACGATCGCGAAGACCCGGCCCCGACTGGTCGTGCTCGACAATGCCGCACACTTCTTCATCGGAAACGAGAATGATCGCGGGCAGGTGACGGCCTTCGTCAATATGCTCTATGGCCTTTGCCTGGAGCATGGCTGCACGCTCATTCTGGTCGCTCACGCGAACAAGGCGGGTGACAGCTACAGCGGGTCTACGGCCTGGCTGAACGCTGTCCGGTCGCAGATCGTGCTGACGCGCTCGAACGATGCGGATCCTGATGAGCGTCTGCTGTCGCTGGGCAAGGCGAATTATGCCCGGCAAGGCGAGGAACTGAAGTTCCGGTGGAACGAGTTCGCTCTGTGTCTCGACACGGACCTGTCGGATGATCGTCGGGCTGAGCTGGCATCGGCTGCGCGTGCTGCCAGTGACAATGGTATCTTCCTCGCCTGCCTTGCGAAGCGGATCGAGCAGCGCCGCGCGGTGTCCGAGAAGCGCGGGCCTACCTACGCGCCGACCGAATTTGCCAAGATGGCGGAGAGCAAGACGATCGGAAAGGCTCGCCTCGAACAGGCCATGGAACGGCTGTTCACAACTGGCCAAATCGAGCGCGCGCGCCTGTGGAAAGGGGACGACCGCAAGGATGTTTTCGGGCTGCGGGAGACTGCGGGCAACGGTGCGGGGAACGGTGCGGCAACACTGTGCGCGAACGCGGGGAACGGTGCTGCAAGCCCGCAGAATAGCGCGCGGGCAACGCAGGTAACACACACTCTCCCCCTAAAGGGGGAGGAAGGCGCGGCCCCCGGGAGCCTCGCGCCTTCCCCTTCAAGGATGGGACAACCGGTATTTTGAGGATCATCGACATGAGTAACCAAGCAGAATCCCAGGGCAAAGGTGACGCCGCGATGATGACGATCGTAGACAGTGACGATTCCATCGTAATTGCCGAGGCCGCCGCGAAGACTGTGGCGGGATGGGAGGATCTTTCGAGCAGGGAACAGTCGGAGTTTGTCGAGCTGACCATTGCCTATCGCAAACGAGTAGAGGCGGCAGAGATGGTGCTTTCGACTTCGGAGGGTGGAGGCAAATCGGTTCGCGTTACCGGCGCCAATGATGCGCTCGCCATGCTGCGCCTATTTTGCGGTCTCGGCACCCGCTCAATGGCCTTCATGGAATACATGCTGGGAACGCTTATAGATTATTTCTCAAGCACTGGTCGCTGCACCAGTGGACGGATCAACGCAGGCTTGGCTTTCGTGGCCGGTGCGCAGCCGACCAGCGAGCCGGAAGCTGCCTTGGCTCTTCAGATGTTCATGGCCAATGACGCGGCTCAGGGCGCTATGCGCATTTTTCACAAGGCCGATATGGTTCCTCATATGGAGATCGCCGGCAATCTGGCGAACAAGCTGATGCGCACATTTGCAGCTCAGGCGGAGGCATTGGCCAAGATGCAGCGCGGCGGCGAGCAGATCGTCAAACACGTCCATGTCGATAATCGGGGTGGTCAGGCGATTGTCGCTGACACTGTCGTGTCCGGGGGTGCGAGGAAAAATGATGGAGAACAAGCCCATGCAACCGACGCAGTTGGCATCATCGCCACGCTGCCTGGCGCGGACCCGTTCGGGAACGGCGTGCCAATCGCCGGCGATGAAGAACGGGAGGTGCAGGCTTCACGGCGGACGATCGACCGGCGCGCCGAAGGGTAATCGCAATGCCCTGAAGCACGGCTTCTATACGGCGGCGACGCAGAAAGAGGTTAGGCGACTGCGAGAGGCCGAACGCAATGCCAGGCAGGCGCTCCTCTGATAATACAGGGGGAAAACAGGCGGTGATTCTTGTCGGAGGCTATTGGAGGAAGCGCCTTGTTTGGCAGCGGAGTACATCATGGCACTGACCGAATGGGAACTGTGGGCCTGTGCCCAAAAGCTGCTTAAGGATCATGGGAAGCACGCCGGAGCCGTCGCGGCCGAGAAGATCGGGCGCATGGCCGTGGAGGGCGATGACGAGGGCCTCGCGACTTGGAAGGCCATTGCCAGCCGCATTGCCCAGCTTAGCGACTTCTCCGGGGCGAAGGGCAAGAAGCGGCTGAACTGATGGTCTTTGGCCAAGATCGGTAAAAACGGAGAAGCGTCATTGCGCGCGAAACAGTATCGACACTAAGGCCAGTCTCCTCGGCAATTTGGCGAGGAATGCCCTGCGGCCTGCCTGCCCCCTTAGGATTGCTGTCTGTTTTTAATTTCGCCGCATTTTGCTGCGGAATTAAATCCCTCTGCTCCAGCAATTCCGCATAGCGGCGGATATGCTCGTCCCGTGCTCTTTGGTCTGCTGCAACTCATTAATTCTGTTGCGTAATGAGATCATTATGTCGATACCTCATCTGGTAAGGGGGCATCTATGGCGTTGTCTAGAAAAGGTAAAGTGCGGCAGTCCCCGCAGTGGCTACGCGCCTATGAAGAATTTTTGACGCCTTGGAATATCGTCATAATTCTTGTTGGTTTGCTGATATTTATCGGCGGAATGGTATTGCAGCAGTCCATCCAAGCCTCGGACGATTTTACAAAAATTGCCGCGAGATGCATACTCATAAAGCCGATGCCTGAGGCGTGCGCTATGGAAATGCTTAAAGAGCATGAATCACAGCATGCAATGCCTAGCGTCAATCTTTTACTCGCTTTCGCTGAGGCTCTGAAAAATTTAGGCATCGCTTTTATTTTGTCTGTTGTTATCTCTGTTACCATTGAGAGAAGAAACAGATCTGAATTCTTTGGTGCAATAAGTGAAAAATCTCGAGAAATATCTCTTAATGTTTTTCAGGGTATATTTAATAATGCTCATCCACCAGCATTATTGGCAAAAGTCCGGCATGAAATACTGGAAAAGCCGCTTATAAGAGATTACATAGATGTGATTTATACTCTGAGCTGTTTGGAAGGGCCCAAGGGCACCCGGATCGACGGCAAAACGTTTATAAAAGTAGATGTCATTCTTTCGACGGTTGCTAGAAATGTTAGCACTGACGGTCACGGATCATCGGGCGTGGACCTGCCGCTTAAGGTAGCTTTGCCGAACCCTATGGTGGATGAACTTAAAGGTTTTGTGAGGTTGGCCAAAGCATCCATCGACGGTAAGGATGTAGACGCTAGCGCAATACTCGCTGCCAATGAAAATCTTCAAGAGCAGTTGGCGGATGATACCAATGTAGATGCTGCTGTTGAATTCGGAATGCGCGCTCTTGGGGCGGGCGATCATGTGGCAATATCAGCTAATTATACGATGGTAAAAGAGCTGGAGGACACAGAGGTTTTGCGCTCGCTGCATACCACCCAAGCTCTGAATTTGACGGTTGCTGATAACACCGGACTGGGCTTGATAATCATGGCTCGTGGAATACATCCGGGCGTATTGGAAGTTACTGGCGGTGGAACGACGACCACAAAATGGCGGTTATCGGACATAATTTTACCGCAACAGGGCATCATGGTGTGGTGGAAGCAGGACCCGAACCGGATGGTTACCATGGTTGACGGAACGTGAATGGGGTCCTAACCGTTGCTTAAGTTAGCAGGGCACATATTAAGAAGGATAGGAGATCCGCGATATGAGCATCAAAATGATTCGGATAAGTGATGGTGGCTCAGCGTTCTGAGCACGATCCAGGGCTGGCGGAAGCGCCGGCCCTTTCCGTTTTTGGAGCAATTTAATCTAGTATCATCGCCTCCGCTATCGCCGCCACCAGCACAGAACTCGGGACCGGCACGCTTGCCCACACATATTACGGATCGTGGGTTCGCCACGTCTGCAGGGTAAGGCTGTCTCGAAAGCGGTGGCCATGCCGTAACGCAGAATGGCCCCGATCCTTTCGAACCGGGGCGCTAGCTTGATCGTTGGGTAGCTTTTATGCGCAGCGCGGGGGCCATGGGCACGAAGGATCGAGCGGGCCGGTATAGGGCGCTATCTCGTTTATCTGCCCCTCGTCCTCGACGTTCCCGCCGCCCGGGTCATCGTCCTCGGCGTCCTCACAGCTAAATGCACCGATGGGATCAAAGCCGATCTGACCGATGGGTCTGGCGTCGCTGATGTGGTCATCATCCCATGACGGGCAACGGTCTTCGTCGCCGTCCTCGGCGTCGGGATCGCCGTCTAGGTCATCCAGGCGATCGATGATCCTCTGTGCCAGCCGTTCCAGCGCAGGGCGCGGGAGGGACGGGATAGAGGCAAGGATGGCCTCCGGGCCGTTGTGGGGCCTGATGCGCCGTCTCTGCCACCTCTCGGCGTCCAGAAGTCGCGCGGTGCGTGTGTGGCGTCGCTGATAGCGTTGCGGGGTCATTGAACGCTCTCCCCGTTCTGGCGCTGCTCGATGGCATGGATAAGGGCGGCTTGCCGGTCTGGCTTGCCCACGATCTGCCCCAATGCAAAGGCCAGCCCATGGCCGTCGCTATGATCCACCGTAAACACCAGCTTGCGGTCGGCGGTGAGGGCGTAGCCCCCACCTTGTGCCGTGAAGTCGCGCAGCCATGCAGCCGGGTCGAAGACTATGGTTGCCATGGTCATGCGGTCCTCCTGTGCTGGGACAGGCGGGCGACAAGTTCCTCCTCCCACCAGTGCAGGGCGACTCGCTGGCCGATATTGCGATCCTCCACCGCGCGAAGCTGCGCGACATGGAAGGCCGCTTCGCAGATGAGATCGTCAGGCGTCATGGTGTCGGGGGTGTGACGTTGTTGCCAGTCGGTCGGCAGGGTCCGAATGTCGGGCTTGCTGCGCGCAACGATGGGGAATGCGATCACGTTGCTCATTGTCATCCCTCCCCGAACAGGCGGCGAGCATCGGCCAAGGCAATCTCTGCCGCGCCGTTCGTCCATTCGCCTTCGCCGTCCAGCAGGCGTTCCAGCTTCCAGATGAAGGCGCTGGCATCGGGCGCGGGGGTGCACATCTGCGCAGCCTCCGCATCGCACCACGCGGCGCAAAGGCGATCCAGTTCCTTGCTCACCGCCCCGAAGCTGCTGGGCCGCGTAGCGGTTGGCTTATCGGCAAGCGGTCGATAGGTTTCGCGTTCGAAGCGCTGATAGGCGGCAAGAGAGCGAGCATAGGTCAGCATTCCGCTGTCCCATGCCGTCCGATCCATTGCGGGTATCGATGATGCCCCCATGCCGATGACTGTCCCGGCAAGTGCTGGTGCCGCAAGGGCGGGCACGATGGCCAGCCCGGCGATGATCTGGCGACGGTTCGTCATGCCCGGTCCTCCATCGCCTTGAGGGAGCGAATGGCGGCCAGGATCAGGCGCATGTCCCAATCAAGGTCGCTATCCATCGCATGGAGTGCGTCCAAGTCGCCGTGCGTTGCAGCATCGTCTGCCTTCCGCTCGGCCGTGCTGTGGGTCATGGCACAAAGGAGCTGAATCACGATCCCCTGCGGAGTGGCGGCGACCGTGCCCCGGATCATTTCCTCCGCCGCATCGATGATGTCCCAGCATGCTTTTTCGTCCGGCGTATAGCCAAATCCCGTTTCGCTGAACGGGAGCGAGCTATAGGTGTCGAGGGCGACCGCTCTTTGCCCCCAGGCGGCAATTATGGCTTTATCGCCAGCAGGGGCAGCAAGAGCCGGGGCGGCGATCATGGGAGAAATTGCGAGCGCACCGATGACGGCGCGCCGCGAAGCGCTTATGGTGGTCATAGTCGTTACCTTCTCAATCAAGGTTGCGATCAGACCGGGGCGGTTGTTGGTAGCTGCCGTCCCGGTCGATGTCAGGTAGAAGCCTAACGAAATTCGTTATACATCAATCGATGATCCATGCAAACGTTTTTCGTTGTCTTGCCGCAATAGCGTTAACCTGTTACTTGCTGCTCCTATGATACCCGCACAATGCAGGGCTGCACGCGGCCTGATATCGATCTCGCAGGACGCATTGGCCGAGGCGGCTAATGTCGGACAGTCTACCGTTCGCAACTTTGAGGCCGGCCGTTCGGTGCCCGTCGCAAATAACTTGGCAGCAATCCAGAGCGCGCTGGAAGCCAGGGGTGTGGTCTTTATCGCTGCAGGCCCATCAGGCGGGGCTGGTGTTCGGCTAAAGGGCTGAGCGCGCTATCGTGTGGCTGCGGCCGGGGTTCCTGGCCACTGTTCAGCTGCAATCTTTTCGCCCTTCACGATCTCACGGCATGCGGTCCCCTCGCATCCGATCATATCGCCGTGCATCCTGTCCAATCTGATGCTCACGCCTTGCCCGACATTGGTAAGTGAATAGCGCGGCAGAACTAGGAACGCGGCTAGCCCTCCGCCTATGACGAGGATTAGCGCGGCGGCGATTAGTGCGCGTGGCGTAGTCAGCATCGATCTAGAATATGCGAAAAACCTCTCTTGGCAAACGGCAGGTTTTTGCACGCCCGTGGTACGCGAAAACGCTTGGAAAATCGAAGTTTTCCCTTTGTGGGACGCAGGATTGATGGTATTATAATACCCGTTGATGGAAGGCGGGTTATGCGTGGTCGGGTTCATAACAATTTTGTGCGGGTCAGGGTCAGCGACGCCTTGCTGGCGGCGGCATCGTCCCATGCAGGGCGGGAAGGAATGAGTCTTTCCGAGCTGGTGCGTCACGCCGTGCGTCGGGAAGTGGGGAGGGTGCGGTAATGGATGCGAACGCGCTGCTGGGTGACTATTCCCCAGTGATCCGGAAGGCTGCGTTGGGTGATCTTGAAGCCCAAAGATGGATGCGCGCGGGCGCGTTGCGGGATGCTCGCACGCCAATGCCTGGGATTGACGAGATCGGATCTTACGAATTGCTGTTCTGGTCTCGCCTTTGCGCATCTCACGGGCATGAAGAGGACGCCATATTTCTGGCGGCAGTGCTCCATCATGTTTCGCATTGGGTAGGCCAACGTGGGGTCGGCGACCTTGCCGGGCGCATGATGGCCGAGGGCGTGGCCATCCTCGACAGACTATCGGACGAAGGCAGTGATGCGGCCATGGCTGCGCTGGCGGATATGTCGGGGCGGGTGTGCCCTGAACTGCTCAACTATGCCAATGAGATGAAGAGGGAAGTTGCTGATGCTGGGTAGCGTTGTTCGTGCGTCGCGCAGGTCCTCGCCTGCTTCACAGTCTCTCATGGATATGGGCGCTGGGTTGGCTGATCCCTCCGCTCAGAATCGACGCATGTTCGATGCCGCTGGTATCGTCCCGCCCGCCGACACGCCGCGACAAGTCTGGGATGAGCGGCCGGTAATGCAGTCCCATTCGTCACTGGATACCCTTCAGCGCAAGCGGCCCGGAATGTTCGGCAATATTCCCAAGCTGGGCGCGTCGTCGGCAGTCCCGTCCTCTGTCCTATCCGCTCCTCTGGACATCAGCAGCATAGACGGCGGCGGCATTCCGATGCAGCCTGTTGCGAAGGTCCGCAAGCCGGGCTTTCTGTCCGGGGTTGGCGACTTCCTCGGCTCCGATGGTTTCCGCGATCTCTTGGGCAACCTGGGCGATGCCTTCAGCGGCAATGCCGGGCAACCGGGGTCCTATGCAGCGTTCAAGGCTGGACAGCGCCAGCGCCAACAGGCCTTGGATGATCGTAACGCCCTTTGGGCGCGGCTGGATGCGCAGCGGGCGGAGGATCGGCAATGGCGGGTAGAGGATCGCGATGCCCAACTGAACGCCCCGCAATATTTCATGTCTGGCCGGGATCGCATCCGGCTTGATCCGGAAACCGGACAGAGCGCCGTGGTCTATGACGGCCCCACCGACTTTCAGGAATATGCGGACCTGATGGGCTTGGAGCCGGGCACCGAGGATTATCGGAACGCCATGCAGGATTTTGTCCTGCGTTCGAATGGTCCAACGGCGCAGGCCGGGAGGGTCGACCTGGAGGGCGTCAGGCAGGGCAATCGCGTGGCGCTTCGGTCACTTCCGACTTATGCGCAAACACATCCTCGTCCAAGCTCTTCTCGTCAGGGAAGTTCGGGGAGCGGGGGGCGCTCGCCGACCTATGCGGGCGTCTTTGCTCCCATATACGGCAAGATCGCGAGCGGTGTCCCTCTGACGTCTGGCGAACAGGCGGCTCTGGATCGCTATCGTGGTGGTCGCGGTCATGGTGTGTCCGGAGGGGGGCAAAGTGGCATTGTGTCTGCTCGGACGCCTGAAGAGGCTCGCCGCCTGCCTAAGGGCACAGTGTATCGCACTGCGCAGGGCAAGGTGATGGTGCGCTGAGATGGACGAACAATGGCCCGGAAGCCCCATCAATGATGGATCGGCGCAGGAATGGCCCGGCACCGATTATCTCGGCGCAGCTCGCGGTCGCGACAAACACAGTGGCAGTTCTGGTGGCGGCAATGCTCCAGCCTCCCTCTCAGGTGCTATGCCTGTCCGTCCAACGGGACAAGTCCATGACGGCGATACATTCGGCCTATCGGATGGCCGCAACGGAAGGCTGTGGGGAGCCGATGCGTTTGAGCTGGGACAAACGGGAGTAGGATCACGCGGAACGATGCCGCTGGGCACGATGTCGCGCGACTGGCTGAAGGCCAATATGGGGCCATCGTCGATGGTGGGGCCGGTCCAGTCAGAAAGCTATGGTCGCCCCGTCGTTCCCCTGTCCACCAACGGCAGGGACGTGGCGCGCGATGAGATCGGGGCAGGCATGGCGATGGCTGCGCCTGACTATCTGAAGGCCGATCCCATGCGCTTGCGGGACTATATGGAAGCGGAGCGGCATGCGCGGCTCAATCGCTTCGGTGCGCATGCCGGGCAATTCCAGATGCCGGATGCCTATCGCCGCCGCGAGCCGTGGCAACCGGCCGAGCGGGGCACGGAGGGCAACAGCGTCGCCGTGTTCAACGACGAGCCTCTGCCTTTCCAGGGCCTCCGGCCCGAGATCGCCAAGGGCTATCTGGACGTATCGGCGGACCCGAAAAGCACGGTCGATGACATCATGGGTTATGCCGATCGCAGCGGCTTCATGGTCAACCGGGCTGACGTGGAAGCCTTCGTCAAGAAACGGAACGCGGCAGGTGGCACCAATCGGGCACTTGTCTATCAGCAGCCTCCGCGCGTGCTGACGGACACCGGGGGCGGCGCTGTCATGTCGTTCGCGCGGGGCCTGGGCGATCCGATTAACATGCTGGATGAGCTTGGCGGCCTGGTCGACACGGTTGATCCGACCGGCAACCGGGAAAATATCTGGAACAGCGACCGGCGTTTTGGTGACATCCTTTACAACAACGTCGATCAAAACCGCAGCATTCTCGCCTTTGACGAGGCGAACCATGGCTGGGCGCGGCTGGGTGGCCAGTTCCTGAGCGGCTTTGCAATCCCCGGTGGCGCGGCCGAGGCGGCAGGAGCCCGGGCGGCGGCCGGTGTCCTGGCCGATGGTGGTGGCGCGTTCCTCGCTGAGAAGGCGGGACAGGCCGCGTTTCGTCGTTCGGCTGCGACGGCAGGAGCGGTAGAGGGGTCGCTTGCTGGTGTTGGTGCTGGCGAGGGTGGCCTGCGGGAACGGGTGCCCGGTGGCATTGTCGGCGCTGCGGTGGGTGGCGTCCTTGGCACAGCCGGGGGCGAGCTTATCAACGCCGTGACGCCACGGCTCAAGACCCTGCTCGGCCGCAAGGCAGCGGAGGCGACGGTTGACGGGGCGGACGGCCAGACGCTGGATCAGGCAGTGAAGGTCGCGGACGATCTTCCCGCAACGGGTGCTGATGTTGGTGAATGGCCCGGATCGGAGATGCCAAGCGCCGCCATGGCCAGCGATAACGCCATGCCGTCGATCATGGGTCCGCGCGTCGCGGATCGGATCGACCTGACGCCGCGACCACGGCCCATGTCGGAGCCTTCGCCTGCACAAGTGGCGCGCCTGGGTCAGGTGGAGCCGCACGAGGTTCTGCCGCTGCCGTCGAATATCACCAGTGAGGACGAGATTGCCCGACTGGCCTCAGGGGTTCGCCCCGAGTTCGGGCACCCAATGAACTGGAAGCACTCGCCCGGCGCGATCTGCCTTCTCCGCGCGATGGCACCCGCACTCTCCCCAAGCGCGGCCCGGTTGATCTGGTCACGTTCATCCGGTCCAAGGGCGGCCTGATCGATCAGGGCGGTGAGGTGTCCTATATGGGCCTCGACAATGCTTCGCGCGACCTGGACTTTGCGCGCGGGGAAAGTCGCTTTGGCAAACTTGTCGATAATCAGGGTGGCATGCGGCTGGACGATGCCGCCGATCTGGCTTGGCGGGCAGGGTATTTCCCTGACATGGCCGAGCGTCCGACGATCTCGGAATTTCTCGATGCGCTTAAAGACACGCATGTCGGGAACAACCGGCGCTTTCTGCCGGAGGATGTGCAGGAGGTCGCGGACTTTGAGGCGCAGCGCGCACAACGCTATGCCGTGGAAGAGGCAGCGCAGCGTGGCCAACCGCTGGTCAATGAGCGGGGAGATGCACCGACGCTCGCTGATCTGGAAGCGAACACGCCACCCGTTTCGGCCTATGAGGACGCCACCGGCCAGCGGCTCGCGCGAGTGGGGAATATCCGTGTCGATCGGTTGGACACGCCGCAGGACATCAGCCGGGCGCTCGACGTGGCGCGGCAGTCCATGGGTGGTTTCGACAATGCCCGGCGCGGTGTCATTACCCAGGAAGAAACGGCGCGGCTCGCCAGCGAACTGAACATGACGCCTGACAGCCTGCTGGCGCGTCGCAAGGGGCAGGCGTTCAATGCCGAGGAGGCCTTGGCAGCGCGGCAAATCCTCGCGAAGTCGGGCAATGAACTGGTGAACCTCGCCAAACGCATCCAGCGCCTTGAAGACCCCGGTGACGAACTGCTGGCGCAATTCCGGCAGGCGATGGTTCGCCATGCGGCGATTCAGGAGCAGATTGCAGGCGCGACGGCAGAAGCCGGGCGGGCGTTGCAGCAATTCCGGATGCTGGCAGATAGTCGCAACGTCCATGGATCGGTTCTGGCTGGCCTTGTCCAGGGTGGCGGTGGCCGGGGCAGGATCAAGGACGCGGCAGATATGATTATCGATGCTGCCGACGATCCTGCCACCATGAACAAGCTCGCGGTGGATGCGAGTAAGCCCCGCTTTCGGGATAAGCTGGTCGAGCTTTGGTATAACTCCCTGTTGTCGGGGCCGCAGACGCATGTCGTCAACATGGTGTCGAACACGATGACCGCGATTGCGCAGATACCAGAGCATGCCGCCGCTGCTACGCTGGGTGGCGCAAGGGCACTCGCCACACGCAACGCGCAGGCCGACCGGGTGATGTTCTCCGAGCTTGGCGCACGGGCCTTTGGGCTGCTTCAGGGCACCAAGGAAGGGTTGCGGCAGTTCGGGCGCACCTTCAGGACCGGGGAGCCTTCCGACTTCGTGAGCAAGGTCGAGGCGCAAAGCGAACCGGCCATATCGGGACGCGTGGGCCAAGTGGTCCGCATCCCGACCCGCGCGCTCGCGGCCGAAGATGAGATTTTCAAGGCCATGGCCCGGCGCATGGAGATTGGCGGGCTGGCGGTGCGGCAGGCCAAAAAGGAAGGGCTGAAGGGCGAAGCGGCGCGGACGCGGATTGCGGAACTGGTCGCCAATCCCACCGACGACATGATGGCAAAGGCGCTCGACTATGGGCGCTATCTCACCTTCCAGCGCCCTCTTGGCGATGCCATGCGGCATATCGCTGCGGCGACACAGGCTGCGCCCGGGATGAAGCTGTTTCTCCCGTTCGTCCGAACGCCGATCAATCTTCTGAAGTTTGCGGGCGAGCGCTCACCTGCCGCGCCCCTCATCAAGGAATGGCGGGCAGACTTCCGAGCGGGCGGCGCACGGCGCGATCTGGCTTTGGCGCGGGCGATGACGGGAACCGGCCTCGGCATGGCTGTGATGGAACTGGCAGCGAGCGGCAACATCACCGGGGGCGGTCCTGCCGATCAGTCGGCGGGCGAACTGCTGCGGGCCGATGGCTGGCAACCCTACAGCATCCGCATCGGGGACCGCTATTACAGCTATTCGCGGCTTGATCCGTTCTCGATGACGCTGGGTGTTGCGGCCGATCTGGCTACGAAGTCCGACTATATGACGGACAAGCAGCGGGAAGAGGTTACCACGCTGCTGGTCACCTCGATCATGAAGAACCTAGCGAACAAGACATGGCTCTCGGGCATCGGCGGGTTGACGCAGGCGATCAACGATCCTGAACGCTATGGCGGCTCGTTTGTGCAACGCATCGCCGGATCGCTGGCCGTTCCGGCTGGGGTTGCCCAGGTGGCACGCACCGTGGATCCTACGCTCCGGGAAGCCGAAACCATCCTGGATGCGGTCAAGGCGCGGGTGCCGTTCCTATCGCGCACGCTGGAACCCAAGCGTGATGTTTGGGGGCAACCGATCGTCAGTCAGGGAGGGCTTGGGCCGGACATCGTATCGCCGGTGTGGACATCGCAGCGAGCGAACGACCCGCTCAACAATGCCCTGCTTCAATCTGGGATCGGTATCAGCAAGCCTAATCGCACGGTGGGCGGCCAACGCTTGAGCGGGCCAGACTACGGTCGCTATCAGCAGTCAGTGGGCGAACTTGGCCGGGGTGGCTTGGTGCCGCTGGTCATAGGGCCAGCGTGGCCCGCGATGGATCGCGACGGGCAACGAGACGCTGTGTCCGATATCATGAAGGCTGCGCGCAAGCAGGCCAAGATCGGAATGTTCGGTCAGGGCGTTCGCCGGACGAGCGCAGATGCTTGGCCGGGGATGCCAGTGCGATAAGCTGATGCCGAGCTAGGCGATATCACGGTCGTGGGTGTCGGCGGGGTTTAGACCCGCCGACGCCTTTCAATGGCAGGTCGCCCCCATTTCCTCCAGCCACGCTGAGGATCCTTCATCCACCAGCATGTCGATCTTCCTCAGCCCCTCGGCATTCGGGATGTCCTCATCAAGCGATGACTGCCTGAAACTGTTGGCATACTGATCCAGCGCGCGGTTTCCAAAGGCGCGGCCATGTTTCTCGATCTGGTCCAGCGGCACCCGTCCTTCAACCACAGCCAGCATCAGGTCCGCTGCGGCATCGGCCGCGATGTCGAAGGGTAGGCGGGTGCCGATCGCTCGCACGACGCGACGTTGTAGCTCGTGAAGCTGCTCCTGTTTGGCGCGCCTTTGGTTCCTGCCAGCAGGTCGATTTGGCGACAAGCCATGATGCTGACGCCATCCCCTCACGGACTGTGGGGTAACCTGCTGCTGCCTGGCGATGCTTTTGTCGCTCCACTTCAGGCCGTAGAGAAAACGCCGTCCCACCGACACGGCCAGCTTCTCCCTGCCACTACCCGCATGGCGTTTCAGGCCGTTCGCGCGACGCCAGTGACAAACTGCGGATGGGTCTACCCCTTGGATGCGGGCAATCTCCGCATCATTCAGCCCCTCTTTGTAAAGGTCCATGCGGTCTTGAATGCGATCACTCATTTCCATTCTCCTGCCAGCGGGACGCCAGCGAATGAGATGCTGCTTGATGATCGCTCGGTAATCAGCGTCCGGTCGACTTGGCGCGACATCGACAAGGCGAACGGGCCGGTTCATCGTAGTGCCGTGCGGAACCGGCGTTCAGTCGAAAAGGGCTGATCCTGGGTGTAGGCCATTCTCCGGCCTACTTGACCGAATCACATTGCATGTTCTTCTAATGTTCTCATGTCGCCGCCCCCCGTTCGCGCCACCGATCTCGACCGACGTATGATCGGCTTGGCTCTTGCGATTCTGGAAGACGCATTTGCCCGCACGTGCGGCGGGCCCGTGAAGGGCACAGCGGGGCTGCGGCTCGCCCTGGCCTTCTTGTGGTCACGCAGTAAGGAATGCTCTCGCGTGCCCTTCGATAACTTTTGGTTGGGTGTGACACGTGGCGGCGATCAACTCACTGCCCGCTATCTTGAGCGCATCTATCGGGCCGTGGGATCGCGTCGGAAAGGGGATTTTCGGTAAGGCCGTGATTACCCTGTGCTTGCTAGGGTGATATTCCTCGCCGTTTTTGGCAGTCTCGCCTGACCACAAAAACCGAAGTTTTCTGCGGTGGTGAGCCCTGCTGGGTTCGAACCAGCGACCTACTGATTAAAAGTCAGTTGCTCTACCGACTGAGCTAAGGGCCCGCGATGCGTCGCGTTGCGGGGAGTGCCACTAGGGGGAGGGGCGGCTGAGGTCAACCGGCTTTCGCGCGCGGTTTGCTCAGGCGCGCGCGCAGCTGGCGCACTGTGCGGCCGGAAAGAGGGTCGCGCCATTGCGGTACGATGCGGCAGAGTGGCCCCAGCACGAAATCGCGACTGGCGAAGGCGGGATGGGGAATGGACAAGTTCTTTTCCGCGCAGATGCCGCCCGACCAGAGCAAAATGTCGATGTCCAGCGTGCGTTCGCCCCAGCGCCGGGCGCGGCGGCGGCCGAACTGCTTTTCGATCTTGTGGATGCGGGCCAGCATCTCGCCCGGATCGCGCTTCGTCGACACGATCGCGGCGGCATTGGCATAGGCGCGGCGCGACGGGCCGATCGGCACGCTGGCGATTATGGGCGACGCGGCGATCAGGCGGACGCCCTTACGATCGAGCGCCCCGAACGCTGCGTTGACGATCGCCTTCGGTCCCTTGCCGGCGTGGCGGCGATTGGACCCGATGCCGAGCGCGTAGAGATGCCGATGACTTGTATGCCCCATGCGCTTCAGCCTATCGCGGGCGGGTGACGATGGAAAGCCTGCTCAGCGCGCTGGAACCGCCGCGCGATTGCCCGCTGTGCCCGCGACTGGTGGCGCTGCGCCACGCATGTCAGGCCGAGCATCCGGACTGGTTCAACGCCCCCGTGCCTGCCTTTGGCGATCCCGATGCGCGCATTGCGATCATCGGCCTGGCGCCAGGCAAGCATGGGGCCAACCGGACGGGTCGCGTGTTTACCGGCGATTTTGCCGGGGACTTGCTGTTCGATACGCTCGCCCGTCATGGCCTGTCGGAGGGGCGATATGATGCGCATGTCGATGACGGCGTGCGGCTGCGCGACATCATCGTCGTCAACTCGGTCAAATGCCTGCCGCCGCAGAACAAGCCGACGCCGCAGGAAGTGGCGACGTGCCGCCGGTTCCTGGCCGCCCAGATCGAAGCCTTGTCCAGGGTGCGCGTGTTTATCGCGCTGGGGCGGATAGCGCATGGCAGCGCGCTCAGCCTGTTCGGTATGCGGGCGGCGGCCGCGCCGTTCGGCCATCTGGCCGACCATGTCCTGCCCGATGGCCGGGTGCTGATCGACAGCTATCACTGCTCGCGATACAACACGCAGACCGGGCGGCTGACGGCTGAGATGTTCAGCGCAGTGTTCGCGCGGGCCATCGAACTGGCGGGGACATGAGCGAGGAGGAGGCGCTGGAGGCGTTCATCGCCGCGCGGCTGCCCTTGATGCCGGTTCCCGTTCTACCGCATATTCTCTTGCATCAGGCGACGCCTGGAAGCGGGCTTGCTCAACTGGACGGCGCGCTGGGTGCGGACGAGGACGCCGCGCCATATTGGGCGCATCGCTGGGGCGGGGGGCTGGCGCTGGCGCAATGGATGGCCGCCTTTCCGCAGGAGGTGACGAGGCGCCGGGTGTGGGACCTGGGGTGCGGTTCTGGCATCGTGGGAATCGCGGCAGCGCTAGCCGGGGCAGCCGAGATATGCGCTGTGGACTGCGACCCGCGCGCAATCGTCGCCGCACGCATGAATGCGCGTGCCAACCATGTAGCCCTGCAGGCGAACTGCACCGATCCGCTGGATGGTACCGTACCCGATGTCGACCTGCTGCTGGTCGGCGATCTGTTCCGACGGCGCTGGCGCAGCGGACAGCGAGGTTTCTTGCGCGCTGCCATCAGGCCGGCGTTGCCATCATCGTCGGCGATCCGTTCCGGGCACCGCTGCCGGTCGAGCGCCTGGAGCCCATTGCGCGCTTTCCCGCCGCCGAATATGCGGGGCAAAACCCGGTGCCCGTCGGAGGTGTCTTCCGCTGGCGCGGTTAGGCGCGGTCAGACGACTTTCAGATAATCGAAATAGGCGCCGTCCGGCGGACCGTCGAGCGCGGCCTGCAAGGGCGCGAGGCCTCGCTGGCGCTTTGCTTGCCGGCATCCTTCGTGCTACCCTCCAGCTCACCCATTTTTCGATGAAGATGAAGCGCTTTTCATTGCCCAGGTCGCGCAGCATTTCCACGCCCTCGCATCCCGGAACGGCGCGCACAGCATCCGCCAGAGCCTCCAGTGCGCTTTCCATTTCGGCGCTTTCGCGGGCATGCATGATGTAGAGGCGAGCGACGGTCATCGGCTTCCTTTCGTGCTGATGCGACGGACGATGCGCGCACGCCCCGCGCTTTGCAAGGCGCTTGGGATGAAGCGGTCAGTACGTGGTGGTCCGACGGACGACTTGTCGCCCCTCTCTCAGGATCGCCTGAGAGCATTCGCCATCCGACGCGCCCGCCACGCAGTAACGGTCGCCTGCGCGCGGGCCGGACAGGATCACCGACGCGCCGCTGGCCACTGCTGTTTCGGCTGGCCCGCGACCGCCCGACAGGCGCAGCAGGCATTTTTGCGTGCCGCTGGCGATGCATTTGAACGTCAGCGTGCCGCTCTGCCGGTCGACCAGCAGGCGATAGGCGATCTTGTCCCTCGGCCCGCCCGAACAGGCGGCGATGACGAGGCATAGGGCGATGGCGACATGCTGACGTCGCGCGACAATCATATGTCCTGCGTCAGGCGGGTGTAAAGTTCGGGCCGCCGGTCGCGGAAGAAGCCCATGCCCGCACGGTGGCGGCGCGCGCTTTCGAGGTCAAGCGTCGCGACCAGCGCGCCGCTATCCTTTGCGCCGGATTCCGCGGCGAAATCGCCCCACTCGTCGGTGATGAAGCTGTGGCCGTAGAATTTCTGCGGCCCCTGCGGTCCTTCTTCGGAACCGATGCGGTTGGCGGCGATCACCGGCATGCAGTTGCTGACGGCGTGACCGATCATCGCGCGCCGCCACATCCGGCTGGTGTCGAGATCCGGGTCATAGGGTTCAGAGCCGATGGCGGTGGGATAGAACAGCATTTCCGCGCCCAGCAACGCCATGGCACGCGCGCATTCGGGATACCACTGGTCCCAGCAGATGCCGACGCCGATCGTGCCATATTGCGTTTTCCACACCCGGAAGCCGCTGTTGCCGGGGCGGAAATAATATTTCTCCTGATAGCCGGGGCCATCGGGTATGTGGCTCTTGCGATAAACGCCCATGACATCGCCCTGATCGTCGATCATCGCGAGCGAATTGTAATGATGCGGCCCTTCGCGCTCGAAGAAGCTGGTGGGGATATAGACGCCCAGTTCCTTCGCCAGCTTCTGCATTTCCAGCACGGCGGGATGTTCGTCGACGGGGCGGGCGCGCACGAACAGCGCCTCATCCTGCGTCTTGCAGAAATAGGGGCCTTCGAACAGTTCGGGCGGCAGGATGATCTTGGCCCCGCGCGCGGCGGCCATGCGAACATGATCGGCGACCTGCGCGATATTATCGGCCTCATCGTCGGAGAAGGCGAGTTGCAGGGCGGCGACGGTGACTTTGGTCATCGGCTGTCTCTCAAAAGAAAAATCGCGGGTGGGCGCTCAGGCACTCGGCATTTGCTGGCTGCAGCAATGGAAGCTGCCGCCGCCCGACAATATGGCGTTGCTCGGCAATCCGACAATATCGCGGCTGGGAAAGTGCGGCTTCAGCGCGTCGAGCGCCGCCTGGTCGTTGGCCACGCCATATTGGGGCACGATGACGGCCGCATTGCCGATGTAGAAATTCATGTAGCTGGCCGGGATGACCTCTCCATCCACCTCGACACGGCCGGCGGAAGGGAGCGGGGCGACGGTCACCCCGAACGCTTCGGCTCGCGCCTTTGCGTCGGCATAGATGGCGGCATTGGGGTCGTCAGCGCCCGCTGCTTCGGGCATCGCCAGCACGCCTTCGCCCACGAACCGGGCCAGATTGTCGACATGGCCATCGGTATGATCGCCGATCAGGCCGTCGCCAAGCCACAGCATACGGTCGAGGCCCAGCGCGCCGGCCAGCAGCGTCTCGATCTTCTCCCGCTCCAGTTCCGGGTTGCGGTTGGGATTGAGCAGGCATTGCTCGGTCGTGACGAACAGGCCGGTGCCGTCGGTGTCGACCGCGCCGCCTTCAAATACCCAATGCTGCGTGGCGGTTGGCAGGCCGGTCGCGGCGGCAAGTCGCGCGCCGATGTCCTCGTCGCCCGGCATCCGATATTTGCCGCCCCATCCGTTGAAGCCGAAATCGGCAAGCGCGCGGGATTGGCGATCGCTGACGCAAATCGGGCCGGTATCGCGCAGCCAGATGTCGCCCAGCCGCTCCACCATGACATCCACGTCAGCGGTGACGAGCGAGCGCGCGACGTCGGCATCGGCTTCGTTGGCGCAGACCAGGCGAACGGCCTCTCCCTTGCCGCCCGCACGCACGGCGCTGGCAAAGGCGGCGATCTGACGGCGGGCGTCGTCGAACGCTTCGGGCCATTCCTCACGCAGGGCGGGAAAGCCGATCCACACCCAGTCATGCGGAGCCCATTCGGCGGGCATGCGGAATGTCATCGGAACGGCTCCATGGCGATGGTTGCGGGAAATGCGCTGCGCCTTTCGCACAAAGTGGGGGCGGGGGGAAGGGCGGGCGACGGCCCACAACGGCGAAGGGGCGCTCCCACACCGGCAGGAACGCCCCTTCCCGATAGTCGAGCCTGCGGCCGGTTATTTGCCGCTGCGGCTCTTGTCGCGAATGGCCTTGAACTCGTCGCCCGCGACCCAGTTGGGCCAGGCGTCGCTTTCGGCCATTTCGCGGCCCAGCATGAAATAAAGCTGGGTGTCCGCCACCGCGCCGCCCCAATCCCAGCTGTCCGAATATTCGTCCTTCGGCCCGTGGTAGCGATGTTCCTCATAATCCTTGGCATAGGCAGCGCCGGCCGCCGCGCCGCCCTTCACCAGATCCTGACCCGCTTCGAAATAGATCATCGGGACGCCATGCTTGGCCAGGCTGAAATGGTCGGAGCGGTAATAGAAGCCCTTTTCCGGCGTCGGTTCGTCGGACGCGACGCGGCCCTGCTTCTTCAGGCCTGCCTCCAGATAGGCGTCGAATTCAGACTTGCCCTTGCCGATCTACAATGACGTTGCGTGCCGCGCCCGCCATGTTCATCGAATCCATGTTCACGCCGCCCACCGTCTGATTGAGCGGGAAGACCGGATTGAAACAAGAACGCGCCGGAGCCGAGCAGGCCCGATTCCTCCGCCGTGACGGCCAGGAATACCATGGTGCGCTTGGCCGGGCCAGCCTTTGCATTGGCCTTTGCCAGTGCCACGAGCGCGGCGGTGCCGCTGGCATTGTCCACCGCGCCGTTGCAGATGCTGTCGCCGTCGACCGGCTCGCAGGTGCCCAGATGGTCCCAGTGCGCGCTGTAGAGCACATAGTCGTCGGGATGCTCGGTGCCGGGCAGGACGCCGACGACATTATAGCTCTTGTGCTTGCGGATTTCGTTGGTGAAGCTGACCGAGGCTTTT
This sequence comes from Sphingobium sp., assembly GCA_034519505.1. Taxonomy (GTDB): domain Bacteria; phylum Pseudomonadota; class Alphaproteobacteria; order Sphingomonadales; family Sphingomonadaceae; genus Sphingobium. The sequence goes on along the minus strand of JAXHOI010000032.1, from coordinate 16,678 downwards.
ACGCCGGTCAGCGGCACCGCCTTGAAACCCTTCTGTCCCGCTGCTGCCTCCAGCTTGCGGAAATCCAGCCCGGCGCTGGCGAACAGCTTTTCGGCATAGGGCAATTGTATCCAGCCGACCGCCTGGCTCTGGTCGCTATGCCCGTTCGCTGCGTCGGCCACCTGCTGCGCCCCGGTCCAGCTCGACTGGACGACGTTCCAGCCATAGGCGGCCGGTTCGGTCTGGTGGATGATGATGGCCGCCGCCGCGCCCTGCCGCGCGGCCTCCTCAAACTTGTAGGTCCAACGGCCATAATAGGTCATCGCCCGCCCGCGGAACGGGCCGTCCAGCCCCTGCGTCTTGTAATCGGGGTCGTTGACCAGGATCAGGACCGTCTTGCCCTTCACGTCCAGCCCGGCATAGTCGTTCCACCCCTTTTCGGGCGCGTTGATGCCATAGCCGACGAAGACGACGTCGCTATCCTTGACCGCGACGCTGGGCGTCACGCGATAGGTGCCGATCACCATGTCCTTTCCATAGGATAAAGAGAGCGGCGCCTTGCCCCCGGTAAAGCTGAGCGACGACACGTTCTTCGCGGTGATTTCCACCAGCGGCACTTCCTGAACCCAGCTGCCCTTGTTGCCGGGCTTCAGGCCGGTCGCCTGAAACTGCTTCACCAGATAATCGATCGTCATCTTCTCGCCAGGGCTGCCGGGCGCGCGGCCGCCATAGGCATCCGACGACAACTCCTTCGTCACCGTCTTCATCAGGTCGAGGTCGATCTGCGGCGGCGCGATGTCGGGAATGGCCGGGGAGGATGAGGACGTGGTCGCGGTGCATGCGGCCAGGCAGGCGGTCAGGCCCGCAAAGAAGGTCAATCGCTTCATGGGAATGTCTGTCCCCTCATGGGTTCGTCATGGCCGCGTTTCTTGCACCGCGCGCGCCGGGCGGCAAGGGGGCGTCGCGCGCATGGTTTTGCGGCGTGCCGTTCGATCATGCGTGCGATACGGTTGACAGGCGGTCATTTCTGTTCTTGTTCAACGCCTTGGCGTGCTTGTGTTTGCTCGCCGGATGGGGATGGCCTGGAACATGGGATTGATGAATGTGGTTGCCCGCGCCTTGTGCAGCGCGGCTTTCTGTGCGTCGTTTCAACTGGTGCAGGCGCAGGAGCCTGCGCCACTCACCGGCCCGGCATTAGCTCAGGCCTTCGGCGCGCGCGAGCAGATTGCCGACGTGGCGCTGTCACCCGATGGCAAGCGGATCGCGATGGTCGCGGCTGGGCCGGGGCACAGCGAGCGGATTTATGTGATGGATGCAGCCGCGGGCGCGGAACCAAAGGCAATCCTGAGCGCGAGTGGCGAGCCGCAACATCTTTCATATTGCTATTGGGTGTCGAACATCCGCCTGATCTGCAAGACCAATGACGTTCAGGAATATGCAGGGTGGCTTTTCGGGCATAGTGCGATGATCGCGGTCAACGCCGACGGCAGCAATGTCCAATCGTTGGAGCAGCGGCGCGGCAAGAATGCGCTGGGATTCGATTTCCGCGGCGGACAACTCGTCGATCTGTTGCCGGAAGAGGAAGGAGCGATACTGATGCTCCGTTCCTATGTCCCCGAAGCGGATCTGGGCACCCTGATCAAGAAGGACGATCAGGGGATGGGCCTCGACAGGATCGATACCGCCAGCGGGCGCGTTCGTCCGGTCGAGAAGGCGAACAGGGACACCGTCGAGTATATTTCCGACGGGCACGGGCATCCGCGCGTGTGGGGCCTGGCCCAGCGAACGGCGGCCGGATATGACAGGGCGAAGATCACCTATTCCTACCGTGTCAAAGGCGGCAATGACTGGTTGACGCTGGGGCAGTATGATTATGCCAATGACAGCGGGTTCAACCCGATCGCTGTCGATCCCGACAAGGACGTCGTTTACGGCTATGAAAAGGTTGATGGTCGCAAAGCGGTCGTAACGTACACGCTCGACGGATCCCTCAAGCGAGAGGTGGTGCTGGCGCATCCGCAGGTCGATGTCGACGACCTGATCCGGGTCGGCCGTGCGCAGCGCGTGATCGGTGCCAGCTATCTCACCGAAACGCGCACGGCGGTCTATTTCGATCCCGCTTACAAGGCGCTTGCCGCCTCATTGAGCAAGGCGTTGGGCGGACAATCCGTCAGCATCGTCGATGCAAGCACGGATGAAAACCGCCTTATCCTGCGCGCGGGCAGCGACGTTGCGCCCGATCGCTACTTTCTGTTCGACAAAACGGCGCGGACCTTGTCACCGATCATGTCGAACCGCCCTCTGCTGGATGGGATGGCGCTGGCCGCGCAGAAGCCGATTACTTACAAGGCTTCCGATGGAACCATGATCCCGGCCTATCTGACGCTGCCACCCGGCAGCGATGGGAAGGGGCTTCCGGCGATCGTCATGCCGCATGGTGGCCCCACGGCGCGCGATGAGTGGGGATTCGACTGGTTGCCCCAATATTTCGCTGCGCGCGGTTTCGCCGTCATCCAGCCGCAGTTCCGCGGCTCTTTCGGATATGGGGACAGCTGGGTGCTGCAGAACGGCTACCGTTCGTGGCGGACATCCATCAGCGATGTGGCCGATGCCGGGCGCTATCTGGTGTCATCCGGGCTTGCCGATCCCAGGAAGCTGACGATCCTCGGTTGGTCCTATGGCGGCTATGCCGCGCTGCAATCGGCGGCTGTCGTTCCCGACCTGTTCAAGGCGGTGGTTGCCATCGCTCCGGTGACGGATTTCGATACGCTGTTATCCGACGAGCGCTATTACACTTACTATCGGAAATTTTTCCCTTCCGGATCGGAAGGCCAGGCGGGATCGCCAGCGCGCAACGCAGCCAGCATTGTCGCACCGGTTCTGATGTTTCACGGAACGCTCGACCAGAATGTCACCGTGGATCAGGCAAAGTTGATGCAGTCGAAGCTGCAAAGCGCGGGAAAACGGAGCGACCTGGTCATTTACCCCGGCCTTACCCACAATCTGAATGACAGCAATGTGCGAGCGGAAATGCTCCAGCGCAGTGCCGATTTCCTGCTGGCGGCGGGAAAATAGGGGGGGTGGCGGGCGACCGACCATCCCCGTCCCCCGTAGCGCTGTGGTGCATATATGAAAAAGGGCGGCCCCATCGGGACCGCCCTTTCCATATTCCTTCGATGGTCCGGCCTTCGCCGGTCCACAATCAGCGCGAATAGAATTCGACGACCAGATTCGGTTCCATCTTCACCGGATAGGGCACTTCGTCCAGCGTCGGAACGCGGACATAGGTGACCTTGGCCGCGCCGTCGGCGGCGACATAATCGGGAATGTCACGCTCCGGCAGGCTCTGCGCTTCGAGAACCAGCGCCATTTCCTGCGCCTTCTTGCCCAGGGTGATTTCGTCGCCCGGCTTCACCAGACGCGACGCGATGTTGCACTTCACGCCGTTCACATAGATGTGGCCGTGGCTGACGATCTGACGCGCGGCGAAGATGGTCGGTGCGAACTTGGCGCGATAGACCACCGCGTCCAGGCGGCGTTCCAGCAGGCCGATCAGGTTCTGGCCGGTGTCGCCCTTCATGCGCGACGCTTCGACATAGTTCTTCTTGAACTGCTTTTCGGTGATGTCGCCGTAATAGCCCTTCAGCTTCTGCTTCGCGCGCAGCTGGATGCCGAAGTCCGACATCTTGCCCTTGCGGCGCTGGCCGTGCTGGCCGGGGCCATATTCGCGCTTGTTCACCGGGGACTTGGGACGACCCCAGATGTTCTCGCCCATGCGGCGATCGAGCTTGTACTTGGCGCTGGTGCGCTTCGTCATGTCATGTCCTTCAATTGCTGTGACATCCACCGGCTCCGAAATGGTGCCGGCTTCCTTCCCGGTATCGCTCCGGCCGGGCGATGCCGGTCGGGGCTGCCGCTTCACCGGGGTACGGAGCCAATTGCGAAGGGCGCCCGTTAGCCGCGCAGGGCGGCGGAGTCAAGCATCAGGCAGTGGGCGGCGCGGGCGGACGGAACACGCCGTGGCGCCAGGGCTGAAGCTGTGGCCCCTCCGGGTCGCGCTCCACCTGCGCCAGATATCCGAAGCAGGAGGCGATCAGCCGCCTGCCCGGATCCTGTATGGCGTTGCGGCCATGCATGAAGCGGCTGTTGTCGAGCATCAGAATGTCGCCCGCCTGCCAGCGCACGGCGACCGTCAGATGCGCAGCCTGCGCCCGGATGATCGACAGCCAGGCGTCGGGGAAGGGGCTGCCGTCGTCAAGCAGCGGGAAGCCGTCCCGACCCAGATAGTCTTTGGCGAACAACAGGAAGTTGCCAAAGGCGCGTTCCTGCCCGAACAGCGTGCGATGCAGGACCGGCCGGCTGAACGCGCGCGCCACCTGTCCCCGGATGCGCGGAAAGGCATAGGGGCAGGTTGCGGGCGGATTGTCGAGCATGGTTGTGCTGGGCTGCGCTGTGCCGAACCAGTGTTCCAGTTGCCAGGGCGGGGCGGGCAGCAGGTATACCAGGCGCCTGCGCTCCAACGCGGCATACAAAGCCTGCGGCAGCGCCCGAGCCAGCGCCACGCCGTCGCATATCGTCGTTTCACCGCCTTCATCCTCGGGCGGAGTCAGGCAGTGGAAGAAGCAGGCGTCGGGCTTCCATGGCTCCCGCGAGAGTTCGGGGTGCAGGGGAAAGGCGTCCGCGCCGCCATTGACCGACTGGATGTTGGCGGCCGGGTCCAGCAAAAGGCGGTCGGGGCTTTCGTTGAACACCGTGCCGCTGAGCATGGGCGCGGTAAGCGCGTCGAACCCTTCGAGCGAAGGCGCGAAGCCACGGATCAGCAGTGCGCCATGCGCCTTCAGCATCGCAAGCAGCCAGGGGCGGTCGATGTCGCCCGGCGCGCCTTCCCCCTCGCGCTGGATCAGCGCATAGGGTTGGCCGGGAAAGGGCAGGGTCAACTGAACCATTGGCCCGCCCGCATAGCGCGCCCTTGGCGAGCGTGCTAGCCATGCCGCCATGGCCCTGACCCTCGACGACCTGTTTTGTTCGCCCGACCATTACCTCTTCCAGCTGGAAGGGGAGGATGCCGTATTTCGCCCCATGGACGCGGCGGCCTACCGCCGGTCGATCTTTCTTGACCGGCGGATAGAGGCGGTGGGGCAGGGCGCCATGAAAGTGCCGCTGCGCGCGCTGATGACCCCGCGCGAAGCCATGCCGACAGGTAACACGCACTGGATATTCCACATCGCCCATTGCGGCTCGACCCTGCTGGCGCGGGGACTGGATCAGGGCAGCGCGCTGGTGCTGCGAGAGCCGCTGACCCTGCGCCAGATGGCGGTCGAACATGCCCAGGCATTTGCCGAAGGGGCGGGGAATGACGACTGGCGCAGCGGCCTGAAACTGATCCTGTCCATGCTGGGCAAGCGCTATGCCGCCGATGCGCCGCTGGTTATAAAGGCGAATGTGCCGGTGAACATGATCCTGCCGGAAATTGCGGCGGCGCAGCCCGAAGCGCCCGCGTTGTTCCTGCATTTCCCTCTAACGCACTACCTTGCCGCGATCCTGCGGTCGCCCAATCATCGTGCCTGGGCCGCCCATGTCGTGCGAGAGATCGGACCTGCGCTGGAGCATCTGGTCGGCCCGGTTAGCGGCCTTTCCGAAGCGGAAGTCGCCGCCGCGCTTTGGCTGGCGCAGATGCGGGCGTTCGACCGGGCGATGCGACTGTGGCCGAACGCGGTGAGCCTGAGCGCCGATCGTCTGTTCGATGATATGGCGCCGACGCTGGCAGCAGCGCTTGCATGGTCGGGTCAGACGGTGGATGGCGACGCGATCAGCGCCATCGCCCAGGCATTGGGCGGGCGCTATGCCAAGAACCCCGATGCCGCATTCGACAATGCTGCGCGTCTTACGCGGCGGGAAGAAACGCTATCGACCTTTGGTGACGAGATCCGGTCCGCGCGCCAGTGGGTCGATGCGCGGCTGGCCGATTATCCCTTGCCCGATGCTCTGCCCCGGCCGCTGATCGGCAATCCCGTGCCGCTGCTGGATTAACGCGGGCGGGGGTTGCCGAGGGCGGAGAGGACGCCGCGCAGCGTGCGCACCTCCAGATGGTTCCAGCCCGGCTTGGTCAGTAGGTTGCGCAGGGTCAGCTTGGTCGCGGCGGCGCGGTCCGGTGGGAAGAAATAGCCTGCTTGCTCCAGCATTCCATCGAGTTGCGCGATCATTCCTTCCAGTTCGTCCTGCGGCGCGGCCGGCAGCAGGTCGGTGACGGGCGGCTGTTCCAGCCCGCCTTGCACCTTCGACCATTCATAGGCGCACAGGATCACCGCCTGCGCCAGGTTCAGCGAACCGAATTCGGGGTTGATGGGCACGGTCAGGATCGCGCGCGCCAGCGCCACGTCCTCCGTTTCCAGTCCCGAACGCTCCGGACCGAAGACAATGGCGCTGCGGCCGGGCAGCGTCACGATGTTGCGCGCGGCTTCCTCCGGCGTCACGACCGGCTTGGTGACGCCGCGCTTGCGCACCGTGGTGGCAAAGACGTTGGAGCAATCCGATACCGCATCCGCCAGGCTATCGAACACCTGCGCACCGTCCAGCACCACATCGGCACCTGCGGCGGACGGACCGGCATCCGGATTGGGCCAGCCGTCACGCGGCGACACCAGCCGCATTTCGGTGAGGCCGAAATTCAGCATAGCGCGGGCCGCCTTGCCGATATTCTCGCCCAGTTGCGGGCGGACCAGCACGATGACGGGGGATTTGGATTGGGTCATGGGCGCTGCGCCTTATTCCTCGCCCAGATCGCGGACGCTGCCCGCGAACTCCTCAAAGTCCTTGGCATCGGTGAAATCGCGATAGACGCTGGCGAAACGGATATAGGCGACGCTGTCCAGTTGCTTCAGGCCATCCATCACCAGTTCGCCAATGGCCCGCGCGCTCACTTCGCTTTCGCCCGACGTTTCCAGCTGACGCTGGATGCCCGACACCAGCCTTTCGATCCTTGCCGGTTCGATGGCGCGCTTGCGGCAGGCGATGGCGATCGACTTGGCGAGCTTATCCCGCTCGAACGGCTCGCGCTTGCCTTCGCTTTTCACCACCGAAAATTCGCGCAGCTGGATCCGCTCGAACGTCGTGAAGCGCGCGCCGCAGCCTTCGCACTGGCGGCGGCGACGGATGGCCGCGCCGTCTTCCGACGGGCGGCTGTCCTTCACCTGGCTGTCTTCATGTCCGCAAAAGGGGCAGCGCAAGGGCGATCAATCCTGATAGATCGGAAAGCGCTTGGTCAGGCCCAGCACCTTTTCGCGCACATGCGCTTCCACCTGGCCGTCGCCTTCGTCGCCATTGCGCTTCAGGCCCTCGACCACTTCGGCGATCAGGCGACCGATCTCACGGAACTCCTCCTCGCCAAAGCCGCGGGTGGTGCCGGCAGGTGTGCCGAGGCGCACGCCGGAGGTGACGAACGGACTGGCCGTGTCGAACGGCACATTGTTCTTGTTGCAGGTGATGTAGGCGCGGTCGAGCGCCTTCTCGGCCGCCTTGCCCGTCGTGTTCTTCGCGCGCAGGTCGACCAGCATCAGGTGGTTGTCGGTGCCGCCCGACACGATCGACAGGCCGGTTTCCGCCAGCGTGCTGGCCAGCGCCTTGGCATTGGCGACGATCTGATGGGCATAGGCCTTGAACTCAGGGGTCAGCGCTTCCTTGAACGCCACCGCCTTTGCCGCGATGATGTGCATCAGCGGCCCGCCCTGAAGGCCGGGGAAGATCGCGCTGTTGATCTTCTTCGCGATCGCCTCGTCATTGGTCAGGATGATGCCGGAGCGCGGGCCGCGCAGCGACTTGTGCGTCGTGGTCGTCGTCACATGCGCATGCGGGACGGGCGAGGGGTGGGCGCCGCCCGCCACCAGACCGGAGAAATGCGACATGTCCGCCAGCAGATAGGCACCCACCTCGTCCGCGATTTCGCGGAACCGCTTGAAATCCCATGCCCGTGAATAGGCGGTGCCGCCGCAGATGATCAGCTTCGGCTTCGTTTCGTGCGCGATCCGCGCAACCTCGTCCATGTCGATCAGGTGATCGTCGGGGCGCACGCCATAGGGCACGACCTTGAACCACTTGCCGCTCATGTTGACCGGCGAACCGTGGGTCAGGTGGCCGCCCGACGACAGGTCGAGGCCCATGAAGGTATCGCCCGGCTGGAGCAGTGCCAGAAACACGGCCTGGTTCATCTGGCTGCCCGAATTGGGCTGCACATTGGCGAACTGCGCGCCGAACAGCTGCTTGGCGCGCTCAATCGCCAGCGTTTCGACAACGTCGGCATATTCGCAGCCGCCATAATAGCGCTTGCCCGGATAGCCTTCGGCATATTTGTTGGTGAAGATGGAGCCGGCGGCTTCCAGCACCGCCTTCGACACGATGTTTTCGGACGCGATCAGCTCGATCTTGTCCTGCTGCCGCTTCAACTCCTTGCCGATGGCGTCGAAGATTTCCGGGTCAGCGCTCGAAAGATTTTCGCTAAAGAACCCGGCCTGGCGAATGGCGGGCGAAAGGGTGTCGATGCTCATCTTCAAAATCCTTTCAAAGAGCGGGCTGGCTCAGCTTGTCGACGCGGCCTTCATGCCGGCCGCCGGCAAAATCGGTGGTCAAGAATGCGGTGACGCAGGCCTTGGCCATGTCCGGCCCGGTCAGGCGCGCGCCCATGGCGAGGACATTGGCGTTGTTATGTTCGCGTGAGAGCGCCGCCGACAGCGGTTCGCTGACCAGCGCGCAGCGGCAAGCCGGGTTGCGGTTCACCGCGATGGAAATGCCGATGCCCGAACCGCACAGCGCAATGCCGCGCTCCGCCGCGCCCGACGCGACGGCAGACGCCAGCTTGTATCCGTAATCGGGATAATCGACCCGCCCGTCGTCATAGGGGCCAAGGTCGTCCACATCATGCCCTTCCTCCCGCAGCCACTGGGCGAGCAGAGCCTTCAGCTCCACGGCGGCGTGATCGGAGGCAATGGCAATCCGCATGATGACGCTACTCAATTCCAGGGGCGCGCTTGAGAGCGGCCGCAGTGATTCGGGAAACTGGCGCCTATCTAGTGAGGCGAGCCGCTTTTGGCCACGCCCTCTTGTCTGTGCGCCGGGCTGGCAAATCCTTTCCCTGCCCAAGATACGCTATTCGCCCTCGCGACGCTTCAACGGGCTTGGCTTGCCGAGGCTGTTTGGTGCATGGCGCGGGGCATGATGAGTGACGTGATCATGTCGATCCTGATGCTGGCGGGCATGCTGCTGACGATCGGCGGGCTTTATCTGCTGTACCGGCGCAGAGCGACCAAGCAGGGCATATTGATGCTGGTCGCTGCGCTGGTCACGTTCGCCAATGTCGCGATCTGGGCGATGCCAGCGCCGCGCGCGGTGCAGGGGCGCTGATCCCTTCCGGCCTTGCGATTGCCGGACGCACCGATTTGCGATAGTTTTCCGCCATCATAGCCATTGGGGGGATCAGGCGATGGCGACTCTGGCGGGACGGGCCGGCATGTCCGGCGAACACAAGCTTTTTCTGGGGATGGCGGTGGCGATGACGATCAGCGTCGTCGCGGGGTTCTCGCTTCAGATCGCGCGCGGATTTTCCAGTTTTCATGCGCCTTTGCTCGTCCATGTTCACGGCATCAGCTTCATGGGCTGGACCTTCTTCTACCTGCTTCAGAATGTGCTGGCGACTACGGGCAGCGTCGCAATGCACAAGCGTCTGGGATGGTTCGGGCTGGTGCTGGGCAGCTGGCTTATGGTCATCGGCACCTGGATAACGGTGGTGAGCACGCAAAACATGCGCGCACCCTTCTTCTTTGAGCCTGCCTTCTTCCTGATCATGAACCCGATGTCGGTGCTGACCTTCGGCGTCCTGCTTTATGCAGCGGTGTTTCTGCGACGGCGCAGCGACTGGCACCGGCGGCTGATGCTGTGCGGCATGGCGATCCTGACCGGCCCGGCCTGGGGGCGGCTTCTGCCCATGCCGCTGTTCATTCCCTATGCCGCCTGGGCGGTGTTCGTGCCGGTGATGCTCTATCCGATTATCGCCGCGCTGATCGAACGCCGGATGAAGGGATATGTCCACCCCGCCTGGCTGGTCGGAATGGCGGCGATTGTCGTGATGCAGTGCGCGATCCCCCTCATCAGCTATTCGCCGATCGGTCCGGCCATCTATCGCGCGGCGACGGCGGGGACGCCGGCTGCGGCGCTCGATCCGTTGGCCTTCCCGCCGTCGCCTTTTTCGCCGCACTAAAGGACAGGCAACTATCGATCACGCCCGCCGTTGTCTTCCCGCACAAGGAGACGAGGCATGGCGGAGCTAAGCTGAAGGCGGGCGACAAGGTCCAGTGGAAAAGCCATGGCGGCACCGCCCATGGCAAGGTGGTGCGCAAGCAGACCAGCACCACGCAGATCAAGGGACACAAGGTAAAGGCCAGCAAGGCCGAGCCACAGTTCATCGTGGAAACCGACGATGGCAAGCGTGCTGCGCACAAGGCGGAGGCGCTTTCCCGCGATTAAGCGTGCTGTTCAACGGCAAGGGGCGCCGGATCGCGATCGACCCGGCGCCCCTGAATGTGCCGGACAGCCCTCAGCGGATCGGCGAATCGGGTGCCAGTCGCATGTCGAGATAATTGTCGACCGACTTCATCAGTTGTTCCAGCTCATGCTCGAAAAAGTGGTTTGCGCCACGGATTTCGTCATGGTGGATGGTGATGCCCTTTTGCGTGCGCAGCTTGTCGACCAGCTTCTGCACCGCGTTCGCGGTCACCACCTCGTCGGAGGTTCCCTGGACGATGATGCCCGACGAAGGGCAGGGGGCAAGGAACGAGAAGTCGTACATGTTCGCTGGCGGCGCGACGGAGATGAAGCCGCGGATCTCCGGGCGGCGCATCAGCAGCTGCATGCCGATCCACGCGCCGAAGCTGAAACCGGCGATCCATGTCGTCTGCGCTTCGGGGTGGAAGCTCTGCACCCAATCCAGCGCGGCGGCGGCATCCGACAGTTCGCCCACGCCATTGTCGAACGTGCCCTGGCTGCGGCCGACACCCCGGAAGTTGAAGCGCAGGGTCGCAAAGCCGCGCCGCTTGAACGTCTTGTACAGCGCCTGCGTGATGCGGTCGTTCATCGTGCCGCCGCTTTGCGGGTGCGGGTGCAGGATCATGGCGACCGGCGCGCGCGGGCGCGGCGGAGGAGAGAAAAAGCCTTCGAGGCGGCCTTCGGGACCGGGAAAAATGACTTCGGGCATCGATACCTTGCCACATCAAGAGGTGGAGCCGCACAGCCGGGAATTGGCGGCGGCAGATCGGGGCCTATATAGGGTTCCCAAGCCTTTCCGCAACAAAAGCGAACAGAAGCCCCAGAATCGTGCCCGAACGTCTCTATCTGGATCACGCGGCGACGACGCCGATACAGGCCGCTGCCCGTCATGCGTGGGTGGAGGCGAGCCTTGGCTGGGCTAATCCGTCCAGCCCCCATGCCGAAGGGCGCCGGGCGCGCGCCGCCGTGGAAGAGGCGCGGGCGCGGGTCGCCGCGGCAATGGGGTGGAAGGGCACCGTCATCTTCACCAGCGGCGCGAGCGAGGCGATCCAGATCGCGTTGACCCGCGCGAATGCCGATCGCGTTTGGGTGTCGGACGTCGAGCATGATTCGGTGTTGCGTCTGGTGCCCGATGCCGGGCGGATTGCCGTGGATGGGCAGGGCCGGGCTGCGGCTTTGCCGGAGCCAGGCCAGGGTGCGCTGGTCGCCATCCAGCATGCCAACAGCGAAACCGGGGTGGTCCAGCCCCTTGACGAGATCGCAGCGCGGGTGCGCGAGGCGGGCGGCATCCTCTTCGCAGACTGTGCGCAGACGGCGGGCAAGCTGCCACTGCCCGATGCCGACCTGATCGCCATCGGCGCGCATAAATTCGGCGGGCCGCCGGGGATCGGCGCCCTGCTGGTCCGCGATCCTGCGCTGCTGAAGCCATCGGGCGGGCAGGAGCGCGGCTATCGGCCGGGGACGGAGAACCTGCCCGCCATCATGGCGATGGCCACCGCCCTGGAGGCCGGGAATGACTGGCTGGAGCATGCCGCGCAGCTGCGCGCCGAGCTGGACATGGCCATCGTGCAGGCGGGCGGCGTGGTCATCGCGGCCGACGCGCCGCGCATGGCGACTATCGCCAGCTACGCCATGCCCGGCGTGCCTGCGCGCGCGCAACTCATCCGCTTCGACATGAGTGGCATCGCAGTCTCGGCGGGAAGCGCCTGTTCGTCGGGCACGATGAAGGGCAGCCATGTGCTGGAAGCCATGCGCCTGCCCGCCGAAATTGCCGACAGCGCGGTGCGCGTCAGCTTTGGCCGGGACACCGACCGCGCAGCGATTGACCGCTTCGTCGCCGTCTGGCGGGCCATCGCCACCGACGCGAAGGGGCGGGGCGCATGATCTACCTCGACTATCAGGCAACGACGCCGCTCGCACCCGAAGCGTTCGACGCGATGCTGCCCTGGCTGCGCGATCATTTCGGCAATCCGCATAGCCAGCATCGCATGGGGCGTCAGGCGGCGGCGGTGGTGGAGGTTGCGCGCGGACAGATCACCGAAGCGATCGGGCTGGAGGGCGAAGTCGTCGTCACCTCCGGCGCGACCGAAGCGCTAAACATCGCGCTCGTCGGCGCAGCGCGGGCGATGCGGGCGGCCGACCCGGCGCGCATCCGCGTCCTCACGTTGGTGAGCGAACATGCGGCGGTGCGTGACACCGTGCTGGCGCTGGCGGATGAGGGTTTCGAGCCCGTGCTGCTGCCGGTGGAGGCGGACGGCATCGTCGCGCTGGAGCGGGTGGTGGAGGCGTGCGACCATCGCACCGCACTGCTCAGCGCGATGCTGGTCAATAACGAGATCGGCGTTATCCAGCCGGTCGATGCCCTCTGCGACATCGCGCATGAAGCGGGTGCGCTGTTCATCTGCGACGCAGTGCAGGGCTTTACCCGCGTGCCGTTGCCAAAGGGCGCGGACATGATCGCCATGTCCGCGCACAAGATCTATGGGCCAAAGGGGGTGGGCGCCCTGTGGCACCGCCCCGGCCTTTCCATCCCGCCGTTGATCCACGGTGGGGGGCAGGAGAAGGGGTGGCGATCAGGCACATTGTCGCCCGCTCTGTGCGTCGGTTTCGGAGTCGCTGCCGATCTCGCGCGCCAGCGCGCCCAGGTCGACGATGCTCATATAAGAGCGCTTTATGCGACAGTCCGAAATCTGTTCCGGAACTGGACAGTGAATGGCAGCGAGACGCAGCGTTATTTCGGAAATATCAATATACGTCAGGACGATATGGATGCCGCCCGCCTGATGTCGGAGTGCCGCGACGTTGCCTTTTCACTCGGCTCGGCGTGCGCCAGCGGGTCGGGGCGGCCAAGCCATGTCTTGCAAGCGATTGGCTTGTCGGACAAACAGGCGCGCGGATCGGTGCGGATCGGCTTTGGCCGATACACGACACAGGACGCGCTGGAGGATGCGGCAAGGCGAATTGACGAAGCGGCGGCGCGGCAGCGTGTCGTCCCTTGAGGGAGCCTGCACAGACATGACGCGCGTGACATTCATCAGCGCCGACGGAGAGGATCGGGTGGTCGTCGACGCACCCGCCGGATCGGTGCTGCTCGACGTTGCGCAAAATGCGGGGCAGCCTTTGGAGGGGACGTGCGAAGGACAGATGGCCTGCTCCACCTGTCATGTGATCGTCGATGCCGACGACTTCGCCAAGTTGCCGCCGGCCAGCGAAAGCGAGGAGGACATGCTGGATCTTGCCGCCGCCGCCACCCGCACCAGCCGCTTGTCATGCCAGATCGTGCTGAGCGCCGACGTCGACAGCCTGACCGTTCGCATTCCAGGGTCGGTGCACAACATGCAGGGCATGTAAGCGCGCCGCTCTATCGACAGCGGTTCCTGCCCGGAGCATAAGCAGCGCGATGCTCAAAAATCTCCTTCGCCCTGTCATTTCGGCCTCTGTGCTTATCGCCCTGTCCGCCGGTTCGGTGCGCGCGCAAACGACGGAGACGGCGCCGGCGAAGCTGCCCGACCTCGATTATCTGCTGCATGGCAGCGACACCGACGCGGACACGGCGGTCGGTGAGCCAGCGCCGCCTGCTTCCTCGTCCGGCGATGCCGCGCCCGCGCTGCGCAGTCCCAGCGAGATCGAGGAGTCGGTCGGCGGACGCATGGGCGTCGCGCTGGTCACGGCGGAGGGCAAGGTCGTTCTGGGGTTCAACCGGGATGAGCGCTTTGCCATGTGCTCGACGTTCAAGGCACCGCTCGCTGCCGCCATTATGTCGCGCGTGGGTGAAGGGCGGATAGATCCGCAGGCGCGCGTCAGTTTCGGGCCGCAGGACATTCTGGACTATGCCCCGGTGGTGAAGGACAATGCGGAAAAGGGCATGCTGCCGGTCGAAACGCTGGCCAAGGGGGCGGTCGAGGTCAGCGACAACAGCGCGGCCAACCTGCTGCTGCCGCTGGTCGGCGGGCCGGAGGGGCTGACCGCCTTCATGCGCGCGCATGGCGATGCAGTCACCCGGCTCGATCGCACCGAACCGACGCTGAATGAGAATGCGCAGGACGATCCGCGCGACACGACCAGCCCGGCCGCCATGGCCGGACTGATGGCGCGCTTGATCTTCACGGATCTGAAGGCCGATCAGGCCGCGACGCTGCGCAGCTGGCTGGAGGCCAGCCCGACCGGCGCGCGCCGGATTCGCGCGGGGCTGCCCGAAGGCTGGAGCGCGGGAGACAAGACCGGAACCTGCGGCAATGCGGTCAACGACGTCGCGGTGCTGAAGGCGCCGGACGGGCGGGAATATGTGCTTGCCGTCTATATCGACCGGCCAACGGTGGAAACGAAGGAGGCCGAGGCCGCCATTGCAGAGGTGACGCGGGCAGCCATCGGCATGTTGGGCAACTTACGGCAGAAGGCCGGGCCGACCGCGCGGTAGGATTTCCGGTTTCCGCCGGACCTACCAAAGCACGCCGTGACGATCCGGCGCGGCCGGCGGCGGCGCGGTTTCACCGATGGATTGCAGCAGGTCGATCTCGATCGTGCGGCACATGGCGCTCAGCGGCAGATCATGGACGGTATTGGCGAAAGGATCGACCAGATCATCGCCAATCGCCAGCACGGCCAGAAACATCAGCCCTGCGATCGTCGATCCCAGCGGGGTCGCGAACTGCAGCGTTTCGACCAGCCCGATCGGCAGCAATATGCAGAACAGATGCGTGAACAGTGTCGGAAAGAACCGGTACTGGTTGGGCAGTGGCGTGTTCTTCAGCCGCTCCATCCCGCCCTGTGCATTGGCGATGTCGATCAGCACGCTTTCCATCCGGGATTGCTGGATGGTGTCCAGCCAGCCCTGGCGCATGGCCGTGTCGATGCGTCGCCCCGTGCCGTCCAATATGCCGTTGGCGGCATTCGTGCGAAGAAGTGCGGGATCTTCGCCGCCGCGCGCCATGTAGCTGGCGACGGTTTCGTCCAGCGGTTGCCGGCGCAACTGGCAGCGCAGCGCGTTCACATAGGCGATCTGGCGAAAGACGATTTCGCGCTTCAGCGCCGCCGCATCCGGGTCCGGCAGGAAATTGCGCGCGGCGCGGGCCAGATTGCGGCTGGCGTTGATCATCAGACCCCAAAGGCCGCGTCCTTCCCACCAGCGCTGATAGGCCGAATTGCTTCGGAAACCGAGAAACAGGGCCAGTGCCGAACCGAAAATGGTCAGCGGCAGGCTGGGTGCGCGGAACGGCAGGACGTAATAGGTCACCGTGACGATCACGTCCCACACGAACAGCAGCGAGAGCGGTTTCCACACTTCGCTGACGATCTGTCCGAGCCGGGGGGAGGGGGTAGTGATCATCGGGCAAGCATACTCTTAATTGTAGGAATGGATTTCGCCATCGAAACGATCATGCGGGTAATAGGCTCCGCACTTTGAAGCTGCGCATGGCCGACCCTTTCATGTGCGCTTGCGAACATCATTTTCGATATTCTGAAAGGCGCGCCGTTCAGGGCTTTTGCGTGTTGCCGGCGGTGCCATCGGCGATGGCGGTGGCGTTCGCGGCATGCGACATCGCGACCGCTGTGCCGGTGGCGGGGCGGATATGGAACCACTCAGGGTGATCGATCGTGATCAGAAAGGCCAGCGTTCCCAAGCCGAATGCCAGTAACGCCAGTGTGGCGCGCAGCGATTCGACGACACCCTTGGCCTTGTGATTATCCGATGACTGCATATGCGACCTCCGTATGTTGATCGGCTCATAATGGGAAACGGATGCATCAGAGCTATTGTTGTTCCGTAAGCTTTTATTGCTGCGCTGCAGCGCATATCGGCCATAAGTATGAGATGGTCGTAACAGCCCATCCATCGCATCTTCCGACTACGCCTCTTGCCAATGCACCAATGGCGCGCCATATGCGCCGCCGGGAACCGGGCGGACGTAGTCGTCGCCAACCTGGTCAGGTCCTGACGGAAGCAGCCACAACGATTTCGCTGCGGGTCGTTCCGGTTCCCACCTTTCCAGCATGACAGTCCTATCGGCGAAGGTCGCCTGCTCCGACGCGGTGGTGCAGCTTCGTCGTGCATTGCCGCGTGCGAGCGGCTAGTGAAGGGGCAATGGTCGATTCATCCCAACCCTATCGCGTCCTCGCCCGCAAATATCGTCCGCAGCGCTTTTCCGAGCTGCTGGGGCAGGAAGCTGCT
>JAXHOI010000041.1:0-195994 GCA_034519505.1 Sphingobium sp. | reverse complement strand
CAGGCTACGTATTGCTTCGTCGCCGCCGGGTCTGCTACGGCGATCAGGTGAATGCGGACGCAGCGGCGATGCCTGATTTGTCGACACGCGAACTGTGGTTGCTGGCCCCGATCGCGGCGCTGGTGCTGTGGATGGGTGTCTATCCCGAAACGTTCCTGGCGCCGATGCGCGCCGATGTCGCTACGCTGGTGGAGCGGCTGTCCGCTGCCAAGCCTGCTGGCGACGCTCATCTAAAACAGGGCGCTCCGCATCAGGCGGCGCCCGCCGGTCATGGCGGCCACGAAGCCGCGCCGGCCCATGAAACGGCTGCCGAAGGGGAAGGCCATTGAGTATCGTCGGCATGTCCCTGACTTATGTAACGCCTGAACTGACGCTCAGCGCGGGCGGTCTGGTCCTCCTGATGGTCGCAGGGTTTGCCGGTCGTCAGGCGGCTACGAAAGATCTCCAACTGGCCGGCCATTGGCTGTTAGCCGCTCGTTTTCGGCATGCTGCGGAACGCGCAGCATCTCTTCGTCGGATGGTACGGTCGCCTCCCAGCCGGGCTTTACCGGGTCGATGCGCTTCCAGGCGGTGTTTATTCAAAGCTGCTGGATGTCCTGGGATCGGCGATCGCCAGTCTGCTGGTGGCACCGCGGTTCTTCACCGCTACGGGTGGCGAATATCGCGCCGAATATCCGCTGCTAATCGTCTTTGCCAGCATCGGCATGAGCATGATGGTGTCGGCTTTCGACCTGATGACGCTCTATGTTGGTCTGGAACTGAACAGCCTTGCCGCTTATGTCCTCGCCAGTTTCATGCGGAAGGACAGTCGTTCTGCTGAAGCCGGCCTGAAATATTTCGTGCTCGGCGCGCTGGCCAGCGGCATCCTGCTCTACGGTATCTCGCTGCTCTACGGCTTTTCCGGCACGACCAGCTTCGTCGGGATCGGAAGCGCGATCAGCAGTCAGATTGAAACCCAGGGCCATCTGGGCGGCGGCCTCGCCTTCGGTCTTGTCTTCGTGCTGACGGGGCTTGCGTTCAAGATCAGCGCGGCACCGCTCCACATGTGGACGCCCGATGTCTATGAAGGTGCGCCGACGCCAGTCACGGCTTTCTTTGCCAGCGCGCCAAAGGTAGCGGCCATTGCCCTGCTAACCCGCATCACGATCACGGCGCTTGGCCCGATCCAGAGCTGGCAGCCGATCATCATCTTCGCGGCTTTGCTCTCCATCATCTGGGGTGCGCTGGCCGCGCCGATGCAGACGAACATCAAGCGCCTGCTTGCCTACAGCTCGATCAACAATGTCGGCTTTGCGCTGATCGGCCTTGCCGCCGGCACGCCGGAAGGCATTGCGGGCCTGCTCAGCTACATGTTCATCTATGTCATCATGACGATCGGAAGCTTCCTTTGCGTCCTTCAGATGCGCGATGAAAATGGCCAGCCGATCGAGGAGATCTCCGCGCTCTCTGGCCTTTCGCAGCGTCGCAAGGGGCTGGCAGCGGCTTTCGCCATCTTCATGTTCAGCCTGGCAGGCATCCCGCCGCTATTCGGTTTCTGGGCAAAGTTCCTGGTGTTCGATGCGGCTGTCCGGGCCGGTCTTGTTCCGCTCGCGGCGCTGGGTATCGCCGCTTCTGTGATCGGCGCGTTCTACTACCTCAAGATCATCAAGACGATGTATTTTGACGAACCGACCGAGCGAAGCTTTGGCGAGACGCGTAGTGCGGTGGAATATGGCGTGCTGACCGTTTGTGCGGCGGTCGTGGTGCTGGGCTATCTGCTCAACCCGTGGCTCGACGCCGTGAGCGGCGCTGCGGCAAAGGCGCTGTTCTGACCATTCAACCGGCCTGCGAACCGCTGATCCGCACGGTTGCGGAAACAGGTTCCACCAACACGGATATGGCGGCGCTGGCACAGGCCGGCGTCGCCGAGTTCAGTTGGTTGCGCGCGGAACGGCAGACCGCGGGTCGCGGCCGATTGCAGCGCACGTGGGAGAGCAACAGCGGCAATCTCCACTGTTCCACCATCGTCCGATTGCAGCCGACTGACCCGTTGCCCCCGACATTGGCGTTGGTTGCCGCGCTGGCGGTGCATGACGTGCTTTCCGGGTGGCTACCGGGCAGGCTTGCGATCAAGTGGCCCAATGACGTCATGGCGGGGAAAGCGAAGCTGGCCGGAATGCTGCTGGAGCGCGCGGACGATGCGGTCGTGATCGGCATCGGCGTCAATGTGACCGGGGCACCGGCCAATCTCGACCGGCCAGTCACCAGCCTTTGGCAGCTTGGTGCCGTGGACGCGGATGCGCGCGCATTGCTATCCGGCCTGATGCAGGCTTTGCCGGCGCGAGTGCGGCAGTGGCGTGGGCCCGACGGACTGGCCTGCATTCGCAATGACTGGGCGGGAGCGGCGCTTCCTATCGAAACGCCGATGTCGGTGACGCTTCCAAATGGTGACAAGCAGGGCGGCACGTTCGCAGGCCTTGCCGGTGATGGCGGCATGATGCTGCGCTTGGCGAATGGCGACGTGCATGTCATGCACGCTGGCGACGCTTTCATCCTCTGATCCGGAACAAGGGATATCGACCATGCTGCTCGCGATAGACGCCGGCAACACCAACATCGTCTTCGCCCTGATGGAGGGGACGCGGATCGTGACGCGCTGGCGTATCGCCACCGATGCGCGGCGGACGGCGGACGAATATGCGGTGTGGCTGAACCAGTTGCTGCAACTTGAAGGCTATGATCGCGAGGCGGTCAGCGATGTCATCATCTCCACGGTGGTCCCGCGCGCCCTGCATAATCTTGAGGTACTGTCCTCGAAATATTTCGGCGTGACGCCCCATATCGCGGGGCGTGGTGCCGTGGCGTGGGACATCGGGCTGAACGTCGATGAGCCAGCAAGCGTGGGGGCCGATCGCGTCATCAACGCGATTGCCGCGCACGCGCTCTATCGCGATGACCTGATCGTCATTGATTTTGGTACGGCAACGACATTCGACGTAATCGACTATAACGGCGCCTATAACGGCGGCGTAATCGCGCCCGGCATCAACCTTTCTCTGGACGCGCTGGTCAGCGCCGCCGCAAAATTGCCGCGCATCGCAATCGAAGCGCCGCCGGGCGACAGCGTAATCGGGCGCAATACAGAGGATCAGATGCTGATCGGCGTTTTCTGGGGCTATGTGGCGATGATGGAAGGATTGGTGGCCCGGATGCGGCATGAGATTGGCCGACCGGTGAAGGTCATCGCAACGGGCGGGTTGTCCGTCTTGTTCGATGAGCGCACCGACCTGTTCGACGCGGTTGTGCCCGATCTGACGCTTCAGGGCCTGGCGATCCTCCACATGCGACGGAGTATCGGCGAATGACACCGGGCGAGGAACTGCTTTTCCTGGCGCTGGGCGGATCCGGCGAGATTGGCATGAACGTCAATCTCTACGGCTGTCGCGGCAAGTGGCTGATGGTCGATCTGGGCCTGACATTCGCTGATCCGGGCTATCCGGGTGTGGAACTGGTACTGCCGGACCTCAGCTTTATCGAGGAACGCCGCGACGACCTTCTGGGCATCGTGCTAACCCACGGGCATGAGGACCATATCGGCGCGTTGCCCTATCTGGCCGCCGATCTGGACGTGCCCCTGTTCGCCACGCCGTTCACGGCCGGGCTGATCCGTCGCAAGCTGGAAGAAGAGGACCTGCTGGAAACGGTCGAACTCCGCGTCGTCACCGAAAGCGACATGGTGAAGCTTGGCCCGTTCGATTTCCGCTATGTTCCGCTCGCCCACTCCATTCCGGAAGGGAACGCGCTGGCAATCGGCACGCCCTTCGGCACCGTGTTCCATACGGGCGACTGGAAGCTGGACGATCAGCCGCTGCTCGGCATGCCATCGACGCCGGAGGAACTGACGGCGATCGGCGATGCCGGTGTGCTGGCGCTGGTATGCGACAGCACCAACGTGTTCAATCCCGTCGAAAGCGGGTCGGAAGCAGCTGTGCGCGCCGGGTTGATGCAGGCGGTTTCCGAATGCACCGGGCGGGTGCTGGTCACTACTTTCGCGTCCAACGCCGCGCGCGTTCAGACGCTGGGCGAAGTGGCAAAGGCGACCGGGCGCGAGCTTTGCGTTACTGGACGGTCGCTGGACCGGATCATCGCGACGGCCAAGGCGAATGGCTATCTGGAGCATTTCCCAACGCCCATCGACGTCGATCTGGCCATGGACCTGCCACGAAACCGCGTTTTGGTCGTCGCCACGGGCGGGCAGGGGGAGGCACGGGCGGCCCTCGCCCGGATCGCCTTCGATCAGCATCCCGTGAAACTGGATGCTGGGGATACGGTATTGTTCTCGTCAAAACAGATACCCGGCAATGAAATCGCCATCGGGCGTATTCAGAATGCGCTGGTCGAGCGCGGCGTGCGGCTTGTAACGGAAAAACAAGCGGAAATTCATGTGTCCGGCCACCCCGGCCGCCCCGAGCTGTTGGCCATGTATGGATGGATCAGGCCAAAGATCCTCGTCCCGGTGCATGGCGAGGTGCGCCATATGGCCGAGCAGGCGCAGCTGGGGCGGGACGCGGGCGTTCCCCATGCTGTGTTTCAGAAGAATGGCGACGTCGTGCGGCTTGCCCCCGGTGCACCGGAAGTGATCGGCCACGAACTGACTGGCCGACTCGTGCTTGATGGCGATGTGATCCTGCCCGCCGATGGCACGACCATGGGCGAGCGGCGCAAGCTGTCGATCAATGGCCACATCAGCGTCGCCGTGGCGATCGACGGCAAGGGGAAGCTGCTTGGCGACCCGCAGATCCGTGTTCAGGGCGTTCCGGTCGAGGAAGACCGCGAGGCATATATCGAGGAAGCGGTCGAGGAACTGCGTAAGGCCCTGGCGAAGCCCGCGCGTGACGCGGAAGCGACGCGAGAGGCCGCGCGGCTCGCCGTCCGGCGCTGCGCCACGCGATGGACGGGAAAGAAGCCGATCGTGGACGTCTTGATCGTCACGGTGTAACGAGGCTCCTATGCGCTGGACATCGATCGTCGCCATTTACGCCCTGTTCTGGTCACTCAGCATCTTTCTGGTTTTGCCATTTGGTATCCGGACGACGGATGAGGCGGGCGAGGCGCGCATTGCCGGGCAAGCGGATAGCGCCCCGGCCAATTTCCGATTTGGCAGGATCGCGCTGCGCACCACCATCGTTGCGGCCATACTCTTCGCGCTGTTCTATCTGAACTATGTCGAAGGCTGGATCACGCCTCAGGACCTGGACCTCTCGCGATTGCGCAAGAGCTAAGGCGCTGCCCTGAACCGAGGCGCCGCATGAAAGGCGTCACGCAAATCGCATGTGCTTCAGGTCAGGCGTTCAGTTGCGCAGGCGGTCGATGCCCTGCGCAAGCGCGACGTAAAGCTTTCCGATGTCGGACGATAGCATGGTGACCCCAAGCGCCGACCCGTCCCGCTGCGCCAGCAGGTTGCGGAGCATGGCTTCAAAATCATGGATGTAGCGGTTCACATGATCGCGAAATTCCAGATCGTCCTGATAGAGGGTTGAGATCTGCCGCGCTTCACCGCTGTCCAGCAGGCGGACCGCGCGGCGTGAAAACACACCCCGGTCGCCCTTCAGATAAGCGGCCCAGCTGGCGTCGCTGACATCGCTGCTCAGCAGTTTCGTCACATCGATGGACCGGCTGTTGAGCGAGTCGATCAGCATGGCGGAGCGCCGTGCGAAGCTGTCGGAATCGCGTTCACGGGCACGTTCCTCGGCCTGCTCGATATGCGCTTCGAGCGCGCTGCTCGCTTCGCTGATGGTCAGGATTTGGCGAGTCAGACGGTCCGAAGCCTGACGGGCGGCATCCACCGCCTTTTCCGCGAGCAGCGAAAGATCGTGCATCTGTTGCGCGACCTGCTCGGTCACCGCGCCTTCCATGGCGCGCGCGCTGGCCTGACCCAGGGCGTCGGCGGCTTCGGGTATCGCGCGGGCAAGCGTTTCCTTCGCCCGTTCAGCGGCGCTGTCGGCAATTTCGCGCACCCGCAGAAGCGCATTGATCAGCTGAGGGCCGGCATCGTCCGCCATCCGGCGAACGTCTTCGTCGACCTTGGCGACGGCGTCGCGCAGCAGCCCGACATTATCGCGATTGGCGGAAAAGCCAGCGTTGGCGCGAGAGAGAAGCGCATCCAGCGCGCCGGCCTGCGCGCCCAGTATTGTGCCCGCCTCATTCAGCGTGCCGACCATGCCCTCAGCGGCAGCCTCCAGCCGCTCGACTTCATCGGCATTGACGGCGATCCGGGTGGACGAGGCGGCGAGCTTGTCGTCCAGCCGCTGCAAGGCGAGTGGCAAAGTCTCGTCGATTTCACGGGCGCCGGTATCGAGCGCCAGCAGCAGCCTTTCCGACTGCGCGATCAGCAAGTCCGCTGTCGCGTTCCCGGCGGCCAGCGCCTTGTCCATGCGCTCCGCGTCCTGTGTCAGCGCGGTTAGGGCGGCACCGAGCCGTTCGTTTCTGGTCAGCCCTTCCGCTTCCATCTGCGCGAACCGACCGTTGAGGTTTTCCAGTCCGGCATCCAGACTTTCGTGCAGGGTCCGCGCATGGCTGGCCTGCGCCTCCATCAGCTTTTCAAGCTCGCTCAGCCGATCGGCAATGGCATCGCCATGGCTTTCGAACTTCGTCAGGCTCTCACGGCCCATGGCGTCGATTGCGTCGCGGGCTGTCGCCGTCAGCGCCTGCAAATGATGGGCTTGCTCATCCAATCGCGTCGCGGCGTCGTCGATTGCGCTGCTGGACGCCGATGCAGCCGCGGCGATCCGGCTGTCCGTAATGTCGGCAAGGCCGGTGAGTTCGGTCGCCGTGCTGCTGATCTGCTCGCGCGCGGCGGACAGTTCGGCAGACAGGCTCTTTGCAGCAGCCCCGACATCGCTGCGTGCGTCCGCCGCTGTGTTGGACGCCGATTTGACCAGCGCCTCCAGATTGTCGAGCCGGTTCGCCAGGCTGTCCATCGCATCGACCAGAAGCTCCGAAACACGCGATGCGCGATCCTCGATCTGGGGCATCGCCTGCTCAAGATTGCGGAAGGTGCCGTTCAGCGCATCGCCAGCGGATTGCGCCCGCGCAGTGCTCGCCTGGAAACTATCTGCCTGGGCTGCGATATCGACAGCCGCAGACGAAATGCGGGACGTGGCACTATCGCCAAGCTCGGCCAGTCGATTGGCCTGCTGCTCCATCTGGTCGTGCGCCCGCGCCATGTCCTGCGCCATGCGAGAGAGGCGTTCCTGCAGCATCTGGCTTTCGACCCGCAGTAGTCCGGCTGTGGCGGCGAAGCGATGTGCCTCCGCGCGGCTGTTGCGGATAAGCAGGAGATAGGCCAGCCCCAGGAGCACGAGGGGCATGACCCATGCCGAAACTAAGGTGGGAACTGCAGCGAGCGGCGGTGCGCCATCACGCAACTGAACCCAGCCGAAAAAGCCGGTCCAGCCCAAAGCCAGCACGACGAGGACAATCCGCATGATCCGAAGGCCCGTGGGACTGCCGCCACCGCTTTCATCCACATCCGCGAAGGACGGAGCGCCAAATTCGTCAAGGGGAGGAGAGAAGGCGGGCGTCCATGCTTCCAGTGACTCGGGAGAATCGGGCTGGTCCGCCGTCCGCGCTTGCTCTACCGGCGCCGGCTCATCCTGCTGCGCAAACACTTCGTCCAACAGCAGTTCGTCATCGCTGTCGGAAAATACCGGATTTTCCGCCACTGCCGCTTTTGCTCTCCGGCCAATGCCCACAACTTTGCTGCCCCCGTCCATTTTTGGGACATTAGCATGTTTTGGCGGCGCATATAGAGGCAATTGAAACCTCTCGTTAACTTGAACGACCTAGCCTTGTCCCATGTCTTACGATCCGGGCGCATTGGAAGCGGCGTTGAACGCCGCCATCGGCAACGATCAGGCATTGATCGGCGAATTGCGCGCGGTCTTCCTTGAAAGTGCCGAGCGGCAGCTTGACCTGATGAGCCGGGCGCGTTGCGACGCGAATTGGGAAATCGCGGCTTGGCGGATGAAGGGGCTAGCGGCCAGCTTCGGCGTTACCGGCCTGATGCGACTGGCTGAAGAGGCGTCAAATGCCGTGCCGGGCGATCCGGTGATCCTGCGCCAAATTCGCGCAGCCATCGACGCTCTGCGGACTTGATCTCAGCCTTCAGGCAAACCCGTCAACCAACGTAGAAACGGGGCCTTCCGCTTGACGCGAAAAGCCCCGCTGCTCAGTTTTCGAGTGCTCAGGCAGCCTGACGAAATTCCAGGTCAAGCCGGTCCCAGATTTCCACGAGTCCCGCGACCAGTTCCGCCATCATTTCGCGGCTGTGTGCCGGGCCAGGCGTGAAGCGCAGCCGCTCCGTACCGCGCGGCACGGTGGGATAATTGATCGGCTGCACATAGACGCCATATTCGGCGAGCAGAATGTCGCTGATCCGCTTCGCCTTGACCGGGTCGCCAACCATCAGCGGGACGATGTGCGTGGTCGATGCCATCACAGGCAGCCCCGCGTCGCGCATCATCTGCTTCAGCATGGCAGCGGCCGCCTGCTGGCCATCGCGTTCCTCACTGGAGGATTTCAGGTGACGGACGCTCGCCAGCGCACCAGCGACGAGCACCGGAGAAAGGGAGGTCGTGAAGATGAAACCGGGGGCATAGGACCGGATGACGTCGATGATCATCTGGTCGGCGGCGATATAGCCACCCATCACGCCGAATGCCTTGCCCAGCGTTCCTTCGATGATCGTAAGCCGCTTGGCCACATCGTCGCGATCGGAAATGCCACCGCCGCGCGGTCCATACATGCCCACGGCATGCACTTCGTCGAGATAGGTGAGGGCGTTGAATTCGTCCGCCAGATCACAGATTTCAGCGATCGGCGCGATGTCGCCATCCATCGAATAGACCGATTCGAATGCGATAAGCTTTGGCGCATCCGGATCGGCCGCCGCCAGAAGTTCGCGCAGGTGCGCGACGTCATTATGACGGAATACCTGCTTTTCGCAGCCGGAATTACGGATGCCCGCGATCATCGAGGCGTGGTTCAGCGCATCGGAAAAGATGATGCAGCCGGGAAGTATCTTCGCCAGCGTGGAGAGGGTGGCTTCGTTCGATACATAGCCGGAGGTAAAGAGCAGCGCCCCTTCCTTGCCATGCAGATCAGCCAGCTCGCCTTCCAGATCGACGTGATAGTGCGTATTTCCGCCGATATTGCGCGTGCCGCCCGAACCGGCACCGACGTCATGCAGCGCTTCTTCCATCGCTGCGATTACCTTGGGATGTTGCCCCATGGCGAGATAGTCGTTCGAGCACCAGACGGTGATAGGCTTCGGCCCGTTATGGCCGTGGAAGCAACGGGCATTGGGAAACATGCCCTTGTTGCGAAGGATGTCGATAAAGACGCGATAGCGTCCCTCGCTGTGCAGCCGCTCAATAGCCTGGCTGAAGACGTGCTGATAGTCCACTTGGCCGATCCTGCCCCTCATTCCACCCCTCGAACGGCCATTTACCGTGGTCGGGATTGTTTTTCCAGAGAGAAGATTGACTGATTGACAAAGGGAGTTTTTGTCAAAGCCGTTCGATGCGATGCAAGCCGTGGGTCGCGAGTGCCGCGGATAATTCGAGGACATCCGGATCGGTACCGGTAAATACTGCGACGCCCGCAGGCGGCTGATCGGGCCAAGGCTGACCCGCCGTCAAATGCGCGATCCGGCGCGCAATGCCCTTGCCCCCGTCCATGAAACGAAGCGGGTGGGGCGCGGCGGCCGCCAGTTCCGCCTCGACCAGCGGAAAATGCGTGCAGGCAAGGACGACGACGTCCATCCTTTCGCCCTGCGGCTGATCGATGAGTGCCTGCAGCGCTTGGCCTGGCACATCGGGATCGACCGGTTCGTTCCGCAGGCGCGCCTCGACATAGGCAACGAGCGGGGCCGATCCGTGCCGCAGGACGGTGCAATCGGCACCGAACTTCTCGGTCAGGTCATCGACATAAGGTTGTCGGACCGTCGCTTCAGTGCCCAGGACACCGATCACGCGACTTTTCGACGCCAGGGCGGCGGGCTTGATTGCTGGAACGGTGCCCACGACTGGGATGTCGAGGGCGGCACGTATGGCGGACAAAGCGATGGTTGACGCGGTGTTGCATGCGATCACCGCGATGCGCGGCCGGTAGCGCTCGACCAACCGCCCCAGCAGCGCAGGGACACGGGCCATCAGGTCCGCTTCGGAGCGCAGGCCGTAGGGAAAGCCAGCGCGATCGCCGGCATAGACGATGGGCGCGGTGGGTATGAGGTTCATTACCGGGTCGAGGATCGACAGACCCCCGACACCGGAATCGAAGAACAGGATGGGCGCATCGGCGGGCACGGTCATGGGAGCGCGATTTCGGGGGAGGCAGTGGCGAAGTCAAGCCGCGACGATTTTACCGTGCCGCTGCATCGGCCGCTTGCGGAGGGCACGAGCCGCACCTAAACCGCTGGCCATGAACGAACTGAGCGAACCGGTCTGGCTTTGGCAGACCCCGACCATGGCCTTGATCCTGGGTTATGTGCTGGGATCGATCCCCTTCGGCATCATCCTGACACGATTAGGCGGCGCGGGCGATTTGCGGGCGATCGGGTCGGGCAATATCGGCGCGACGAACGTGCTGCGCACGGGGCGCAAGGGGCTTGCCATCGCCACGCTGTTGCTGGACCTGGCGAAAGGAGCGGGCGCGGTGCTGATCGGGGAAGCGCTGGTGCCCGGTGGCGGCCTGATTGGCGGCGCGGCGGCGTTCATCGGGCATTGCTATCCCCTCTGGCTGCGGTTCAAGGGCGGGAAGGGCGTTGCCACGATGATGGGGGTCGTCACTGCCGTGCATCCGTTGAGCGGGCTGGTCTTTGCACTGGTGTGGATCGGCGCGCTTGCCGGTACGCGCTGGTCGTCGGTTGGCGGCATGAGCGCCGCTGTAAGCGCGCCGATCGCGGCGATTGTCTTTGACCAGATTGAAATCGTACCGCTTTTCCTCGCGCTGGCGATGATCGTGCTCTGGCGGCATCGCGACAACATTGTGCGGCTGTTCAAGGGCGAAGAGCCGAAGATCAGCTCGTCCAAGCCGGCACAGGCCTGAAGAAGTGTCACTACCGACGAGCGGTCAGGAGCGTTTTGATCGGCTGCGCCTGATCCGGTCCGGTAATATCGGGCCGGTCAGCTATGCTCAGCTGATGGAGCGTTTTGGCTCGGCTGGGGAAGCGCTGCGGGCCTTGCCCGACCTTGCGGCACGCGGTGGTGGGCGCGCTCCAGTCATCGCGGACGCCCGCAAGGTGGAGGCAGAGATCGCCGCCACGCGAAAGGCCGGCGCGCGCTACGTCATCATGGGGGATGCCGATTATCCCGAATTGCTGGGCTATATCGACAGCGCGCCGCCAGCATTCACGCTGCGCGGAGACATCGCATTGTCGCAGCGACCGGTGGTTTCGATGGTGGGCGCGCGCAATGCTTCAGCGGCGGCGTGCCGGTTCGCACGCGGCATGGCCAGCGAATTGGTGGCGGAAGGCTATGTCGTCGCTTCCGGGCTGGCGCGGGGGATCGATACCGCGGCGCACCAGGGGGCTATCGATGGGGGCACTACCGCGGTGATCGCAGGGGGGATCGATGTGGCATTTCCCCCGGAAAATGCTGCCCTGCAGGAAATGGTGGCGGAGCGCGGCTTGCTGATCGCGGAAATGCCGCCGGGGACACATCCGCATGCCCGGCATTTCCCCTGGCGCAACCGCATCATCGCCGGGCTGGCGCGCGGCACGGTGGTTGTTGAGGCTGCGCCGCGTTCAGGATCGCTCATTACGGCACGGCTGGCTGGTGAGGCGGGGCGGGAGGTGATGGCCGTGCCCGGTTCGCCGCTCGATCAGCGTGCGCAGGGATGCAATCTGCTGATCCGCGACGGGGCGACATTGGTTCAGACCGCCGCCGACGTGATAGAGGCAATCGGATCAATCGACACGCGGATGGTCCGGCAACCCGTCTCGCCCTTTGCAGGCGGCGGCCATGCGAGCGACGTTGCGGATGGGGAGCGGGTGGCTGTCACGGCTCTGCTCGGTCCCGTCCCCGTTCCGGTCGACGAGTTGATCAGGCAATCCGCTTTGCCGCCGGCCAGCATCCAGCTGATCCTGCTGGAACTGGAGCTTGCCGGGCGGCTGGAACGTCATGCCGGGGGGCGGGTCAGCCTCAGCCCTTGACCCGGTTTTCCCCTTGACGATCTTCCACCCGGCTTGCCACCCTCGCACGCATACGTGTGAAGACACCCTCTGATACAAAGAAAACCACGACCCGCCATGCAGCTTGTCATTGTAGAATCTCCCGCCAAGGCAAAGACGATCGAGAAATATCTGGGGCCCGATTTCCGGGTTCTGGCCAGCTATGGCCACATCCGTGATCTGCCCGCCAAGGATGGATCGGTGAATCCCGATGAGGGGTTTGCGATGGCGTGGGAAAATTATGGCGACAAGGCAAAGCAGCTGAAAGCCATCGCCGATGAGGCCAAGCATGCCGACCGCCTGATCCTGGCGACTGACCCTGATCGTGAAGGCGAAGCGATCAGCTGGCACGTGCAGGAAGTGTTGCGCGGGCGCCGCGCGCTGCCCAAGCAGGTCGATCGCGTCACCTTCAACGCCATCACCAAGGCAGCGGTGACGGAGGCGATGGCGCATCCGCGCGCGCTGGACGAGGACTTGATCGATGCCTATCGGGCGCGCCGCGCGCTCGACTATCTGGTCGGCTTCACGCTGTCCCCGGTTCTGTGGCGCAAACTGCCGGGTGCGAAGTCGGCCGGGCCGCGTCCAGTCCGTCGCGCTGCGCCTGATCGTCGAGCGCGAGCGCGAGATCGAGAATTTCAAGGCGCAGGAATATTGGTCGGTCACGGCGGCGCTGGAGCAGGGCGGGCAGCCGTTCACCGCGCGTCTTGTCCGCTGGAACAATGACAAGGTCGACCGCCTTTCCATCAAGACCAAAGCCGAAGCCATGCAGGCGAAGGCGGATGTCGAGGCGAACCATTTCTCCGTCGCCAACGTCGAAACGCGTCCGCTGACGCGCAATCCTCCGCCGCCGTTCACCACTTCGACGCTCCAGCAGGAAGCGGCGCGCAAGCTGGGCTTTTCGGCCAGCCATACGATGCGGATCGCGCAGCAACTCTACGAAGATGGCGCGATCACCTATATGCGGACCGACGGCGTTCAGATGGACGGCAGCGCGATCGATCAGGCGCGCCTGGCGATCGCCAATCGCTATCGATGGGTCCTATCTGCCCGACAAGCCGCGTCAGTATCAGACCAAGGCCAAGAACGCGCAGGAAGCGCATGAGGCGATCCGCCCGACCGACTTTGCGCGGGACAAGGCAGGCAGCGGCGATCATGCGCGGCTGTACGACCTGATGTTCAAGCGCGCGCTCGCCAGCCAGATGGCGTCGGCCCGCATGGAGCGCACCACCATCGAACTGACGGAGTCGCTCAACCGCCATGCGCTGCGCGCCACGGGGCAGGTGGTGCTTTTCCCCGGCTTCCTCGCTTTGTATGACGAAGGGGTCGACGACAGCGCGGACGAGGAAGAGCGGATGCTGCCCCGCCTGCAGTCCGGCGATCAGCCGGCCAAGCGCAAGTCGGTCGACGCCGAACAGCATTTCACCCAGCCGCCGCCGCGCTTTTCCGAAGCATCGCTGGTCAAGCGGCTCGAAGAACTCGGCATCGGCCGCCCGTCGACCTATGCGTCGATTATTCAGACACTTAAGGATCGCACTTACGTTCGTATCGAGAAAAATCGATTCTTCGCGGAAGAAAGCGGGCGGTTGTTGACGGCATTTCTGGAGCGCTTCTTCGAGCGTTATGTTTCCTATGATTTCACGGCGGGACTGGAAGAGGAACTCGACGATGTGTCGGGTGGTCGCGCGCAGTGGCAGGCGGTGCTGGAAGCGTTCTGGAAGGATTTCAAACCCAAGACGGCGGAAGTGATGGAGCGCAAGCCCTCCGAAATCACGGCCGAGCTTGACCAGTTCCTGGAACCCTTGCTGTTTCCTCCGCGTGAGGATGGCGTCGATCCGCGCCTGTGCCCCAATTGCGGCGAGGGGCGACTGGCCCTGCGCGGCGGCAAGTTCGGTGCGTTCATTGCCTGCTCGAACTACCCGGAATGCCGCTATACCCGGCGGTTTGGCGAAGCGGGCGGCAGTGACGCGGGCAAGGCCGACACCGGGCCGGAAGTGCTGGGCAAGCATCCCGAAACGGGCCTCGATGTCGTTCGCAAGTCCGGCCGTTTCGGCCCCTATGTCGAATCCGGCGAGGGCAAGGAGGTCAAGCGCGCATCCATTCCGAAGGATATACCGGAGGAGGATTTCGGGCTGGACTGGGCCGTCAAGCTGCTGGACCTGCCGCGAACAGTCGGGGACCATCCGGAAAGCGGCAAGCCTATCACCGCCAGCCTTGGGCGTTACGGCCCCTATCTGGCGCATGACGGGAAATACGCTCGCCTTGCCAGCACGGTGGAGATTTTCGAAACCGGCATGAACGCTGCGGTGGCGAAGCTGGCCGATGCCGCGAACCGGGGCGGGCGCGCCGCCGGAGCCTCTCGCGAGCCGCTGAAGGTGCTGGGCAACCATCCCCGGACCGAAGCGGAGATAAAGCTGATGGAGGGGCGCTATGGCCCCTATGTCACTGACGGCACGACCAATGCGACCTTGCCCAAGACGATCGAGAAGGACGCGCTGACGCTGGAAGAAGCGGCTCAGTTGATCGACGCCCGCGCCGCTGCGGCGCCGGCGAAAAAGGGCAAGAAAGCTGCGCCGAAGAAAGCGGCTGCCAAGAAGGCCCCGGCAAAGAAAACTGCCGCCAAGAAATCCGCAAAAAAGGGTGATGAATAGGGCGTCCGGCAATCCACTTTCTTGCCGCGCTGATAGCCGCCTCGTGCGTGCTCTCTTGGCGGGGCGGCGTCTCCAGCCGCTGTGTCCGGGCGTGCATCAGGCGGGGTGCGGCATCGACGCGTCTGATTTCGGCAAGATGCGCCTGATCACGAGCTGCAACGGCTAGCGTCTTGAGCATCGCCGTCCGACGCGCGCCCACTTCATTTTGTTTCGCCTACGAAGCGTTCAGTCGACCCAGTCAAGCCCGATGTCGCGATAGACTCCCCGGTCATCGTCCCAGTCTGCCTTGACCTTCACATGCAGATACAGGTGAACCTTAACACCCAGTAGCGCCGCGAGTTCGGTGCGGGCGCGCGATCCGATCTCTTTCAGCCTGGCGCCGCCCTTGCCCAGAATGATCGCGCGCTGGCTGGGACGCGCGACGAAGATCTGCTGGTGAATTTCCACCGATCCGTCCTCACGCTCCTTGTAACTTTCGGTTTCAACCGCGCTGGCATAGGGCAACTCGGCGTGAAGCTGATTGAAGATCTGTTCCCGCGTGATTTCTGCGGCGAGCATCCGGTCGGTGGCATCGGACACCTGATCTTCGGGAAAATGCCATGGCCCTTCCGGCATGACGGCAGCGAGCGCGGCTTTCAATTCCGGCACGCCATCGCCAGTCGCGGCGGACACGAAGAAGGTTTCCTCGATCGCCAGTTCCTGGTTGAGCCGCTCGGCATGGACCAGCAGCTTTTCCTTGGCGGAAATGTCGACCTTGTTGATGATCAGCCACTTGCGTTCCGGGCGGTTCTTCAGCGTTTCGACAATCCCCTCGATCTTGGGGCCAAGGCCTGCCCGTCCGTCGATCACCAGCGCGATGAGATCGGCGTCCTGCGTTCCGCCCCAGGCCGCCGCCACCATCGCGCGGTCGAGCCGGCGATGCGGCGTGAATATGCCGGGCGTATCGGTAAGGATGATCTGGACATTGCCCTCAATGGCGACGCCGATGGCGCGGGTTCGGGTCGTCTGTGGCTTGGCGCTGGTGATCGCGACTTTCTGTCCAACAAGCGCGTTCGTGAGCGTGGATTTACCGGCGTTGGGCGCGCCGAGAATGGCCACCACGCCACATTTCTGTTCGTTAAGGTTCATGGCGCTCGCCTATGGCCGTTGCGCCGTCCGCCCGCAAGGAAAAGCGATCAGGGCAGCTTGGCCAGCAAAGCCCGCGCCGCGGCGGTTTCGGCTTCCTGCTTGGAACTGCCTTCGGCGTTTGCCTCGCCGACGCCCGCAATGCTCACCAGCACCGTGAAGCGTGGGTTATGCGGTGGGCCGGAACGGTCGGTAATGGAATAGGCGGGCGGGCGACGCTTGTTGGCGGCTGCCCATTCCTGCAGCGCGGACTTGGGATGGCGCGGCGCGCTCGCCTCCCGCGCGATGATGTCGTTCCACCGGGCACGGATAAAATCCCGCGCAGCGTCCAGGCCGCGATCCAGATAGAGTGCGCCGAGCAGTGCCTCGACCACATCGCCCAGCACATTGTCGCTGTCCGATGCGCCATCGTCGCGCGCCTGCTTGCCCAGTCGCAGGTGCGGTGGAAGGGCGATGGCGCGCGCCACTTCCGCACAGCTTTCGCGGGAGACAGCCGCGTTGATCCGGCGGGACAGCGCGCCCTCCGGCTCGGCGGGGAAGCGTTCGAACAGCCATTCGGCGATCATCAGGCCCAGCACGCGGTCGCCCAGGAACTCCAGCCGTTCATAATTGGTCGCGCTGCCCGTGCTGCCATGGGTCAGGGCGGTTTCGAACAATTGCGGGTCGGCGGGCTGTCCCCCGATCAGCGCGGCGATCCAGCCCGAACTGTCGGGACGGTTCAAAAGCCTTCCCCGATGCGGCTCCATCTTGCGGCCGTGAACCATGTCCATGGCAGGAACCAGTTGGCCGAACCGTCGGTGGAGAATACCGAAACCAGTGCACGACCCACAAGGTTGTCGATGGGCACGAAGCCGATCCCGCCGCCTTCGACCGCGGGGAAGCGGCTGTCCGCGCTGCGGTCGCGATTGTCGCCCATCAGGAACAGATGCCCCTCCGGCACCATGTAGACGCCAGTGTTGTCGGGGGTGCCCGGCCCGCCCTGCTGCAGGTCGAGCACATTGTAGCTCTTTCCGTTGGGCAGTGTCTCGCGAAACTGCGGATACTGGCAATTGCGCTGACCGCCCGGCGCCGTTTTCTCAAACGCCGTGTCGTAGCAGGGCGAGCGCAGTCCATCCTTGGCCGAGGCATCGATCATGTTCTGCGTGACGGGAATGACGAGATCGGCAACGCGCTTTTTCTGGACGGCCTGGCCGTTGATGAAAACGACGCCGTTCTGCACCTGGATCATGTCGCCGGGCAGTCCGATGACGCGCTTGATATAATCCTGATCTTGGTTTGGTGGCGCCTTGAACACCACCACGTCGCCGCGATCGGGCACGCGCGAAAAGATGCGGCCGGAAATCAGCGGCGCACTGAACGGAAGCGAATAACGCGAATAGCCATAGGGCCATTTCGCGACGAGCAGATAATCGCCGATCAGCAGCCGAGGCTGCATGGACTCGCTGGGGATGTTGAAGGGCGAGACGATGAAGCTGCGCAAGATCCCCACGAAAAGGATCAGCTTGATAAGGAACCACAGGAAATCCCGGGTTTCCGATTTCTTCGTCATTCTATCGCTGCTTTCCGATTGCACGTCGCGCACCGGCGCGCTCTGCGGCTTTGTATCGATCACGTCAAGGTTCCTGGCGGCCGGGGCGGCGCAAAGGCGATGGATAAATCAGCCCCGCTCGCTAGGATGAGAGAGAATCGACCGGCAAGTGAGCGGGTGCGATCAACATCATTCTGGCCGACGGACGAGTGCAGCGTACCGACGAGCGACATGTCCATGGAGAATATCGATGAGCGGCGCTGAAGACATCTGGGCGGGCATAGAAGCGCGTGAATCCAGGACGCTGACCTCCCTTTTCGAGACGGAAGCCGACCGGCTGTCCCGCATGACCCTGTCGGTGGGCGGCATCCGTTTCGACTGGTCGAAAACCCATCTGGATCGCGAACTGCTCGCGGATTTTGCCAAGCTCGCCGATGCCTGCGACCTTCGGGGCAAGCGCGATGCGCTGTTTGCCGGTGAGCATGTGAACATCACGGAAGATCGCGCCGCAGAGCATTCTGCTGAGAGAGGCGAGGGCAACCCAACCAGTGTCGAGCGATCCAAGACGCTGCATCACCGCATGCGCGCCTTGATCGACGCCATCGAGGCGGAGGCGTTCGGGCCGGTTCGACATATCCTGCACATCGGCATCGGGGGCAGTGCGCTTGGCCCGGATCTGCTCGTCAACGCACTTGGCCGGGACGGGATGCGGTACGATGTAGCGATCGTTTCGAATGTGGACGGCGCGGCTCTGGAGCACGCGATCCGCGGGTTTGATCCCCATGCCACGCTGATCGCGGTGGCGTCGAAGACATTCACCACCACCGAAACCATGCTGAACGCGGCTAGCGCGATCAACTGGATGGTGGAGCAGGGCGTGGAAGACCCCTATGGCCGTGTCGTCGCACTGACTGCCTCTCCTGAACGTGCAATCGAATGGGGCGTCGATGAAACGCGCGTCCTTCCTTTCTCAGAAAGTGTCGGAGGACGCTATTCCCTCTGGTCTTCGATCGGCTTCCCCGCGGCGCTGGCGCTGGGCTGGGATGCGTTCGAGAGCTTGCTGGAAGGTGCCGCGGCAATGGATCGGCACTTCCGCCTAAGCCCTGTCGAGGCGAATGCGCCGGTCATCGCGGCGTTTGTCGATCGCTATTATGCGCGTGTCCGCAATAGCCAGACCCGCGCGCTGTTCGCCTATGACGAGCGGCTCACCCTGCTGCCCGACTACCTTCAGCAACTGGAGATGGAGTCGAACGGCAAGCGCGTCACGGTCGATGGGGAAATGCTGAAGGAACCGAGCGCGGCGATCACCTGGGGCGGCGTCGGCACCGATGCCCAGCACGCCGTGTTCCAGCTGCTGCATCAGGGAACCCATCTGGTGCCGGTGGAATTCATTGCGTCGAAGGAGCCGGGCCATGCGCTGGACCCGGCGCATCACCGCGCGCTGCTCACCAACTGCTTCGCGCAGGGGGCCGCGCTGATGTCGGGGCGCGCCAACGACGATCCGGCGCGCGCCTATCCGGGTGACCGGCCGTCCACCACGCTTCTGATCGACGATGTGACACCGGAAATACTGGGTGCCCTCATTGCATTTTATGAGCAGCGAACATTCGTCAACGCCGTTCTGATGAACATCAATCCCTTCGATCAATTCGGCGTGGAATTGGGTAAGGACATCGCACGATCGATCGAGAAGGATGGGCCAAGCGGCTTCGATCCCTCCACCATGGCGTTGATCGACCTGGCGCTGGGCGACTGATCCGGGCCATCGCGACACCCAAATCCCATTGTCTTCGCCGCCGGGCGGAACCATATCGCTTGCCCAACGAAGGAGCACGGCGTCCCCATGAGTGACCGTTATGACTATGACCTGTTCGTCATCGGCGCGGGTTCGGGCGGGGTGCGTGCCGCGCGCGTTTCGTCGGCCCACGGCGCGAAAGTCGCGATTGCGGAGGAATATCGGGTCGGCGGGACCTGCGTCATCCGGGGATGTGTGCCCAAGAAGCTGCTGGTTTATGGCGCGCATTTTGCCGAGGACCTGAAGGACGCCCGGCGCTTTGGCTGGGAAGTACCCGAATGCAAGTTCAACTGGCAGACGCTGCGCGACAATGTGCTGGCCGATGTGGACCGGCTGAACGGTGCTTACACCAGCACGCTCGACAGTCACCATGTCGAGGTCATGCTGGAGCGGGCGAGCGTCACGGGGCCGCATGAAGTAACGCTGGCCAGCGGCAAGACGATCAGCGCGAAATATATACTGATCGCGACCGGTGCATGGCCCGTCGTTCCGGATATTGAGGGTGCGCATCTGGGCATCACCTCAAACGAGGTCTTTCACCTGGAGGATGTCCCAAGCCGGGTCGCCATCGTGGGCGGCGGATATATCGCCAATGAGTTCGCCGGGATTTTCCACGAATTCGCCTGCGACGTGACGTTGATCAACCGTTCGGACACGATCCTGCGCAGCTATGACAGGCAGGTCGTGGACCGGTTGATGAGCATCTCCATGGCTAAGGGGATCAATTTCCGCCTGAACGCCGATCTCGACCGGGTCGAGAAGCTGGAGGACGGATCGCTTCGCGTCCATTTCAAGGACGGCAAGCCGCTGGAGACGGACCTGTTGCTGTTCGCAGCTGGCCGGACGCCCAACAGCAACGGATTGGGACTGGACGAAGTCGGCGTGAAGTTGAACGACAAGGGCGCCATCGTCGTCGACGAATA
The DNA here is from genome assembly GCA_034519505.1 of Sphingobium sp. GTDB lineage: Bacteria > Pseudomonadota > Alphaproteobacteria > Sphingomonadales > Sphingomonadaceae > Sphingobium. Next base: position 175,764 of record JAXHOI010000041.1, on the reverse strand, counting down.
TAATCGCACGTCGGTGGAGAGCATCTATGCGGTCGGCGACGTTACCGACCGCGTGCAATTGACGCCTGTGGCGATCCGTGAGGGCCATGCCTTTGCCGACACAGTATTCGGCGATAATCCGCGGACGATCGATTATGGCTGCATCCCGTCTGCTGTGTTCAGCCACCCGCCGCTGGCCGGAGTCGGCATGACCGAGGCGGAGGCCCGCAATCGTCTGGGCACGGTCAAGATCTACACCTCAGATTTCCGGCCGATGAAAAATGTGCTGGCTGGACGCAATGAGCGCTCGCTTTACAAGATGGTTGTGGATGCAACGACGGACCGTGTCGTCGGCCTGCACATGATCGGCCCCGATGCGCCGGAGATACTGCAGGCTGCCGCGGTTGCCGTAAAGGCAGGGCTGACCAAGCAGGCATTCGACGACACCGTCGCGCTTCATCCCAGCATGGCCGAGGAACTGGTACTGCTGAAATAATGGCGGGTGCGCAGCCAATCGCCCCGGCAGCACCGGCTCTTGCATCCCCGTTCAAAGACTGAAACAAGCCCCGCCATGACATATGAAACCATAATGGTCGGAGTGGAAGCTGGAGTGGGCGTGGTGACGCTGAACCGGCCGGACAAGCTGAACGCGCTGACCCCGCAGATGTTCGGGGAAGTGGTGGACGCCCTCTACACACTTCCCGAAATGGGTGCGCGGGCCGTGCTGCTGAATGCGGCAGGAAAGGGCTTTTGTTCCGGCACCGACCTGCAGATCGAGGGCGAGCTATCCGATTTTGATGCGGGCCGGCTGCTGGGCGAAAGCTATCATCCCGCAATGCTGAAGATCGTGGCCAGCAAGTTGCCCATCGTTGCGGCGGTGCAGGGCGCATGTGCCGGCATCGGCATGTCGCTGGCACTGATCAGCGACTTCGTGGTGGCAGCGCGATCCGCCTATTTCCTGCAGGCATTCGTAAGCATCGGTCTGGTCCCCGACGGCGGGTCGACATGGCTGCTGCCGCAATTGGTCGGCAAGGCAAGGGCGACCGAGTTGATGATGCTGGGCGAGCGCCTGCCAGCGGAACGAGCGGCCGAATGGGGGCTGATCCACAAGGCGGTGGATGATGCGGCGCTGCAGGATGAGGCAATGGCTCTGGCTGCGCGATTGGCCAGCGGCCCGACCCGCGCGCTCGGTCTGATGCGGTCGGGCATCGCGCGCGCCCTTGAGATGAGCTATGCCGAGACGCTCGGCATGGAGCAGAGCAACCAGACGGAGGCGGGCCGATCGCCGGACTTCGTCGAGGGCGTCACAGCCTTCCTTCAGAAACGCAAACCGAATTTCAAGGGTAACTGAACTCAATGACGACTGTTCGCACCGACTGGACCCGTGAGGAAATCGCCGCGCTGTTCGACGCGCCGTTCATGGACCTGTTGTTCGAGGCGCAAGCCGTTCATCGTCAGTTCCACCCTCGTAACGAAGTGCAGATGTCGACTTTGTTGTCGATCAAGACCGGCGGCTGCGTGGAAGACTGCGGCTATTGCAACCAGTCGGCTCATGCCGAAACCGGCCTGAAAGCGACGAAGATGCTGGATCCGCGCGCCGTGTTGCAGGCGGCGGCGCAGGCCAAGGACAACGGATCCACCCGGTTTTGCATGGGCGCCGCGTGGCGCAGCCCCAAGGATCGCGACATGCCCGCCATTATCGAAATGGTGAAGGGCGTTCGCCAGATGGGCATGGAAACCTGCATGACGCTGGGCATGCTGAGCGAGGGGCAGGCCAGGCAATTGGCCGACGCGGGGCTGGATTATTATAACCACAATATCGACACGAGCCCGGAAAACTACGCAAACGTCATCTCGACCCGCAGCTTTCAGGACCGGATCGAAACGCTCGAGAATGTCCGCGACGCCGGCATCAATGTGTGCTGCGGCGGCATTTTGGGCCTGGGTGAGAAGCGGGAAGACCGCGTCGGCTTCATCCATGCGCTTGCCACCATGCCGCATCCCGAAAGCGTGCCGATCAACGCGCTGGTCCCTGTTAAAGGCACGGTTTTGGGCGACATGCTGGCCGATACCCCACTGGCGAAGATCGACGACATTGAGTTTGTGCGGACGGTCGCGGTGGCCCGCATCACCATGCCGCAAGCAATGGTGCGTTTGTCCGCCGGGCGCGAAAGCATGAGCGATGCGACGCAGGCCCTTTGCTTCATAGCTGGTGCCAATTCGATTTTTACCGGCGACAAGTTGCTGACGACTGGCAATGCGGGTGACGATGCGGACGCAGCGCTGTTCGCCCGGCTCGGCATCCGGGCCATGGCTAACGAAAATCACAGCGCCCATCTCGACCATATTGAAGTCGCCGCTGAATAGGGCCACACACGCCCCTCATAAGAATGTGGGGAGAGACTTTGGATGTCGCATGCCGCATCGCCGGCCGTGGGTGCTGATTATGTGATGGATGCAAAGCGGGACCGGTTGGTCATCGCGGCTTCATCACTCGGCACCATGTTCGAATGGTACGATTTCTTCATCTACGGCACGCTCGCGCCGATGATCGGCCGAACATTCTTCCCCTCCGACAATGAAGTGGCGCAGTTGCTGCTGGCGCTGGCGGGGTTCGCCGTTGGCTTTGGCGTGCGGCCGCTGGGCGCGGTGATCTTCGGCTATCTGGGCGATCGGCTGGGGCGAAAATATACCTTTCTGGCGACAATCACGCTGATGGGCATCGCAACGGCGGGAGTCGGGCTGGTCCCGGGCTATGTCGCCATTGGCATGGCCGCGCCCCTGATCCTGATCGGCCTGCGCGTGCTGCAGGGGCTGGCGCTTGGTGGAGAATATGGCGGCGCGGCGATCTATGTCGCGGAACATGCGCCAGTGGAAAAGCGCGGCTTTTATACCAGCTTCATCCAAGGCAGCGTTGTCGGTGGCTTCATCCTGTCATTGCTGGTGGTTCTGGGCACGCAGTTTATCGTGGGCAAGGCCGCTTGGGATGCAAGCTGGTGGCGTTTCCCCTTCCTCTTCAGTCTCGCCCTGCTCGCTATTTCGATCTGGATGCGGATGAAGCTGAAGGAAAGCCCGGTTTTTCAAGCCATGAAATCGGCGGGCGAAACGGCACGCAATCCCATTGGCGAGACCTTTTCCTATCCAGGAAATCTCCGGCGATTGTTCGTCGCGTTGTTTGGTGTCGCCGCGGGCCTTACCGTCATCTGGTACACGGCGATGTTCCAGGTGCTCTATTTTCTACTGAACGCGCTGCATGTCGAGCCGGTGATCTCACAGATGATCGTTGGCGTCGGTGCCTGTACCAGCCTGTTCTGGTACATCTATTTCGGGCGCCTGTCCGACCGCGTGGGGCGGCGCAAGCCGATCATCATCGGATACGCGTTGACGCTGATTTTGCTTTTCCCGATTTTCCACATGATCGGGGCGGCCGGCAATCCTGCACTCAGGGTTGCGGCAGAGCGCGCGCCGATCGTCGTGAGCGGCCCAGATTGCACATATGACCCCTTTGCGAAGAGCCAGGTCACCGACTGCGGCAAGCTGCTCGACTTCCTGTCCAAGAAAGGCGTGCGCTATGTGAAGGTCGATGCGCCCTATGTGGCGGTGAGCGTTGGTGGCGAACAAGTCGGAAATCTCTCACCCGAAAGTCTTGAGCAGGCGCTGGCGCAGGCGGGATACGACCTGACCAAAGTCAGGCCGGATGCGGGCCGTATCCTTGTGATGCTAATCGGCATCGCGATGCTCGGCGCGCTGTCAGGCGCGACATATGGCCCCGTCGCGGCGCTGCTGTCGGAACTGTTTCCCGCACGTATCCGATATAGCTCGATGTCCATCCCCTATCACATCGGCACTGGGTATTTCGGTGGTTTTCTGCCGCTCGTCAGCCAATATGTCGTGGCAAAGACCGGCGATCCCTATGCCGGCTTATGGTACACCATGGCAGTCGTGGCGATGGCGCTGATCGTCTCGTTCTGGGGATTGGAAGAAACGCGCGGACGCCCCCTCGACGCTGAGACTTAGGGGCGGTACAGCCGGGCGGATCATGGCTCCACCCGCACCGCTTCGCCTTCGTATCGATACACAGGCCCTTACCGACAACTGGCGCTGGCTGGCGCGCAAAAGCGGCGCTGCCGCGTGCGGTGCGGCGATCAAGGCGGACGGCTATGGGCTTGGCGCGCGGCAGGTGATGGCGAAGCTGGCAGAGGCCGGATGTAGGCATTTCTTCGTCGCGACGTGGAACGAGGCGCTGGCCCTTGCGCCCATCCCCGATGGCCTGACCGTTTCGGTGCTGCACGGGCTCATGCCGGACCAGATGGCGTTCGCACGATCGGTCGCGGGGGCGCGGCCAGTATTGTGCAGCGCGGCGCAGGTCGCTCTCTGGCGCGACGCTGGCGGCGGGGCGTGCGACGTCATGGTCGACACCGGGATGAACCGGCTGGGCATCGACTATCGGGAAATCGCGCAGTTGTCGTGGGACGACCTCCACATCGCCACGCTGCTCAGCCATCTTGCCTGCGCGGATGAGGACCATCCGCTCAATGAAGCGCAGCGCGTTCGCTTCGATGCGGCGCGCGCCGCAATACCCGCCGATCGCTATAGCCTGGCCAATAGTGCGGGCATCCTGCTGGGTGAGGGATACCATCATGACCTCACGCGACCCGGCATCGCCCTTTACGGAGGCTTGCCAGCGGAAGGTCTGCGACAGGTCGTGGTGCCGCAGGTCCGCGTGCTGCAACGCCGACGCGCCCGCGCCGGCGATACGGTCGGTTACAGCGCAACTTTCCAGGCGCCCCATGACACTGAACTGGCGACGCTGAATGTCGGCTATGCCGATGGTTATCTGCGGGGCTTTTCGGGCAGAGGTGTGGCCATTGCCGATGGTGTTGAACTGCCCGTGGTCGGGCGCGTGTCGATGGACCTGTTGATCGTCGATGTCAGTGCAGCCCCCGACCTTCGAGAAGGTGACTGGGTCGACATCGACTATGATCTGGCCCGCGCCGCCCAACAGTCCGGCCTGTCGCCCTATGAGCTGCTGACCGGGCTTGGCCGACGGTACGACCGCATCTGGGTATAGAAAAAGGGCCAGCCTAAACGGGCCGGCCCTCTTCTATATTCCAAGTTCTTGCCGCTGCGATCAGCGCTCGATGCACATGGCGATGCCCATGCCGCCACCGATGCAGAGAGTGACCAGCCCCTTCTTCGCATCGCGCTTCTGCATTTCATACAGCAATGTGGACAGGACACGCGCGCCCGACGCGCCGATGGGGTGGCCGATAGCGATGGCGCCGCCGTTCACGTTCACCTTTTCCGCGTCCCAGCCCAGTTCCTTACCGACCGACAGCGCCTGCGCCGCGAAGGCTTCGTTGGCTTCGATCAGATCGACGTCACCGATCGACCAGCCGGCCTTCTCCAGCGCGCGGCGGCTGGCCGGGGCCGGGCCGATGCCCATGATCGACGGATCGACGCCGCACGTCGCCCAGGACGCGATGCGGCCCAGTACCGGCGCATTGCGGCGCGCCGCTTCCTCGGCGCTCATCAGGACGGCGACGGCAGCACCGTCATTGATGCCGCTGGCGTTGCCGGCGGTGACCGAGCCATCCTTTTTAAACGCGGGACGCAGGGCGGTCATTGCATCGATGGTCGCGCCTGCGCGGATATATTCGTCGTCCGAAACGATGACGTCACCCTTGCGGCCCTTGACGGTAACGGGCGCGATTTCATCCTTGAAGCGGCCTGCAGCACGGGCGGCTTCCGCCTTGTTCTGGCTGGCGACGGCGAAGGCATCCTGCGCGTCGCGGGTGATCTGGTATTTCTCGGCCAGATTTTCTGCGGTGATGCCCATATGATAGTTGTTGAAAGCGTCGGTAAGGCCGTCATGGATCATCGTGTCGACCAGGCTGACGGCGCCCATCTTTGCGCCCGCGCGAAGGAACTGGGCGTGCGGGGCCATGGACATGCTTTCCTGACCGCCGGCCAGAATGATCGCGGCGTCGCCATTGCGGATTGCCTGCATACCCAGCGCCACAGCGCGCAGACCCGATCCGCACAGCTGGTTGATGCCGATCGCCGTCCGTTCGACCGGGATACCAGCGTTGACCGCCGCCTGTCGGGCGGGATTCTGGCCCTGCGCCGCGGTCAACACCTGACCCAGAATGACCTCATCCACTTCCTCAGGCGCGACGCCCGACTGCTCCAGGGCTGCGAGGATGGCGGTGCGGCCAAGTTCATGCGCAGGCACGGCGGCGAAGGCGCCGAGGAAGCTGCCGACCGGAGTGCGCTTTGCGCCGGTGATGACGACATCGGTCATGATGATTGGACCTCTCTATTGGGTTGAAGCCAGTGGATTTTGGGCGGCGCTTAGCACTCCGACACGATCATGGATAGCCATTGCGACAATGGCTCCCACAGCTGCCGCCGTGCCCGGTGGCCGACGATCATGCCCACATGCCCCATGTCGAGGGCGAGCCGCGTGGCCGCTTCCGGCGAGCATGCCTCAGGGACGATCAGGTCCCGCGTGGACGCCACGGTCAGCGTAGGGCAGGGCAAGGCGATGGGTGGCTGTACCACCACGCCACCCACCTCCCATTGGCCCAGCGCCGTGACGTTGGCACCATAGAGCAGCTCCATGAGTTCGGCCCCGGCACCGAAGGTCAAAGGCTCGCCCTGATTGGCCCAGTCTTCCAACTGGATAAAGGCTCTCCGCTGCGGCGCTTCCGGCGGAAGCATCCCGAAATCGGCATATTTTCGAATCGTGCGCGTGGGATCGATGGCCCAGAAGCCCGATTGTAGGACCTCCATTGGAACATATCCCAGCTGCGCACACACCGGCTCCCATTGCGCCCATAAAGCCGCCAGATCCTCATGCGCCTTCGACGGAAAGGCAGCGAACTCCCATGGCGCAGCGATTGTGACGAGGCCGGCAATCGGCAGGATTGCGGCAGCCGCGGTCGCTATAGTTCCGCCAAGGCAATAGCCCACCAGTATGGGTGGTCGGTCCAGTGCCTGCAGCATCGGTTTGAGAATGCGCTCGACATGCCCGCCGAGCGTGAGGCCCGCATGGGCGGGATCATACGGCCCCCAGTCGAGGAGGTGCGCGTCGTGCCCGTTCTCTGCGAGATAGCGCGCCAGGCTATTGTCGGGCGCAAGGTCGAGGATATGGGGTGGGTTGATCAATGACGGAATCAGAATGACCGGCGGTCCCTTGGTTCCCGCTGTGCCATAGTGCAACAATTTTGCATGCCCGGACCGGCCTGACGCAGGCACAGGGGCAGGGCGTTCGGCTCGCTCGGCGCCCTGATATTGCCGCAAACCCTCCAGCGCCGCGCGCCGGAAGGCCGGATCACTATGGGTTTCGCGCCACAGCATGTCGAGAAAAAGCGGCAACGGCCGGGGGCCATGTTGCAGCGCGTCAAGCTTTGGTGCTATTGCAGCATCAACATCTTGTGGAGTGGTGAAAGACATGGCCAAGGCGAAGTCGGGGGAATCAGGTCCGGTCATCATCAAGAAATACGCTAACCGGCGTCTCTACAACACCGAAACCTCTAGTTACATCACTCTCGATCTGTTGTCGCAGATGACCCGCGAGGGGCGCGAATTCGTCGTCGTGGATGCGAAGACCAACGAGGACATCACGCATAGCGTGCTGACTCAGATCATCATGGAAGAGGAAAGCCGGGGCAAGAACATGCTGCCGGTCAACTTCCTCCGTCAGCTGATTTCGATGTACGGCGACTCCATGCAGGCGATGGTGCCGCAATATCTGGAAGCGTCCATGGAGGCGTTCCGCAAAAACCAGCAGCAGTTTCAGGAAGCCATGAAGGGTGCCTTTGCCGGCGGGCCTTTCGCAGAGATCGCCAAGCGCAACATGGAAATGTTCGAAGCGGCGACCTCCGCGTTCAAGACCGCAGCGCCCGGCGCGTCGCCTGCATCGGACTCGGCCGAGAAGGATGACGAGATCGCGGTGCTGAAGGCGCAACTTGCTGCGCTCAACAGCAAGATCGACAAGCTGGGCGGCGCATAAGCGCTTTCGCCTGCGCGTACCGAAGGCCAGCCCATGCGCAGCACGTCCGACGCGGTGACTGTCCGGCTCTATCATCTGAGCGCGGAGGGCGAGGGCGGCGCTGCAACCACGCTGATGTATGGATCGCTGGCCCAGGCGCTTGTGAAGGCGGAGGAACAGCCTGCGGAGGTTCAGGACGACCTGTTCATCGCCACCGACAATGACGTGATCGCCTATCTGGACTTGATCGAGGAATAAGGGGCGGGCAGCGCTTTTGCCGCCCGCCGCCACTCCCGATCATTCGGCAGGGTGGAAATGTCCATGTTCTTCGTCGAGGACGTGCAGCACGCCATCGGAAATCGCGAAGAACGCCCCGACAAGTTTCAGTTCGCCACTGCGCTCCTTGCTGCGGATACACGGGAATGTGCGCAGATTGGCAAGGCTGACGCGAACGCCTTCCTGTTCCATGGCGCGCTCGGCCGTGCGGCTGCGATCGTCGCCATGTACCGCGACCACGCGCTCGCGCGCTTCGTCGAGCAGTTCGATCCAGTCGGCGATGAAGCCGCCTTCGCCGGGAGCGGCGTCTTTCAGATCCTGGCTGAGCGCAGCCTTGCACCCGCCGCACAGCCCATGACCCATGACGACGATTTCGCCGACTTTCAAAACCTGGACAGCGAACTCAAGTGCCGCGGAAACGCCGTGATGGCCCGGCGTCGTTTCAAAGGGGGGCACAAGCGCCGCCACGTTGCGCACCACGAAGATGTCACCGGGGTGACTGTCGAAGATCTGGGCCGGGTCGACTCGGCTGTCGGAACAGGCGATCACCATGACTCGCGGCGATTGCCCCTCACGCAGTTCGGCCCAGCGTTCATGCTGGCGTGACCAGCCGGTCTCCCGGAAGCGGCGATATCCTTCGAGCATGTCGGCAAAATCGGTCATGGCGCGTGCTGATCCTCCATGGCGGTTGAAAGTGTGCAGGCGAAAAAGGCCGTTACGTGGGGCCGGAGGGACTGGCAACCCCGGACCATCATCGCTATTTGGGCGGCATGAACGATATTTCCCCGATCGCCCCTGCCGAATCGCCTCGTGCGCGCAAGCCGGACTGGATCCGTGTGAAGGCGCCCACCAGCCTTGGCTACAACGAAACACGCAAGCTGATGCGCGACAAGGGGCTGGCAACGGTGTGCGAAGAGGCGGCATGCCCGAATATCGGCGAGTGCTGGACCAAAAAGCATGCGACGGTGATGATCCTGGGCGACACCTGCACGCGCGCCTGCGCGTTCTGCAATGTGAAGACGGGCATGCCGCGGAAGGTCGATGTCAACGAGCCACAGAACCTGGCCGACGCCTGCGCAGAAATGGGTCTGGAGCATATCGTGGTCACCTCGGTCGACCGCGACGACCTGCCCGATGGCGGCTCTGGCCAGTTCGTGAAGGTGATCGAGGCGCTGCGCCGCACGACGCCCAATACCACGATCGAAATTCTGACGCCGGATTTCCGCAACAAGCATGAAGCCGCGGTTGAGGCGATCGTCGCTGCACGGCCGGACGTTTACAACCACAACCTGGAAACGGTGCCCCGCCTGTACCCCACGATCCGTCCGGGCGCGCGCTATTATGCGTCGCTGCGCCTGCTGGAAATGGTCAAGAAGCTCGACCCTTCGATTTTCACCAAGTCGGGGATCATGCTGGGCCTGGGAGAGGAACGGCTGGAAGTGCATCAGGTGATGGACGACATGCGGTCGGCCGACATCGATTTCCTGACGATGGGACAATATCTCCAGCCGACGCCCAAGCATGCCAAGGTGATCGATTTCGTCACGCCGCAAAGCTTTGCCGCTTACGGGGCCATCGCGCGGGCCAAGGGATTTCTGCAGGTCGCTGCCAGTCCGCTGACCCGGTCCAGCTATCATGCGGGCAAGGACTTTGCCGAGATGCGCGCCGCACGTGAGGCGAAGCTGGCAAAGGCCGCCAAGCAGACAGCCTGATGCCCAGTCATAGCGAAACGCGCCATCTGCCATACAGCAAGCAGCAGATGTTCGATCTGGTTGCCGACATCGGCCGTTATCCCGAATTCCTGCCCTGGGTGGCGGGCATGCGGCTGCGCAAGGATACCGCAACCGAAGCGCTGGCCGACATGATCGTGGGGTTCAAGGGCCTGCGCGAGACCTTCACGTCCCGCGTCGTGAAGGAAGCGCCGGACCATATCCATGTCGATTATGTCGACGGGCCGCTCAAGCATCTGTCGAATGAGTTGGCGGTTTCGCGACGCGCCGGACGGGCAGGGCGTGCTGGTCGATTTCGCGGTCGACTTCGCTTTCAAGAACCGGCTGTTTGAAATGCTGGCGGGGCAGATGTTCGATGCCGCGTTGCGCAAGATGATCGGCGCGTTCGAGACGCGGGCCGCCGCGCTTTACGGCGCGGGGGGCAACAACAGGTCGAGCGCGACCAGCGCGGCCTGAAGGCGGATGCCGCCCCGTCCGTTGTTTTCGAACAATTGCCCGGTCGGCCTGGTGATCGTTCTCAGGCTGGCCCTTTTCCGCCTTGCCAAACACGACGGTGCCCACCGGCTTCTGTTCAGACCCCCCGCCGGGGCCAGCTATTCCGGTAATCGCGACGCCCACATCGGCCCCGCTCGCTTCCAGAGCGCCGCGCGCCATGGCCCAGGCACAGGCGATGGAGACGGCGCCGAAGGTGTCGATGACATCCTCATGCACCTTCAGCATCCGCTGCTTGGCTTCGTTCGAATATGTTACAAAGCCTGCCAGGAATGCACGTCGGACGAGCCGGCGATTTCCGTCAGCGCGGCGGAGAACGAGGCCGCCGGTGCAGCTTTCGGCTACAGCGACAGTGTGCCCGGCGGCCCGGTTCGCCTCAACTACCTCTTGCGCCTTGGCGACAAGTTCGGCGGGCAGAATAGTGTCGGTCATTCATCCCAATCCATTGACGAAGGTAACGATCGGCGCGCCCACATCCGGGGCGCTTTGCCGATCGGCGATCGCTCTCCGCGACGGCATTTCGTTGCTCTATATAGTCATTCCTGCGGCAAATTCACCGGTGGCGACGCGCCTGGGCGGCTTCTATACCTTCTCCCCTGCCTGCAAACCCAACCCTTCCGTGGTCGTTGCCTTCACGCTGACGCGGTTAGGCGAAACGTCAAGCAATTCGGCCAGCCGCGTGCGCATGGCGTCGCGATGCGGCCCGATCTTCGGTGCCTCGCAAATGATGGTGAGGTCGACATGTTCGATCCGCCCCCGCCTCGCCGTAACACGATCGCGCGCGAATTCCAGAAATCGGGACGATGGCGCGCCCCGCCCTTTGGGATCGGAGGGGGGGAAAAAGACGGCTGCCGATGTCACTGCCGGCAAGTGCGCCCCGAGGATCGCGTCGACCAGCGCATGAATAGCAACATCCGCATCGCTATGGCCCGACAGCCCCTTCGCATGGGGGGATGCGGACACCGGCCAGCCACAGTTCCTCGCCCTCCTCCGCACGCAGCCGATACGCATTCATGGATCCGCTGGATCCCAGTGCGGGGATGGAACGGGCGGCGGGGAAGCGTGCTTCGGCCGCGCGACGTCGGCGGGGTGGGCTGCGTTCTCCCGCATCCGCATCTCCCTCACGTACCCCAACAACCAGCCCGGCTGCCCGCGATCCGCGTCGTCTGCGGCCTCCGTGAACTGTCCTGCCGTGCGCAGCAAGGGATGGCGTCCTGCTGAAATGCCTGGGGCGTTTGCACGCGCGCAAGCAGGCGTCTGTCCACCGTGTCGCCCAATCCCGTCTCGCTAAGCTGGGCAAGTGTATCGACGACTGGCAGGACCGGAACGGCTCCCCCGCGCAGCCGTTGCCGCGAGGAGGCGGTCGATCACCGCGGCGGCAGAAACGGACGAGCGGCGTCGTGAATCCGGAACGTTCGCCGCCCGCCCGATCTGGTTGATCCCCTGTGCCAGTCCCGCCCCAACCGATTCCGCCATCACCATTGCCGGTACAAAAGCGCAGGTCGGCAACATCGCCGATAGCCTGCCTGCAACGCCTCCGCTACCCGCGCCCACAACGACGACAATCGCATCGATACCGCCAACAGGCACGAAATCACTCGCACCACACGCTGGCGTGGGCACCGAGCGCCAGCGACTGGCTGAAACTGCTTGGCGGGGCGCCACCCATGCGCTCTCCTTTCCGTACGCGACGATCGGCGCGACGGTGCGTTCACCTGTTTACGGGAGGCGTCATCGCGCGAACTCTGGCCGCCTGCAGCGCCCCGGCCCACGCAATGCGAGTCCTGCGCAGGCAGAGGCGCCGGCGCTGGCGCCGGCTTGCTCCCATGTGGCTTTGCCGCTATGTAGGTGCCTGATTTTTAGGCACATTTCGCATCCCATGTCACGATTGAAACCCATTCAGGTCGGCCCGGTCAAAATCGATCGACCAGCCAGTTATTCTTGCCCCCATGACCGGGGTGACGGATATGCCGTTCCGCACGCTGGTGCGGCGCTCACTGGCTCCGGGCTTAACGCAGCGGAGATGATCGCGTCGCCCGCTGCTATCCGAGAAACCCGCCAATCGATCCAGAAAGCGGCATGGGACGCGGTGGAGGAACCGGTCTCGATGCAGCTGGTCGGCTGCACGCCGCATGAAATGGCCGAGGCCGCCAAGCTGTCCGAGCAAAAGGGCGCAGCGATCATCGACATCAACATGGGGTGCCCAGTGCGCAAGGTGACGAGCGGCGACGCAGGCAGCGCGCTGATGCGCGACCTGCCGCTTGCCGCCAGCCTGATTGACGCCACGGTGAAGGCGGTCGGCGTGCCGGTGACGGTGAAGATGCGCATGGGTTGGTGCCATGACAGCCTGAATGCGCCGGAACTCGCCCATATCGCGGAGGATCTGGGCGCGAAGCTGATCACCGTTCACGGACGCACCCGCAATCAGATGTACAAGGGGCATGCCGACTGGCGCTTTGTCCGGTCGGTAAAGGACGCCGTCGCGTTGCCGGTCATCGTAAACGGCGACATTTGCGGGATTGAGGATGCCGTGCGGCGCTGGATCATTCAGGTGCCGACGGCGTGATGATCGGTCGCGGCGCACATCGGACAAGCCCCCGCTGGGGCAGGTCATGCACTGGTTCGCGACCGGCGAACGCCGCGCCGACCCGACGCTGGAAGAGCAATATCACCTGGTGATCGGCCATTATGCGATGGCAGGCCTTTAGCGTGGCCGTGATGTGGGTGTCAACTGGCCCGCAAGCATCTGGGCTCGGCACACAAGGGTCTGCCCGGATCTGCGGAGTTCGAAACGCGGTCAATCAGGTGCCGGACGCCAACAAGGTGCTCGACATGCTGGCCGCGTTCTACAAGCCGCTGATCGAGCATCCGGTCGGAGACTGCTTAGCGAGCGGTTCGATGGTGGGGCAGGCGCCAAGCAACCCGACGCTTAGACGGCAGCCGCGACATTCCGATGTCATGCTCGCCCCTTCCCGTGGCGACGCTGCTGCACTCGATCGCGGAAGGGGCCGGATAGCGGACGCCAACTGGCTGCCGTGAAACCCTGCTGAACACGGCACGATCCGCGATTATCGGTGCACGGACATCGAGGAAGCACCTTTTCTGTGGGGCGGTTGAAGTCGACGATGCGCCTACGTCACCTGTGGCAGCTGGACCAGCCGGTGGCGGCTTATGACATCCGCGTGCATGCCGGGCGCATGGCCGAAATGGAGGTCGACCTGATGATGGCCCCGCTGGCCGACCATGAAGGCTGGCGGGTCGTCGCCTTGCACACGCATAGCCAGGCGCAGAAGATGGCGCATCTTCGTACGCAGGGCGGCAACCGATCCGCCATGGGCGCGGCGGCGATCCTGGCGCATGAGATCAAGAACCCGTTTGTCGGGCATTCGCGGCGCGAGCACGGCTGCTCGACGGCGCAATTCCGATCCGCAGGCAAGCGCGCTGACCAATGATGATCTACCAGCAGAAGTCGAAGCGGATCGTCGCCCTGATCGATCGAATGCAGGACTTCACCCGCACCGGGCGTCAGCTCTTTAGCGCTCGGCGGAGAATATCTATCCGCTGCTGGGGCGGACGACCGAAGTCTGCAGCCGCCAGTTACAACCGATCGGCCGATCCGCAAGGATTACGACCTACTCAGCATCCCTTGCGCTGATCAACAAGGCGATGCGTTCGTTCCAGATCACTGATCAATCTGCTGAAAAATGCGGCGGCAGCTGGCGGCGTATTGACCCAGCCGGCGAAATCCCGCATCTTTGCACAGCGTTTCGTCACGGCGTATCGATCATGCGGGCGGGTGGGCGCGGCAATGCGCCGCTGCCGATTGAAATCGTGGTCGAGGATAATGGCCCCGGCGTTCCCGACAATATTCGGGAACATCTCCTGTTCCGGAAATCCGATTTATCACCCGGGAAACCGCAGGATGGGCGGGGCTGGAGCGCTGCTGCTTATCGGTAAGCCTGGCCCGCGATATGAACGGCCTCGTTCAATATGAACGCGACAACGACCGCCAGCGCAGCCTGTTTCGGCTCATGCTGCCCATGGGCCTGGGCTGAAGGGAGCGAAGGCGATGCCGAATAATCCGGGCCGCGTGCTGGTCGTCGACGATGACCCCGCTATCTGCGTCGTCGTGTCGGAAGCCTTGCGGCGTCAGGGGCACATGGTCGAAATCGCCGGCTCTATCGCGGATCGCGGCCGGTTGCTTGCGGCATTCAAACCCGAGGTGCTGCTTACGGACGTCATGCTGCCGGACGGGGATGGGCTGGACGACGTATCGGCGCTGATGGCCAGAATGGCCGGAATTGCCGAGTTATCGTGCTTTCGGCTGCAGGCCGCTGAACATGGTAGCGTCACAGTAACACGAACGCCCGGCTGCGTTCGATTATCTGCCCAAGCCGTTCGACCTGAACGAGCTGACCCGCGCTGTGCACGAAGCAATCGGTATGCGACGTAGGGACCGGGATGAGGCACCGCCGCCGAGCGCGGTGGGTGAGGATATTCCGTTGGTCGGCCGGTCCGCGCCGATGCAGGAGGTTTACCGCATCATTGCGCGCGTCGTGTCCAACGACCTTTCCATTCTGGTGCTTGGCGAATCCGGCACCGGCAAGGAACTTGTCGCCCGCGCGATCCACGATCTCGGCCCGCGGCGCAACGCCCCGTTCATTGCGATCAACATGGCGGCGATCCCCCGCGAGCTGATCGAAGCCGAGCTGTTTGGATATGAAAAGGGCGCTTTCACCGGCGCGCACGCCCGCACGGCGGGCAAGTTCGAGCAGGCGCAGGGCGGAACGCTGTTCCTTGATGAAATCGGCGATATGCCGATGGATGCGCAGACACGCCTCCTGCGCGTCCTGCAAACAGGCGAAGTGACGCCGGTCGGCGGATCGGGAACGATCCGCGTCAACGTGCGGATCGTGGCGGCCACGCACAAGGACCTGCAGGCATTGATCGCTGAGGGCCGTTTTCGCGATGACCTCTATTACCGGCTGAACGTCGTGCCGATCGCGCTGCCGGCGTTGCGGGACCGTCGCGACGACATTCCGTTGCTGGCCCGCCACTTCCTTGAACGTGCCGCCAAGGAGGGATTGCCGCGCAAGACATTGTCGGAGGCGGCTGCACGGTTGCTGACCCGCCATAGCTGGCCCGGCAATGTCCGCGAGCTTCAGAACCTGATGCAGCGGATATGCGTTCTTGGACGCGATGACGTGATCGGGGAGGCATTGCTGCGGCAGAATATACCCAATCTGTCGGATGTTCAGGATGACGTCAGCCATGGCGCAACCGACCTTGCCGGTGCCGCGCGAATATGGGCGCGTGAGCAGCTGGCAGCGCAGTCCCCTGACGATGTACGCAATCTGCACGACGCCTTGCTGGACATCGTGGAGCCGGCGCTGCTGGTCGAACTGCTTGGCGCGCTGGACGGTAATCAGATTCGCGCGGCGCAGATGCTGGGCATCAATCGCAACACGCTGCGCAAGAAGCTGAACGACCATGGCATCGATCCGGCCCGGCTGCGCCGCCTGGATTGACCCGGCTTTGTCCTTGCCTACACGCTTGCCGATCATCACTTCACTGCCCTAAAGGGCCATCGTTCCCGCATTTCAAGAAGACAGCATATGGCCATCAAGCACGCACTTTCCGTCACCCGCGAAGCCGATTTCGCGGCATGGTATCAGGACGTTATTTCCGAAGCGGATCTGGCGGAAGAAAGCGGCGTGCGCGGCTGCATGGTGATCCGGCCATGGGGCTATGGCATATGGGAACGGATGCAAAAGCTGATGGATGCCAGGATCAAGGCGGCGGGCATCGACAATTGCTATTTCCCGCTGTTCATCCCGCTGTCCTTCTTTGAGAAGGAGGCGGACCATGTCGATGGCTTCGCCAAGGAAATGGCAGTCGTAACCCACCATCGCCTGATCGCCGATGGCAAGGGCAAGCTCGTCCCCGATCCCGAGGCGAAACTCGAGGAGCCGCTGGTCGTGCGGCCGACGTCGGAAACCGTGATCGGTTCAGCCATGGCACGCTGGGTGCAGAGCTGGCGCGACCTGCCGCTCTATGTCAACCAGTGGGCCAATGTCGTGCGCTGGGAAATGCGCACGCGCATGTTCCTGCGCACCAGCGAATTCCTCTGGCAGGAAGGGCACACCGCCCATGCCGACCGCGACGACGCGATGAAGGAAACGTTGCGTGCGCTCGAAATGTATCGGGACTTCGCGGAAAACGTGCTGGCATTGCCCGTCGTTGCTGGCGAGAAGCCTGAGAATGAGCGCTTCCCCGGCGCTGTCGCCACCTATTCCATCGAAGCGATGATGCAGGATGGCAAGGCGCTGCAGGCCGGAACTTCACACTATCTTGGCACGGGTTTTGCCGAAGCGTCCGGTATCAAATATCAGGACAAGGAAGGCACGCAGCAATACGCGCATACGACCAGCTGGGGCACGTCAACCCGGATGATTGGCGGCGTGATCATGACACATGGCGACGATGACGGCCTGCGCTGCCCGCCGCAGATCGCGCCCTATCAGATCGTCATCGTGCCGATGCTGCGTGACAATGACGAGGATGCGGCTGTCCTCGACTATTGCGAGGCGCTGAAGACGGAACTGTCTGCGCTCGATGCGTTCCGTGAGCCGGTCCGCGTCCTGCTCGACCGCAAACCGGCCAAGGCGGCCAACAAGCGCTGGAGCTGGGTGAAGAAGGGCGCACCGATCATCCTGGAAGTAGGCGGTCGCGACGTCGCGGGCGGTAACGTGTCGGCGCTGCGGCGCGATCAGCTTTATCGTGAGGACGGAAAGCTGAACAGCAGCATCGTTGCGCGGGGTGATTTCGTTGCCTCTGCCGCGGCCATGCTGGAGGATATTCAGGCCCGGCTTCATGCGCAGGCCACCGCATTTCTGCACGACAACATCCGTCGCGGCGTCACCGACATGGCGACGCTCAAAGCCCATTTCGACACCCGCAATCCGGGCTGGCTGGAAGTGCAGTGGAGCAAGCCGACCGGCGCGGCGCTGGACAAGGTCGTGGAAACGATCAAGGCGCTAAAACTGACGCTGCGCAACGTGCCGATGGATGCGGCGGCAGCGGACGGCACCTGCATCTTTACCGGCGCGCCGGCGGTGGAACGGGTTCTGGTGGGTCGCTCATACTAAGCGCGCGTCGGAAATTTCCGGCACAGGGTGACGCGTGCGGATTAAGCGCCTATCTCCCTCTCCATGGCACCTCCCAAAAAGCCCCGGCCGCACAAGCAGGACGGGCTCCCCACGCGCGAAAAGATCATGGCTTTCATCGCTTCGTCGGATCAGCCGGCGGGCAAGCGTGAAATCGGCAAGGCGTTCGGGCTGCATGGCGCCGACAAGATCGCCCTGAAGGCGCTGTTGAAGGACATGGCGGACGAAGGGCTGATCGACATCGGACCGGGCCGCGCCTTTCACAAAATGGGCGGCGTTCCG
Organism: Sphingobium sp.; assembly: GCA_034519505.1. Classification (GTDB taxonomy): domain Bacteria; phylum Pseudomonadota; class Alphaproteobacteria; order Sphingomonadales; family Sphingomonadaceae; genus Sphingobium. The sequence continues at coordinate 157,843 of JAXHOI010000041.1, read as the reverse complement.
CGTGTCACCGTGCTGCGCATCGTCGATATCGACGGCAATCAGCCGATCGCTGTGCCGGAACGGTGGGAGGCAGAGGGCATCCCCGTGCCGCGCCTGCGCGTGATCGAGCGGGGCCGGCGCGGCGCGCTGGCCGTGGGCGACCGCATTCTGGCGCGGACCGAGGATGCCGGAAAGGGCATGGTCGCCCACCCCATGAAGCACCTCGCCAAGGGTACCGAACAGATGCTGGGCGTGGTGGAGGAGGGCGAGAACGGTCGTCTGTGGCTTCGCCCCGTCGACAAGCGCATTCGCAAGGATACGCCGATCAGCGAAGGCGGCGACGCGAAGCCCGGCGACCTGGTCCTGGCCGAACAGAGTGGCCGGGCCGGGCGGATCAGCGCGCGCGTCACCGACGTGCTGGGTGATCCCTTTGCGCCCAAAAGTTTCAGCCTGATCGCGATCCACAAGTTCGGCATACCTTCCGTGTTTCCCGATGAGGTCGTGATCGAGGCGGAGAAGGCCGCACGGCTGGAGCTGCATGAGGACAAGCGGGAGGATCTGCGACACCTGCCCATCGTCGCCATCGACCCGGTCGATGCGCGCGACCATGACGACGCGGTCTGGGCCACGCCCGATGAAGACGCCGCCAATCCCGGTGGCTTTCGCGCGATCGTGGCGATTGCCGATGTCAGCTATTATGTCCGGCCGGGTTCCGCGCTCGACCGGCAAGCGCGCAAACGGGGCAACAGCGTCTATTTCCCCGATCTTGTCGTGCCGATGCTGCCGCATGAATTGTCGTCCGACATGTGTTCGCTCAAGGCCGGACAGGATCGCGCGGCGATGGCGTGCCATCTGACGATCGACGCGCATGGCAAGGTGACGGCGTTTCGCTTCACGCGGGCGATCATTCGCGTGGCCGCCAACGTCCCCTACGAACACGCGCAGCATGCCATCGACACCAATGAGCCAATCCTGTCGGATGGCGGCGAGAACCTGCTCGACGGCGCGCTGAAGCCGCTCTGGGCGTGCTGGCGCTTGTTAGAAAAGGCGCGGGACGCGCGGGAGCCGCTGGAACTCGATCTACCTGAACGGCGAGTGGTGCTGGACGAACATGGGCGCATTGCGAGCATTGCCGTGCGCGAGCGGCTGGACGCTCACCGCCTGATCGAGGATTTCATGATTGCCGCCAATGTGGCGGCTGCAAAGGCGCTGGAAGCCAAGAAGGCGCCGGTCATGTATCGCGTGCATGAACCGCCGGCGCGGGAAAAGCTGGTTGCGCTCAAGGATTATCTCGCCACCTTCGACATCCCCTTTGCCATGGGGCAGGTGGTGCGTCCTGCAACCTTCAATCGCCTGCTGGAACGCATTGGCGATGCGGATGCGCGCCCTCAGATCATGGAGCAGGTGCTGCGGACGCAGACGCAGGCTTATTACACCCCTGACAATGCCGGGCATTTCGGCCTGGCGCTCGGCAGCTATGGCCACTTTACCTCGCCGATCCGTCGCTATGCCGACCTGCTGGTTCATCGCGCTTTGGTGAGTGCATACGATCTTGAACTTCCCGCGCCAAAGGATCGGGCGATCCAGCCGACCACCGGACTGTCGGCCGAGGATGCTGGGGGCATGGCGAAGGTTGGCACATTGATTTCGGCGAATGAACGCCGCGCGATGGAGGCCGAGCGTGAGACGATCGACCGCTATGTCGCGGCCTATCTTGCCACGCATGTCGGCCAGATTGTCGATTGCCGGATCACAGGCGTGCGCAACTTCGGCTTTTTCGCGACGGTCGAGGGGCTGGGTGGTGACGGATTGGTGCCGGTGTCGACTCTGGGTGCCGAACGTTTCATCTTCGACGAAACGGCGCAGGCGCTGGAGGGAGAGCAGAGCGGAGACCGATATTTCGTTGGGCAGAAACTGCCCCTGCGCCTTGCCGAGGCCAATCCGATTAGCGGGGCGCTGCGCTTTGAAATACCGGAAGGCGCCAGCCATTTGCCGATGCGCGGCGCCGGCAAGCGTCCGCGTCCCATCCAGCGGCGCGGACGCCCCGCCAATATCCGCCATATCGGCGGAAAGCGGGGCAAGCATAAGAAATGAGCGTCAGCTCAGCCGGTCAATATCCTCCCGGCTCAGCCCACCGGGAATGATCATCACCGGGCATGGCAGCTTGCCCGCCTCCGCGCCGGTAAAATAGGCGACGAGGGGGCCGGGAGTCCCTTCCGCCGATGCTCCCAGCACCAGCGCGGCGAGATTGTCCACCTCGCCCAGCGTTTCGCGCACCATTGCGACCGCTTCACCGGTTTTCACGGTGATCGCGGGCCGGATGCCGGATTCATCGGTTATCGTGCCCGCTGCGCCCGCGCACAGTGCCTCTGCGCGCTGATACGCCTCTTCTTCGATGGTCGCCTGAACGCCGCCCCACTGCACGAATTCCGTTGGGGCGACGAGCGCGAGGATATGGACCGCGCCGCCCGTCCCGGTGGCGCGGCGTGCGGCAAAGCGCAGGGCGTTTTCCGCCTCGCGGCTTTCATCCAGCACGACCATATAGGTGCGCATCCTTCGCCTCCTCCCATCAGCAGCCATGTTTCTGTGCGATAAAGCCGATTGACGCAAGCGTGAGCCTTGACCCCCGCGCGTGATCGTTCAAGTAACGCAACTGCGCTCGAACTATAGCAAGAAAGAGAAGCACTCCCCATGGCAATCAAGATTCAGATGCCTGCCCTGTCGCCGACGATGGAAGAAGGCACGCTGGCCAAGTGGCTGGTGAAGGCCGGCGACACGGTCAGCTCCGGCGATCTGCTCGCAGAGATCGAGACGGACAAGGCGACAATGGAATTCGAGGCGGTCGACGAAGGTGTCATCGCACAAATTCTGGTCCCCGAGGGAACGGAGGGCGTCAAGGTCGGTACGGTTATCGCCATGATCGCGGAAGAGGGTGAAGACGCCAGCGCGGTCGAGGCGGCCCCCGCAGCTAAGGCGGAGAGCGCACCAGCGCCCGCCAAGGCGGAGGCTGCCCCGGCCACCGCACCTGCCGAGCCGGCAAAGGCGTCCGTCGCTGCTGCGGCACCGAGCTCGGAGGGCGATCGCATCAAGGCGAGTCCGCTTGCACGCCGCATTGCCGAGCAGAAGGGCGTTGACCTGAGTGCAGTTCAAGGGTCCGGCCCCAACGGCCGCATCGTCAAGGCGGACATCGAGGGCGCGCAGCCCGGCGCTGCGAACCCCGCCGCTGCCCCCGCCGCTGCGCCGGCCGCCGCACCCGTTGCCGCGGCGGCCCCGGTCGCTGCGCCGTCGGGCATTCCGTCGGAAACGATCAAGCTCAGCAACATGCGCAAAACGATCGCCCGCCGCCTGACCGAATCGAAGCAGACGGTTCCGCATTTCTACCTCACGCTGGACTGCAATCTCGACAAGCTGCTGAAGCTTCGTGGTGACCTCAATGCGGGGCTGGAGGGGCGCGGCATCAAGCTGAGCGTCAACGATCTGCTGGTGAAGGCGCTTGGCGTCGCGCTGGAACAGGTGCCTGACGCCAATGTGCAATTTGCCGGTGACCAGCTGATCAAGTTCAAGCGTGCCGACGTCTCGATGGCGGTGGCTATTCCCGGCGGACTTATCACCCCGGTCATCACGGACGTCGGTGCAAAAGCGCTATCGAAAATCGCGACGGAGGCAAAGGACCTAGCCGCCCGTGCACGCGACGGAAAGTTGATGCCGGAGGAATATCAGGGCGGCACCGCATCGATCAGCAATCTCGGCATGTTCGGGATCAAGCAATTCGATGCCGTCATCAATCCGCCGCAGGGCATGATCCTGGCCGTGGGTGCTGGCGACAAGCGGCCCGCACGTGGTGGACGGTGCGCTCAGCATTGCCACGGTGATGACCGCAACGGGCAGCTTCGACCATCGCGCCATCGACGGCGCGGTCGGCGCGCAGTTGATGCAGGCATTCCAGGCGCTTGTCGAAAACCCGCTGGGCATGCTGGCCTGACCGCACATTCGGAGCGGCGGCACAGGGCCGCTGCTTCGGTCCTTTCTTTTTGCCCGCCGGCTCTGACCGACGCGGCGATTGACCAGGAGTATCATCTTGGCTGACACATACGACCTCATCGTCCTCGGTTCCGGCCCCGGCGGCTATGTCGCCGCCATTCGCGGCGCGCAGCTGGGCCTGAAAACCGCCATCGTCGAGCGGGAACTGCTCGGCGGCATTTGCCTCAACTGGGGGTGTATCCCGACGAAGGCGCTGCTTCGGTCGGCGGAAATCTTCCATTATATGAGCCATGCCAAGGACTATGGCCTGGCTGCCGACAAGATCAGTGCCGATCTGGATGCGGTGGTGAAGCGCTCGCGCGGCGTCGCTTCGCAGCTGAACAAGGGCGTCACCGGCCTGATGAAGAAGAACAAGATCGACGTGCACATGGGCACCGGGAAACTGGTGGCCAAGGGCAAGCTGGCGGTGACCGACAAGGATGGCAAGACGACCGAGCTGTCGGCGAAGAACATCATCGTGGCGACCGGCGCGCGCGCCCGCGACCTTCCCTTCGCCAAGGCGGACGGCAAGCGCATCTGGACATATCGCCATGCCATGACCCCGGCGGAAATGCCGAGCAAACTGCTGGTCATCGGATCGGGCGCCATCGGTATCGAGTTCGCCAGCTTCTACAACGACATGGGCTCCGATGTTACCGTCGTCGAGATGCTCGATCGCCTTGTGCCTGTGGAGGACAAGGACGTGTCGGCGCATCTGGAAAAGGCGCTGAAGAAGCAGGGTATGACCATCCTGACCAAGGCCGGCGTTGACAAGCTCGACGTGTCCGCGGCGGGCGTCAAGGCATCGATCAAGGACAAAGACGGTAAGGTCACTATGTCCGATTTCAGCCATGTGATCGTCGCCATCGGCATCGTGCCCAATACCGAGGAGATCGGGCTGGAGACGTTGGGCATCAAGACCGAGCGTGGTCATATCGTCATCGACGGCGCGTGCCGGACGAATGTCGATGGCATCTACGCGATCGGCGATGTGACGGCGCCGCCATGGCTGGCGCACAAGGCTAGCCATGAAGGCGTCATCGCGGCGGAGGCGATTGCGGGCAAGCACCCGCATCCCATGGACCCGCGCAACATCCCCGGTTGCACCTATTGCAGATCGCGTCGGTCGGCCTGACCGAGGCGAAGGCGAAGGAAGCCGGACATGAGGTGAAGGTGGGCATGTTCCCCTTCATCGGCAATGGCAAGGCGATTGCGCTGGGAGAGGCGGACGGTTTCGTTAAGACCGTTTTCGACGCCAAGACCGGCGAACTGCTGGGTGCACATATGATCGGCGCGGAAGTGACCGAGATGATTCAGGGCTATACCGTCGGCAAGACCGCCGAACTGGTCGAAGCCGACTTCATGCACACGGTGTTCCCGCATCCCACGATCAGCGAGGCGATGAACGAAAGCGTGCTCGCCGCGTTCGGGCGGGTCATCCATATCTGATCGGCGCTTGCGATGTCGGTGGCAGGTGAAGCGCTGAGGCTTTGATGGAGGAGCGGGGCGTCGTGGTAGCAGAGAGCAGGGGATGGCGATTGTTCGCCCTCGCCCTTGCGCTGGCTTTCGTCGTCCTGCTTTTCTTCGCGAAGCAAGCCCCGCTTATACGCAGCGTCGACCGAGGCATCATGCTCTGGGTCGGCGAGGTTCGGCCGCAGGGCTGGGGGGAACAGGCGACGCTGCCCGCCCTGCTACTGACCATAGCGGGCGATACGATTGGCCGCCTCCTCTTTACCTTTGGCATCTGTGCCTGGTTCTATCGGCGTGGGCGCCTGCGCCATGCCTTGTGGCTGATCGGCGTGGTCGTGGGGGCATCGATATTGAACGGCGTTCTGAAGGACCCACCAGGAAGCCTCGCCCAAAGCTGATCCCACATCTCGATCCTATCGGCAGTTGCCAGCGACGCCCAAGCGGGCTGCGCATCGGGGAACATGGCCTTCCTGGGTGCCGTCGCCCTGCTGTTCCGGCGGCGTTGGCTTTGGGTGCCGGCGGTCTGTCTCGCCATCGCAATCGGGCTTAGCCGTGTGTGGCTTGGCGTCCACTGGCCCACCGATGTGCTCGGCGGCTGGGTGTTGGGGCTGGGCTGGCTTGCCGGGTGGAGCGCGATCGTGCCGCTGCGTTTTCCATCGCCCGGCGACCGGATGGCAGGCATTGGCGAAGGCAGCGTGCCCGAAAGCTGAAAGGCCGGAAAGCTGAAAGGGATGTCGGCGTTCCGACGGTGCGCCGAGAACATGAAGAATACGCCCCGCCTGATATGGGGCACCGCAAGAGAGGGGATGATCGATGATTGGCCAGACGGCAATATTGCTGCCGGTGTTCGTGATGGTCGGCTGACCTATTTCATTTGGTTTGTCATGTTTGCGCGCCGCTTTGCATTGATGAAGGCGAAGCCGCCGAGTGCAGAGGATTTTGCGACCGGGCAGCGAGCGATGACTTATTTCGAGCCGGTGGAGATGCCGGCGAATAACCTGCGCAACCTGTTCGAGATGCCGGTCCTGTTCTACGCCATCGTCCCGCTGCTGCTGATTACCCACAAGGCCAATGATATACAGCTGACGCTGGCATGGGCCTTTGCCTTGCTTCGGGTCATGCACAGCGCCATCCATATCGGGCGAGGGCCGGTGATCGCGCGCTTCGTGATCTATGCGCTGTCATGCGCAATGCTGCTGGCCATGTGGATTGGTTTGGCAGCTGACATCATCAGCGCCGGCTGACCTGCGGACGTTGGCAGGCTGCTGCCACGGAAATATTTGCGGAAAGGCGTGCGGGACGCTGGCGTCCGTCATCGGTCACGCTATCCTGTCGCCACATCGAGATTCAGGGGGTGTCCGTCACCATGTCAAAATTCCGCAGCCTGATCGCCGCCACCGCAATGCTATGTGCGGCAGGCACGGCGCACGCCGAGAAGACCGTTGTGACAGCCGCGCGCATGATCGACGTTACAACCGGCAAGACGGTCGAACATCCCGCGATCTTCATCGGCGACGATGGCCGCATCACATCCATCGCCGACGCGCGCACCGTCCGCTGGGGGCAGGATGTGCGGCAGATCGATCTGGGCGACAAGACGCTGCTCCCCGGCCTGATCGACATGCACGTCCATTTGACGGCGCTGGCGGAGGTCGGCGGGTATCAGGGCCTGCGCTACACCGACAGTTTCTGGACCGCGGTCGGCGTCGCCAATGCGGCGAAGACGCTGCGTGCGGGTTTCACCACCGTCCGCAATGTCGGTTCGGACAATTTTGAGGATGTGGGCCTCAAACAAGCGATCGAGGGCGGCTTCGTCATCGGGCCGCGGATCATGCCGGCGGGCTATGCCATCGGTGCAACCGGCGGGCACTGCGACGGCGGTGGCCTGCCGCCATCCATGGACCATCGCGGGCCTTCGATCATTTCGGGACCGGGCGAAGCCCGCGAAAAGGTGCGCTGGCTCCACAAATATGGAGCGCGGGTCATCAAGATTTGCGCGACCGGTGGCGTGTTCTCGCTCGGCGATGCGGTCGGTGCGCAGCAATTGTCGCTGGAGGAAATGAAGGCGATCGCGGATGAGGCGCATATGCTGGGCATCCGGGTCGCGGCCCATGCCCACGGCGACGAGGGGATCAAGACGGCGATCCTGGCCGGCATCGACACGATCGAGCATTGCAGTCTGGCCAGCGATGACACGATCAAGCTCGCCGCGCAGCGCCGCACCTGGTTCGACATGGATATCTACAATGACGATTATATCCTTGCGACGGGCACGGCGAACGGCACGGAGCAGGAAAGCCTGGACAAGGAAAAGATGATCGGCCGCCTGCAGCGCGAGACATTCCGCAAGGCGGTGAAGGCCGGTGTCCCGATGCTGTTCGGAACGGACGCGGGCGTCTATCCCCATGGCGACAATGGCCGCCAGTTTGCGAAGATGGTCGAATGGGGCATGACCCCGCTTCAGGCCATCCAGGCCGCCACGCTGTCGGGGGCCAAGGCGCTCGGCTGGGACTCGGATGTCGGCCAGATCGCGGTGGGTTATTATGGCGATATCATCGCGGTATCGGGCGACCCGCTGAAGGACGTAAGCGTCCTCGAACATGTCACCGACGTGGTGAAGGGCGGGCAGAAGGTCGATTGAGGGCGGCGGCGTGCGCCCCTTGGGCATTGTCTGGCATCCATCGACGAAAGACAGCGTTGGAAGCGCATGAACTATTTTGAACATGCCGTTCTGGCGCTGATCGTCCAAGGCATCGTGGGATGGCGCACGCGCAACTGGTGGGCGGGCGCCGCGCTGGCCTCTGCCTATTTCATCGGCCGGGAAGTGGCGCAGGCGGAATATCGGTGGATCGAACACTTCGGCCACGGCCTTCGCGCGAACATGCCATGGTGGGGACCGTTCGACCTGCGCGTCTGGCCAAAGGCTGACCAATGGGTCGACTGGATCGCGCCGCTGGTCGCAACGTGCGGCGTCGCCACCGTGATGAGCCGGAGATCGGGGTGAATAGTCGCTACTGTCGGCGCGCGTGCGGCGTGGCGGACAGGGCGCCTTGAAACGCCAATCCCGCGCCGAGGACCAGCGGACGGTCCCTCATTAATCGAACATCCGCAGCAGCGGGGAGCGGCGCGATATGGTGGCGGTCGTCGCTGCCCTGCCTCGGTGGGAGCGTGACGGGACCTGGAGCGCCGCACATGCTCGCTGACGGCCTGCCCAATCTTGACCGCATCCGCCAAAAAGTTAGGTTGTAGGAATGATAGCTTGGCGAAAACTCCGAACTGGCGGTTCAAAGGCTGTTGATTCGGTTGTCCTGATGGCCGCTGGCGCTTGGGTATTGGTGAAATACCTTCAGTTTTCCGATCCGCTGTTTCGACACTCGCTAGATCAGGTCGAGCAATCCTTGTCTGCAACATTTTGGATACTGGTAATTGCCGGTTTGTTTTTGCGGCCCCAAGAGGATCGGACTGGTCCAAGCGCTAAAGAGCCGTCGCCTCGCTGGAGCGGTGTTTCGGTTGTACTACTGACCGGTTTTTCAGCGGCAATTTTCGTTGCGACCGGCGCTAACGTCAGCGGCAGGTATCTTCTGCCTTCGATTATCGTTGTCGCGACATTGGCCATTGCCGGCCTGATTTGGAGGTTCGCATCTCATCACGCAAATGAGATTGGCGAGGCTCGTTTCAAGGCGCAGGGTTAGGTAGCGAGCCCCACCGAAGGCTCGTCATCAGCGTGTCGGTCGCTACTATAACGGGGATGGCGGAAGCGGTGGGATTCGAACCCACGGACGGCTTGCACCGTCGCTGGTTTTCAAGACCAGTGCCTTAAACCACTCGGCCACACTTCCATGCCGTCCCACCTGTCCGGACGCGACGCGCCTATAGCGTTCGGGCGCAAAGGCCAAGTGTGAAATGCAGGCATGGCGGTGATCCGACCATGGCAGGATGACAGGAGCGTTTCGTCCCATTTTTGCCTGATCGGCCATTAGGGGATTCACCTTGCCGCTCGGCTGTGCCAAAGTCGGAGGATGGGAGGCCGCCGTATGAAAAACAGCCTGAAACCCGCTCTTTGGGCGATGATGATCGGTCTGCTACCGATTACCGCCGGCTCCAGCCCGACGGGTATCGCTCCCGCGCAGGCGTGGGGGCAGGGGGACAGCGGCTTCCAGACCTATCTTCAGGGGCTGCGGGCAAAGGCGCGTGCGATGGGGATTCGCGACAGCAGCTTCGACGCCGCGATCGCCGGGCTGACGCCCAACCCGCGCGTCGTGCAGCTTGACCAGGGGCAGCCGGGCGGCAGTTTCGATTCGCCGATCCCACCATTCGAACCCTATCGCCAGCAGCATCTGGGCGCGTCTATCATCGCGCGCGGCAAGACGGCGTACAGCGCCAACCGGACGCGGTTGTCGGCAATCGAGCGTCAGACCGGCGTACCGGAATCGATCATGGTCGCCATTTTCGGCCACGAAACCAGCTATGGCAGCTACACCGGCGATTTCGACCTGATCCGCAGTCTGGCGACATTGGCTTATGAGGGGCGGCGAAGGGCGTTGTTCGAGCCGGAGTTGCTGGCCACCATCAAGATGCTGGACAATGGCGTGCCGCGCAGTCGGCTGGTCGGCAGCTGGGCCGGGGCCACCGGATACCCGCAATTCCTGCCGTCGGTCTATCTGCGGCTGGCGCGCGACGGGGATGGCGATGGCAAGGCGGACATCTGGACCAGCCAGGCCGACGCGCTGGCGTCCATCGCCAATTATTTCCTGCAGTCGGGTTGGCGCAAGGGTGAGCCGTGGGGCGTCGCCGTCAATGTGCCAGCCGGGTTCAACCGCAGTGCGGTGGCCGCGAAGCTGCAACCGGCACGTTGCCCCCGCGTGTTCAATCGGCATAGCCGGTGGCTTTCGATGGCGGAATGGCGGCGGCTGGGCATGACGGCGCAGGGCCGCTGGCCGGGCGATCATGTCATGGCGACCCTGCTGGAACCGGATGGGCCGGGAAAGACGGCATACTTACTGACCAGTAACTATCGCGTGATATTGGATTACAATTGTTCCAATTTTTACGCGCTGTCGGTGGGGTTGCTTGCGGATGCTGTCGAAAACTAGAATTTTCTGGGCTGCCGGGCCTGTCGCTGTCTTGCTGGGCCTTTCCGCTTGCGGCAACTTCGATGGCGTAAGCGATGGCGGGCGCCCAGCATCGGCACCAAGCCGTCCGGGTGCGGGACGTCCGGTCGCCGATTATCCCGTGAAGATCGGGCAGCCCTATCAGGTCGGCGGTGCCACCTATACGCCCGCCGACACGGTCAGCTATGACGAGGTCGGCTATGCCAGTTGGTATGGCGAGGAGCAAAGCGGCAACGCGACGGCGAGCGGCGAATATTTCCTGCCCGATGCCGTCTCCGCCGCGCACAAGACATTGCCATTACCGAGCTACGTCGAGGTCACCTCGCTCGATACCGGCCGGACAATATTGGTGCGCGTGAACGACCGCGGACCCTTTGCCAAAGACCGGTTGATCGACCTGTCGCGCGGTGCCGCGAAACAGCTTGGCATCAGCGGTGGCGGGGTAGCGGCGGTCCGCGTGCGCCGCGTCAATCCTCCGGAGCAGGAACGCGCCACATTGCGCAATGGCGGTCGCGCCGCCGAGCGCATCGAAACACCTGAAACGCTGTTGACGGTCCTGCGCCGACGCTTGGCGGAACAGCCGCGTCCGTCCGAAACCGTCATCCGGGCCGCCGATCGCCCGGTCGGCTCGACCGGTGGAGCGGTGGTAGTCCAAGCGGCGGCTCCCGTGCAGCCGCCTGTCAAAGCGCCGCCCAAATCGCGCGATCGCACGCCGACGCTGCCCGCAGCCAGACCTGCGGCTGCACCGGCACCGCATTGGACGGCACCTGCTCAGCGCCCCGTCACGCCACCGGCCCCGTCCGACGACCTGTTCATCGTGGAGCAGGTTGGGCAGGCCCGTGTGCCTGCGCCCGCGCCCACACCCGCGCCGGCAAAGGCCGCATCCACCCTGTCGACCCGGAGCGGCGGATATTTCGTTCAGGTCGGGACATTTTCGACGCGGGAGCGGGCGTTGAGTGTCGCCCGCGCCATCGGGGCAAGTGTCGCGCAGGCCGGCACCTACTGGCGCGTTCGGCTCGGCCCTTACGCCAGTCAGGCCGCAGCGCAGGACGGCGTGCGCAAGGCAGCGTCCAAGGGGTTTGCGGGGGCACGCATCGTCGCTAATGACTAGGGGTAGTTAACGCTCCCCCCTGATTCATTAGAGACGTCTTCATGAAAAAGCTTGTTCTGTCGGCGCTCGCCGTCGTCGCCATCGTGTCCCCGGCCAGTGCCGGCGCGCCTCCATTCACCACCGAAGCCCCGATCGCCTACATGATCGATCTGTCGTCGGGCGCCGTACTCTATGACAAGAATGGCGAGATGCAGTTCCCGCCCGCTTCCATGGCGAAGATGATGACCACGCATGTGGCATTCCGCCTGATCCAGCAGGGCAAGCTGCGCCTCGACACGAAATTTACGGTGCGCCCGGAAACCTGGCAGAAATGGCATGGGCCGCAGGCGGGATCGACCATGTTCCTGTCGCCGGGCGAACAGGTGTCGGTGGAAAATCTTCTCCACGGGATCGTCACGCTGTCGGGCAATGATGCGTGCATCGTCCTGGCCGAAGGCATTGCCGGCACCGAAGAAGCGTTCGTTGCCCAGATGAATCAGGAAGCCAAGCGCATGGGCCTGACCGGCAGCCGCTTTGGCACCGCCAATGGCTGGCCCGATGAAGGCCGCACCGTGGTAACGGCGCGCGATCTTGCGAAGCTGGCCGTTGCCACGCTTCAGGAGACGCCGGACCTTTACAAGCGCTTCTACGCCACACGCAGCTTCACATGGGGCAAGACGATGGGTGGCGACGCGATTGAGCAGGCCAATCGCAATCCCATCCTTGGTCGGATCGATGGAGCCGACGGCCTGAAAACCGGGCATACTGAAGAATCCGGCTATGCTTTCACCGGTTCGGCCGAACAGAACGGCCGCCGCCTGGTCATGGTGGTTTCCGGGATCAAGAGCTTCAACGGGCGCATTACCGAGTCGGTGAAGTTCATGGACTGGGGCTTTCGCGCCTGGACGGCGCAGCCGTTGTTCAAGGCGGGCGCGCAGGTTGAGACGGTTCCGGTCCAGCTCGGATCGGCGCGTTCCGTAGATGCCATTGCGCCCAGAAACCTGGCGGTGACCCTTCCGGGCGGATCGAACGGCAATATCAGCGTCAAGGTGGTCTATAACGGTCCGGTAAAAGCGCCGATCGCCAAGGGACAGGAAATTGCCCAGCTGGTTGTGTCGACGCCGGATACACCGCCGCAGACCATGCCGCTGGTTGCCGCGTCCGACGTGCCGGAGGCCGGCTTCTTCGCCCGGTTGTGGAATGGCTTCATAAGCTTCTTTGCGTAGTCGGGGCGTGACGCCACGGTTCATCACACTTGAAGGCGGCGAGGGGGTCGGCAAGTCGACGCAGCTTGCACGGCTAGCCGAAGCATTGCGCGGGCGTGGCGTCGACCTCCTGACCACGCGGGAGCCGGGCGGAAGTCCGGGCGCGGAAGCGATCCGGCAACTCATCCTGACGGGCGACGATGCCAAGATCACTCCGCGCGCCGAAGCGCTGATGTTTGCCGCAGCCCGGACCGACCATGTGGAACGCACCATCCGCCCGGCACTTGCGCAGGGGCGCTGGGTGCTGTGCGACCGCTTTCTCGACTCCAGTCGCGCCTATCAGGGCGTGGCGGGTTCATTGGGCGATGCCGATATTCTAGCGATGCATCAGCTTGGCAGCGGCGGCTTTCTGCCAGATCGTACCCTTATCCTCGACCTGCCCGATAGCGTGGCGGCGGATCGGGCGGACCGGCGCGATGGAGGTGCGGCGGACCGGATCGGGGGCAGGGGCAGCGATTATCACGGCAAGGTTCGTCAGGCCTTCCGGGACTTTGCCGCAGCAGAGCCGGAGCGTTTCCGGCTGATCGATGCCAGCGGGACGCCGGACGATGTCAGCGCCCGATTGATGGCTGCGCTGTCGGACTATCTGCAATGAGCGAAATCGTCGGGCATGACGCGCAAATTCACGCCCTGACGGAAGCGGTCGCATCCGGCCGCCTTCACCATGGATGGATACTAGCCGGTCCCAAGGGCATCGGGAAGGCAACGCTGGCCCGCGCCTTCGCCCGTCGGCTGCTTGCCGATGCCGCGGGGCCACTGTCGACATCGCCCGGTCTGGAAGTCGATACTGCCCATCCGATTGCTCGCCTGATGGATGCGGGATCGCATCCCGACTTCATTGAAATCACCCGCCTGAGCAAGGACAAGGACGAGGGCAATCTAGCCCGGAATATCAATGTCGATCAGATCCGGGCCACGCGCAAGGCGCTGACCATGCGACCATCCATGGCGGACCAGCGCGTCGTCCTGATCGATGCGGCGGATGACATGGAACGGCCAGCGGCCAACGCTCTGCTCAAATACCTGGAAGAGCCGCCGAGCAACACATTGTTCTTGCTGATAAGTCATGCGCCGGGGCGATTATTGCCGACGATCCGGTCACGCTGCCGTGTTCTGACGTTCAAGCCGCTCGATGATCCGCAGACACTGGCTGTCGTCCGGCGCAACTTGCCGGAGGCGACGGAAGCGGAACTGCGCTCCATCATCGCCGGGGCTGACGGTTCACCCGGCCGCGCGCTGAGTTTTGCGGGGCTGGACGTTGCCGGTCTGGACGATGCCCTCGGCGCAATCGCGCATAGCGGCGATCCGGATAACAGCAAGCGGGTGGCGTTGGCGAAGAGCCTGAGCGGCAAGGCGGCGAAGGCCCGTTATGATGCCTTTCTGGAGCGCGTTCCCGCCTTCCTCGCCGCCAGGGCGCGGCAGTCGCAAGGACCGGAAATGAAGGCCGCGCTCGACCAGTGGGACGCGGCGCGCCAATTGGCTGGCGGGGCATTGCTGCTCAACCTTGACCCCATGACCACGGTGGTGAGCCTGTGCGGCATGGTTGCCGCTGTCGGGGAGGGGCGTCAGGCCCCCTGAAGCGCTTTGGCGGCTGCCATGCCCGCATAGTCGCTTTGCTTCGCTGCGCGCGGACGCTAGAGCGGTGGCAATATGATTGACAGCAATCCCTTCACCCTCACCACCGCGATCAGCTATCCCAATGGCCGGCCGCATATCGGCCATGCCTACGAAGCGATCGCGACGGACGCCATTGCGCGCTTTCAGCGCCTGATGGGGCGCGACGTGTTCTTTCAGACCGGCACCGACGTGCATGGGCTGAAGATGGCGCAGGCCGCACGGAGCGCGGGCGTCACGCCCCGCGCGCTGGCCAATGAGATGTCGCAATATTTCAATGATATGTGCGATGCTCTGAATATCAGCTATGATCGCTTCATCCGCACCAGCGAGCCGGAGCATTATCGCGCAAGCCAGGCAATCTGGCAGGCGATGGATCAGAATGGCGACCTGTATCTCGATCGATATGAGGGTTGGTATTCGGTCCGTGACGAGGCCTTCTATGACGAGAAGGAACTGATCGAGGGGGAGGGCGGGCAAAAGCTTTCGCCGCAGGGAACCCCTGTCGAATGGACGGTGGAGGAAAGCTGGTTCTTCCGCCTGTCCAACTATGGCGACAAGCTGCTGGAACTTTACGAAAAGAACCCGGAATTCATTCAACCGGAAAGCCGGCGCAACGAAATGATCGCGTTCGTGAAAGGCGGCTTGTCGGATCTGAGCGTGTCGCGAACCAGTTTCGACTGGGGGGTTCCAGTGCCCGGCAGCGATGGCCATGTCATGTACGTCTGGGTCGATGCGCTGACGAACTATCTCACTGGCTGCGGCTATCCTGACGATGCCGAGCGGATGGCGCGCTATTGGGCTGAGGGCGGCGACATCACGCACATCATTGGTAAGGATATCGTGCGTTTTCATACGGTTTACTGGCCAGCCTTCCTTATGAGTGCCAAGCTGCCACTGCCGCGCCGCGTGTTCGGTCATGGGTTCCTGTTAAACCGTGGCGAGAAAATGTCGAAATCGGTCGGCAACGTCGCGGACCCGCTGGAATTGTCCGGTGCGTTCGGTGTCGATCAGTTGCGCTATTTCCTGCTGGCCGAAGTGACATTCGGGAACGATGGCAGCTATTCGCCGGAGGCCATCGTGACGCGATGCAATGCGGAACTGGCGAACAGCTTTGGAAATCTGGCGCAACGCACGCTTAGCTTCATCGCGAAGAATTGCGGCGGAAAGCTGCCCGCCGTGCACGGGCATGACGAAGCCGACATAGCGCTGTTCTCGACGCTGGAACAGGCGGTCGGAACGGAAATTCCCGCTGCGTTCGAGGAACTGGCTCTCTCCCAAGCCATCGAGGCGTGGATGCGGGCGGTGTTCGCCTGCAACGCCTATATCGATGCACAGGCGCCCTGGGCGCTACGCAAGACCGATCCGGAACGGATGGAGACGGTGCTGGCAACCCTGTACATCGCAATCGCGCAACTGGCGGTTGCCATTCAGCCGATTATTCCGGCGAGCGCGACGGCCCTGCTGGACCAGATGGGCGTGCCGGAACAAGTGCGTAGCTATGCCGGCGTTATGGAACATTGGTATTCCCCACTAGCCGAAGGCGGCTTCACATTGGCCCCTCCGATGCCGCTGTTCCCGCGTCTGGAACTGGCCGCAGAGGCAGGCTGACGTCATGCTGATCGATAGCCATTGCCATCTGAACTATAAGGGCCTGGTCGAGGATCAGGCTGCCGTGCTGCAACGCGCGCGTGAAGCGGGCGTCTCCACAATGCTCAACATCGCGACGCGCGAGAGCGAATGGGATGCGGTGCTGGCCACTGCGGAGCGCGAAGTGGATGTCTGGGCAACGGTCGGCATCCATCCGCATGAAGCCGACGAACATCCCCACATCGACACACAAAAGCTGACGGCTCGCGCCGCTCACCCCCGGATCGTCGGGATCGGCGAAACCGGGCTGGATTATTATTATGATCACAGCGACCGGATGCGGCAGCAGACATCGTTTCGCGCCCACATCGCCGCCGCACGGGAAACCGGCCTGCCGCTGATCGTGCATACCCGCGATGCCGAAGATGATACCGCGCAAATTCTGCGTGAGGAAATGGGGAAGGGGGCCTTTACCGGGGTCATCCACTGCTTCACCGCGAGCGAGGATTTCGCAGAGCAGGCCATGGCGCTGGACCTGTACATCAGCATTTCCGGCATTGTTACGTTCAAGAGCGCGAAGGCGCTTCAGGAAACTGCCGCGCGCATCCCGGCGGACAAGCTGCTGATCGAGACGGATTCGCCTTTCCTGGCCCCCGTGCCGCATCGCGGCAAAAGCTGTGAGCCGGGCTATGTCGCGGATACGGCCCGGTTCCTTGCGGATCTGAGGGGAGAGAGCGTTGAGGAACTGGGGCGCTACACCTCGGCGAACTTCCATCGCCTCTTCACCAAGGTCGGCGTCGCATCGTGAGGCGTCGGCGGTGACATTGTCGATCCGAATATTGGGATGCGGCACCTCATCGGGGGTGCCGCGCATTGGTAATGACTGGGGCGCGTGCGATCCCACCGATGAGCGCAATCGCCGTACACGCGCCTCCGTCCTCATCGAAAGCGCAACAACCCGGATACTGGTGGATACGTCGCCGGATATGCGCAGCCAGTTGCTGGCGGCCGACATCGCGGAGGTCGACGCTGTGCTGTGGACGCACGACCATGCCGATCATTGCCATGGCATAGACGATCTACGGCAAATCTATCATCACCGCCGCAAGCCATTGCCCGGCTATGCGCGTGAACCTGTAATGGCGTTGTTGAAGCGCCGTTTTGCCTATGCCTTCGATGGGCGGGACGGCTATCCAGCGACCATAGACGGCAACGACCTGCCGGAAGTACTGACCATCGGCGACATCATGGTTCGCTGGGCGGATATGCCGCACGGAAACATCTATTCCACAGGTTTTATGTTTCAGACCAATGGCTTATCCGTCGGATATGCCACGGATTTTCATGACGTGACGCCGGAAATGATTGCCCTGTTTCAGGGTGCCGACATCTGGGTTGCCGATGCGCTACGGGAAAAGCCGCACCCCACGCATGCGCATCTCGCCATGACGCTGGCGGCCATTCGGGAAATCGCACCGGGCCGCGCCATTTTGACGCATATGGATCAGAGCATGGACTATGCGACCCTGCGTGACATGCTCCCGCCAGATGTGGAACCCGCCTATGACGGCCTTGTCCTGGCCGCCGGGAAGCGCGGTTGATGGATGATCGCAGCGCACAGCTCATCTACGGATTGCTGGTGCTGATGCTGGTTGCCAGCAGCCTGTTTTCCCGCCGGTTAAGCTGGCGCATGGCATTACCCATGGTCGCCGGCTGGATCGGCCTGTTCACACTGGTGTTCGCCGTGGTGACATATCGGCAAGAACTGAGCAGCGTCTTCGAGCGCATGCGCGGCGAGTTGACAGGTGCCAGCGCGCAGCAAGTCGAAGGACGGACGGTGCGCATCCGACGTTCGGACGACGGGCATTATTGGGCACAGGCGATGATAAACGGCCGGAGCATCAACTTGCTGATCGACAGCGGTGCAAGTTTCACGGCCTTGTCGCAGGACACCGCAGACGCCGTTGGCGTAAAGCCGAGCAGCAATCCGATGCCCATCATGATCGAAACGGCCAACGGCACAGTCATGGCGCAGCGTGCGAGCATCGATCGATTGACCATCGGACCGTTGGCGACGCGCGATCTCAACGCCGTGGTATCGCCTGCGTTTGGCCGGACCGATGTGATAGGGATGAATTTCCTGTCGCGCCTGAAAAGCTGGAGAGTGGAAAATGGCGAAATGATATTGGAGCCATAGCAACGGCCGAGAGTGATTGGATATTTAACATAATATATATTATCGCGTTACTGCTAGACACGCCACCGCGGTGAGCGACCGCCGTCAAACAGTGGTTGCCCCTAACGTGCAATATCGCGATTGTTGCCGCCATGACGAGTAGCCGCATGACTGAAATTCCCGCATTCGATGGACCCGATACGGCTGACGCCGACATCATGCCGCTGGCACGCATCATGGCAAAGTTGCGCGACCCGGATACCGGATGCCCCTGGGACGTCGAGCAGACCTTCTCCACGATCGTCCCTTACACGATCGAGGAAGCCTATGAGGTCGCCGACGCCATCGAGCGTGGCGATATCGACGCGTTGCGGGATGAACTGGGCGATCTGCTGATGCAGGTGGTGTTCCATGCCCGCATGGCGGAAGAAGCCGGTCAGTTCGCCTTGCCCGACGTCATTGCTTCCATCTCGCGCAAGATGATCCGGCGGCACCCGCATGTCTTTGCCGACGAAGGGACTGCGCGGGCCGATGGTCACGCACAGTGGGAGGTTATCAAGGCAGCGGAACGGGCGGAGAAAGAGCCGGACAAGAGCGCGCTGGCGGGTGTTGCGGCAGCCCTCCCCGCCCTGTTGCGAGCAGAAAAATTGCAGAAGCGCGCTGCGCGCACAGGGTTCGACTGGCCGGATGACTCTGGCTCGCGATCGAAGGTCCTCGAGGAACTGGAAGAGGTCGAAGCATGCACGACCCACGATGCGTTGGAGGACGAAGTCGGCGATCTGCTGTTTGCCGTTGTCAATTATGCCAGGCACAAGAAGGTCGATCCGGAAGTGGCTCTACGCCGCGCGAATGGCAAATTCGAGCGCCGCTTTCGCGCGATGGAGCATGCTGCTGGGGAAGCATTTCCGACACTTCCGCTTACGCAACAGGAAGAATTATGGGTTCAGGTCAAGCTGACCGAGAAAATCCAGGGCTGAACAAGTCGCAATTCGTCGCTGATATTGGGACCGAATGGGCGAGTGTTGAAATAATATTTCAAATTTCTGCCTTCTAGCGTCATTTGCTTGACGCATCCCAGCCTCAACTATACCGGCTGCCCGCATGGCCGCGAATCGGATCAAGATTAAATCGATTATGAAGACCATCACGCCCGCGGGCGCGGTGGGGTGCTTCGTGACGATCTGACGCGACGCAGCCTCACCGCCGACCCGGAAGGGACGGCAAGGTGAGGCACTGCAAAGGCCAAACCGACCGGCTCCTTCCAGAAACTTTCAGGAGCCTAAGTCCATGTCCCATCGCCTTCCCCGCAATCCGGTCGTCGCTGTCGTCGGCGCAACGGGCGCCGTCGGCGCAGAAATGTTGCACTGCCTCAACCGGCGGCGATTTCCCGCCGCGCATGTGCGCGTCTTCGCCTCGGAAAAGTCGGCCGGCAAAGTGGTGCCGTTCGGCGGCGGCACCCTGACTGTCGAGGCCCTGAGTGAGCGGGCTTTCGACGGGGTCGACGTAGCCCTCTTCGCCTCAAGCTCCGGGATTTCCCGTCAGTATGTGCCGGTCGCCCGCGCAGCCGGGGCATTGGTGATCGATAACAGTTCCGCCTTCCGAATGGATGCCGACATTCCGTTGGTGGTGCCGGAAGTGAATGGCGACCTGCTGGCGGGCGACGCCGGCGTCGTCGCCAATCCCAATTGCGTTGCCGCATTGATGGTGGTCGCGCTTGCGCCACTGGAAAAGCTTTCGCCGATCCAGCGGATCGTCGCATCGACCTATCAGGCGGCTTCGGGGGCCGGCGCGGCCGCGATGCAGGAACTGGAGGACGCGACCCGCGCCTATCTCGACGGTAACAGCTACGCGCCCAAGGTTCTGCCGCACCCCTACGCCTTCAACCTGTTCAGCCATAATGCCGATGTGAATGAGGACAGCGGATATAATGGCGAGGAGGAAAAGGCGTCCGCCGAAGTCCGCAAGATCATGGGACGCCCGGATCTGCCGATCGGCATGACCTGCATTCGCGTGCCGATCCTGCGCGCACACGCCGTCTCTGCCAGCGTGACCTTTGCCGATGCGGTCGGCGTTGAGCAAGCGCGCGAGGCGCTGCGTCATGCCGCCGGCGTCCGCCTGGTCGACGATCGCGGCCGCAATTACTTCCCCATGCCGCATGACGCCAGCCATGAAGATGACGTGCTGGTCGGACGCCTGCGCGTCGATCAAAGCGATCCGTCCGGGCGCACGCTGGCGCTGTTCCTCTCCGGGGACCAGTTGCTGAAGGGCGCCGCGCTTAACGCAGTCCAGATTGCCGAAGCGATGCTCCCGGTCGAGGAACCTGTGGCAGCCTGACAGGCACCCTCTCCGGCGGCGCGCGCAGCCTACCCGCGCGCCGCCGGACCCAGCCTCTCGAAATCTGCCGCCGCCTGAAAGCCTCTTGCGGAACTTCATCGATCATCCGACCTTTTGTCGATGATGGCCCCTCTCCCCGCCCGGCACTGGATCGAACCGCATCCGAACGGCATCTATGTCCGGCCGGCCGATGCCTGGATCGATCCGTCAGAGCCGCAAGCGCGGGCGCTGATCACCCATGGCCATGCGGACCATGCACGCGGTGGGCATGAGTCGGTTTGGGCGACACCGGAAACGCTCGCGATCATGGCGCTGCGCTATGGAACGGGCCTCGATGGTTCGGTCAGCCGCCCCCTTGGCTATGACGAGCCGCTGCGCATGAACGGCGTCGACATTCGTTTCGTCCCCGCCGGACATGTGCTGGGTTCGGCGCAGATCGTGCTGGAACATGCGGGCGAGCGCGTGGTGGTGACCGGAGATTACAAACGGCGGCACGACCCTACCTGCGCGGCGTTTGAAGTCGTGCCCTGCGACATATTCGTGACGGAGGCGACATTCGGCTTGCCCGTCTTTCGACATCCGGAGACGACAAGCGAAATCGATCGCCTGCTCGGCGCGCTGCATGCCAATCCCGATCGCTGCGTGCTGGTTGGCGCCTATGGGCTGGGCAAGGCGCAGCGCGTGATCGCGGAGTTGAGGGCGCGGGGACACCATGACGTCATCTATATCCACGGCGCGCTGGAAAGGATGTGCGCACTTTATGAAGAGCATGGCGTGGCTCTCGGAGCGCTGCAGCCGCTGGCCGGATTGCCGTCTGCGGCGCTGCGCGGTCATATCGTCCTCGCCCCGCCCTCTGCCCTGAACGACCGGTGGAGCCGCCGCCTCCCCTCACCCATTACCGCCATGGCTTCGGGCTGGATGCGGGTGCGTCAGCGCGCGCGTCAGCGCAATGTGGAACTCCCCCTCGTCATATCGGACCATGCCGACTGGGACGAGTTGACCGACACGATCCGGGAAGTCGCACCTGCCGAAACATGGGTGACCCATGGTCGCGAAGAGGCGTTGGTGCACTGGTGTCAGACGCATCAGATGCGCGCACGGGCGCTGGCCCTGGTCGGTCGAGAGGATGAGGACGAGGGATGAGAGCCTTTGCGCAGCTTCTGGACGGCTTGGTCTACACCCGCTCTCGCAATGGGAAGCTGGCGCTCATCGCCAATTACATGCGCGAAACGCCCGACCCGGACCGTGGATGGGCATTGGCGGCGTTGACCGGCAATATCGATCTGAAAGCTGTCAAATCCTCGGCGATTGGCGACATGATTCGGGACCGTGTCGATCCCGAATTGTTCGCGATGAGCCGAGATTATGTCGGCGACCTGGCAGAGACAGTTTCCTTGCTCTGGCCGCGCCGCGATGATGCCATGCCGGAAGTTGACGATGGCACGCTGCGCGTATCGACGGTGATTGAACGCTTGTCCAGCGTCACCCGCGCCGTCGCCCCCGCCCTGTTGGCCGAAATGATGGATCATCTCGACGCATCCGGTCGGTTCGCGCTGTTGAAGCTGGCGACGGGCGGCCTGCGGGTCGGCATTTCGGCCCGCCTCGCCAAGACCGGAGTGGCGCAGGCATTCGGCGCGGACGTGGATGAGGTCGAGGAAGTCTGGCACGCGGTCTCGCCGCCTTATGGCCCGCTGTTCGACTGGCTGGAACGTGGCGCCGAGCGGCCGGACCCGGCAGGCACGCCGTTCTTCCGCCCGTTCATGCTTGCGCACCCACTGGAACAGGAGAGTGTTGACCTCGCCGATTATGCGGCGGAGTGGAAATGGGATGGCATTCGGGTCCAGATCGTCGGGACTGGCAAGGAAACGCGGCTCTACAGCCGGGCCGGCGATGACATCACCGCCAGTTTTCCCGACGTGGCGGGCGCGTTTTCCAGCCACGCTGTGCTGGACGGCGAACTGCTTGTACGGGGAGAGGCGCAGGGCGGCGGCATCGACCATGAAGGTGCGGCCAGCTTCAATGCCCTACAGCAGCGATTGGGGCGCAAGGTCGTTTCGGGAAAGATGCAGCAGGATTATCCCGCTTTTACTAGGCTTTATGACATATTGTTCGAAGGCGATGAAGACCTGCGCCAGCTGCCTTGGACGGAGCGACGGCGGCGGCTGGAGGCTTTCGCTCCTTCGCTAGATCCCGCGCGTTTCGACCTGTCACGGATTATCGAGGCGACTGATTTCGACGCGCTGGCCGATTTGCGCGCGGCGTCCCGCGATGCCGCGATCGAAGGCGTGATGCTGAAGCAGAAAGACAGCCCCTATATTGCCGGGCGCAAGGCGGGGCTGTGGTACAAGTGGAAACGCGATCCGCTGACGGCCGACTGCGTGATGATGTATGCGCAGCGCGGCCATGGCAAGCGATCGAGCTTCTATTCCGACTATACGTTCGGCTGCTGGACGGCCGATCCCGCTGCGGGCGGCGAACTGCTGCCGGTCGGGAAGGCCTATTCCGGCTTCACTGACGAGGAGCTGAAATCGCTGGACCGGTTCGTGCGGAGCAAGACCGTCAATCGCTTCGGCCCGGTGCGGGAGGTGGAAAAGTCTCTCGTACTCGAGGTCGCGTTCGATTCGATCCATGAAAGCAAGCGGCACAAGTCGGGCCTGGCCATGCGCTTCCCCAGGATCAGCCGCATCCGCACCGACAAGCCAGCGACCGAAGCAGACCATATCGCCACCCTGCGCCGAATGATCGGGTGACCTTATGGTCTCGCATTAGAAAAAATTGGCCCGCTCCGTCGGGTCGCATTGCCGGAGCGGGCCAACCTTAGGCGCCGAAGTCAGGCCGTTCAGCCTGGCATCAGCACGGTATCGATGACGTGAATGACACCGTTGGACTGCATGACGTCAGCGATGGTGATCATCGCCTTGCCGCCCTTGGCATCGATAACCCACCAATGACCCTTGTCGTCCTTGGTCAGCCAGATCTTGCCGCCCTGAACCGTCGTCAGTTCAACCTTGCCGCCATGCTTGGCCGCCTCTCCGGCGATCCATTCTGCGGTCAGGCGCTGCGGCACAACGTGATAGGTAAGGATGCTGGTCAGCGTCGCCTTGTTCTCCGGCTTCACCAGCGTTTCGACGGTGCCTGCAGGCAGCTTTTCAAAAGCTGCGTTGGTCGGCGCGAACACGGTAAAGGGGCCGGGACCCTTTAGCGTTTCGACCAGCCCAGCCGCCTTGACCGCGGCGACCAGCGTGGTGTGATCCTTTGAGTTTACTGCGTTGTCGACAATGTCCTTGGTGGGATACATCGCCGCGCCGCCGACCCAGGGATTTTCCTTGGCATAGAGCGCGCGTACCACCGGCCATCATCGCCATCCCGGCGACGGCGATCATCAGTTTCGAAGCCATTTTCATGCTAAAACCTTTCTCCTCTTCCCCGACGGCAAGGGGCCTGCCACCGGGTGTGAGGATGGTTTAGATGGCGGATGTGACAGGCACTGCGATCCAGATCACAGGGTCGAAATTTATTCGCCGATCACCTGCGCATAAGCGATTGGATCGACATTGCGGCCGGACAGCAGCACGACAGTTCCCTCATCGACCGCCGCCTTTCCAGCCAGGATGGCCGCCAACGCCACCGACCCACCCGGCTCCAGAACAAGGCCCAGGGACTGCATGGCGTAACGCATCGCCGCCGCGATTTCGCCTTCCGTAACGAAGGTCGATGCGGCCCCGCGATCTTTCAGGACGTTGAATGTCAGGGGTGAGACTTTGAGGGTCTGCAGCGCGTCGCAACTGGTAGCGGGCGGCTTCGGCCCAACCGGCACGATATGCCCGTTGCGGAGCGATTCGCCCATGTCGTCCCAGCCCTCCGGCTCGACGATCGTTACCCGCGCACTGGGCAAGGCGAGCGTGCATCCGGCCGCCAGCCCTCCGCCGCCGCAAGGTATGACGATGTGAGAGATCGAATGCGCGCCCTGGAGACGCATTTGGCTTTCTGCCTCGATCGCCGCGCTTCCCTGTCCCTCGACCACCCAGGGGTCGTCGAAGCTGGGCACCAGAACCGCACCGCGTTCCCGCGCCAGCGCCGCGCCGATTTCCTCACGGCTTTCCGTCATGCGATCATAGGTGATGATTGTGGCGCCAAGATCACGGGTCGCCTGCATCTTGGCGCGCGGCGCATCCGTCGGCATTACGATGGTGGTGGCGATGCCCAGTCGCCGCGCGGCCCAGGCGATCCCCTGCGCATGGTTGCCCGATGAGAAGGCGACGACCCCTGCCGCCCTTTGCGCGTCGTCCAGATCGCTCAGCCGGTGCCAGGCCCCCCTGATCTTGAACGCGCCGATCGGTTGCAGGCATTCCGCCTTGAACCACAGGCGTTGACCGCCGATCTCCCTCTCGATCAGCGGCGTCGGTGGCAGGATCGCGGCGATCTTTTCCGCCGCGCGCAGGACACCTTCGCGGGTCGGGAGTTGCTGTGGACTTTGCCCTGTCATGGAACATGCCTATATAGCGCGCTTCAAATCCCGCAATGGAGACAAGATTGAGCAAGGTTCTGGTTATCGGTGCGGGCGGCGTCAGCTCGGTCTGCGTCCACAAGATGGCATTCAACCCCGATATTTTCCCCGAAATCCACCTGGCCAGCCGCACCAAATCGAAGTGCGATGCCATCGCTGCCAGTCCGTGAAGGAGCGCACCGGCGTTGCCATCGACACCTATGAGATCGATGCGGAGGAAGTGCCGGCGCTGGTCAACCTGATCCGCAAGATCGGGCCGAAGCTGGTGGTCAACCTCGCGCTGCCCTATCAGGATCTGGCGATCATGGACGCCTGCCTGGAAGCGGGCGTGGATTACCTGGACACTGCCAATTACGAGCCGAAGGACGAAGCCAAGTTCGAATACCACTGGCAGTGGGCCTATCAGGATCGCTTCAAGGACGCCGGCCTGATGGCGCTGCTGGGCTCGGGCTTCGATCCCGGCGTCACATCTGTCTTCACCACGTGGCTCAAGAAGCACAAGCTGAAGACCATCCGCCAGCTCGACATCCTCGATTGCAACGGCGGCGATCACGGCCAGCACTTCGCCACCAACTTCAACCCGGAAATCAACATCCGCGAAGTGACCGCGCCCGCGCGGCACTGGGAAAACGGCGAGTGGGTGGAAACCCCGGCCATGGCGATCAAGCAGCAGTTCGATTTCGAGGCAGTCGGCCCCAAGAACATGTACCTGATGTACCACGAGGAGCTGGAAAGCCTCGCCAAACCCACTTGCCGGAAATCGAGCGCATCCGTTTCTGGATGACGTTCGGCGATGCCTATATCCAGCATCTGACCGTGCTCCAGAATGTCGGTATGACCCGGATCGACCCGGTCATCTATCAGGGCAAGGAAATCATCCCTCTCCAGTTCCTGAAGGCGGTCTTGCCGGAGCCATCGACGCTGGGCGCCACGACGAAGGGCAAGACGAACATCGGCGACATCGCCACCGGGCAGAAGGATGGCGTGGAGAAGACCTTCTACATCTACCAGATCTGCGACCATGAAGAGGCCTATGCCGAAACCGGCAATCAGGCGGTCA
This sequence comes from Sphingobium sp., assembly GCA_034519505.1. Classification (GTDB taxonomy): domain Bacteria; phylum Pseudomonadota; class Alphaproteobacteria; order Sphingomonadales; family Sphingomonadaceae; genus Sphingobium. Next base: position 131,627 of record JAXHOI010000041.1, on the reverse strand, counting down.
GTTACACCACCGGCGTTCCGGCGATGATCGGCGCGGCGATGATGCTGACGGGCGCATGGAAGGGCGACGGCGTGTTCAATATGGAGCAGTTCGATCCCGATCCGTTCATGGACATGCTGAACAAGCATGGCCTGCCCTGGCAGGTGAAGGAACTGGACGGTCCGCTGACTTTCTGACGTTGCGGCCCGCGCAGCGATAAGGCTGCGCAGGTGGCGTTACTTGCTTTTCTGGGCGGCATCCCGGCCTCAGCCGGCGGTGCCGCTCAGCCATTGGAGACGACAAAATGGAAACCAGGGCCGGCGATCCCGGAGCCTTCGCGACATTCGATCTGCATCGCGTGCCTTCACCAAGTTTCGTGGTGGACGAGGCCGCGATACGTCGCAATCTTTCGGTGCTGAAGGACATTGCCGATCGGTCGGGGGCCAAGGTGCTCGGCGCTCTCAAGGCCTTTTCCATGTGGTCGCTGGGGCCGGTGGTCGCCGAATATCTCGACGGCGTATGTGCGTCCGGAATTTATGAGGCGAAACTGGGGCGGGACCATTATTCGGGTCCGGCCGGCAAGGGCGAAGTTGCGACCTACTGCGCGGCATACAAGGCGGCGGATCTGCCGGAAATCCTGCGCCTGTCCGACCATGTCATCTTCAACAGCCCCGGTCAGATCGCCCGGTTCAAGCCGCAGATCGATGCGGCGCGCGATGCGGGCATCCTGTTCGACATCGGCCTGCGAATCAACCCTCTGCACGCCGAGGGCGAAGTGCCGAAATATGATCCGTGCCAGCCGCACAGCCGCCTTGGCTTTCCGGTCGATCAGTTGCGTCCCGAACATCTTCAGGGCGTTTCCGGCCTCCACTTTCACACATTGTGCGAACAGGATTTCCTGCCGCTTGAGCGTACCTGGGCGGCGGTCGAAAGCCGCAGCATCAAAGCGCCCTACCTGCCGCAGCCCATAATGGCCTCAACTTTCGGTGGGGGATATCATGCCACCCGCGTGGATCGGGCATGCGGGAGAAACTGGTCGACTTCCTCCAGAAGATCGGGACCGAAAGTGGCCTTCAGCTCTATATCGAGCCCGGCGAGGCCACCGCGGCGCTGGATGGCGGACGATGGCTGGCTGGCGAGGTACTCGACGTGATTCGATAGTCAGGCATGCTGAATCGCCATCACCGATATTTGCCGCGACCCGCCATAGGCCCGACGTGATCGAGGCGCTCCATCGCCCCGCGATGCTGGGTGAGAAAGATGAGGGCCAGGCGACTCGATTGGGCGGGCCGTCCTGCCTGGCGGGCGACATTATCGGTGACTACCGAATCGGAGCGGCGCAGGCGGGCCAGCGGATCGCGTTCCTCGATCAGGCGCATTATTCGATGGTAGAAGGCGACTCAATAGCTTTACAACGGCGCAGCAAGCTGCTCAGCAGATCTACCTTTGGAATTCCGCCACTGATGTGCTGAAGGAGATCCGCAGTTTTGGCTACGAAGACTTTCGTAACCGATTGTCTTAATACGAAATATTTCCAACCCGCCGATTGGTCAGACGACCTTCCGTCCCTTTGGGGAGAGGCCGTTCGCGGCCGCCCTTCGGCCCATCCGAGCACGCTGGATCGCTCGCGTCGGCGCGCGCCGGAAACGGCCCGTGCCGCATGACAACGAAAAATTGACCCCTGGTCTTTACAGGGGGGGGCACGGCCAATATATCGCGCTCTCCGCTGCCCCATGGGACTTCCACCGCAAGGCAGCTTTATCTGCCGTCGTTACACTGGAGGTCCCTTGAGTTGTCGAAGCACCATAGCGCGCTGGGGGTAGCTTTTTCCCTTCAAACCGGCAGCACCGGTAACGCTCATTCGTCCGCAGGCAGCAGCCCGCGCCGCTCGGTTCTTCGTCGAGAAGTTTCCGGGCAAGTCGCTCTATGCGGTGAAGGCGAACCCCTCCCCGTCCCTCCTGCGGACGCTGTGGGACGAGCGGAATCACGCATTTCGATGTCGCGTCGATCGCCGAAGTGCGGCTGGTCGCGCGGGAACTGCCCGCGGCCACCCTGTGCTTCATGCACCCGGTCAAGGCCGAGGAAGCGATTTACGAAGCCTATCATGTTCATGGCGTGCGCACCTTCTCCCTCGATACGATGGAGGAACTGCACAAGATCATGCGGGCAACGCGCAACGCGACCGATCTGGAGTTGTGCGTCCGCATCCGGGTATCGTCGGACTATTCCAAGCTCAGCCTGGCGTCCAAGTTCGGGGCGGAGCTGGACGATGTCAGCGAACTGCTGATGGCAACCCGCCAGGCCGCCGACGCGCTCGGCATCTGCTTCCATGTCGGCAGCCAGGCGATGACGCCGCATGCCTATGTCACGGGGCTGGAAAGAGTGCGCGCCGCGATCGTGGCGTCCTCCGTCACCGTGGACATCGTGGACGTCGGCGGCGGCTTTCCGTCGGTGTACCCCGGGATGGAGCCACCGGCGCTGGAGCATTATTTCGGCGCCATCCACCGTGCGTTCGAAAACCTTCCAATCAGCTATTCGGCCGAGCTGTGGTGCGAGCCCGGTCGCGCGCTGTCTGCGGAATATAGCTCGCTGATCGTGCGGGTGGAGCGTCGCCGTGGTGATGAACTCTATATCAACGACGGTGCCTATGGCGCCCTCTACGATGCCGCGCATGTCGACTGGCGGTTCCCGGTGCAGGTTCTGCGCGGCTGGAACGCAGCGATGCGCCGATGAAGGAATTCAGCTTCTACGGCCCGACCTGCGACGATGCCGACCATATGGCAGGCCCGTTCCTGCTGCCCGACGACATCGGCCCCGGCGACTATATAGAAGTGGGGATGCTCGGCGCCTATGGCTGTGCGATGCGGACCAGCTTCAACGGCTTCACCGCCGAGAATATGGTTGAAGTCGCCGATGAGCCGATGGCCAGCCTGTATCGCGCGGAACCTGCCGCGCCGATGCGCTCGAACGTTGTGAAGCTGGGGAAGTAATTCCTCAGCCAGCCTGATGCGCTTGGTTCAGCGCCGGAATATACCGGCCAGTTCCACATGGGTTGACCATCGGAACTGGCCCACCGGCGTCACGCTTTCCAGCCTGTAGCCGCCCTCGACCAATGTCTTGGCATCGCGCGCGAAGCTGGACGGGTTGCAAGAGACATAGGCGATGGCCGGCACTTTCGCCTGCGCCAGTTGCGCGATCTGCTCGCGTGCGCCGGCGCGTGGTGGATCAAGCACGACAGCGCCGAAGCGGTTGAGCTCCTCCGGCGTCAGGGGTCTGCGGAAAAGATCGCGATGATCCGCGCCAACGAAACGACCATGGCGCGCCGCCGCTCCCTTAAGCGATAAGATGGCCGCCTTGCCGGCCTCAGCCGCATAGACCTTCTTGCCCTCGCCCAATCCCAAAGCAAATGTGCCAAGTCCGGCGAAGAGATCGGCGATGACGCCGTGGTCGGCTGTCGCCGCACGCGCCGCATCAATCAGCGCCTGCTCACCATCCTGCGTCGCCTGAAGGAAGGCATGTGCCGGGAACGGAACCGGCACGCCGCCCAGTGTGATCGTTGCGCCCTCCGGCTCCCATCGCGTTTCCACGCCATGCCCTTCATCGATGGACAGGCGGGCAAGGCCATGCCGCTGCGCAAACTCACTCAACCCCTCAGCGGCGGCAAGCCCATCAACCGCCACGCCCTCCAGCACGAGGTCCACGCCCTGATCGATCAGGGTCATGTGCGCCTGCGCACCCTTCCGGTCAGCGATCAGTGATCTCAAAAGCGCGCGGAGCGGGCTGACCAGCGCGAACAGTTCGGGCCGCAAGATGTGGCATTCGGAAAGGTCGACGATCTTGTGGCTCGCCTCCTCCGAAAAGCCGAACTGAACCGACTTTCCGGCGCGCACCGCACGGAGCGAGGCGCGGCGGCGACTGCGCGTAGGCGAAAGATGGGCCGCATGCACGGCGTCGGCATGAACCCCCTGCCCCGCCAGCGTACCAACGACGCGCTGTGTGACGAATTCGGCCAGGCTCTGCTCATCGATCTGCTGGATCTGGCATCCCCCGCATTGGGGAAAGTGGCGGCAAGGCGGCGTGACGTGATGGGGGCCGGGCACCAGTTGCCCTGCGCTATCCAGCCTGTCGCCCGGCGCGCTGAGCGGGAAATGGCGGCCATCGCCGGTTACGCCGTCGCCACGCGCGGCGATGCGGATGATAAGATCGGGATCATGTTCGGTCACAGTCGCGAGGCGATAGCGGCTGGAATCCTGCTGACAAGGTCGTCTGCAATAAATGCCGGCCCAGTGCGACGGGCCGCGTCGCCGTGCAGCCATACGGCTTCGCACGCGGCGCGGAACGGATCATGCGTCGCGGCGAGGCGCGCGGCGGCGATACCGGCCAGCACATCGCCGGTGCCCGCAGTCGAAAGCCAGTTGCTTGCTCCCGCTGCCACGGCACAGCGGCCGTCAGGCGCCGCGATCACCGTATCGGCCCCTTTGTAGATGATGACGGCGTTCATCCGAGCCGCTGCCGCGAGGGCACGGTCGATCTTGCTGCCGGACAACTCGCCAAACAGCGCGCGAAACTCCCCCTCGTGGGGAGTGAGGATTGCCGGGGCGGACAGCGGCCTTACCGGCATGACCGCCAGAGCGTCGGCGTCGAATATCGTCGGCAGCTGGCGATCGAACACTATCTCCACTATCGCGCGTGCATCCGATGTCCGGCCGAGGCCCGGTCCACAGAGCAACGCGCCTATGCGCGTATCCGCGACCTGCTCGATCAGGTCGCCCGGCGAGGTGAAGCGATTCCGCACGATCGCGTCAGGCCCCCGATCCTCGCCTGACTGCGTCAAGAGGCGAACATAGCCTACACCCGCATGCGCTGCCGCCCGCGCGGCGAGCATCGACGCCCCCGGCATCGCCCCGCCGACGACCGCCACCAGCCCGCGGGTGTATTTATGATCGTTCGGCCCCGGTGCGGCGATGGCGGGCGGCGACAGTGCATGCCAGCGCGCGCCATTTGCATCGATCCCGATGTCGGCGCAAACCAGCGATGCGAAACGCCCATTGGCCGGCTGCAGCACATGGGCAGGCTTGAGCGCGCCCAGCGCAATGCACAGGCTGTAAGCCGGCAGCGGGGACAGGATCTCGCCGCTGTCCGTTGCCGTTCCGCTGGGCAGGTCGATCGCCGTCACTTTCCCGGCCTCACCAGCCAGTTCGCACAGTCGCGCGGCCAGTGCAGGCTCCAGCCCACGGGTCAGGCCTGTTCCGAACAGCGCGTCAACGACATGGGCCGCTGATCGCGCCGACATAATGTCGTCGACCGGCCCGTCCCAGGCAGCTCTCGCCTGACGGGCGCTTGGCGTGCGTGGTTCGCCGGTTGCGGCGATCCGAACCGGCACACCGCGATCGCGCAACAGACGCGCAATGACATAGCCATCGCCGCCATTATTTCCCGGCCCGCACAGGATGAGCGTATCGCGCCGTCCCGCCATTCGCCACAGGAAGTCCGCGGCGGCTGCGCCCGCACGCTCCATCAATTCATATTCGGAAATGCCGGTGACAAAGACATCCTGCTCTGCGCTTCGCATCCGCTCTGCCGTCAATATCGGCAGCGCTTCCACCGGACGGATCATGGCTTGGGTTGGTGCCGGATCGTCACGGGCAGCAGATAACGGTCACTGGCGACGGACACACTGAGGTAATTCTTTCCCGCCATCGCGACCGTGGCGGGCTGCGATCCGTCTGCCGATTCGACGCCTCGGCCATTGGTAAGGATGTTGAAGCGTCGGAAACCGCCATCGGGATGACGAATGACCAGTTGGGCGCCCTTTGGCCCCACCGCGCGCTCTGTCGCGCAACGAAGCTCATATTGCGTGGCCCCGCCCAACGCACAGCGAATTGCGCCATTCGCCTCTGCCTCATGGTCCGCGAACGCCTGATTATCCGGCGATTGCGCTGAGCAGCCGCTGAGCAAGGCCAGGCCGGCACCCATCAATATGGCGGCTTTCAACACAGCAGCTTCGCTTTCTCGATAAGACATCCAGTGAGTGAACATAACGTCAAATCGGGCCGGATAGATAGCCGAGACGGCCCGTCACCCGCAAAGTTGTTCCCGGCAGGCGCGCAACACCGGTGCCAGGATTTCGGCAAAGCGCACCTGGCCTGTGGCATCGCCCACCAGATCCTGCCGCATTTCAATGCCCAGATAGGGGCGGCCATGCGCTTCTGCATGGCGATTCATCGACGCGTTCAGCTGTCGCCCGGAATAAGGCAGTTGGTCCCCCACCTTCAGGCCCGCTGCCGTCAGCATGGGGATCGCGATGCGGGCTGCGCGGTCATCGTCATTATAGAGAATGCCGCAGTCCCACGGCCGGGCCTCGTCGGGTTTGGATGCAAGACGCGGGGTGAAGCTGTGGAGGGACAGGATGAAGGGCCGCGCCATGGCGCTCAGCGCCGCCTCAACTTCGGCATGATAGGGACGATAATAGCGCTCTACACGCTCCATTCGCACCGCCGATTCGTTGCCAGGGATCGGATGACCGTCGCTGGAAAGCGGAAGCAAGCCCGCTGACTCTTCTTCCCGATTGAGATCGATGACGAGCCGCGACACGCGGGCCAACAGCGCCGAACATCCGATCCGTTCGCACAGCAAACGGGATACTTCCGCTACGCCAATGTCGATGGCTATGTGATTTTGCAGCAAGGACGGGTCGATGCCCAGATCGATATCGGCGGGAACATGATTGGACGCGTGATCGGCCACGATAACCAGTTCGTCGCCAGCAATGAACTCCAACGCCTCGTTCACCGCAGCAATCCCTTCATCGACCACCATTGCGGATAATGCTCCACGATCCAGTGCTGCCCCGCGTCGCGGGTCTGAACGCTGTCGAACAGCGCGAAGCAGGTCGCGCCGGAGCCGGACATCCTGATCAGAGTGGCATCGGTGCCGCTTGCCAGAGCATCGAGGACATCGGCGATTGCCGGCAGCGAGGCAATCGCCGCCGTCGTCAGGTCGTTGCGACCGCTTCGAAAATCCAGCGGGTTGAGCGGGCCGCAATCAATCTGGTCCCACGCGCGGAATACCGGGCCGGTGGGACAGGCTTGCAGAGGGTTGACCAGAAGGACGGGGGTTCCGGCCACTTCCTGCACACTATCGGCGTCAAGGCGTTCGCCACGACCCGCCACGAACTGGGTTTGACTGAGCAGGCAGGCGGGCACATCCGATCCCAGTGAAAGCGCGATGTCCCGCAATGTTTCATCGGACGGCGACAACCCCCACAGCCGGATGAGAAGGCGCAGGGCCGCCGCCGCATCGGCCGATCCTCCTCCGATCCCCGAAGCGACGGGCAACCGTTTGGTCAGCTGCACGTTCGCCGCCATCGACGGCGATCCACATCGTTCGCGAAGCAAATGGGCGGCTTTCAATACCAGATTGTCATCACCGTCCGCCAGCTCGCGGGCGAACCGACCGTCGATGGTGAGCCTCATGCAGCCGTCGGTCGTTTCCTCTGCAGTCAGGACATCCCCATCGTCAAGGAAGGCAAACAGGCTTTCGATCTCGTGATAGCCGTCGGCGCGGCGGGCGCGGACGTGCAGGGCCAGATTGACCTTGGCCCAGGCGGTTTCTCTCAGCGTCGTAACGGACATCGCGCATGCTCTATGCGGCATGTAGGGCAGCTGTCGAGGGGATCGTCAGTGTTGCGGACTGGCCGTCCCCGCAAGCCCCGCGTTCAGCTTGGCCTTCAATCGCTCATGGTCGCCGCTTTCCGCGACCAGCTGCGCGGCCTCCCATGCGTAGCGCGCCTCAAACCGGCGACCTGCCGCCCATAGCGCATCGCCCAGATGCTCTTGAATGGTGCCGTTGTCGGGTGCTGCCGCCGCCGCTCTCTGCAACAGAGGCACGGCCGCACGGGCGTCGCCGGACATGAAATACGCCCATCCGAGCGAATCCGTGATGGCCGGGTCGTTGGGTTTCAGGCTGCTCGCCTTTTTCAGCATGGCAAGCGCGGCGGGCAGGTTGACGCCGCGCTCAGCCTGCAAATAGCCCAGATAGTTGAGCACGGCTGGCTCATCTGGCGCAAGACGTGCCGCCGTTTCGAGCGCGGTCACGGCATCCTGCCAACGACCCGCCTGCTCCAACGCCGCGCCATGGAGCAGGTGCAGCGTCCAGGGCGCTTTCATGTCGCCAGTCTGCGCTATTGCCTGTCGGTACATATCCGCGGCAGCCTTGTCGTCCTTGTTCCGGGACAGGATTTCGGCGAGCCGCAGATATTCGTTGGTCCCCGCACCCGGTGCTGCAACCAGCGCCTGTGCCTGCGCCAGAGCCTTTTCGATCTGTCGGGCATCTACAAGCGCGTCGATCCGAACCGTCTCGCCAAGCGGGGCGCTCCAACTGGCCGGCGGCACGCTGGACAGTTCCTGAAGCGCCTGCTCCGGCCTGCCAGCCAGTTGCAGGGCGCGGGCAAGGTTGACCTTCGCTCCGTCACTGGCGGGATCGACGAAGGTCGCGATCCGCGCCGCGCGAACGGCGATGGATTTTCCATTGCCGACGCCAAGGTCGACGGAGAGCCGACTCATCAACCGGGCATAGCCCTGCGGCGGCGTCAGGATGCGTTGCGCCCTTGCGATCTTGCGCCCTTTGCCTCCCCGCGCCAGATCGGCGCGGGCCATCGCAAAAATACGATTGTCTGGCGGCAGCATGGCCAGGGCAGCATCGCTTTGTCCATCGGCCCCCAGCGCTGCGGCCGCCGCCAGCCGCAAGCTCGGAAATCCGTCAGGCTGAAGCGCCAGTGCGTCGTCGAGAAGCCCCCCCCCTTTTTTTTTTTTTTTTCTCTCTCTCTCTCTCTCTCTCTCTCTCTCTCTCTCTCTCTCTCTCTCTCTCTCTCTCTCTCTCTCTCTCTCTCTCTCTCTCTCTCTCTCTCTCTCTCTCTCCCCGCTTTTGCCTCTTCCCACCGCCCCTTCGCCAGCATCTGTAGGGCCAGATGCTCGGACAAGTAGCGGCCGGTCAGCGCACCATAGCGTGTTGCATCCGCCGACGGCATGACAACCTCACCGTCCCGCCCAAAAGCGATCCAGCTTCTGACGATGGGCGTCAGGAAGGCGAAATTCTGTTCCTTTTCGATCCGGGCGTTAAGCTGGTCGGCCTCGTCCCACCGTCTTGCTCGCAGCGCATCGGCAAGCAGGAATAGCGGCCCTTCCGGCGGCAAGGCACCGCCGCGATCAAGAATGTGGGCCGACTGGAGCGCCAAGGGGAAGTCGCCCGCCTCCAGCGCCTGCCGATAGGAGCGCAATGCGATGGTCGGACTTTGCGGATCGATCGCCAGCGCCTGCCGATAGGCCGCCACGGCGTCGGTGAACGCCCCGTCGCTTTCGGCGACGCGCCCCCTGGCATAATCGTCAAGCGCGTCGACATCCGGTGTCGTGTCGGCCAATACCGGCACGGTCGCGATTTTGAGCAGCAGCATCAAGCTGCCACTCCACCGGATCAATCGACGCTGACGATCACATATTGGGATAGTTCGGTCCTCCGCCACCTTCGGGGACGACCCAATTGATATTCTGGGTCGGATCCTTGATGTCGCATGTCTTGCAATGGACGCAGTTCTGCGCGTTGATCTGGAAGCGCGGATTGCCTTCGTCCAGGCCAACGACTTCATATACGCCGGCGGGACAATAACGCTGCGCCGGCTCGTCATAAAGCGGAAGATTGTAGCTGATGGGGACCGCAGGGTCCTTCAACTGCAAGTGAACCGGCTGATCTTCCTCATGGTTGGTGTTGCTTAGGAACACCGAAGACAGGCGGTCGAAGCTGATGACGCCATCGGGCTTGGGATAGGCGATCTTCTCGCACGCATCCTTGTGCCAGATCTTTTCGTTGTCCGGCTTGTGCTTCATGGTGAAGGGCAAGCCGATTTTCAGCGTGCGCATCCACATGTCGATGCCGGCGAGCACCGTGCCGATCGTATTGCCGAACTTGGACAGCAGCGGTTCGGCATTTTTGACCAGCTGCAGCTCCTTGGCGATCCAGCTGGAACGCAGATTGTCTTCATAGTCAGCCAGCACGGGTGTCGCCCGCTCGGACGCGATGGCCGAAAACGCCGATTCGGCCGCCAGCATGCCCGACTTCATGGCGGTGTGTGTGCCCTTGATCCGGGGTACGTTGACGAAGCCCGCGGAGCAGCCGATCAATGCGCCGCCGGGAAAGGCCAGCTTGGGAATGGCTTGCCAGCCACCTTCGTTGATGGCGCGCGCGCCATAGGACACGCGGCGCCCGCCCTCCAGGAACTTGCGGATTTCCGGATGTTGCTTCCAGCGCTGGAATTCCTCGAACGGATACAGATGCGGGTTGCGGTAGCCCAGGCCGACGACGAAACCCAGCGCAACCTGGCCATTGGCCTGATGGTAGAGGAAGCCGCCGCCATAAGCATCGGTCAGCGGCCAACCCTGCGTATGAATGACGAGGCCCGGCTTGTGCCTCTTGGGGTCGATGTCCCACAATTCCTTCATGCCGATGCCATAGACCTGCGGCTGGCTGTCGGCATCAAGCGTGAACTGACGCTTGAGCTGCTTGGTCAGATGGCCCCGCGCGCCTTCGGCGAACAGGGTGTAGGTCGCGTGCAGTTCCAGGCCGGGTTGATAGTCGGGCTTTTTATTCCCTTCCCGGTCTATGCCCATATCGCCTGTGGCAACGCCCTTCACGCTGCCATCCTCGTTATAGAGGATTTCCGCGGCCGCAAAGCCGGGGAAAATCTCGACGCCAAGCGCTTCCGCCTGCTCGGCCAGCCAGCGGCAAAGGTTGCCGAGCGACCCGGTGTAGGTGCCCTTATTGTGCATCCACCCCGGTGTGAACAGATGCGGCATCGCCATCTTGCCGTTGGCCGACAGGAACCAGTGCTGATTGTCCTTCACCGGCACCTCGGCCAGCGGACAGCCCTGTTCCTTCCATTCGGGCAGGAGTTCGTCCAGCGCCTTGGGATCGATGACCGCGCCTGAAAGAATATGGGCACCGATTTCCGAACCCTTTTTCAGCACGCACACCGACATTTACGGCCGCATTGTCGCAAGTTGCTTGAGGCGGATCGCCGCCGACAGGCCCGCCGGGCCACCGCCGACAATGACCACGTCATAAGGCATGGATTCGCGATCGGACATTGCACTCCCCTTCCCGCCGGCTGCACACGGCGTCTGAATTCCGGTCATCGCACGAAAACGGCGATTTGACATTTCCGCGCTGCAGGATTCTTGACGTGTTCGTCAAGATGTCTTTGTAAGAGATCCTGATGCGGGGGTTGTCATCCATTTCACTACCCCGTATGCCGCTGCTCGGGCGCTTCATCGTCACTGGTGGTCGCTTGCTGGCGTTGACGAAGCCGTAGCGGAAGCGCCGCGCAACTGGTTGCGACCAGTGGCGAAGGCTGCCCAGGCAGCGCCGCAGGCGACATATCCAGAACATGGCGACCGGACTTTGGTTCCGGCAACACCCCTGCCGGCAGCGGCCGCGGCTCCTGGCATGCCAGACACGCTCTCCGCTTTTGAAGGGTGGTTGGCAGAGGCCACGGATCTGCCGGAGGCGCAGTGGTCGACCAATCGAATTGCCCCTGTCGGCAATCCCGCGCCTGCATTGATGATCGTAGCCGACATGCCCGACACGCGGGACATGCTGTCGCGGACCCTGTTCACCGATGCACCTGGGCGGCTGCTCGATTCAATGCTGCGGGCGATCGGCTTTGAGCGCCAGCGTTGCTACATCGCCTCGCTCTCCATGAGCCGCGCGCCGGGCGCAGTGGTAAGCGACGCGGATTGGGCCAGGCTGGCGGCGCGGATGCGTCGTCACATCTCGCTGGTCGGGCCACGCCGGGCCCTGCTGTTGGGGGACAAGACAGCCCGTGCATTGCTGTCGGCGGACGGTGGGCAGGTCTCATCTTCTTTACGATCTGTTAACCATGATGGCGGCACTGTGCCCGCGATCGCCACATATCATCCACGCTTTTTGCTGGAGCATCCCGAAGCGAAGGGTGTGTGCTGGACCGGCTTGCGTAAATTGATCGAGGAAGCGAAAGCTTGAAATTAGCGCATTCCCTACGTCGCAGCGGCACGGCCGCCCTAGCCTTAAGCCTGGGTATCGGAGCGGCAACGCCCGCGCTCGCCGCGCCGGAAGGTGCCGTCGTCCTCCCTGCCCTGCGTCACAGCGCCGAAATCCCCGACCAGCTTTCGGAAAACGACCGGGCCAAGGCGCGATCGATTTTTATCGCCCTGCGCGCCAAATCCTGGGACGACGGCAAGAGCCAGATACTGAGCCTGGATGAGAAGGAGCCACTGCGCGCCTATGCGCTGGCGGAGCTGTATCTGGCGAAGGATAGCCCTCGGGTCGAATTGTTCGACCTGTTGAAACTGCTCAACAATGCCGCATGGCTGCCGCAGGCAGACCGGCTGAGTGCGCTGGCAAAGAGGCGCGGTGCGGAAATCCTGCCCAGCCTGCCGCAGGTGCAACGCCTTTCGTGGGTGGCAGGCGCGCCCCGTCGCGAATATGGCCGCACGGTCAAGACGGACCTGATCGCACAGGCGCTTGGAACAAAGATCCTTCCCCTTATCAAGAATGACGATCCGGTCGGTGCCGAGGCGCTGCTGACCGGCGCGGAACCGGGCCTGACGGTCGAGGGGTTGACGGAATGGCGGCAACGGGTCGCCTGGTCCTATTACATCGAAAATGACGACGGCAACGCCCGCCGTCTTGCCCAGATGGCGGCGACCGATGGCACCGGCAGCTGGCAGGCGCAGGCGTGGTGGACGGTCGGCCTTGCCTCCTGGCGTCAGAACGACTGCAAGGCGGCGGCGCCGGCATTTCAGCGCGTTGCGGCAATGGCCGACAGCGATGACATGAAATCGGCAGGCTATTACTGGGCTGCCCGCGCCTATATGGTCTGCGGCGATCCGGCGAAGGTGTCGCCGTTAATGCGTGCGGCGGCCCAGCTGAGCGAAAGCTTCTATGGCCTGCTGGCGCGCGAAACGCTTGGCCTTTCGGTGGAGGGGCAGTTCGGGCAGGGTCGTTTCGGCACATCGGACTGGGCCAAGATCCGGAATAGCCCGAATGCCCGCCTGGCCATCGCACTCGTCGAGGCGGGGGAAGATTCACGGGCGGACGATCTGCTGAAGTTTCAGGCAAAGCTGGGCGGCGACAGCGCGCATGATTGCCTGGTCCGGCTGGCGCGTGGGCTGAACCTGCCGGCTACCCAGATATGGCTCGCGCATAATGTTCCGGGCGGTGAGCGCCCGGACAGCTTCGCCCGTTATCCCGCCCCCGACTGGAAGCCGGACGGTGGGTGGCGTGTCGACAAATCCCTCCTCTTTGCCCACGCGCTGCAGGAATCTGGCTTCCGTTCCGACGCTGTGAGTTCGGCCGGAGCGGTGGGGTTGATGCAGGTGCGCCCCGGCACGGCGCGCGGCATGATGACGGCCAGCGACACTACGCCCGGTGCCGACCTGTTGACCGTTCCGTCGACCAATATGGAATATGGCCAGCGCTATCTGGAACAGCTGCGTGACATGCAGGAGACGGGTGGCCTGCTGCCCAAGGTGATGGCGGCGTATAATGCGGGGCCGACCCCGATCGGCCGCTGGGCCTTTCAGGTCCGCGACAATGGCGATCCGCTGCTTTTCATCGAAAGCATGCCCTATTACGAAACGCGCGCTTATGTGAATATCGTGATGCGCAATTACTGGATGTACCAGTTGGAGGACGGACAGCGCCCGGTCAGCCTGTCCAGCATGGCGCAGGGGCTGTGGCCCAAGTTCCCCGGCATGAGCGGCGCACCCGCCGTACGGGTAACCGCCAATCAGCGTCCTGTCCCGGTCGCGGTGGGCGGTTCAGGTGGCCGTTGACGAAAGCCGGGCTTTCCTGCCCGTTCGCATCGCCGTTCTGACCGTGTCGGATACGCGTGGCCTGGCGGAGGATCGTTCGGGGGATACTCTGGTCGCGCGGATCGAGGCGGCGGGACATGTCGTTGCCGCTCGCCTCATCGAACGGGACGACAAGGAGGCAATCGTCGCCCGCCTGCATGCGTGGATTGTGGACGATCAGGTCGACTGCATCATCACCACTGGCGGCACCGGCGTGACCGGACGGGACGTGACACCGGAGGCGCTGGAGATCGTCGCGGACAAGATGATCCCCGGCTTTGGCGAGCTGTTCCGCTGGCTCAGTTTCCAGACCATCGGAACCTCCACCATTCAATCGCGCGCGACCGCCTGCGTCGCGAAAGGGACCTATATCTTCGCCCTGCCCGGCTCGACCGGCGCCGTGCGCGATGCGTGGGACGGCATTCTGATCCATCAGTTGGACAGCCGGTTCCGTCCCTGCAACTTCGTCGAGTTGATGCCCCGCCTCAACGAACGCTGAGGCGGATAGCATCCACTCCGCGGCGTTCAGCCATTATCCTTGAAGAATATATTGAGTTCGCCCAGCATCGTGCGCCACCAATCGACCACGTCGGTGAAATTCGCGGCGGTCAGGCCACCCATGGTCGAAACGTCATAGCTGACGCGCAGCGTGCCATCATCCATCGCCGCCATCTGCAGGAACCGCTTGCCGGAATTCCACTTGTTGGCCAGCTGCGGCGTATTCTTCCCATCATCTTCGAAGCTGATGTAGAATTGCAGGCTGTCACACAGCTTATGCTCTTCACAGCCGTAGAACAGGATGGAGAAATTATATCCCGCCATCTTGCTTTCGATCTTCGGGTCGCCCTCCCCGTCCTTGGTGACCTCAACCTTCATGCCCTCGGCGCGCAGCGCGGCGGCCACTGTCTCGGGATTATTCGCGCAGATCAGCCCCTTGCCGCATGTCGCCGCGTCCTTGGCCGATGCCAGACCCGGCACGAAGGCCAGCGCCAGACCCACACCGACATATGTCATCCATTTCATGTTGAGCCCCCATCTTAGCTAACGGCAACCTAGCGTCGCTCGCCACCGCTGTCATCGCCGACGTCACAGATGACGAAAATTGTCAGATGAGGCTGCTTGCGTACTCAATGCATGTTCTTTATTTGTTCTAACAATGGCAAGGCATGTCGATTATCATTCGGGGCGTCCCCTGAAAGCGCGCGGCGCGACCAGCAATGCCGCAAGCACACGTTACGCGCCAACCATTCGGGAGGCGGATGGCGACTGGATTGATCTCGTACAACAAGTCGATGGCTCCCTGCCGCCGGTAAAGACATCCGTGACGCCCGAGCATCCGCGCACCATCATTGCGCGCAACAACTCTCCCGATATCGGCTTCGACCAGTCGATCAACGCCTATCGCGGATGCGAGCATGGATGCATCTATTGCTTCGCGCGGCCGACGCATGCGTGGCATGACCTTTCGCCCGGCATCGATTTCGAAACGAAGCTGTTTGCCAAGCCTGACGCTGCGAAACTGCTGGAAAGGGAACTCTCCGCCAGCAATTACAAGGTCAGCCCCATCGCGATGGGTACGAACACCGATCCCTATCAGCCGGTCGAGCGAGACTGGCGGATAACCAGGCAATGCGTCGAAGTTCTGGCGCAATGCCGCCACCCCCTGTTGATCACCACCAAGTCGGATCGCATTTTGCGCGACATCGATCTGCTCGGCGCGATGGCGGCGGACGATCTGCTGGCGGTCGGGGTGTCTATAACCAGCTTCGATCCGGTCGTCGCCCGCACGCTGGAGCCGCGGGCCCCGCATCCCGAAAAGCGCCTTGAGGCCATTCGCCAGTTGTCGCAGGCGGGTATCTTCGTCGCCGTGTGCGTCTCGCCGATAATACCCGCCATCACCGATGGCGAGATGGAGGGCATATTGGAACGCGCGGCGGCGGCGGGCGCGAAGACGGCGACATTCATCCCCGTCCGCCTGCCCCATGAAGTGGCACCTCTGTTTCGTGCCTGGCTTGAAACGCACTATCCCGATCGGGCGGCCAAGGTGATGAACATCATCCGCGATATGCGCGGTGGGCGCGATAATGATCCGGGCTTTGGCAGCCGGATGCGCGGACAGGGGGTGTGGGCCGACCTGCTGCGCAGCCGATTTACGAGGGCACGGCGACGATACGGGCTGGATAGCAAGAGGCCGCCGCTACGCTGCGACCTGTTCCGGCCGCCGGCCGGCCCGCAACTAAGCCTGTTCTAGCGTATGGTCACGCGCTTGCGCCCGCCGGCTCGTCGAGACGCACGTCGCGGAATTGTTCGCGCAGCGTCAGCTTCGACAATTTTCCGGTCGCGGTGTGCGGCAGATGGTCGACGAAGAATATCCGGTCCGGCATCCACCATTTCGCGATGCGGCTGGACAGATGCGCGCGGATGTCGGCTTCACTGACGTTCGCGCCCTCCTTGCGCACGACGACCAGGACAGGGCGCTCATCCCATTTGGGGTGAGGAAGGCCGATGGCGGCGGCTTCGGCAACGCCTGAGCAGCCGATCGCCTCGTTTTCCAGGTCGACCGAACTGATCCATTCGCCGCCTGACTTGATGACGTCTTTCGCACGATCGGTGATCTGCATGATGCCATCGGGGTAGATGATGGCCACGTCGCCTGTGTCGAACCAGCCATTCGCGTCAACCGCGCGCGCCCGTTCATCGCCGAAATAGCGATCGATGACCCATGGACCGCGGACCTGCAACCGCCCGGAGGTTACGCCATCGCGAGGGAGAGTGTTCCCTTCCTCATCGGCGATCCGCATTTCGACGCCATAGGGCGTAGCGCCTTGCTTGCTCAGCAGGTCCAGCTGCGCCTCGCGCGGCAGGGCATCGAAGCCGGGATCGCGCTTGGTAACCGAGCCGATCGGCGTCAATTCGGTCATTCCCCAAAGGTGGCTGACATTCATCCCCATATCCATCAGACGCGACATCATGGCGCGCGATGCGGCCGAACCACCGATGACCACATGCTCCAGCGGTGGTGGCGGTGCTCCGGCATCGACATGAGCGATCATGGCCAGCCAGACGGTCGGCACACCTGCGCTATGCGTCACGCCCTCCTGATGCATCAGATCACACAGCACGGCCGCGTCGTTCGATGCACTCAACACCAGCTTGCTGCCGCTGATCGCGGTGGCGAAAGGGATACCCCATGCGCAGACATGGAACATCGGCACGATCGGCAGGACCACGCTGTCTGTCGCGATGGCGAGGCAGGCGGGGGTCACCGCCGTCATCGCATGGAGCACGATGGCCCGGTGGCTGTACAGAACGCCCTTCGGGTTGCCGGTCGTGCCGCTGGTATAACACAGCATGCACGGGTCGCGCTCGCTGCCCGCCGGCCAAACGAACTGGTCGCTTTCCTGCGCGATCAAAGCGTCGAAGCTGCCTTCTCCCTCCCCATCGAAACACACATAATGCTCGATGGTCGGCCACTGCGGCTTCAGCCGCTCGACCAGGGGTGCAAAGGCGGCGTCGTAGATCAGCACCCGGTCCTGCGCATGGTTGGCGATGTAAGCGAGTTGATCGTCGAACAGTCGCGGGTTGATGGTATGCATGACCGCGCCCATGCCCATCACCCCATACCATGCCGCGAGGTGACGCCCATGGTTCATCGCCAGGGTCGCGACACGATCCCCCGTCCCGATCCCCAGCCGCGCCAGTGCGTTGGCAAGGCGGCGGGCATCGCGCGCAACCTGCGACCAACTGCCGCGTACCAGCGATCCGTCGGCGTAGCGGCTGACGATTTCGCGCTCACCCGATTGCCGCTCGGCATGATCGATCATTGTGGAAACACGCAGTTCGAAATCCTGCATAGCGCCAATCATTCTCTCCGCCTCCTTCGTGCCGACGCGCTTTTAACCGGCCAGGATCTGGCACGGCTGCAGCAGTGATCTTAACGGACTATGCCCCAGTTCCCGATCAGGGGCAAAAGCGAGCTTTCGGAAGGAGCGCGCAGACATGATTTGTCATCATCAGAGCCTCCGATAAGCGATACAGGATCAGCCGACGGCGCGCAGGCGCGGCTCGCCGCCACGCTCCGCCGCTCCGAACCGGGGACGGTCGTTGATCGTTTCAAAAGCCAGCAAGGTGAAGCCGGGGAGATATTCCATCTGCTCGGCCATATCGCCGTCCAGTTGAAAATTCTCGCCAATGGCCAGGCGCGCATGTCGCCCCTCGCCCAGCGGAACGCGCAGTTCCAGCGTGCTGCGCCCGTCCCGGTTTTCGCCGACTATGCCCCTGAGCACGGCAAGATCGGCGTCGGGGGCCACGGCGATCCGCATCACCATGCGGGCGGCATCGGCGAGGCGCGACATCGCTTCCGCTCCCCTGATGGTGACGCGCGGTACATCCTCGCCCGGCTGGCGATCCAGGTCGACAGCGAGCAGGACGCAATCCCCCTCGTTGTAAAGCGCCTCGATCACCTTGCAGACATCTTCCTCGAAGCAGCTTGCCTGGAACTGACCACTGGTGTCGGAAAAGGTGCCGGACAGGAAGCGGTTGCCGCGCCGCGACTCGCGCCAACGTATGTCCTCCACCAGCACGGCCATGTTGGCGATCGTCCGCGGCTCGCTCCCCTCTTCGCTCTGTCCGCAAAGCTGACCGAAAGTCCGGGCGTTCCGATCATGCGCCACATGTCGATAGCGATCGACCGGATGCGAGGAGAAATAAAAGCCGAAGGCTTCCCGCTCCAGTTCCATCCGGCGCGACGAAGACCAGCTTTCGCTCTTGGGCATATGCAGCGTGAACTGACGATCATCGCCTCCGCCGCCGAACAGCCCGCCTTGTCCGCTCGTGCGTTCGTCATGCGCCGCCGCGGCCGTCGCCAGAATGGCCTCCGCCCCGCCATGTACTTGCGCCCGATCAGGATGGATGCCGTCGAACGCACCGGCCGCCGCCAGGCTTTCGATCTGGCGCCGGTTGAGCAGGCGAGGTTCCACGCGATGCGCGAAATCGTCCATGTTCCTGAACGCGCCTTTCGCCTGCCGCTCCTCGACCAACAACTCCATCGCCTTTTCGCCGACACCCTTCAGCGCTGCCCGAGGCGCATAGCGGACGGCCAGCCCGTCTGCTTCCGTCTTCGCTCGACCGAGAAGTCCGCCTCGCTGGGGTTGATGCAGGGCGCCAGCGCATGGCGACGCCCATGCGGCCGCATGTCGTCGACGAACACCGTCAGCTTGTCGGTCTGATGAATGTCATAGGCCATGGAGGCGGCGAAGAATTCCGCGGGATGATGCGCCTTCATCCACGCCGTCTGATAGGCGAGCAGCGCATAGGCGGCGGCGTGCGACTTGTTGAAGCCGTAGCCGGCGAATTTGTCGATCAAGTCGAACAGCTCATTGGCGCCTTGGCCTCGATCTGGCGACTGTTCGCGGCAGCCCGTCGACAAAGCGGCCGCGCTGGGCGTCCATTTCCGCCTGGACCTTCTTGCCCATCGCGCGGCGCAGCAGGTCGGCATCGCCGAGGCTGTAACCGGCCAGCACCTGCGCGGCCTGCATCACCTGTTCCTGATAGACGAAGATGCCGTAGGTTTCGGCCAGGATCGCCTTCGAGCAGCGGGTGCGGATAGTCGATCGCCTCGGTGCCCGTTCTTGCGCGCGGCCGAACGACGGGATATTGTCCATCGGGCCCGGGCCGATAGAGCGAGACGAGCGCGATGATGTCGCCGAAATTGGTCGGACGCACCGCGGCCAGCGTGCGGCGCATGCCTTCCGATTCCAGCTGGAACACGCCGACCGTGTCGCCGCGCTGGAGCAGGTCGTAGACCGCCGTATCGTCCCAGGCGAGCGTGTCGAGATCAACGTCGATCCCGCGCTGCGTCGAGCAGCTCGACGCCGCCTTCTTGCAGCACCGACAGCGTCTTCAGGCCGAGGAAGTCGAACTTCACCAGCCCCGCGCCCTCGACATATTTCATGTCGAACTGGGTGACCGGCATGTCCGAGCGCGGATCGCGGTACAGCGGCACCAGCTGCGCGAGCGGCCGGTCGCCGATCACCACACCCGCGGCGTGGGTCGAGCAATGGCGCGGCAGGCCTTCCAGCTTCATCGCCAGGTCGAACAGGCGCTTGACCTCGTCGGTCGCTGCTTATGTATTCGCGTCGTCAACTCGGCCGCCGCCGTTCAGCGTGCGCTCCAGCGTCCAGGGGTCGGTCGGATGGTTGGGCACCAGCTTCGCCAGCCGGTCGACCTGGCCATAGCTCATCTGCAACACGCGCCCAGTGTCCTTCAGCACCGCGCGCGCCTTCAGCTTACCGAAGGTGATGATCTGCGCGACGTGATCGCGGCCATATTTCTCCTGCACATAGCGGATCACCTCGCCGCGCCGGGTTTCGCAGAAGTCGATGTCGAAGTCGGGCATCGACACGCGTTCGGGGTTGAGGAAGCGTTCGAACAGCAGGCCCAGCTTGAGCGGATCGAGATCGGTGATGGTCAGCGCCCAGGCGACGACCGAGCCCGCACCCGAGCCACGCCCCGGCCCCACCGGAATATCCTGCGCCTTCGCCCATTTGATGAAGTCGGCCACGATCAGGAAGTAGCCGGGAAAGCCCATCTGGACGATGATGTCCGTCTCGAACGTGAGCCGGTCGTAATAGGCAGGAAAGCGCGCACGCCGCTCCTGTCGAACGCGCCGTCATGTCCGCCGATGGCAGTCGCGCAGCCGCGCTTCCAGCCCGGCGCGCGCATCGCCGCGCAGCTGTGCCGCCTCGCCCGCGCGGTCGCCCGCAAGGCTGGGCAGGATCGGCTTGCGATACGGCGCGCAGCGACGGCGCAGCGCTGCGCCATCACCAGCGTATTGCGCAGCGCCTCGGGCAGGTCGGCGAACACGTCGCTCCATCTCCGCTGGCCGGTTTGAGCCAGGCCTCGGGGTCGAGCTGCGGGCCGATCCTCGCTGTCGACATAGGTCGAATTGGCAATGCACAGCATCGCGTCATGCGCCGGGTGAAACCCCGGCTCGACATATTGCGCCGGGTTGGTCGCGACCAGCGGCAGGTCCCGCGCATAGGCCAGGTCGATCAGCGCCTCCTCGGCCGCTACCCTCCACCGGATCGAGCCGCGGCGCGACAGTTCGATATAGAGCCGGTCGGGGAACAGCGCTTCCAGCCGCTCGGCATAGACGATCGCGCCGCGTCAGGCTGGTCCTCCGCCAGCAGCCGGGTCAGCGCGCCCTCGCCCGCGCGCGGTCAGCGCAGATCAGGCTGTCGGTTCGCCCTTCCAGCGCATCGAAGGCGACGTGCGCCTGCTCCTCGATCGGCCGGTCGAGATGCGCCATGGACACCAGTGCGCAGAGATTGTCATAACCGACCTCGTCCTGCGCATAGAGGGCAAGCCAGTCGTGCAGCGGCGCGGCACCGGCGGGCCGGTCGGGACGCGCAACGCACAGCATGGTGCCGATGATCGGCTGAACCCCCTCCCCCTTGCACTCCTTGGAGAAGCTCATCGAACCATAAAGGCCGTTGCGATCGGTGATGGCGGCGGCCGGGAAGCCAAGCGCCTTGGCCTGTTTGGCGATCTGCTTCGGCTCGATCGCACCATCGAGCATGGAGAAGGAGGAGAAGATGCGCAGGGGAACGAAGCGGGCATGGGCCATGACCCGACATTGGGCCTTCGTCCTGATTCTGGAAAGGGGCGATGCGACAAAGATCTGTGGAAAAGCCGCAGGCTGTGACGCGGATCATAACCTTGCCAAGCGCGACGATCCATGTTGTCCTTTCTATTCCAATGATGGGGGACAAGCGATGAACGGAAATCCTGTGTCGGGCGGCAATGGCCTGGTAAGCCGCGCAAAGGCGATGGTGCTGACGCCCAAGACGGAATGGCCCATTGTCGAAGCGGAACCGTCGACGGTTGCCGAGATCTACAAATCCTATGTCATCTGGCTGGCGGCAATCGGCCCGATCTGCTCGGTCATCGGGCAACTTGTATTCGGCCTGCCCTTCGTCGGGGTGATGTTCGCGATCAGCCCGTCCTTCATCATCGCTTCGGCCATCGTCAGCTATGTTCTGGGTCTGGTGGGCGTCTATGTCATGACGCTGATCATCAACTGGCTCGCGCCCCAGTTCGGCGGCACCAGCAACATGGTTCAGGCGTTCAAGGCGGCGGTCTATTCCTGGACGGCCGCATGGCTGGCGGGTGTTTTCGGTATCATACCCGCGCTGGCCATCCTGGGCATCGTCGGCCTTTACAGCCTGTACGTGCTCTATCTTGGCCTGCCGGTCCTGATGAAGGTGCCGCAGGACAAGGCTGTCACCTACACGGTCGTATCCATCGTCGCCTGCATCGTGATCTATTGGATCATCATAACCATCGCTGGCACGATCACCATGCGACTCTGGATGCCGACAGTCGTCATCTGATCGCTGGCCGAAGGCTCGGCGTCCGCGGCAGCTAGCCGACCCGGACGCCGACCTCCAGCACGCCTTCGTGCAGCATCATCACGCGGTCCATACGGGCTGCCAGCCGTTCGTTGTGGGTAGCGACCAGCGCGGCCGATCCCTCGCCGCGTACAAGCGACATGAATTCATCGAACACCGTGTCGGCCGTGCGCTCGTCAAGATTGCCGGTCGGCTCGTCGGCGAGCACCAGCGCAGGGCGGTTCGCCAGCGCGCGCGACACGGCCACGCGTTGCTGCTCCCCCCCGGAAAGCTGGCTAGGTCGGTGGGTCAGCCGTTGGCCAAGGCCGAGCGCGCGCAGCAGGGTTTCGGCACGCGCCTGCGCCTCGTCCAGGGTAGCCCCACGGATCAACTGAGGCAGGATAACATTCTCCGCCGCGCTGAAATCGGGCAGCAGATGATGGAATTGATAGACGAAGCCCAGCATGTCGCGGCGAAGGCGCGTGCGCCCGTCATTATCCAGCCGGGCCGCTTCCTCTCCGCCGATGCGGATCGACCCTTCAAAGCCGCCTTCCAGCAGGCCCACGGCCTGAAGCAGGGTCGACTTGCCCGATCCGGAGGGGCCGAGCAGCGCGACGATCTCTCCGGCATTCACGGTCAGATCCACGCCGCGCAAGACCGCGATCGTGGTTTCGCCCTGCACGAAGCTGCGTCGAAGATCGGTGACCTGAAGGACCGGCTCAGTCATAACGCAGCACCTGTACGGGGTCGGTATTGGCGGCCTTGAACGCCGGGTAGAGCGTCGCAAGGAAGCTGAAAAGCAATGCCATCAGGCAAATGACCGTGATCTCGACCGGGTCGGCCTTCGACGGCAGTTCGGTCAGGAAGCGGATCGACGGGTCCCAGAGGTTCTGGCCCGTCACCAACTGCACGAAGTTCACGACCGACTGGCGGAAGAAGAGGAAAATAAAACCCAGTGCGACGCCCGCCGCGGTGCCCAGCATGCCGATCGTGAACCCGACCACCATGAAAATTTTCAGGACACCACTGCGCGACGCGCCCATTGTCCGCAAAATGGCGATGTCCCTTGTCTTCGCGCGCACCAGCATGATCAGCGAGGAGAGGATGTTGAACACCGCGACCAGAATGATGATCGACAGGATCACGAACATCGCCACCCGCTCCACCACCAGCGCCTCGAACAAGGATGCGTTCATCTGCCGCCAATCAGTCACGACCGCACGGCCGCGCACCTTATCCGTCAGCGGCGCCAGTATCTCGCCCACATGATCGGCGTCGGAGGTATGGACCTCGATCATCCCTACGCTGTCCCCCAGCAGCAGTAATGTTTGTGCGTCCTGCATCGGCATTACGACGAACGCCTTGTCATAATCATAGACACCCACTTCGAAGATCGCGGCGACTTCATAACCGATCTGTCGAGGCACGGTGCCAAAGGGAGTCGACCGTCCGGCGGGGTTGATGACGGTGATGTGGCCACCCAGGCGCACGCCCAGATTTTCCGCCAGCCGCACGCCGATAGCCACCTTGCCCGAACCCGGCGTCACGGCCTTCAGGTCGCCCATGATGACTTTTGAACCGATGGTCGGATTATTGTGAATATCCTGCGCGGTCATGCCGCGCACGATCACCGCTTCCACACGTCCGTCAAAGGTCGCCAGCAGCGGTTGCTCGATCAGGGGGGTTGCGTCGACCACACCGGGCGTCGCCTTCGCCTCCTTCAACACGTCCTGCCAGCCGACAAGCCGACCATTATAGCCCTGCACCACCGCATGACCGTTCAAGCCGACAATCTTGTCGAACAATTCCGCGCGAAAGCCGTTCATCACGCTCATCACGATAATCAGGGCGGCGACGCCGAGCATCACGGCGACCAGGCTGATCGCGGCAACCAGCACGATGAAGCGCTCGCCCTTGCCAGGGAGCAGGTAGCGCCGCGCGATCATGCGCTCATAGCGGGATAGAATCATGGCGCGGCGACCGGAATGATGATGTGCACGTCCGCGTCCTAGAGGGCGGGCGACGGTGAAACAAGCGGTCATGGCGTCGCACCGCTCTGTGGCCAAATAGGCACAGCCCCCGGCCAAAATGCCAACGGCCGTGCATTTGGCGGTGACTCACATGCCATAGCGACGTAGCTAGGTTTGCGAAGCACAGGCTGAAGGCCGTGGTTCAGGGACACTGCAGTCCCGCTTCGAGCTAGGGGGCTAAGAAGCGTGTGGACGCAGTACCAAGGGGGAGACGAGAAATCGTCCAAGGGCGCCCGGATCGTAATAGCGGTCCGGGCGCTTTCTTTTCACGCCGTTGCGCGATCGCCCGGCTTCTCTATCCCATGACAGGATGGCAACGGCGGCCATGCAGCCAACGTCGCTCCGGTCGCCATGGCCACCAACCCGTAAGTGATGAACGGCGCGACGGCGGCTGTTCCGAAAGCCGTCACAAGCAGTATCGCGACCACGATCAACGCCGCTCCCCGCGCGTCATCGCCGCCCGCCGCGACTATGGCGGCATGAAAGCCCGCCGGGCCGCGCAGGCCGAGGCCACCATTCAGCAGCAGGAACATCAGACTGACCGCAGCGATCGATCCGCCACCCACCAGCGCATAGGCCAGCATTGCGCTGGCGCCGACCGCGCTCATCACCGTTCCGGTCATAATCAGGATGGGCGCGCCGTATCGCGGCAGCAGTCGGGCTGACCCGTTTGCTGTCACCATGAACGTGCTTACGCCCCCGATTTGCATCACTATAAAGTCGCGCACGCTGCCGCCCATTGCGTTGGCAAAGGTCGTCGGCGCGGCGAACACCACGATCAAAAGGGCGCCGAGCGTCAGCGCATGCGATCCCGCCTGCCCGACGAAGCGTCGCCGAAGCAGCAATGCGCCATAGCTTCCGCCGCGCGGCCTTTCCGCCGGCACGGGCAGATGGCTTCCTGCGATCAGGATCGCGATGGCTACCGATGCCGACAGAAACGCGATCAATATAAAGCTGGATGTCCATCCAAAGCTCTGGAACAACGCAAAACCTGCGATCGGGGCCAGCGCAGGCACGGCCGCCTCTATGCTCCCCAGCAGCCCGAACGCCGCCACGGCGCGATCATCGCCGTAAAGCGTGCGAATGATGCCGGGCGCAAAAACCGCCGGTGCCGATCCGGCCGCCCCCTGAAGGAAGCGCAAGCCGATCATGACGTCAAGCGATGGGCTGAACATGCAAAGAAGCGATGTCAGCGCATAGGCAAAAAGCGAACCGATCAGCAGCCGACGATGCGACCAGCGCTCGCCGACGGCACCGAAAGCCAGCAAGCCTACGGCAGTCCCTGCGACGAAGGCAGCCAGCACCAACTGCGCCTCTTGGGCGCTGCCGCGTCCACAGGCAGAGAGAGAGAGGGCGAGAGAGGGCACCGCTGGAAGCACCAGATCGGTACCGGCGAGGCCCAAAGCCGTCGCACAAGCGATCAAACCGAAGGCGCCCGCGTGCCGCAAACGTAGATTCATGGCGACGCCTTAACGAGCCGAATGAAGAACAGCCACCGTCAACATGAGAAATGACCGAGTCAAAATTCTCGCCGATCGCGCCCCTTGAACGCTATTTCTTCCGAACCATATCGGCGCGGTCGGTTGCCAATCGGAACCGATTTATTGACTGCCGGCGGGCGCCAAGTCCGGGTCCGCCGCTGTGATCAACTTGCTCCGAAGGAGGATTTGACATGTCTCGTTTTGACCTTTCCCCATATCGCCGTTCGACCGTCGGGTTCGATCGCCTGTTCGATCTGCTCGAAAACGGTGCCCGCAACGGCAGCGAAAATTACCCCCCGTTCAACATCGAACGGCTGGGCGATGATAGTTACCGCATCACCCTTGCCGTCGCCGGTTTCACCAGTGACGAGATCGAGATCGTCGCGCAGCAGAATCTGCTCCAGGTGCGTGGTCGCAAGTCCGAGGCAGAATCACCTCAGGGCCGTTTCCTGCATGTCGGCATCGCGAACCGCGGTTTCGACCGGCGCTTTGAACTGGCTGACTTCGTGCGCGTGACGGCGGCTAATCTCGCCGATGGCCTGCTGACGATCGATCTGGTTCGCGAAGTACCCGAAGCGATGAAGCCGAAGAAAATCGCGATCAATTCCGGCAACGCACCGGCAGAAAAGGGCGCGGACATCGTGGGCATAGGCGATCAGCGCGCAGCCTGATCACCCTCGCTTTGCCATCGGGTCAACGATGGCAGTAATGCAAAAATAGGGGGCGCGGGGACCATCGTCTCCGCGCCCTCCCTCAACAAGTTGGTTTCGTTTGAAACCGTTCGCCCCAAAAACTGCGTCATCCATCTAACCGCACCTGACCCCGGCACCGATTGGGGATAGGGCGATGCCAACTAGCTTTTCAAGGCATGAAATTGATTGTCCCTTTCCCGGTGACAGCGCTGTACCAATCTGCTGCGTCGCATGGGAAAGGGACGGACAGGCCGCCGGTCGGGTCGCATTTGCCCGGCGGCCTGTCCTTTTGTCCGGCGCCATCATTCCATGGCGTCGGCAATATCTTCCAGCGGTTCCAGTTCCAGGATGCGGATGTGCCCCTGTTCCACCGCCACGATGCCGGCCTGCGCCCATAGGCCCAGCTGCCGGTTGATATTTTCCCGGCTGATCCCGGCGAACATGCTGAGCTCCGTCTGGCTCAGCGTAATACGCGGTTCAGCGTCCTGAGGCTTCAGCAAGCGCAGCAGGAAGCGGGCGAGGCGCGACGCAGCGGCATAGGCGCGATCGGTCTCGATCGTCTGGTTCGCCAGCCGCAGCCGGTTGGCCATTTCACGCATCAACCGCAAGGCGACACCGGGGCTGCGCTCCACCATCTGCTCGAAAGCCACCCGTCCGATGGTGAGGTAGCGAAGTGGCTCCATCGCAATCACGCTGGCGGTCCTGGTGCCCCCGTCCAGAAGTGCGATTTCGCCAAGCACCTGCCCGGTCGAGGCATAGCCCAGCACGATTTCACGACCATTGGCCGAGTAGATCGTGATGCGCGCCTGCCCCTCCAGCAGGATCAGCAGATGGTCGGCCTTGTCTCCCTGGTTCAAAAGCACCTGGCCTTTCTTGGCCTTGTGCTCCCGCGCCTGTTGCAAAAGCTCCTTCAATTCCGTTTCGTTGAGGGCCTGGAGCAAGCTGTCTTCCGGCAGCTTACCTACTATCACGCCTGCTTCCATTCCCGTCCCCCTTCGCGATCGTTCCGATTCGTCGGTGGACGATTGTGTAATGGACGTTCCCCCGGTTCGTCACTGTGATGCGTAGCACAGGTGAGCATTTTTGTTCGATGACAATGCCTGTCATGCTGTTCGGGACATAAAATAACGGCCGCCATTCCGTCAGGAACAGCGGCCGCCCAGTCAATGGATGTTCAAGAGTTAGCTATGATTTCATGCCGATGCGTCGGCCAGCGTCTTGTCCGTCGGGGCAGAGATGGATGGATTGCGGTCCTTGATCTTCGCCCGCGCTTCGCGGACGCCTGCTCCGTAATCGGGGTGCACCTGATCGAACAGCTTGCACTGCCGTTCCTCGATTTCCGCCGGGATATCTCCCATCGCGGCGGCGATATTCGCGAACAGGCGCGCCTTCTCCCCAGCGTCGAACAGATTGAACAGTGCGCGGGGCTGGCCGAAATCGTCATTCCCCTCGCGATGGTTCCAGCGGTCGGCGTCGCCGGAAATGCGCAGCGGAGGCTCGCGAAAACGCTCTTCCTGCACAGGACCGCCAAAGCTGTTCGGCTCATAATAGGCGGCCGGATTGGGATTGTTGGTGAAGAAGCGCATCGCCCCATCCTTGTGATAATGATGCACCGGACATTTCGGCGCATTCACCGGCAAAGCCTCATAATGCGTGCCGATGCGATGCCGATGCGCATCGGCGTAGCTGAAGATGCGCGCCTGCAACATCTTGTCAGGGGAGAAACCGATGCCCGGCACGATGTTAGATGGGCTGAACGCCGCCTGCTCGATTTGCGCGAAATAATTGTCGGCATTCCGATTGAGTTCAAGGATGCCGATATCGATGGGCGGATAGTCCGCATGCGGCCAAACCTTGGTCAGGTCGAACGGATTGTAGGAGGTCTTGTCCGCATCCATCTCCGGCATGATCTGAACCTGCATTTTCCAGCGCGGGAAATCGCCCTTCTCGATCGCCTCGAAAAGGTCTTCCTGCGTGGATTCGCGGGTGCGCCCCACGACCTCTGCCGCTTCTTCATTGGTCCAGTGGCGATGGCCCTGCATCGTCTTGAAGTGGAATTTGACCCAGAAACGCTCGCCCTCTTCATTGATCAGGCTGAAGGTATGGCTGCCATAGCCGTTGATATGGCGCACGTCCGTGGGTAGCCCGCGATCGGACATCAGTATCGTCACCTGATGCAGAGACTCCGGCGACAGCGACCAGAAATCCCACATAGCCGTCGGCGAACGCAGGTTGGTGCGCGGATGCCGCTTCTGCGTGTGAATGAAGTCCGGGAACTTCAGCGGATCGCGCACGAAGAAAACCGGCGTGTTGTTGCCGACCAGGTCCCAGTTGCCCTCTGGCGTGTAGAATTTAAGGGCGAAACCGCGCACGTCCCGCTCTGCATCGGCGGCCCCCGCCTCTCCAGCGACCGTCGAGAAGCGCAGCAGCATCGGCGTTTCCGCACCGGGCTGAAGCACCTTCGCCTTGGTATATTTTGCGATGTCGCCCGTGATCTTCAGCGTACCGAACGCGCCCCAGCCCTTCGCGTGGACGACCCGTTCGGGGATCCGCTCACGGTTCTGATGCGCCAATTTCTCGATCAGTTGATAATCCTGCAGCAGCAGCGGGCCGCGAGGACCAGCGGACAGCGAGTTCTGGTTATCGGCAATCGGATTGCCGGCGGACGTGGTCATGATGGGCTTGTCGGACATTGGCGGGGTCTCCTTTTCTCCGCCAAAACCATTAGGCCAACGGATCGTTGCGCCTAAACAGAAGCTTTATGCCACTGTGATCGACCAAGTCGCTTAAATACGACATGATGATGCCCTTCGTCGATCAACCGTGGAAATAATCGTATACCGTCTGGGCAACGGCCCGTGACACGCCGGGGGCCTTGGCCAGATCCTCCAGCGCAGCATCACGCACCGCCCGCGCCGTGCCAAAATGCATCAGCAGCGCCTTCTTGCGCGCCGGGCCGATCCCCGGAACTTCATCCAGCGAACTGACGGTCAGCGCCTTTGCCCGCTTTTGGCGGTGCGCACCGATCGCATAGCGGTGCACTTCGTCGCGCAGGCGCTGAAGGTAGAACAGCAGCGGATCGTTGATGGGCAAGGTAAGTTCCCGCCCATCAAGCAGGTGAAAGACTTCGCGCCCTTCCCGGCCATGATGCGGCCCCTTCGCCACACCGACGAGGCAGACATCCTCTATCCCCAGATTTTCCAGCACTTCGCGCGCAGCGTTCAATTGCCCGCGACCGCCGTCGATCAACACAAGATCGGGCCATTCGCCCGAATCGCGATCGGGGTCTTCCTCCTGCGCGCGGCTGAACCGGCGTTCGAACACTTCGCGCATCATCCCGAAGTCATCGCCCGGAATGGTGTCCGGGTTCTTGATATTGAACTTGCGGTAGCCATTCTTCCGGAAGCCCTCCGGCCCGGCCACCACCATCGCCCCCAGCGCGTTCGTGCCCTGAATATGGCTGTTGTCGTACACTTCGATGCGATCCGGCGGACCATCCAGACCGAAAAGGTCGGCAAGATCGGTCAGCAGCTTGCCTTGGGTGGTCGTCTCCGCCAGTCGCCGCTCCAGCGCCTCGACCGCGTTGCGCTGCCCCTGCCGGATCAGGCGCATGCGATCGCCGCGTTGCGGCACCTCTATGCGGACCTTGCCCCCTGCCCTTTCGGCCAGCGCCTCGGCCACCAGTTCACATTCCATTGGCGCGCGATCAGTCAGGATCAGGCGCGCGGGCGGCACTTCCTCGTAGAATTGCGTCATGAACGCAGTCAGCACCTCGGCATCCTCGACATCGGCGGTATGCACCGGAAAGAAGCTGCGATGGCCCCAATTCTGACCGCCGCGAATGAAAAAGGCCTGGATGCACATCGCCCCGCCTTTGCTGGCCATCGCGAAGATGTCGGCATCGCCCAGCCCTTCCGCATTGATCGCCTGGCTTCCCTGAATAAAGGTCAGCGCCTTCAGCCGGTCGCGAATGGTTGCGGCCTGCTCGAAATCCAGAGCGTCCGCTGCCGCCTGCATCGCCGCGCCCAGCTTTTGCTGAACCTTCGTCGACTTGCCGCCCAGAAAATCCTGCGCGTCGCGGACCAGATCCGCATAGGCCGCGTCATCGATCCGCCCGACGCAGGGCGCTGAACAGCGACGGATTTGATAGAGCAGGCACGGGCGTGAGCGGTTGTTGAAGAAACTGTCGGTGCAACTGCGCAGCAGAAACATCTTCTGGAGGGCGTTAATCGTGCGCGTGACCGAACCCGCGCTGGCGAATGGGCCGTAATAGCGCCCCTTTGCCTTGCGCGCGCCGCGATGTTTCTGAATGCGCGGATAGTCGTGATCTTCCCGCAGCAGGATGAAGGGAAAGCTTTTGTCGTCGCGCAGCAGGACATTGTAGGCGGGCCGGAAACGCTTGATGAGTTGCGCTTCCAGCAGCAGCGCTTCGGCCTCGTTATTGGTCGTGACGATCGTCATCGAACGGGTCTGCGCGACCATACGTTGCAACCGCTTCGGCAAACGGTCGACCTGTGTGTAGTTCGACACGCGGTTTTTCAGCGCCCGCGCCTTGCCGACATACAGCACATCGCCGCGCGCATCCTGCATCCGATAGACGCCGGGCCGCACCGGCAGCGTCTTCAAGGTCGCGCGGATCGCGGCCACGCCAGCCTCTATGTCGGGCTTGCCCGATCCCCGAAGGGCATAGGTCGCTTGCTCTTCATTGAACCGATCGGGCGTATTCGGGGATGACATGGCAGCGATTTAGGGTGTCGAGCGGCCACAGGCAACTTGCGTGCGCCGATGCGAAAGATAGGTTCGGGTTGCCGTCGCACCGGCGGCATCACAGGAGAGACTCGATGCGCCTGCCCCTTGGTCTGCTCTATGCGTCCCTGATCGCTTCCACGGCCCTGTCATGGCCATCGGCCACTTCGGCCAAGGACGCGACTATAACGCCGTCCATCCGGGCTGCCCTGGCCGATCCCATGCGCCCTCAAGCCGATGTGACGCGCGACAGTGCGCGCCATCCCGGAGAGCTGCTGACCATGGCCGGCATCCGCCCCGGAATGAAGGTCGGCGATTTCATCATGGGTGGTGGATACTTCACCCGCATCCTCGCCCGCACCGTCGGTCCGAAAGGCAAGGTATATGCTTATCAGCCGGCTGAATTCATTGCCTATCGCCCGGCGTATGGCGACGAGCAAAAGGCGGCGGTCGCGGATTACCGTAACACGATTCCGCTCAGCATGAAGCTCGGCGAAATCGCCTTTCCCGAAAGGCTGGATGCGATCATCACCGTGCAGAACTATCATGACCTGCATCTGAAATTTGGCGGCGTGGCGCTGGCCGATGCCGTCAACAAGCGACTATTCGACGCGCTGAAGCCCGGCGGCACGCTACTGGTCATCGACCATGTGGCCAACAGCGACCCAGGCTTTGCCGCGCCCGACACCCTGCACCGCATCGATCCGGCGAGTTGCGCGCGCGGAAATCGAGCGGGCCGGGTTTCAGTTCGTCAGCAAAAGCGACCTGTTGCACAACGCGTCCGATCCGCACAGCGCCAATGTCTTCGATCCAGCCATTCGCGGCAAGACCGACCAGTTCGTCTATCTGTTCCGCAAACCGAAACGCTAATCCCGACGCACAAAGAAGAACCTCCGCGGCCATCCAGCCCGGAGGTTCTTCTAACCGACGAAAAAACGACGGCTATTTAAGGGATCAAAGTGCCTTGATCGTCGCGTCGACCAGCGCCTGATCCGAAGCGGCATCATGCGTCTGAGCCACCAATGCGGCCGCAGCAGCGCTCGCCGCAGCGACCGTCCTGGCGCGGATGTCGGCAATGGCGGAACGCTCCGCTGCGCCGATCTTGTCCTCGGCCATCTTCTGCCGGCGCTTCACCAGCGCAGCAGCATCGGTTTCGGCATTGGCGATCACCTGCGCCGCATCATGCTCGGCCTGAGCGCGCATGGCGGCGATTTCACCCTCTGCGGCTGCGACCTTGCCTTCATATTCGGCTTTCAAAGCCTCGGCTTCGGCGCGAAGACGCGCTGCCTCGTCAAGGTTCTTGCGGATTTCGGCAATCTTGCCGTCCAGCCCCTTCGCCATCGCGCCAGGAACCTTCTTGAGCAACAGGACCAGCAGGAACACGGCCATCGCCAGGCTGACGATCGCGCCAGGACCGGCACCCCACAGGCTGGGCTCAGCATGATGCTCACCCGTTTCCGGGCCACCATGTGCCTCGGTCATTGCGTGCACATCGCCGTCCAGCGACTGGACCTTGTCAGCCCGATCGATATTCTGCGCCACGGCTTCGTCTCCGGTGAGAGCGGCGTTAGACATTGGCGAGCGCCTCCTTAACCGCCTTGCCAGCGGCAGCGGCCGAGGGCGTCGCACCCGAAACCTTCGCCACCATATCGATGGCGGCATCGGCCGCGACTTTCTCGATCTCGGTCAGCGCCGCGTCGCGGGAAGCCGCGATGCGGCCTTCAGCCTGTGCGATCTGTGCCGCGATCTTGGCGTCCGCAGCGGAAACGCTCTGTTCGGACGCGCGTGTCGCCTTGGCTTTCGCTTCGGCGATCACCTTCTGAGCGTCCGCCTTCGCGGCGGCCGTGCGTGCGGCATAATCCGCCTGAATGGCGTCGGCAGCGGCCGAGGCGGCCTGAGCCGCTTCGATATCGCCGCCGATCTTTGCGGCACGCTCATCGACAGTCGACTGAATCTTCGGGAACATGCCAAGGCCGACCACGAAGAATACGAAGCCGAACGTCACCAGCAGCCAGAAAATCTGGCTGGAATAGGTGGCGGCAAGCTGGGCTATCTGAGGCATTGCGGACCGCTATCCATAAATTCCGGCGCTCCGGCATCCATCGCGACCCTTAAACTGCACGTGCAGGGTAAAGGCGATGGATACCACGAGCGTCCGGGCATTCAAAAGCTTAGGCGACGAACACCAGGATCATCGCGACGACGAACGCCAGCAGACCGAGAAGTTCGGCAGCGGCGAAGCCGATGAACAGACGGCCCTGCTGGCTATCGGCGGCAGACGGATTGCGCAGCGCGCCTTCGAGGAACGAGGCGAAGACGTTGCCCACGCCCAGCGCGGCCAGACCGGCACCAATAGCGGCGATGCCTGCACCGAGCAGCTTTGCGGCTTCTGCGTCCATGTTCAAACTCCTTTTCTAAACTCAATTATACGTTGACGGGTAATGTCGTGGACTACGATCAACTTAGTGCAGGTTCACCGCATCGTTGATGTAGAGCGAGGTAAGCAGCGCGAAGACATAGGCCTGCACACCGGCGACCAGCAGTTCCAGGGCGCTGATGGCGATCATCAGCAGGAAGCTGGGCAGGCCGACGATGGTGCCCCAGAGCGGACCGCTGTTGCCGCTGGAGATGATGAAGCCGGAGAGCACTTCGAGCAGAATGTGGCCGGCCATCATGGCGACGAAGAGACGAAGGCCGAGGCTGAACGGGCGTACCATGAACGAAACCAGTTCGATGGGCGGGATGACCGGCAGCAGCCAGGCGGGCGTGCCGTGCGGCACGAACAGCGATAGGAAATGAAAGCCATGGCGCCAGAAGCCGACGATCAGCACGATCGAGAAGCTGAGGATTGCCAACACGCCGGTCACCGTGAAGTGGCTGGTGAAGGTGAAGGCATGGCTACCCACCAGACCCAGCGGGACCAGGCCCAGAATATTGCCGAACAGTATGAACATGAAGAGCGAGAAGACGTAAGGAACGTACTTCTTACCTTCCGGGCCGACATTGGCGTACACCAGATTGTCGATGAAACCGGTCATCGTCTCCACCGCCATCTGCCAGCGACCCGGCACCAGCGAACGCTTCATGCCCAGGAGAACGAAGGCCCACAACGCGATCGCCGAGATGACCATCCAGAGCGAGGAATTGGTGAAGGCGATATTGTGACCCGCGATCTGCCAGTGATCGGTGCCGAACAACGGCTCGATCGTGAACTGGTGCATCGGGTCTACTTTGCCCTGTTCCGCCACTTCATCTACCCCAAAATTCTGCAACGCGAGCGCCCGAAACCTTATTTCGGACGCTGGTTGGACATCATGATGATATTTCTGAAGGTCGCGATGATGCCGAGCGCCATCATGACCAGCAGTCCCCAGGGAGACGTGCCGGCAAAATGGTCAATGACCCAGCCGATCAGCGCTCCTCCTGCAATCCCCCCGATCAACTCGGCCAGCACACGATTGCCCTGACGATAGCTTTCGTCACTGCTTTCCTGCGTCCGGCCGGTTCTGACCGCCTCGTCGTGCTCCACGCGCTTCAACCGCTCTTCGAGCGAGGTGATTCGCGCATCGGCGCCGCCGGGGTCCTGCCCAGGCTCGTTGTTGGCCATATCGTCGTCCTTCCACAGGGAAACACGTTGTTCCCGTGGGTTCGGACGATAAGGCAAACGATCGAACCCGCCAAGGCACCGGCCGTTTAGGTAGGGTAGCCCCCCAAGTCAACCATGGCATGACTGGTATCGGACAAAGGTAGGACAGCGTGGCTGCCCGAATGCGTCTGGCCGATCCCTGCCGCGGCTTTCAGGACCTTACGTGCCTACGCTGGCACCAGAGCGCAACGGCGAAATCGCGATGGCGTTCAAGGGCCAGCCAAGCGCGCAGGATCAAAGGCAGCGGCTGTCCCGCTCCGGCGCACCCGCGCCGCGCGTTGCCCAGCTGCCGCCGGGAGTCATATATTTCTCGCCAGGCGACGTTTGCGCGATCAGGTTGCATCCCGTGGTGAATGCAAACTCTTCCACCGTAGAGCCATTGGCCTGCGCTTTTGCGGTATAGGCGTCCTTGCGCTTGATGTTGATGTCGCGCACCAGCGCCTGAACGTCCGCACCCTGCGCGCCGACGACGCCGAGATAGCCGTCAGGCTTCTCGCCCACCTTTCCGGCGGCGCGCGCGGCGGCATAGGCCGGATCGCGCTGCGCCAGCGCCGGGGTCGCGATGATCGTGGCCGCGCCGGCAAGGATCAGAAACTTCGTCATGCTCGTCATCAGAATATGTCCGCCTGCTGCTGGATGAGGTTCTTCGCCTGACCATCCAGGCGATAGACCACTTCCTGCTTGATGTTGATGTTGAGATTGATCTCGATCGGCTTGTCCGGCGCCTCCAGCGTGATGCACCCGGCAACGGGCGCGCTCGCCAGAAGGACCAGGCCGATCCGCGCCGCGCGCTTGCCCCTGCCCTTGTTCATGGCCGGGAAGGTCGCACCGCGATCACCTCTCGTCAACATGGCACGCATCATGGCTGTTTCTCGCTTTCGGAAGGCTGAACGGTTTGCGGTTTCGGTGGCGTCGCCTGACCGGCCGCGCGGTTCTGCGCGTCCATCAGTGCGGGCAGGTTTGCCTCGATCAGCAAGCTGGGGTCGTAGAAGCTGCGCGCCGAATAGAGCAACTGACGGAATGGCGCGCGGATATTGACGTTGAAGATGATCGGCAGGGACGCGATTTTCCGGGTCAGGAAATTCTGTTTCGCCCCGGTTCCCTGGCTAAGGCCGGTGAAGCGGATCGCGGTCACCATCTCGCCATCCAGCTGCCCGTTCAGAACGATCGCCAGCGTCCGATAACGTATATCGCGCAGGCTCTGGAACGCGAAATTGCCCCAGCTTCCCAGGTCCTCCTTGGTCAACTCACCGACATAGGCGATGCCGCCACCGCCGGGTCGGGCGATCAACTCTCCATTTTCCACGCGGCCGCCCTGAGCATCGAACACCAGCGGCATCGTGCCATCGAAAACGCCGGTGGCATTGATATTCTCGAACGCAAACTGTTGCAGGAACACTGCGGCATCGACATTTTCGACGGCCAGCGTCATGCGCCGCGGCTTGTCGGCGCTCAGGTCGATGCGTGCGGGCTTGAGAATCAGCTTGCCCCCGGCGAACGGCCATTCACCGCCTTCGATCTGTACCTGATTGCCCGGCAGCAACTGATAGTGGATGAGGCCGTTGGTGACCGGGATACCGGGGTTGATGGTGGCGACGCGGACTTCCTGGCCGGGTTCCGTCACCATGTTGAGCAAATCGGAAAAGCGAATCGTTCCGCTCAACCCCTCCACTGGGCCGAAGGCGGCGGCCAGGTTGGCGTTGGTGGTGCTGAATGCCCCGCTGCTCTTCACGCCGTCCGGGGTCCACGCAATCCGTCCCTCGCCGTTCACCCGGCCCTGCACATTGGCTACGACGCCGAGCGCCAGCGGGGTTATGCGGTCGGGCTGCAACGCATCTCCGAACTGAAGGTCGCGGACGGTCAGCAAGGCGTCGCCGCTGCCATCGCCCAGCCGATGAGTAATGCGTACATCGGCCAGTTTGATGCCGCTCCTGGCTTCGGCCAGCGTTCCGTTCGCGTCGATCCGTCCGTCGCGCAGCGTCAGATGTGCGTCCTCACTCCGCATCTTCGTAAAGCGGTAGGGCTGTGCGGCATCGTCGACGGCAAGTTTGCCATCCACCGCAAGGCCGCCATCGGCAAATCGCCATGTCGCGACCATGTCGGACAGGATCAGAGGCACGGCACCGATCTGCCCCCCGCCCCCGGAAAATGCACCACCGAGGCCCAAAGCGTCGAGACGACCGTCAAGCTGCGCCGCCGACAACTTCACGGGCTGGTCGCCCTCGCCCAGACGCAACGCGACGCTGCGCCCGTCCAAGCGGGAATCGGGCAACAGGTAGCGCGCCTCATCCGCGTCCAGCAGCATCGCGCTTTGGCCCAATCGTCCCTTCAGCCGCAGCTGCGGCACGCGCACGCCGCCAAAAAGCCCGCGCGGCCCGCCGGCCACCATCGCGCCGCCGACGGGGCAAAGGTTCGTGCGCGTGGCATCCAGCGCGAGACTTGAGTATTTCAGCTGCGTAAACCGCACGGAAACGCACCGTTCGTTGACCGCCCATCGTCCGCTGCCCTCATCATAGCGGCCGCTCAGCGGCAGTTGCAGGCCGCGCAACTGGCCATCGGGAAGCGGGCCATCAAGGCGCAACACAGTGTCGAACCGCGTCACACCACCCGGTGCCGCGACGAAGCGAATCGTGTCCGCATCGATGCGTGCCCCGCCCGCCGCATATGGTTCGATGAACAACTGGCCGGCGATGCCCTTGTCCCGTTGAGGTTTCTGCAATGTGAGCGCCGCAGTGGGCAGCCCGCCGCCAGACATGGACAGGCCGCCCAGCATCGTGAACGCGCCCGTCCCGAGGTCGGCGGAGAGCGCGGCACCGGGGGCCATCGCCACATGCGCACCGCTGGCCGAAGTCAGGCGAAAATCCGACAGGGAAAGCTGGCTCAGCTGTTGGCCGACATTCAATGTCCAGCGCGTCGATACTCCGTTGCCTTTCGCCATATCGCGAACCGCGCCGGCCAACTTGCCCGCCAGGGGGGCAAACGGCGTTCCGGCACTCGCCCGCGCGAACGCCAGCAACGGGTCCCGTTCGGTGCTGCGGACATTACGGGCCGATGCGGTACCTGTGGCCTGCAACCCCGCGCCCTTCTGCCCCGTCGCCATGACATAGCGCGCGGCCATTTCAATCGCATCGCCATAACCCAGCCGCGCGCGAACGGTTTGCCCCGACAGGTAAACGTCGCCGCTTGTCCGCTGCGCATCGCCCGCAAACCGAATCGCACCGCTTGTGCGCGCCACGGCGTAATCCACTAGTTGCGCACCGCGATTTTCGAAGCGCAGATCGCCCGTCCACCGATCCAGCGCCGCCGCCAGCGCCAACGAGAGTTGGCTGTCAATCTGTTTCAGCGCGACCCCCTGCTCCGGACAATTCAGGGAGGACATGCGGACAGGGCCGCGGATAAGCGGCTTCTCGCCATCCAGTGCTATGTCGGTGTACGCAGTCACACCATTTGCGGAGCAGCCGGAGAACTGCAGTGCCGGCGCAACGGCCGCCAATTTCCCGCGAAAGCCGGATTTCAGCCCGCCCTTGCCATCGATCTTCAGCCCGGCCTGCCCCCATGGAGAGGACAGTTGCACGCGGGCGTCCTGCAACCTCATGTCGATGTCGGGCATCGCGAAGGGCGCCGTCGATTTGGGATCGCGAAACTTGTCCAGTTCCCCCAATGAAAGCCCGTTGGCCGTTAGCTTCGCACGCATGCGCACACCGCTCGCGCGAACGGCGACGACCGAGGGGTAGAGGCCGCCATAGCCCAGGTCGATTTCGATCCAGCGGGCCGAAAGATCGGGTCGGGCAGGATCGCCGATCACGACATTCTCGATTCGCTGCGTGCGAAGCCCGACCTGCACAAGGTCATAGGATGCGCGGACCCCCAGTGCCTGCAACTCGCGACTGACGAAATTGTCGGCGATCGGCGCTCGCTGGACCCAGAGCACGGTCGCGACGAAAGCCGCAACTCCGGCGACGCCCGCGGCCAACGGCCACCTTGCGCGCCGCTGCGCTGCCGTTTCCGTGTCCCCAACGCTCATCAAAGGCCCG
Organism: Sphingobium sp.; assembly: GCA_034519505.1. GTDB lineage: Bacteria > Pseudomonadota > Alphaproteobacteria > Sphingomonadales > Sphingomonadaceae > Sphingobium. The sequence continues at coordinate 92,746 of JAXHOI010000041.1, read as the reverse complement.
AATCGCTCCCTGAGCAGTTTGAGACACTGCCCCCTTCACCGCTCACAACGGTTTCCGCGTGAAGCGGTAATCCGTGACGGATGAACAACGTCCGAACCTGAAACAATATCCCTGCGCAAGTCCATCGGCTTTTGGCAGGACGATTGCACATACGGACCAACCGCCATAGCGTGCCACCCATGTCAGAGAGCGCGCAATCGCAAGAGGCTGAAATTGATCTCGATCCCGCCGGCCACCGCGCGCGCCTGCGCAAACGCCTTGCGGAGGGACCGGACGCCCTGCTCGATCATGAGGTCATCGAGTATCTTCTGGCGCTGGCGATCCCGCGTCGCGACACAAAACCGCTCGCAAGGGCGCTGATCGCCCGCTTCGGTGGCATTGGCGAGGTACTGAGCGCGGACTGGTCACAGCTGACCCAGGTACGCGGCATGGGTGAAACGTCGACTGCGGCGCTGAAGATCGCGCAGGCTGCGGCGTTGAGGCTGCTCAAGGCGGAGGTCAGGGCGCGGCCGATCCTGGGTAGCTGGCAGGCTTTGCTCGATTATCTGCGCGCCGACATGGCGTTCCTGTCAGTGGAGCGCGTTCGGGTCCTGCATCTCAACAGTCGCAACATGCTTATTCGCGATGACATGATGAGCGAGGGGACCGTCGATCAAGCCGCAATTCATGTGCGGGAGGTGATCCGCCGCGCCATGGATCTTGGATCCACGGCCTTGATCCTAGTACATAACCACCCCACTCATTGATTTCGCTCCCGCAGGATCATGCTCAATCACGTTGAAACACTAGAGGAATCGCCAATTTTTGGCATTGCGTAGTGGGGACGGTTTTGGCAAATTGGGGGCGGTTGAAGGGATAGAAAACGGCTTTCCGCTCCCAGCAAACGATCCCCGTTTCTCCTCGACCGATCCCAGTTGCGGACAAGGAGGAACGCATGCCAGCCCTGACCGACACCACGATCCGACATGCGCTGAAGCGCGTCGAGATCAGTCGCAAGCAGGAAAATCTGGCCGATGGCGAGGGGCGCGGCACCGGCCGACTCGTCCTCGTCCTCAAGCCAATGCCGAAGCGCGTCACCGCCGACTGGATGGCGCAGCAATGGCGTGACGGCAAACGCACCAAGAAGAAGATCGGCGCCTACCCCTCGATGTCGCTCGCGCAGGCCCGCGAGATTTTCAAGCGCGACTATGCCGACGTCATCCAAAAGGGCCGGAGCATCAAGATCGCATCCGACACTCGCCCCGGCACCGTCGCTGACCTCTTCGAGGGCTACGTCGCTTCACTCAAAGCCGCCGGCAAGCCGTCCTGGAAGGAGACGGAGAAGGGCCTGAACAAGATCGCCAACACCCTTGGGCGCAATCGCCTGGCGCGCGAGATCGAGGCCGAGGAAATCGTCGAGCTGATCCGACCGATCTATGAGCGCGGCGCCAAGTCGATGGCCGACCATGTGCGTTCCTACATGCACGCGGCTTTTGGCTGGGGCATGAAGTCCGACAACGACTATCGGCAGCAATCGTCTCGCCGCTTTCGCATCCCCTTCAATCCGGCAACTGGTATTCCGACCGAACCGAAAGTCAAAGGCACCCGCTGGCTCGACGAGGACGAGTTCGTGCAGCTCTATCGTTGGCTGGAATGCCCCGACACGCCGGTTCATCCGCCCTATACCCGCGCCGTCAGGATCATCATGCTGACCGGCCAGCGCGTCCAGGAGATCGCCAGCCTTCACATCGACCAGTGGGACGCCAAGGAAAAGATCATCGACTGGTCCAAGACCAAGAACAATCAGCCCCATGCCGTTCCGGTGCCTGAGCTGGCCGCAGAGCTACTCGCGTCCATCAACGTCAACGAATATGGCTGGTTCTTCCCGTCGGCCACAGACCCGTCCAAGCCTGTCAGCCACGGCACGCTTTACTCGTTCATGTGGCGCCAGCGGGACCGCGGCGTGATCCCCTATGTGACGAACCGCGACCTACGCCGGACCTTCAAGACGCTGACCGGCAAGGCGGGGATCTCGAAGGAAATCCGCGACCGCCTCCAGAACCATGCGTTGCAGGACGTCAGCTCCAAGCACTATGACCGCTGGCACTACATGGTGGAAAAGCGCGCGGGCATGGCGAAATGGGACAAGTTCGTCCGCGCCATGCTCGCCAAGAAGCGCCTGAAAGCGGCGGCATAAGCCTCCGGCGCACCATAAAAGGCGGAAGTGAAAAACGACTATGCGTATCGTAATGGGGCTGGCCGTGCTGGCCGCACTGACCACGGCGACGGCGGCCAAGGCCGACCCCTGCAAGGCCATTCCCGACCGCGGCCCGATGCCGTCCTATCTCCATCGCGGCGCGCACTTCTCCGGTCCCGTGGTCTATGTCGGCGACGGCGACTCGTTGTGCGTGGCCGTCGGTCAAGGGCCGGCCAACTGGGTGGAGATCCGGCTGGAGGATTTCTACGCGCCCGAACTTCACTCCCCCACCGGCCCCGCAGCCAAGGCCGCGCTGGAGAAGATCGCGATGGGTCGGAATGCGGAGTGCGTCGCCAACCGCCAGTCCTACGACCGCGTGGTGGCCACCTGCCGGATCGGCGGGCGCTCCATCGGGGACTTGCTGAAGGCCACCGGGAACATCGAGGGCGGCAATGGATACGGCCAGGGCAAGCAATAGCCCGGCCCTCGACGGCGTTCAGATCCGGTCTGAAAACCGATCATACGCATCGATCCGCCGAACCGAGGGATCGACCTCATACCGATAGATTTCCGTTCTCAAGAACCGCAGCTCTGCCTCGCGCTGAGCTTCGGGAACGTCGATATACCATGCGCGCGGCTGCGGGCCGGGATCGCCGTTCCAACGGTATCCCCGCGCTTTGAGGACATCCTTGAGGTCGAAGGGCGAGTTCTCCGCCCAAATGCGCCAAGAAACGGCACGAGCGCCGTCCAGGAGGCGGCTGAGACCCGTAACGCCGGATCGGGGCAGCCGCATTGCCAGCAACTCGACCGTGGCAAGACAGTCGTGCATCGCGCGGTGGCGGTCGTAGAAGAAGCCGGCGGCTTGAGCGAGATAGGCGAGTTTCGTGCCCTCGAACCCCTCCGCGGCCCAATCGATCTGGCTGAGCGAGCAAGCCCACGGCTTCGTCGAGAACACGTCGCTGAATCGTTCAAGGAAGCGGCGATCGAACGCCGCGTTGTGCGCGATGACGAGCGAAGCCGGCGCCGCGAATGTGGCTACCGCTGCGGGATCAATAATCTGGCCGGCCACCATCTCGTTGGTGATGCCCGTGATCGCGGTGATTTCCGGTGCGATAGGCTCGCTCGGCTGACGCAGCCCTTGGAAGCTGTCGCCCACGCTGAAAACGGTGCCATCCAAGCCGTAGTTGAATGGCGTCATGGCGAGTTCGATGATCTCGTCGCGCTGAGGGTCGAGCCCCGTGGTCTCCACATCGACCACCAGGCCAAGACGCAGCGGGGTGCCGGGAGGCGGAACGGCGCGAGGGCGTGGCTTGAGACGCCGGATCACCCGGTAATCCCCCGTGGCCTCCAGTGTCTGCGCCAAGGTCTCCAGATGGTCGGAAGATGTCGTCATCCTAGACTTTATGCCCAGCGGCTTGGGTCATGCCGGTCCGGGTCTGAGCAAAACACAGACGTCATCCCGTGGTGTCATGATCGTCGTGCGTGCCTTCGCGCGCGTGACGCTGACCCGAAAATTCTGACGCGCCTGAGTCATCACCCCGTCATGGACATTGCCCGAGACGATCCGATCAGGGTTGGCCACGATTTCGCCTTTGAACCGTTTTGGCCATCCTTCAAAGATCACAACCTCATCGAATTGCTTTCCCTTCGCCTTATGCATGTTCATCACCACGATGCCGGATTCCGGCTTATGGGCTGTTGCGAAATGCTCCTGAACAAACGATTGGCGGGTGATCGCAAGAGCGTTGCTATAGCTGCCAATGTCACGCCAATCCTGCGCCAACCCCTGACGGAGCTGCATACCTCGCTCGAGCAGGCGCACGTTGCGAACGTCCTTTGCGACATCCTTCAGTCGCTGACAGGCCCCGGCATCCAACACGCCGCGCACCCTGACCCAATCGGCATCTGGATCACCCGAGAACATCAGAGCAGCAGTTGCCTGATGAACGGCATAGGTCCCCTTCAAGACGCTGTTCCCCGGCGTCGGCCGTCCTTTTGCTAGACATTCGTTCCACTTGGCCAGTGCGCGCGGCCTCGTCCCATCGCTCCGCTGGTCGGCCTCGGCCGTAGCTGCACATCAACTCCACAGGCGATGATCTCGACGGATGGGCCTTCCATATCGACGGCGGCGTGTGAGGGGAATCGAGTTAGTAAGCTCGTGCAAATATCGACACGATCCGGGTCATTTCTTGGTCGGCTTCATCTTCTGCTTGACCGACCAGTGAACCAAAGCCTGGTTGGGGTTCGACTCGAACAGCGCGCAACCGATTCCCTTGTAGTCATTCTGCCGAAATTTCCCCGTGAGGATGTCGTTCCCGAACAGCGCGATCTCAATAAGTTATCACCGGCAAGGTCGTGATGGACATGGTTCTTTCCGGATCGGCGCCGATGAAATCAATGCACTACTCGGTCAGCTTAAAACGACGTACTGAGCGCCAGCGCCTGAACCTGCCATGATCGGCACTGGTATCTGGAACTCATCCTAGAATGATAATGGATATCGTGCCGAACCTTATCTGGAAACCATGAAGAAACCGCGACCCGCGAACAGATCGAAGCAAACCTTTCCTTCTTCTGTCGCCAACCGGGCGCGCTCCGCTTCCTCCTTCGCGTGCTTCTCTGCCTTTTCCTCGTCCGACAGATTCTTGGCCGCCTTGTAGCCGCTTCGAACCGTCGACAAGGCAATCGCCTCATTCGGAGGCGTGAGGATCGTCATCCGCCGCGGGAATCCGACAAGGTAGCCGTGCGTTTTGAGGATGCGCCAGAAGAATGAATGGTAGGTATCGACCTCGATCCGGCGCGTCTCCTCCCGCGTGATTGCGCTCTCCCCGGGTCGACGGCACGTCGCGCGGACGGTAGCACGCGTTGAGGAAAAGGATGCGCTGGCCAGGCTTCAATTTCTCTCGTGCGATCTTGGCCGCTTTGAGGATCGAGACGGTAGTCTTCCCCGAACCGGGGCCGCCGGTGACAAGTTGATGCCCAGCGGCCTGTAGAATTTCCTTCTGCGTTTCGGTTAGGTCGACCACAGCACAATCGCCCTATCCTAACAGGTCAGCAAAATCGTCTTCACCTTCGGCTTCTGCTGGCTGTGGAGGCGGATCGCACAGCGCTTTCAAGGTGACGCAGACATCGCGTAGCCACTGCGGGATTTCGGCTTCGGAACACTGCGCCAAGAACTCGGCGATTCCCCAATTACCTTTCGACCAGCCGAAATAATCCCCGAGCGCGGCGGCGGCCTGTGCTTTTGGATCGGGGTATTTCGCGAGAAGGTGGGGCGGCCAATCGAGTTGATCGGCAAATCGCTCGAGTGCGCTTTGAAGCCCGTCCTTTATGCCCGGATCCTCTGACACCCTTCTGGTCATGCATAAACAGACGTTCCACCTGCGCCTCGATGGCTGCCTTGGCGGCATCCGCCTGCTTGTCACATAACGCAAAGGTTCGCTTCCCGAGGCTTTTGTAGAGCGCCCCCAGGTCGGCGATTTGGGTCTCGCTTCCGGCGTCGATCACACATACGCCAAGAGCTTCCAAAGACGCATAGGTGCCTGGGTTAAGCTCCGCCAAACGCCGCGCGACGACCGGGAGTGACGTCGCCTCTGTCGCCCCTCCATTGAGCGAGGTATCCCGGCGCGAAAGGAGCCCCTCGCAAAATCGGGTTCGGAAATCCTGCCGATAGCGCTTGTGCTTGATGCTCTCCGGCAACTGGATCTTGGATTGGCTCAGTTGGCCATCGTCCGATCGCGAGAGGATGACGGTTTCGTCGAGGCTGAACTCTTCGAGCACATAGGGCGAGTGCGACGTGAAGAGCGACTGCGCCGACAGCTTGCGCAGCTCATGGACAATCCGCTTCTGCGCGTATGGCGGAATAGCCGTTTCGGCTTCCTCCATAGCGAAAATGACATTCTGCTTGTCCTCGGCGATCTGTGACAGCATCGCGAGCACGAGCATGTTGATCGTCCCCGTTCCCTGCCGGAAAAAGGGAGCGGCATGATCGCCCGCACCCGTTGCGATGAACGCGGTGATGACCTTGCGCAAATGCTCGCGCGTCAGGTTCGACACCTTCAGGTGCGGTTTCACTCCCCATTCGCGCGGGACGTATTTCTTCAGCGACTTGTCGATGCTCTCGAGCACGCCCGAGATGCCAATGGCCGGGTCGCTCGCGACATCGAAGGCTGCGAGCGTTCCGATCGTCCCTTCCCACATCTGCGGCCGGATTTCCTTCAGCCGGAGGATGATGTCCAGCAGGCTGCCGTGTTCCAAGCTGAGCGCCCGAGACCCTGTCCTCAACGAACGCAGGAACAGAAATCCGCAGTGCTGCTTGTCCTTCTTCGAGAACGATGCGGGCGTGTCATCCTCTGAAAGGCTGCGGGTGAAATAGCTGTTGCCGACAAAATCATCCTCATCAGGATCGTATTCGCCGACGAAGGTGACGCGCAGCGCCGCCTTGATCTCAGCAGCATCAACCCCGGCCGGGTTCGCCTCCTGAAAGAAGTCTCCCGTGGTCGTATTCAGCCACTCGACGTTGGCGCCAAATCGCGCCTCCTGCTCCGGCGACAGATTGGTGATCGTCACCTCGACCGTGATTTTCGGCGCAGGGCCTTGCTCCGCACCTTCGGGAGCCTCTGCGTTTGGGATGGGAAGGTAACGACCCTGATAGAAATCGTGTTCATCCACGGGTGGCCGCCGGCTAAGCCGATCTGGCCCCAAGGCGAGATCGATCGCTTCAAATACCGACGATTTGCCGGTGTTGTTGTCGCCGATCAGCACGGCGTGATCAGGCAGCACCAGCTTAGCCGACCGGATACCGCGAAAGTTTTCGATCGTTACCGAGTATATCTTCACTGCCCGCCCCCCTGTGCGCCCGCTCGATTGGCTCGTGCTGCTATGTCAGCGCATCGCGCCATGAGCGCCTCGAAGGGTTCAGCGTCGTCGAAGAGCAGCCCATCCTCGACCATGCGGGCATAGTCGTCCTCCAGCGCCTTCGCGCCATCGCCGGCCGGCACGAGCTGCAAGCCGCCGTTGACGGCCGCTGCATAGTCGATCGGCGTGCGGTCGGCGGCCTTCTCCGCGAAGAACATCGACTTGTGGCGGGCGACAGCGTTGGCCAGTTCGCGATCGGCGAAAGCAGCTTCCGCGAAGCCGGCTTCATCCAGCCGGACGACATCGTGCCAGTGTCGTGCGAAGCGGTCGCCGCGCAGCCGTTCCTGGAGGCAGAAGACATGGATGGCGGTCGCCTTCTCCCAGAAGGTCCGCTCCGCGTGCATGACGCGCGGCCGCGCCGTCGGGAATATCAGCCCGTCGATCAGGCCGGCCGCATCGCAGACGACGTCGCGCAGGCTCGCCGGTTCGCCCGTCGAGCGGGCGCCGAACTCCAGCATGACGCTGGGCGCGACATAGCCGGAGCCGGCCGCGGTCGCCTCATAGTCGATAAAGAGCTTGTCATCCTCGACGCGAATGGCCGCCGCCAGACCTTCGGCGGCCAGCGCGGTCGAGATCACCGGCTGCACGGCCTCAGCGACCCAGACCGGCAATCGCCGGCGGACCTCGCTGGACCAGCGCTTTTCCTCGCTCCGGGTTTTCGGCAGGCCCTCGCCATTGTCCCCGACCAGATCGGGCGCGATCGCCCGAATGTCGTAGGTCAGATCCACATCCTCCGAAAACCGGCGGATGACCTGATAGGCTTTCGACAGCGACGTGCCGCCCTTGAACACCAGATGTTCACCGAGCGGTGCGGCGTAAAGGGTCGCCAGCGCCCACACCACCCACACATCCTTTTCGAGAAGATGGGTAGGACGGCCCGAGCGGTCGGCGGCGACGCCCAACGCATCGCGCCGATCCTCGGCCGAAAGCTGGAGGAAGACGTCAGCCATACGCCGCCTTTCCGACGCTCTGCGCGAGCCACGTCGGAAGCTGCGGCGCGGCGGCGACCAGTTCGCCAAACACGCCGGGCGGCATCTTCCGCTTCAATGTCGTGAGCGCGGCCTCCGCCCTTTCGGGGCCGAGCCAGGCCAGCGCCCGCACGGCCTCCCCCGCGGGGCGGTTGGCCAGGGCCAGTTGCCAGCGCGGCGCGTGCCGCAATTCCACGACCTGCTTGCCAAGGTGCATCTTTCGGCTGCGCCCGGAGGTCAGATAGACCGAGCGGACAGGCACCTGCGTCGTCAAGCCAAGGGCGTTCGCCGCGGCAGCGCCGTTCGAGACGATGATCTCCCCCTTTTGGGTCGCAAGGGCCTCGACAGCCTGCTCGACCGAAGGTGCGCGCGTGCCGAACCGGCTGGCGATGGGACGCAGATAGACGCCACGACCGGCGCGGATGAGCTGCCCGCGCTCCGACAGGCGCGACAATGCCTGATCCACGGCCGCCCGGTTTCCGAGGTGGAGCAGGCCCTTGGCGGACACGGGGACGCCTTCGGGCAGTCCCGTCGCATGGGCCAGAATCTGTTCGGTCAGCCGTGTCATCGTCTTTCTCCTGTCGGAAATATACGCGAGTTTCTGACAGTTTTCAAGGAAGCCCGGATAGGGGAAAGCCTTCCCCTGCGGCCGAGCCAGGGTCTCGGCCGACCCCTTCTGCGGGGAGAACCCCGCAACGCCCCCTGGAGAGTGAGAGTGCGGACGGGATTTCCGTGACGGGTTGAGGGCTGGAGAAGAGGTCTCCGGCGCCCGTCGCGGAGAACCGCGATGTTCAGGAACGACCGCAACGGGCGTGCCGGCTCCGGCCGGACGAACCTTTACGACGACATCACCAGCAAGATCATCGCCGAGCTGGAGGCGGGCCGCTTCCCCTGGGTCCAGCCCTGGGGATCGGCCTCGGTCAAGGCGCCCCTCGCCATGCCGAGAAACGCCGCGACCGGGCGGCACTATTCGGGGATCAACGTGCTGATCCTCTGGGGCGCGGTGATCCAGCACGGCTTTCCCGGCCAGAGCTGGCTCACCTTCCGCCAGACCCTGTCGCTTGGCGGCAATGTCCGCCGCGGCGAACACGGCACCACCGTCGTCTATGCCGACCGTTTCACACCGGAGGACGAGAAGCGACGCGCCCGTGAGACCGGCGAGGAAGCCGCCGCGATCCCGTTTCTCAAGCGCTTCACGGTGTTCAACGCGGCGCAATGCGACGGGCTGCCGGAGGATGTCGCCATTGTGGCTCCACCGCCTCCGCCCGGCCTCATCGAACCGCGGGTCGAGACCCTGATCCGCGCGACCGGCATCGACTTCCGCATCGGCGGCGACCGCGCCTTCTATATGCCGGCGCACGACTTTGTGCAGGTGCCGCCGCCCCAGGCATATTTCGAGCCGATCAACTGGCACCGCACGGCCCTGCACGAGCTGGGGCACGCGACCGGCCATGCCTCCCGGCTCGGCCGTGACCTTACCGGCGGCTTCGGCTCGAAGAAATACGCCTTCGAGGAGCTGGTCGCGGAGATCAACGCCGCTTTCTGCTGCGCCTCGCTCGGCATCACGCCCACCGTCCGTCATGCCGACTACATCGGCTCCTGGCTCGAAGTGCTGCGCGAGGACAATCGCGCCATCGTGCGCGCCGCGTCCCAGGCCAGCAAGGCGGCCGACTGGCTGCTTGGCTTCCTGCCGGACGCCGACATCGGCATGGCCGACGACGAACGGGAGGCGGCGTGATGAACGCCCCCGTCTTCCCCGCACTGGCGCCATCCCCCGAACAGCAGGCGTCCATCCGCCTGCGTGTTCTCAGCCTGGGCGCCGGCGTCCAGTCCACCACGCTCGCCCTGATGGCCGCGCTTGGCGAGATCGGCCCCATGCCGGATTGCGCGATCTTCGCCGATACCGGCTGGGAGCCGAGGGCCGTCTATGAGCATCTCGCCTGGCTGCGATCGCCCAACGTCCTGCCCTTCCCCGTCCATATCGTCTCGGCCGGAGACCTGCGCGCCGACCTTCTTGCCGGCGCGCGCGGCGAGCGATGGGCCTCGATCCCGGCCTTCACCCGCACCGTGACGCCGGCAGGCGCGGAGCTGCCCGTCTATGACGAGGACGAGAACGGTGATCTCGTCACCATCGGCTCCCGCATCGTGCCGACCGAACGGGTCGGAGTCGGCATGATCCGCCGCCAATGCACCGGCGACTACAAGATCGCGCCAATCCGCCGGAAGGTCCGCGAGCTGCTCGGCATCGCCGGCCGGCACTCGCCAAAGGCGCCCATCGCCGAACAGTGGATCGGGATCTCGCTCGACGAGGTGCTACGCATGAAGCCTTCGTTCGAGCCGTGGCAGATCAACCGCTGGCCGCTCATCGAGCAAGGCATGACCCGTCTGGATTGCCTGCGCTGGCTGGATCGACACGACTACCCCCTGCCACCCAAGAGCGCCTGCATCGGTTGCCCGTTCCATTCCGACGATCATTGGCGGCGGATGCGCGACCACGATCCCGAGGCTTGGGCCGACGCCGTATCGGTCGACGCCGCCATTCGCACCGGATTCCGGGGGATTCGTGGTGACGTCTATCTCCACCGTTCCGCGGTGCCGCTCGACCAGGTCGACCTGTCGACCGATGCCGATCGCGGCCAGCTCGATCTCTGGCCCAACGAGTGCGAGGGCCTGTGCGGCATGTGATGATCCTGAAAACCGGAAAGGCGGAGAGGCGGGCTTCCGGCTTCACGCTTTTCCGCCCGCCCGGCGCGGCCCTCCTGAGAGTGAGAGGGCTGCGCTTCGCTTCGTGACGGGTCGGAGGTCGAGAGAGAGGCTCTCGGCCGCCCGTCGCGGAGTAACGATCATGGCGACTGCCATTCAGAAGATCACCCTGTCGTCGGCGCGCGACATCCCCTTCAACAAGCTGGTGCTGAGCCAGTCCAACGTCCGGCGCGTCAAGGCCGGCGTCTCGATCGAGGAGCTGGCCCAGTCCATCGCCCGGCGCGGCCTGATCCAGAGCCTGCATGTCCGTCCCGTCCTCGACGCCGATGGCGCCGAGACCGGGATCTTCGAGGTGCCCGCCGGCGGCCGCCGCTATCGCGCGCTCGAATTGCTGGTGAAGCAGAAGCGTCTGGCCAAGACCGCGCCCGTGCCCTGCGTCGTCGGCGACGCCAACAGCGGCATCCTGGTCGATGAGGTCTCGCTGGTCGAGAACATCGAACGCGCGCCGCTGCATCCGCTCGATCAGTTCCGCGCCTTCCAGGCCATGCGCGAGAAGGGCATGACCGAGGAAGCCATCGCCGCCGCCTTCTTCGTCGGCGTCAATATCGTGAAGCAGCGCCTGCGCCTCGCTTCCGTCTCGCCGGTATTGCTCGAGATCTACGCCGACGACGGCATGACGCTCGAGCAGCTCATGGCCTTCACCGTCAGTTCCGACCATGCACGCCAGGAGCAGGTCTGGGACGCGATCAAGGATGGCTGGCAGAAAGAGCCCTATCACATCCGCCGGATGCTGACCGAGACCACGGTGCGGGCTTCCGACAGGCGGGCCGTCTTCGTGGGCGTCGAAGCCTATGAAGCGGCCGGCGGCATCGTGTTGCGCGACCTCTTCCAGTCCGACGACGGCGGCTGGCTGCAAGACCCGGCCCTGCTCGACCGCCTGGTGGCCGAGAAGCTCAAGACCGCCGCCGACGAGATCGCGGGCGAAGGCTGGAAGTGGGTCGAGGCCGCCCTGAGCTTTCCCTACGGCCACGAGCACGGGCTTCGGGAGCTTGTCGGAATGGCGGTCGACCTGACCGACGAGGAGCGCGCCACTCGCGAGGCGCTGCGTGACGAGTATGACCGGCTCGAGGCCGAATATGCCGAAGCCGACGAGCTGCCCGACGAGATCGACGCGCGTCTCGGAGAGATCGAGCAGGCGCTCGACGCCTTCGAGCAGCGCCCGGCGATCTACGATCCGGCCGACATCGCCATCGCCGGCGTCTTCGTCAGCCTCGACGCCGACGGCTCACTGTCGGTGGACCGTGGCTATGTCCGCCCCGAGGACGAGCGCCCGGTCGATCCCGAAGGAGACGATACGACGGAGGCGGACGGCGACACCGGCCATTCGGCCACGCCCGCCGTTCAGCGCGCCGTCGTCACCGTCGGCGGCCAGACCGCGGAGCCGGAAGACGACGAGGAGGACGGCATCAAGCCGCTGCCCGAGCGCCTCGTCATCGAGCTGACCGCGCATCGCACGCTGGCGCTGCGCAACGCGGTCGCCGAGCATCCCGACGTCGCCATGACCATGCTGCTGCACAAGCTGGTCAGCGATACCTTCCGGCGACCCGCGCCGACGGGCTGCCTCGAGGCCAGCGTCCGCCACGTCTTCTTCTCCGCCCAACCGGAGGAGCTGAAGGACAGCGGCGCGGCGCACGAGATCGCCGAGCGGCACGGGCGCTGGGGCGATCACGTTCCCGCCGACGACCAGGCGCTGTGGGACTGGCTCACCAATCTCGATCCGGGCACGCGCCTCGATCTGCTCGCCCATTGCGTCAGCTTCGGCGTGAACGCGCTGTTCGAGCGGCCGAACCCCTACGGATCGGGCGTCAGCCAGCATGGGCTGGATGTCCGCCTCGCCCAGGCCGACCGGCTGGCGCGCGCCACTGGCCTCGACATGGTGGTGGCGGGCTGGCGGCCGACGGTCGGCAACTATCTCGGCCGCGTCACCAAGCCCCGCATCCTCGAAGCCGTCCGGGAGGGCGCCGGCGAACGGGCCGCCCAACTCATCGACCATCTGAAGAAGGGCGACATGGCCAAGGAGGCCGAGCGCCTGCTGGCCGACACCGCCTGGCTGCCCGAGCCGCTGCGCCTGATCGATCCCCATGACGGGGAGGCCATCGAACCGGGCGCGGAGGCCGACGCCGACGACGAGGCCGCCTTGCCGGCCTTCCTCAGCGAGGACGGCGACGAGGATGCCGAAGAGATCGAGGACGAGGACGCCCTGACGATCGCGGCCGAATGACCCTCACGGCGGGGGAGCGGCGAGAGGTCGCTTCCCCGCATCTTCGTAAGGAGACCTTCCATGATTGAACCCGACCCGTCCGCCACGCGCCGCGTCGTCTTTCAGTATCTCGTGCCCGTCCACGTCGAAGTCGAAGACGGTCTCGTCGTTTGCGTCACCGTCATCGACGAAACGCCGGTGCGCGATCCAACCCTGGTCGAAGGCGAGGCCGGCTATCTGCCGGAAGCCGTCGCCGCCGCCGACGATGGCCAGCCCTGGCCATCCTGGCGGTTCGGCTACTGACCCCTTCGATCATCCCTCAACCGAGCCCGGCCATCGCGCCGGGCTTTCTCGTTTCAGGAGCCTGTCATGGCCAACTATTTCACCCATTTCTCGTGCCTGCTCGACGTCGGCACGCCCGAGAACGCCGCCCGCGCGCTCGACCTCTACAACACGCTGTCCGCGGAAGGCGCGTCGGAGGAACCACCCTCCGAAGGCTTCCTTCTGTCGATCGAGCCGCAATACGGCGGCACCGAACTCTGGATGCGCGACGACGTGACCGGCGATCCCGAGCGCCTCATCCAATTCGTGAAGCGTTGCGCCGCCGAGTTCGGCCTCACCGGCAGATGGGGCTTCCAATACGCCAACACCTGCTCGCGGCCGCGTCTCGACGGGTTCGGCGGCGGCGCCCATGTCCTCGACCTCGCCACCGGCGAGACCGTGGACTGGATCTACACCGATGGCTGGCTTGCCCAGACCCTCTCCGACGAGGGAGGTCCGCTATGAGCATCCCCTCCCATGCCCGGAGCAATTTCCAGACCCTGCTGCGCGCGGCGGGCGACGGCAATCTCGCCCTCATGGAGTGCCTCGACGCGGTGACGGGCAGCCCGCGCTACGTCATCTGCGCCGTGGGGCGGGACAACGACGACTACATCTTCACGCCCTTCGGCCATCTCGCCGACGGCAATCCCTACGACGCCTATCTGCCGCCCGATCCCGACGATCCCGAAGGCTTCGTGCGGCCCGAGACGGGAGAGGCGCCATGACCGACATCGACGCCATCTTCGCGGCGGATCGCCAGCATCCGCCGCATGAGCGGTCTCTGCCCTGGCCGGAGACCAGAGGCGGCCTCACCGTCGTCGTCGAGCCCAAGCCTCACTGGGCCGGCGACATGCGGGCGTTTCGATCCGATGCTCGGGAATATTGCGCCTATGCCGACTGGACCGCGAACGGCGCTCGCGCGCGGTTCTTCGGCCATGTCGATACCTGCGGCGATGATCTGATCCGCAAGGCCCGCACGCTCGTCGCCTCCGAGATCGCGGATGGGCTCTGGCACTGATCCGCTCGAAAAGCGCCCCACCTCACGGTCGGGCGCTTTTTCCGTGCGGGCGCCTTGAGAGTGAGAGGGCCGCCGGGACGGGTTTGAGCCGGTGCGGTCGAGAGAGAGCGCCGCGCGGGCTCGCCTTTTTCCGCTCTCCTTGAGGTTCCCACCATGACCATGATTTCCGCATCCGCGGCGGCGACCGCCGCCGCGCCGCTTCCGCTCGGCTCCAATCCCGAACCCGCCGCCGCCATCCTCGCGGCCGCCGACCAGCTCCTGCCTCATCTCGAACGCGGCGAGCGCGTCGACGCCGCCGCCCTGCGTGCGGCGATGGAGACCGCCTTCGGCGCATCGGACGCCACCGGCGCCTGGGACTGGAAGACGGCCTATGACGCCTGCGAGGCCGCGACCGTCCTGTTCCTCCGTAAATACGGACGTGCGCTTTTCCGTAAAGCCGGGTCTCCGGCGGCCCGCCTTTCCGCGCTGTCAAAGATCGCCAACCTGCTGCCGACGCATACGCGGCGTTCGGCGGAGAGCCAGACCTTCCAGCAGTTCTCGACGCCGATCCCGCTCGGCCTGGTCGCCGCCCACGCCGCCGCCATCAACCCGGCCGACCGGGTGCTCGAGCCGTCGGCGGGCACCGGCCTGCTCGCCATCCTCGCCGAGATCGCGGGCGGCGCGCTCGTTCTCAACGAGCTGGCCGACACCCGCGCCAATCTGCTGTCGCTTCTCTTCCCGGCCATTTCCGTCACCCGTTTCGACGCCGCGCAGATCGACGATCATCTCGATCCCGCCGTGATGCCCAGCGTCGTGCTGATGAATCCGCCCTTTTCGGTCATGGCCAATGTCGAGGGCCGCATGGCGGACGCCGCTTACCGCCATGTCGCCTCGGCCCTAGCGCGTCTGGCCCCCGGCGGCCGGCTCGTGGCGATCACCGGCGCCAGCTTCGCACCTGACAATCCGGCTTGGCGGGACGCCTTCGTCCGGTTGCAGGCGCGCGGGCGCGTCGTCTTCTCCGCCGTCATCGACGGCTCCGTCTATGCCAAACACGGCACCACCATCGAGACGCGCCTGACTGTCATCGACAAGCGGCCCGTCGACGATCCCGCCGTGTTTCCGGCAGCGCCCGGCGTCGCGCCGGATGTCGCAACGCTGCTGGGCTGGATCGACGAGCAGGCGCCGAAACGGCTCGCCGTCGATCCCTCCGTCGTGGTCCCGGCCATCGCGCCTGCCACCCCTCGCAGCGTGCGCGGCTATATCAACCGCGCCGCCAAGGCCGTCCCGGCGACTGCACCGATGGCCGAACCGGAGGGCCTGCCGCTCGCCTACGAGACCCAGGACTGGCTCGCCGGCGAAGGCGGCCGTCTATCCGAGAGCATCTACGAGGAATACGGATTGCAGGCGATCCGTATCGCCGGCGCCCAGGCCCATCCGACCCGGCTGGTGCAGTCGGCCGCAATGGCTTCGGTCGCTCCGCCCAAGCCGAGCTATCGGCCAAGCCTGCCGCCCAACATCCATGAGCTGCTGTCGGACGCCCAGCTTGAGACCGTGATCTATGCGGGCGAAGCGCACGCGGACCATCTCGCCGGGTCGTGGACGGTGGACGCCACCTTCGACATCGTCACCGCCGCGCGCGAAGATGCGGAGAACGCCGCTCGCTTTCGGCGCGGCTTCATGATCGGCGACGGCACCGGCGTCGGCAAAGGCCGTCAGTCCGCGGCGATCATTCTCGACAACTGGCTCCAGGGCCGCCGCAAGGCGGTGTGGATCAGCAAGTCCGACAAGCTGATCGAGGACGCGCAGCGCGACTGGTCGGCGCTCGGCATGGAACGCCTGCTGGTCACGCCCCTGTCGCGCTTCCCGCAGGGGCGGCCGATCACGCTACCGGAAGGCGTCCTGTTTACGACCTATGCCACGCTACGCTCCGACGACCGCGGCGAGAAGGTTTCGCGCGTCCGGCAGATCGTCGAATGGTTGGGCTCCGACTTCGACGGAGTCCTCATTTTCGACGAGGCGCACGCGATGCAGAACGCCGGTGGCGGCAAGGGAGAACGCGGCGACGTCGCCGCCTCGCAGCAGGGCCGCGCCGGCCTGCGCCTCCAGCACGCGCTGCCGAACGCCCGCGTCGTCTATGTCTCCGCGACCGGCGCCACCACGGTCCACAACCTCGCCTACGCCCAGCGGCTGGGCTTGTGGGGCGGCGAGGATTTTCCATTCTCGACAAGGGCCGAGTTCATCGAGGCGATCGAGGCCGGCGGCGTCGCGGCGATGGAGGTGCTGGCCCGCGACCTGCGCGCTCTCGGCCTCTACACCGCCCGTTCGCTCTCGTTCGACGGCGTGGAATACGAGCTGGTCGAACACGCGCTCAGCCCTGAGCAGACCCGCATCTACGACGCCTATGCCGGGGCCTTCGCCGTCATCCATAACAATCTGGATGCGGCGATGGAGGCCGCCAACATCACCGGCACGTCCGGCACGCTGAACCGGCAGGCCAAGTCCGCCGCCCGCTCGGCCTTCGAGAGCGCCAAGCAGCGCTTCTTCGGCCATCTGCTCACCAGCATGAAGACGCCGACCCTGATCCGGTCGATCAGCGGCGACCTGGAAGCCGGCCATGCCGCTGTCATCCAGATCGTCTCGACTGGCGAGGCGCTGATGGAACGCCGCCTGGCCGACCTGCCGACCGAGGAATGGAACGACGTTCGCGTCGACATCACGCCGAGGGAATATGTGTAATGTTGAGCTCAACATTAGATCGCTTCTTTGCAGTCGCAGTTTATGTCGAGCGTGGCGGCGGGAGGCGCAGGTTTCCTTCGGTTTTCCATGAATTCACTCCAGATAATTACAGTTCCTTCGACCTCAACAAGTCGAAGGAACCAACATGCGATCAAGATCATCATTGCCGTTTCGAGCGGCCCCGCTCCGGGTCGAAGACCCGCCCAGTCACGGCACCCTTCTCACCACATTCCTCTCCTCTCTGTCGCTCGACGAGAAGTCAGGCTGTGCGGTTCTGTATGGCGCGGCGGTCCGCCATTTCCTGCATTGGCTGGGCCTGCATAGGATCGCCATCCGCACGATTGACGATCGGGCTGTCCGGCGGTTCGAGAAGCATCGGTGCCGGTGTCACCGGTATTCGGCGCAGCAGCCAGTATATAAGGCGGACATTGCAGCGCGAGTCAGACGCTTCGTCCGCTTCCTGGAAGATCAAGGCTACGTCGAAGTCGACGACGGGATCGACGATCTGCCACGGCACCTCGCCGACTATTCCGATGCGATCGATCGCCTGCAACTTGCCGAGGGACCGGCACAGGCCTATCGGTCCGAGGCCGAGCATTTCGTGGCCTGGCTTCGCATGGCGCGGCGCCAATGGATCGATATCGATGACACGATCATCGACCACTATGCAGCGCATGATTGCCGATGCCCGGTCTGGCGCAAGCGGGGCAAGCTGGTCGCAACGGGCACCAAGCGGCGGCGGCGATGCGCACGGCACTTCGTCGAGTTCCTGCGAGGCCGGGGCGCCATCCCATCGGTTGAACCGGTGGCGGACGATGACCCGCACATGTCGGCTTACTTGGCATGGCTCAAGCAACACCGCGGCGCCACGGACGAGACGATCCGGCGCTACCGGACCGATATCAGACGGCTCATGCCAATGCTGGGCGAGCCTTCGCAATGGGATGCCGCCGGACTCAGGAGCGCATTCCAACGACGAAGCAAGGAGACGCCGGGGTCGGCATCGCTGCTCGTCACGATAATGAGGAGCTACATCCGGTTTCTGGTCGTGCGTGGCGAGTGCCGGCCGGCATTGTTGCATGCAGTTCCATCAGTACAGCGCTACCGCCTTTCGACGCTGCCGCGCCACGTCGACCCGGCAACGATCGAGAGGATCATTGCGGCCTGTCCGACAGATCGTCCGGTGGAAGTCCGGGACAAGGCCATCATTCTCCTGCTCGCCAGGCTCGGCCTGCGGGCTGCCGATATTCAGAACATGCGTCTCGACGACATCGACTGGCGATCCGGCCACCTGACGGTCAAGGGCAAGACGCGTCGCCCGGACCGCCTGCCATTGCCGCAGGATGTTGGCGACGCGATCCTGGCATATCTTGCGGCAGCCCGCCCGAAGGCCGCCGAAGAGCATCTGTTCCTGCGTGCACAAGCACCGTTTCGGCCATTCCGCTCGTCCGCTGAGATCGCGGGCATCGTCGCTCGTACGCGCGACCGCGGTGGGATCGAAGGAGTGCCGACCGGGTCGCACATATTCCGGCATTCGCTTGCCACCAACCTGCTGCGCGCGGGCGCAGGCCTGGAGTCCGTCGGGACCATCCTGCGTCACAGCTCGCCCGAGACCACTGCCATCTACGCCAAGGTCGATCTGCCGATGCTCATGAAGATCGCGCAGCCCTGGCCGGGAGAACAGTCATGCTGAACATCCACATTTCCAGATACGTGGCGCTGCATCGCAGCCTCGGGCGGAAGTTCTCTGAACAGGAACGCATGCTGCGCCTGTACGCCGCCTACGCCGGAGGATTCGGCGACCGGCACATCCAAGTCCAGCGGATCTACGACTGGTGCCACACGGCGAGTTCGCAGAAT
Organism: Sphingobium sp.; assembly: GCA_034519505.1. GTDB lineage: Bacteria > Pseudomonadota > Alphaproteobacteria > Sphingomonadales > Sphingomonadaceae > Sphingobium. Next base: position 73,808 of record JAXHOI010000041.1, on the reverse strand, counting down.
GTGGCCCGCCGGAGGTTTGATACCGTTCGCAACTTCAGCCGCTTTATCCAAGCCGATGATCCAGTTTACGAGGTGCCGCCTGTCGGTGTCTTCGGTCGGGGCAAGCGGCCACGCCCGACACCGACCATCATCGAACCGGAACAGGTCCGGGCGATCATGACCGCGGCGTTGGACGTTGCGTCCCAAGACACGATCAGCCCATACACGTACCATTATTTGTTCGGCTTGCTGGCGGCGACAGGTCTCCGGATTTCTGAGGCCCTCGCATTACAATGCAACGATCTGGTCGAGGATGGCTTGATCGTCCGCAACGGCAAGTTCGGCAAGCAGCGGCTGATTGCCTTGCAGCCATCGACCCGTCAGGCGCTCGAAGCATATCTCGCCACCCGGGCAAGGCTCGGCGCCACGGGCAATGACCTGTTCGTGACCATCCGCGGAAGAGCCCCCCATAAAGTGCGCGCGCACATCGTGTTCGTCAGGCTGGCCCGACTGCTCGGATATCGCGGACCTACTGGAACAGCGGGCATGCGGCTCCACGATCTGCGGCACACCTTCGCTGTCCGCTCGCTGGAGTCATGCCCACCGGAAAGGGAAGCCATCGCACACCACATGGCCGGACTCAGCGTCTATCTGGGGCACGCGTCGGTCGCCAACACTTATTGGTATCTCGAGGCCACTCCGGTGCTGCTGCGCGATATCGCTGCCGCCAGCGAGCAACTTTACCGAGGAGAAGCGGCATGACGGCTCTCGCTCCGCATCTCTCGACCTACCTGCGTGAACATCTGCCACGCGAACGTGCTGTTAGTCCGCACACGGTGAAGACCTACGCCAACTGCTTCGTCCTCCTGGTCCAGTTCGCTGCCGATCGGCTGAAGCGTCGGCCGACCGATCTCGAGATCGAGGATCTCGGCACCGACATGATAATGGCCTTCCTTGACCATGTCGAGAACGGTCGCGGCAGCTGTGTTCGGACTCGCAATGGCAGGCTCGCCGCAATCCGGTCCTTCTTCCGCTACATCGAGTATCGTATTCCGGCCTGCCTAGATCAGGCCCTTCGCGTCAGATCGATCCCTACCAAGAAGACCGACAAGGCGCTGATCGACTACCTCGACCGGGCAGAGATCAAGGCTTTGCTCGACGCCCCAGATCCCCGGACACGCCTTGGCACCCGCGATCGTGCAATGCTGCATCTGGCCTATGCTGGCGGGCTGAGGGTGTCGGAACTCGTAACGCTACAACTGCGCGATTTCCCGGACCGCTCCCTGTCCACCGTGCACATCATGGGCAAGGGTCGGCGTGAACGGGTCCTCCCGCTCTGGAAGGAGACTCAGTTCGCATTGCGCGCGTGGCTTGCGATCCGCCCCGATGCGCAAGCTGCCGAGATATTCCTCAATGCCAGCGGGCAACCCATGACCCGCGACGGATTTGCGTTCCGTTTGGCGGAGCACGTCAAGGCCGCGGCAGAGAAGCAGCCGTCGATCCTTGGAAAGCGCGTAACACCGCACGTGCTGCGCCATTCCTGCGCAATGCACACGCTCGCGGCGACCGGGGACATTCGCAAGGTCGCATTATGGCTCGGGCACGCCAGCATCCAGAGCACCGAGACCTATTTGCGCGCCGATCCCGAGGAAAAGCTGCAAATTCTCGCGGCGCACGGCGCCCCTGCCATTAGGCCCGGGCGCTTCAAGCCGAAAAGCGACGATCTACTATCAATGCTTCAGGAAATACGTGCAGGAGGTCATGTCAAAATTTGACACAGGTCCGCATCGCAGTCCGAAGCGCCAGTGGCGCTCCCGCCAACAAAGCTTCGCCTTCGAGGCGGCCGTTGATGCGTAGCATAACCGAACCGTTTTGACGGAGAAGCATCGGAATGAGTTGGGAACCAGTGAGGTTGGCCTGCCAAAACGTGCTCTGAGCGTTCGCGCGGCCGGTCGGAATGTCAATTAATCGACCAGCAAAATTCCATGTAACCGTAACGCGCTGCACCGTCGCGGGCTTGTTAAGGAGCATGGCCATCATGGGGCGGTTGCCTTCACAAAACAGGCTAAACGACTTGATGTTTGGCGAAGCAGCTACATCGACATAGGCCATTGGGGCGCGACCTTGGACCGGCACGACCTCCCAAGCAGTCCCAGGCAGCGGCACTGCGTCCTCAGGTGGGCTGTCCATAAGCAGGCGAGCAATGTCCTGGGGCACGGGCAAGCGGCCTCCTTGAGGCGCATAGACCGTCAACTTTCCCTTCTCCCAAAGGCCAATTTGAACGGCACGGCGATTTGCATCAAGCAGAACATAGGCTTGCTCTACACCGCCTTGATGCGGCGCATTTCCCGTAACCCAATAGAGAGACCCTTGTCGTTGGAGACCGGATATCGCCGAAAGATTGCTGGCCAGCAGGTCCATTTTGCGGCCCAAACGCGAACGTATCGCGTCAGCTATCGGACCACTTGTCAAAAGATCTATTCCGTTGGGATCGGAATCACTTTGGAATTTCCCTATGGAACTGGCAAGATTGGTCCAGGCTAGCGGCGTCGGTTTTCCCAAAACTGGCCTTGCTTGCAGCGGTGCTTTTGAAGCAGCAGATGCTGGCCCAGACCCCTTGCATAAGAGCAGTGGGGATTGCGACACGAGCGCTGACTTGAACGGATCCAGGCGCTGTCCAGGCGCGACGTCTGCTTCAAGGCGGACTACGCCTCGCTTTTCGTCGTCATTGACCGTCAAGATCACGCGTCCGAAATCGTTGGCATTGACAGGAAAAGGAAAAAAGACCGCGCTAATGCCTTCATAGGTCGGGCCAAGAAACGAAGCCGCGTACTCAAACCGGGTGCTTTTTACAGTCTGACCAGACGCTTTGAAAGTAAAACCGGTTTCGTTGATCTCAAGGCTCGCCCCTCGAGAGCAATCGCCACGCGGCGCATACGAGCCATAGCTTCCTTCAAGATCCATGCCCTTCAATGACGTCAATGTCACTGCGCCCGCGACGCCGGGCAAGCCCAGAAAAATCCCTGGGAGAAAAACGGTAATGGAGCGCTTGGGCAGTTTGCTCGGCATGGCAGATCTCCATGGCGGACAGCCTTGCATCGGGACCTCGATTGAAAGCGACGAACGACTGCCTCCGGGATTCTCTACAACCTGCACCATTCCAGCGGTGCCGACAATCCTAACGGCCCCAGCATTCAACCTTTTCAGGCAATTATCTGGAGTGAAATCATGGAAAACCGAAGAAAACCTGCGCCTCCCGCCGCCACGCTCGACATAAACTGCGACTGCAAAGAATTCCTGGTCGACTATCTGACGGCGGCCTTTCCGGTGCGCCAGATGCGCACCTATACCGACGATAGCGGCACGGTGCGCTCGGAACCGATGATCGACGAGGCCGGGCAGCCCGTGCTGTGCCGGGAAGCGATGGCCATGCGCGACCAGCTCCTCGAGCAACTCTGTGCGCTGCCGGTGGTCGGCTCGGCGCTCGATCATATCATCGGGCATTTCGGGACGGAGGCAGTGGCCGAGGTGACGGGCCGCAGCCGGCGGATCATCGTCGATGCCGAGGGCCGTCAGCGGATCGAACGGCGCAGCGCGCGCACGAACCTCGCGGAGACCGACAGCTTCATGCGCGGCGAAAAGCGCATCCTGATCTTTTCCGACGCCGGCGGCACGGGACGGAGCTATCATGCCAGCCTCGACGTGCCCAATCAGAGCCGCCGCATTCACTATCTCCTCGAGCCCGGTTGGCGTGCTGACGCGGCGATCCAGGGGCTGGGCCGCACGCACCGCACCCACCAAGCCAGCCCACCCCTGTTTCGGCCCGTTTCCACCGATTGCCGCGGCGAACGGCGGTTCATCTCGACGATTGCCAGACGCCTCGACAGCCTCGGCGCGCTGACCCGCGGCCAGCGCCAGACCGGTGGACAGGGACTTTTCGATCCCCGTGACAATCTGGAGTCCGACTTCGCGCGGGAATCGCTCGACCAGTGGTTTCGCCTGCTGTTCCAGGGAAAGCTCCAATCGGTGCGCTTCGATCAATTCCAGTCGCTCACCGGTTTGAACCTGGCCGGGGAGGGTGGGGGGCTCACTGAGACCTTGCCCACGATCCAGCGGTGGTTGAACCGCATCCTGGCGCTGCGCATCGACCTGCAGAACGCGATCTTCGACGAATATCTGGGCTTGATCGAAGCACGGGTGGAAAAGGCCCGCGAGGCTGGCACCCTCGATCTTGGCGTCGAAACGATCGCGGCCGACCGCATTTCGATCCTCGACCGCACGGTGATCCGGTGCGATCCCGTGAGCGGCGCCGAAACCGAAATCCTGCGCATCGAAACCGAGGAACGATATCGACCGCTGACCCTGGAGCGCGCGCATTGGCTTCTGGCCGACCCGGAAGCGCGTGGGTTAATCAACCCGCGCTCCGGTAAGGCCGCCATTTGCCGGCCGACCTTCTCGCTGACGGACGAAGAGGGGCGGACCGTGCGCCGCTACGAGCTGGTGCGTCCAACGCGCACCGAACGGCACCGGCAGGACCTCTTCGCCGAAACCCATTGGACCGACGCGGACTGCGCGAACTTCGATGAAGCCTGGCAGGCCGAATGCGACGCGATGGCCGCGCAGACGCGTACGCAGATCATCTATCTGGTCACGGGCCTGCTGCTCCCGGTCTGGGGAAAGCTGCCCGACGATCATGTCCAGGTCTGGCGGTTGACGAGCGATGACGGCCAGTCGCTTCTCGGGCGTCTTATTCCGGCGCCGCTGGTGGAGCGGATCGCCAGCGCATTCGGCATCGCCGCCCATGTCGCGATCGATCTAGGCGCGCGGGTCGAGCACGTTCGCACCTCGGGCGAGATCATGCCGATCGGGTCGCTTCGGCTGAAGCGGGCCTTGGTCGCCGGCGACCACCGCCTCGAATTGCTCGACTGGCAGTCCGACGCCCTTCCTCATCTCAAGGCGGCGGGCTGCTTCACCGAGATCATCCAACACCGCACGCGGCTCTTCGTCCCACCGAGCCGCGCCGTCGAGATCCTTGGCGAGATCGTAGGCTGAACAGCGGCAGCGTCAAGCGATCGAAGAGAGGGGAGGGGGCCTTCGGCCGGGTGGGCCTGAGTGGCTCAAGCCGGCCGACGACGTCGGCGCAACCCTCGAAGGAGACAACCGATGATCCAGTCCGTGAAGGTCAAGAACCTCTCGCTCTCCAAGGATAATGTCCGCAAATCCAATCGCGATGCCGACCTCGACAGTCTGGCCGAGAATATCGCTGCGCATGGCCTGTTGCAGAATCTCGTGGTCACGCCGCTCAAAAAGGCGGGCCACTTCACCGTCAAGGCGGGCGGCCGCCGCTTGCGGGCGCTCCAACGCCTGATTGAGACGAACCGGCTTGCCGCGGACCATGAGGTTCAGGTGCTGGTGCTCGAGGATGATGCCGGATCGGCCGAAGCGAGCCTTGCCGAGAATTTCCATCGCGTAGCGATGAACCCGGCGGATGAATGCTCGGCCTTCAAGCACTTCCTCGACCTGGGGGCGAGCGGCGAGGATGTGGCGAAACGCTTCGGGGTCACGACCCGCTTCGTCGAGCAGCGGGTCCGGCTTGCCGAACTGGCTCCCGTCGTCTTCGCGGCGCTTGCCGCTGGCGAGATCACGCTCGGGGTCGCGCAGGCTTATGCCGTCACGCCCGATGTCGACCGCCAGGCGCGTGTGTTCGAGAGCATGAGCCGGTCCTATTATGGTGACAATCCCGACAATGTCCGCCGTGCGCTCCTCAACGGGACGGTGAAAGCGACCGATGCGAAGGCGCGGTTCGTTGGCCGCGATGCCTATGTCGGTGCGGGTGGCCGGATCGAGCGCGACCTGTTCGGCGATGATGCGGACGAGAGCTGGGTCGACGTGGAGATCATCGAGCAGCTTGCCGCCCAGAAGCTCGAAGCAGAGGCACAAACACTCGCTGCCGAGCAGAAGCTGGCATTCGTGACACCGGTCCTCGCGACTCATGTGCCCTATGACATGGAGTGCCAGCTCCACGAATATCATCCGGCGCTGCGCGAATTGAGCGAGGACGAGCAGGATCGCGTCGACAGTCTTTCCAATGAGGGCGATGCGCTCATCCGCGAACTGGAAACCGAACTTGAGGACGGCACACCAGAGGCCGAGGCGGCTTCGGTGCGGCTCGCCGACATCGAGCGGGAACTCGATGCGATCGAGGCGGCGCGCACGATGGTCGACGATGCGGTCAAGGACCAGCTGGGCACCTTCATCTATCTTGCCCCTGACGGCACCCCGCGGGTGCACAGCCGCATGTTCAGCGAGCGCGCCATTCGTCAGGCGGGCGAGGACGGCGAACCCGAGGCGGCGTCCGGCAAGGTCGCGACCTCCCGGCTCAGCGCGACGCTGGTCGACGAACTCGCGACCCAGCGGCGGCAGATCCTGGCGTCCCATGTCGCCTCGGATGCGGGGTTCGCGCTCGATCTCGCGATATTCCTGATCGCGCACCGGACCGTGTTCGCCAGCGGCTATGTCCAGGACCACTCGACGCTGCAAGCGGCCGCCGCGAGCTTCCCGATCGTCGGCTTCCGCGACGAGGGCAGCGCGGCCAGCAATGTCCTGGCCGAACAGCGGCAGAGGCTCGATGTGAGCTGGGCAGGCGGGAACACGCTGTCGTCGCGTTTCGATGCCTTCCGGCAACTGGATGAACAGGCGCGCGCCGATTGGCTCGCCCATGTCATGGCGCAGACGCTCGAACCGACGCTCAACGTCGACGATGGCGGGCGCCGCAACGGCTTCCACGATCATCTCGGACGGCTGCTTGACATCGATGTCGCGCAATGGTGGCGGCCCGATGCCCAGAACTTTTTCGGGCGCGTGAAGAAGGACGTAATGCTCGAAGCGCTTGAAGAGATCGGCGGGCCAGTGCTGCGCGGCCGCTACAAGGACGCCAAGAAGGGTGACTTGGCCAATGCCTGCGCGGCGCTCTGTTCCGGGCAGGGCATCGTAGAGGCCGAAGTCCGGGAAAAGGCGCTCTGCTGGCTGCCCGACGAGATGCGGTTTGGCGCGGTGGAGAAGCCCGAAAGCTTCCGCAGCTATTCCGCCTTCCTCAGCGACGAAGACGGCAGCGACGGCGGGGCAGGGGAGATCGCCCCCAATGGCGATGCTGATGACCTCGACGAGGCGGCCTGAGACCAACGCCTAATGGCGGGCGGCGCTCTTGCGTCGCCCGCAGTCCTTCATCGGCGGCGCTGGCCGCCGCTCTTTCGCGGAGTATCCGCCATGACTCAATCATCGGACCGGCCCTCGCCGGCCGAAACCATCACGTGCGCCATCATCGACCGGCTCGAGGCCGGTGTGCGACCCTGGGTGCGGCCCTGGCGTTCGTGTGCGGCGCAGGGTCGTCCGCTGCGGGCCAATGGCGAGCCGTATCGCGGCATGAACACCTTTTGGCTGTGGCTGGCTGCTGAGCAATGCGGCTATCGGTCACGCCATTGGATGACCTACCGTCAGGCGCAGACCCTTGGCGGGCAGGTCCGTGCCGGTGAGCAGGCGCAATTTGCAATCTTCTACAAGGCCTATTCGAAGAAGGTCGATTCCAGCGAACGTCCCGGCGAGCTGGTCGATGAGCATCGCCGGGTTATGCGGTCCTATGCGGTCTTCAATGCAGACCAGATCGACGCACTCCCGGGCGATTTCTATCCCGAAGCCCTCTCCCTCGTCCCGCCGGGCGACCGGCTCGGTTCGCGGGCGGAGCGCTTCGTCGACCGGCTGCCCGCGCGGCTGCGATGTGGCGGCGATCGTGCTTATTACGATCTGCGCGCGGACGTTATCACTATGCCGCCGGTCGAACAATTCGACACGCGCGCCGCCTGGGCAGCCACCATCGCGCATGAGGCCGGTCACTGGACGGGTCATCCAGACCGGCTTGCCCGATCCTTCGGCAAGCGCTTCGGCGATCAGGCCTATGCGTTCGAGGAGTTGGTGGCTGAACTGACGGCAGCGCTGGTTGGCGCCGATGTGGGTCTCCCAACCACCCATCTCGACGATCATGCCGCCTATATCGGTTCCTGGCTCGCCATTTTGCGCAAGGATAATCGCGCATTGCTGACAGCGGCTGCGCGAGCGGAGGAAGCCGCCGGGTTTCTGCTGCGGGCAACCGATCTCGCTTGCGAGGATGATCTGGACGAGCAGGCGGCTGCCTGATTTCGCTATGTCGCGGATTGCACCATATCCATATATCCGCTATCGTGGATATATGGATAACGAGTCTGCCATCGTTGCGTTGGGCGCGCTTGCACAAGCCACGCGCCTCGACGCCTTCCGCCTTCTGGTGCGTCACGAACCCGAAGGCCTTCCCGCCGGCGAGGTCGCCAAGGCCCTGGATGTCCCGCAGAACACGATGTCGGTGCATTTGGCGACCCTGGCGCGCGCCGGCCTGGTCACATCTGAGCGGCGCAGCCGGATCATCAACTACCGTGCTGATCTCGATGCGCTCCGCTCCGTGATGCTGTTCCTCGTCAAGGATTGCTGTGGTGGCCGGGCCGAGCTCTGCCATCCACTTGCGGATGAACTGCTTGCCGGTCGTGCTGCCTGAAAGGACATCAACATGACTGATCGCCTGTTGAACGTACTGTTTCTTTGCACGGGCAATTCCGCCCGTTCCATCATGGCCGAGGCGATCCTCAGCCGTGAAGGGCTAGGCCGTTTCGAATCGTTCAGCGCCGGCAGCCAGCCCAAGGGCGAGGTCCATCCGTTCACAATTCATCTCTTGGAGAAGCTGAACTACGACGCAGGCCGGTTCCGCTCGAAGAATTGGGACGAGTTTTCCGGACCGGATGCCCCGCAACTCGATTTCGTGTTCACCGTCTGTGACAATGCCGCCAACGAAGTCTGCCCGGTTTGGCCGGGGCAACCGCTGACCGCCAACTGGGGGGTGCCCGACCCGGCTGCTATTGAGGACAGCGAAACGGTACAGCACGCGGCCTTCTTCGATACTTACAGGATGCTGTTCAACCGCATCTCGCTGTTCACCAATCTGCCGTTTGAAGGCCTCGACAAGATGAGTCTGCAAAATCGGCTGAACCGGATCGGCAAGGAACAGGGCCGGGCCGACCTCCCAAACGAAAAGGCACCCAGCGCATGAGCAATGCCGCAATCGATATCGTCATCTATCACAATCCGGAGTGCGGGACATCGCGCAACACGCTGGCAATGATCCGCAACGCTGGCATCGAGCCGCATGTGATCGAGTATCTGAAGACGCCTCCTTCGCGGTCGATGCTGGTGTCGCTCATCGAGCGCATGGGAACCGGCCCTCGCGCGCTGCTGCGCGAGAAAGGCACGCCCTTCGCCGAGCTGAGTCTCGCCGATCCGACGCTTAGCGACGACCAGCTCATCGACGCGATGATCGAGCATCCGATTCTCATCAATCGGCCGATCGTGGTGTCGCCGCTCGGCGTGAAGCTCTGCCGCCCCTCGGAAGAAGTGCTCGATCTTCTCCCGACCGCCCAGCGCGGAGCGTTCGCCAAGGAAGATGGCGAGCAGGTCGTCGATGCCGCCGGCAAGAGGATCGGGGCGTGAACGCGACCGTCGCGGCGCGATCCAAGCCGGCGATCAACAGCTTCGAACGCTATTTGAGCGTCTGGGTGGCGCTTTGCATCGCTGTCGGTATCGCGCTCGGCTATTCGCTGCCGAATCTGTTCGCAGCCATCGCATCGGCCGAGATCGCGCGCGTGAACCTGGTCGTGGCTGTGCTGATCTGGCTGATGATCGTCCCCATGCTGCTCAAGATCGACCTCGGCGCGTTGGGGTCGGTTCGCCAACACTGGAATGGCGTCGGCGTCACCCTCTTCATCAACTGGGCGGTAAAGCCCTTTTCAATGGCGCTGCTCGGCACGCTGTTCCTGGGATGGCTATTCCGGCCGCTGCTGCCGCAGGGCGAGATCAACGCCTATATCGCGGGCCTCATCCTGCTGGCGGCAGCTCCCTGTACAGCGATGGTGTTCGTCTGGTCGAACCTGTGCGAAGGCGAGCCGACCTATACGCTGAGCCAGGTGGCGCTCAACGACGTGATCATGGTCTTCGCCTTCGCGCCGCTGGTCGGACTGCTGCTCGGCGTCGCCTCTATCACGGTGCCCTGGAACACGCTGCTCATCTCGGTCCTGCTCTATATAGTCGTGCCCGTCATCGTCGCGCAGGTTATCCGTCGGGCGCTGCTATCGTCAGGCGGGCAACCGGCGCTCGATCGGCTGCTGGCGACTCTTGGGCCGCTGTCGCTGGTTGCGCTGCTGACGACGCTCGTCCTCCTGTTCGGCTTCCAAGGCCCGGCGATCCTGGCTCATCCGCTGGTCATCGCACTGATTGCCATTCCCATCCTCATCCAGGTCTACTTCAATGCGGGCCTGGCCTATTGGCTCAGCCGACGCTTCGGCGTTGCCTGGTGCGTCGCCGCTCCGGCCGCACTGATCGGCGCGTCCAATTTCTTCGAGCTCGCCGTTGCAGCCGCCATCAGCCTGTTCGGCCTCAATTCCGGGGCCGCGCTCGCGACCGTGGTGGGCGTCCTGGTCGAGGTGCCGGTAATGCTGTCTGTCGTCAGCATCGTGAAGAAGACGCGGCCCTGGTACGAGCAACGTGTTCCTGCATGATCGCTACACTGCTGGATCCCAGGTCGCTTTCCGACCTTATGGCGGAGCTGAGTGCGGCGGGTCTGCCTGCCAGTGATCTCGCCGAGGCGGGACGCCGCTTCTTTCGGTTCGAGGATGATGCTGGCATTGTCGGCTATGGCGGGATCGAAGGCGACGGCTCCGACCGCCTGCTGCGCTCGCTGGTTGTGAAGGCCGATCGGCGCGGATGCGGATTGGGCGGTGCCATTCTCATGGCGGTCGAACGCACTGCCGCGGATGAGGGCGCGACTAGCCTGTATCTGCTCACTACAACCGCCGAGCCTTTCTTTCGCCGTCATGGCTATGAAACAGCCGAACGAACCGACGTTCCTGCCGTCATCGCGCAATCGGCCGAGTTCCGATCGCTATGCCCGGCGAGCGCCGCCCTTTTGTACAAATGGATTGCCTGATGTCGCGTCTTCGTATCCTTCCCGAACCCGATCACATGCCCGCGCTGGACCGCGCAATGATTCGGACCGATCTCGCCGCCGGGCTCGGCGCGCTTGAGCCGAAACCTCGCATCCTCCTCCTCTACGGCTCGCTGCGCGAGCGGTCGTTCAGTCGTTTCGCGGTCGAGGAAGCGGCCCGGCTGCTCATCCTCTTTGGCGCCGAAGTGCGGATCTTCGATCCGTCCGATCTCCCGCTCCCCGACCAGATCAAGGACGATGATCACCCGGCGGTGCATGAGCTTCGCGAGCATGCGCTCTGGTCTGAAGGCATGGTTTGGTGCAGCCCCGAACGGCACGGCCAGATCACCGGCATCATGAAAGCGCAGATCGACCATTTGCCGCTCGAATTCGGCGGCATGCGTCCGACCCAGGGCCGGACCCTGGCCGTCATGCAGGTTTCGGGCGGATCGCAGTCGTTCAACGCAGTCAACACGTTGCGGCTGCTCGGACGGTGGATGCGCATGTTCACCATCCCCAACCAGTCGAGCATCGCAATGGCGTTCAAGGAGTTCGACGAGGAAGGGCGTCTCAGAGCCTCAAGCTATTATGACCGGATCGTCGACGTCATGGAGGAGCTGGTGCGCTTCACGGTGCTGACACGTAGCCATGCCGATCAACTCGTGGACCGCTATTCGGAACGCAAGGCGGCAGCCGCCAAGCGCGATGCGGCACAAGATCTGGCCTCACGGTCTACGGCCTGACGGTCAGGCGCTTCCATCGAGGGTACATGCCGGCCTTGTGCCTGTCGTCTGGAGCTCGGTTGGTGGTGCCCTTCTCAAAGCTCCTCCGCGCCATGAGCGCCTGACGCGACAGGGCCTTCGCGCCTTTCGCCAGAGGATGCGGCACATGGGCCATCGCGCTGGCGGCGGCAACCCGAACGGTCCGGCCGTGAGGGAGTCCTCCCTTCCTCACGCGCGGACCCACCACGCCGGTTGGCTGATCTCGATATCGGGATGGGAACTGAGTAGCGCTAACCAGCGGGAATCGAGGCGGGCAGGAAAAGTGGCGATCTGGTCGGTATCGGAAGGATCATGGGCCAGCATGAATTCGCCGAACAGCCGATTGCATTTGGCACAGCCATTGCTGACATAGCTGTTGCGTTGCGTATGACTGTAGCGCTTCTGAATGACCTTGCGGTCGAAAGACGATGGCAGCCGTTGCAGAATCTGCGCCAGCAGATGCGGGTGATCGGTAAGGTCGGGCAAGCTGAAATCGAAAGCGCCCTGGTCGGTCGCGATTTCTATACTCGTGATGATCTGCGTCTTTTCCCGGCAGCGCTCGTTCCAACAATCCGCTATCGTGGCCTCGACGACGATTGTCGCATTCTCGCCAACGGCTTCCAACGGCGTGAGAAACCCCAATCTTCGTTCAAATGCGGCGCGAAGGAATGCGTCCATCGGTAATGCCTGCCGCCAGCATTCCGGCAGACGACGATGGCGCGCGAGCATGCGCTCATGTGCAGGAATGAGAGCCTGAAAGCCATCGGCAAGCGAGCCGCCGATGCAGGCCGCAGGCAGATCATGGACGATCGGGAAGCCTGGTTGACGCAGCAACCAAAGCCCGCGAATCCCGGATAGGCGGTATTGCTCTTGTCGTCGCAGGGTTTCCGCATTGGTCTGCCCCGACCATTGTATCTCGATCGCGACCTGCGCGTTTCCCTTCACCGTGAGGACGTCAGCTCGCCATGGTTCGCCGGTTGGCGTTGTGCCGCCCATTTCGGTTGCGGCCTGCCAACCTGAGGATCGCGCGATCTCGACCGCCATCATCTTCAAATGACGATGCTCTTCGCTTTCGTCGGCTGAAGTGCAGGGACCGGCAATTCGATGGGCAAAGAATTTCGTTCCCCTCGAAGACCGTTTGAGAACAACCGTTGCCGAGCAGCAGTCCATTCGCAGGTGGTGCAAACGCCGGTTTTTGACTTCGAGTTCGCGCCAGTCCGCATCGCTCAGATCGAACGACTGAAGCCGATTACCGCTGTCATCGAGGCAACTGAGAGCCATGGCGCAAACATGCTGGCTGGAGGGAACCAAGGTCAAGTTCGCTCAGGCAGATCACTGGACAAGCCGATATCGCCCATTGCGTCGGGCGCCTTCGAAACGCAGCAGACCAGCAGATTGCAACCCCCGGATGTCGCGCCGGGCCGTCTTGGGGCTGACCTGCCAGTGAGCCATGATATCCCAGGCCTTGGCGCGCGCTTCCTTCCCGACTCGGTCGAGAAACCAGCGCTGACGTTCATTGAGGCCCTCCGTTATTGGGCCATTTACGGGGTCATGATCAGGGTCATTTATTGGGTCATTTCCGGCAGGACGCTGAGGCATCGAGTTGGCAGTAGCCGCATCGGGCGTTAGCGGCGCTGCATCCCAGCGAACGGGTCGAGAGGATTGTCGGGCCATCACAGGGCTTTCGATAACGCCCAGTACGAACGCGCGGATGACAGGTGATGTCGCAACGAGCCGCAGAAAAAACACCGTGTCCGGGCCATGTTGCGCGGCAAGCCAGTGTTTTATGGTGCGTTCGCTCGCGTCCGTTTGGCGCATGAGCAGCTTGACGGCGCGATGGCTGTCCCCGTGCTCCTTTTTCAGTAGGTCGGCCATCACGTCCGCATAGGCCTGGCGCCCAGTTAATGCCCCCTTCCAAGCCGGTAACTTCTTGCCCTTTTTCGGCAACATCTCCCGTTCCTTTCGCAGCTACACTGCTGATGAGAACGTAGAGGCGAGCAGTCGTGGGTTTCGTGCTGCAGCGGATGGTCGCCCTGGCTGCTGCAGCAAGCCCATGGAGAGGCGAGCCTTGGAGGACTGGCGCACCCGAGACGGCACCGACCATGAACCGGCATCGCCGTGCGTGCGTGCCGCCGAATATGTTCGCATGTCTACCGATCACCAGAAATACTCGACGGAGAACCAGGCCGAGGCGATCCGTCACTATGCTGCCGCTCACGGCGTCGAGATCGTCCGAACCTATGCCGATGCCGGCAAAAGTGGCCTCAAGATCGATGGCAGGGACGCCCTCAAGCAACTGATCGACGACGTTCAGACCGGTGTTGCCGATTACACCATGGTGCTCGTCTATGACGTCAGCCGTTGGGGCCGGTTTCAGGACGCCGATGAAAGCGCCTACTACGAATATATCTGCAAACGCTCAGGGATATCCGTCGAATATTGCACCGAGCAGTTCGACAATGATGGCAGTCCGGTGTCGACGATCGTCAAGGGCGTCAAACGCGCCATGGCCGGAGAATATAGCCGCGAATTGTCAGTCAAGGTGTTCGCCGGGCAGGGAGGCCTCATCGAAAAGGGCTTTCGTCAGGGCGGTCCTGCGGGATTTGGTCTTCGTCGCACCCTCGTTGACGAGCGCGGCGAAACAAAAGGCATTCTGACGCGCGGAGAGCATAAGAGCATCCAGACCGACCGCGTGATTCTCACGCCTGGTCCACCCGAAGAAGTCGCCATTGTTCGGGGGATCTATCACGCCTTCGTGCATGAGGGGCGCAGCGAACAGGATATCGCCGACGATCTCAACCGCCGCAGCATTCCGACCGATCTTGACCGTCCCTGGACCCGGGGAACCGTCCACCAGGTGCTGATCAACGAGAAATATGCGGGTGACAATGTGTGGAATCGACAATCCTTCAAGCTGAAGAAGAAGCGCGTTCGCAACGACCCGGAAATGTGGATCCGAGCGGCCGGCGCGTTCGATGCCATCGTCGAGCGTGACCTGTTCGAAGCCGCCAAGGCGATCATCGGCGCTCGTTCGTTCCGATTGTCGGACACCGAGATGCTGAGCGCGCTGAAGGTCCTTTTGGACAGCCGGGGCCTTCTATCGGGGATAATCATCGATGAGTGCGAGGGCATGCCCTCGAGCAGTGCCTACAGCTCCCGGTTCGGAAGCCTGCTGCGTGCTTATGATCTGGTTGGATATACGCCGGATCGAGACTACCGATATGTCGCGATTAATCGGGCCTTGCGCAAACTCCATCCGGAGATCCTCGGCCAAGTGCTCGATGGCCTGCGCGACATGGGCAGCGAGGTCGTTCAGGACTTCCAGACCGACCGCGTGATCGTCAACGAGGAATTCAGCCTCTCGGTCGTCATCGTCCGTTGTAATCCTACGCCCACTGGGTTGCTGCGTTGGAAGATCCGCTTCGACACGTCGCGGATGCCCGACATCACCATCGTCGTGCGCATGGATACCGCCAACCGGGCCGCCTTCGACTATTATCTGTTTCCGCGTCTCGATCTTATTGCCGACCGCCTGCGGCTTGCCGAAGACAATGGCCTTAGCCTTGACGCCTACCGCTTCGACACCCTCGACCTGCTGTACGAAATCGCCGCGCCCATCGCCATTGCGGAGGCAGCCTGATGTCCGCCACACGCCCACAGCAGATCGAGCTCATCCCGATCTCGCGGATCACTGTCCTTAATCCGCGCGCCCGAAACAAACGGCAGCACCGGGAGATCGTGAACAATATCGAGACCATTGGCCTCAAACGTCCGATCACGGTGAGCCGCCATGATGGCCCTAGTGGTCCGCGCTATGATCTGGTCTGCGGAGAGGGCCGCCTTGAGGCCTTTCAAATGCTCGGCCAGTCGGAAATTCCCGCGGTGGTGATCGAAGCCAGCGAGAATGAATGTCTCGTGATGAGCCTGGTCGAGAATTGTCAACGGCGGAGCAAAAGTCGGCCATTCGGCGGCGTAAAACCAGGCCATCGTGTTACATGCCGTGGGGAGTGGCGTGAGGGCGTAGCCCGAGGGCCACTCCCCACGGCATTGGTGTAATTTTCAGGGTCTGGTTTTGGCCTTGCGGGCCCGGCTGTGCGCGAGGCGATAGCTTTCGCCGTTCATCTCGAGGATGCTGACGTGATGGGTCAGGCGATCGAGGAGCGCGCCTGTGAGACGCTCAGATCCGAAGGTTTCGGTCCATTCGTCGAAGGGCAGGTTGCTGGTGATGAAGGTGGAGCCGCGTTCGTAACGCTGGGAGATCAGCTCGAACAACAGTTCGGCGCCGGTCTTGGAGAGCGGCACAAAGCCCAGTTCGTCGATGATGAGCAGCTTGTATCCGGCCATCTGCTTCTGGAAGCGCAGAAGACGGCGCTCGTCGCGGGCCTCCATCATTTCGCTGACCAGCGCTGCCGCGGTGGTGAAGCCCACCGACAGTCCTTTCTGGCATGCTGCCAGTCCGAGCCCCAACGCTACGTGCGTCTTTCCGGTGCCTGATGGCCCCAGAGCGATGGCGTTCTCACGCCGCTCGATCCACTCGCAGCGCGCCATCTCGAGCACCTGCATCTTGTTGAGCCTGGGGATGGCGGCGAAGTCGAAGCTGTCGAGGCTTTTGACGGCGGGGAAGCGCGCGGCCTTGATGCGCCGCTCGACCATGCGACGCTCCCTGTCGATCATTTCCATCTCGACGAGGCGGGCGAGGAAGCGGATATGATCGACGCCTTCAGCGGCACATTGCCGCGCGAGCTTGTGATGCTCACGCAGGCACGTAGGCAGCTTGAGCGCCTTGAGATGGTGAGCGAGAAGGATCTCCGGGGCCTGATCGCTCATGCGGCCTCCTGCCGGTCGGAGAGCAGGCTCAGATAGGCTCTGGCAAAGGTCTTCTCGACCGTGGTGCGTGGCAGGAAGGGATAGACGTCCAGGTCCAGCCTGGGCGGTACGCGTTCGATCCGGCACAGGACGAGGTGCTTGACGGCATCGAAGCCGATGGCGCCAAGATCGATGGCCTGTTCGACCGCCGCCTGGAGATCGGCGAGGGTGAACGTTTCCAGCAGGCGCAGTACCTGCACATATTCGCGCCTGCCATGTTTGTGCATGCGCCCTTCCATCAACCGCTGCAGTGTCGTGAACGCTTCGGGCAGGTCCCAGCCCTGCAAAGGCGCAGCCTGGTCGAATGCGTTGATCTTCTGCTCGATCAGCGGGAGATAATGGAGCGGGTCGAAGACAACCTCCTCGCGGGCATAGCAACGAGGATGACGGGCGATGACTTCGCTGCGGCAGCCGATCACCACCTCATCGACATAGGCCCTGATCCAGACCTCCTGATGGCCCCAGGCCACCGGAACCGAATAATCGTTGGTCCTGTAGCGCACCAGGGATTGCGAGGAGACCCGCCCGCCTTTCTGATCGCAGGCCTCGAAGGGTGTAGCGGGCAGAGGCTGCATGGCCGCGAGATCGCGCTGCAGCCGCTCACCGATCGTCTCGCTCTGCCCGCGCACCTTGTCCTGCTGGCGCTTGCGGCATTGCTCCTCCAGCCACAGGTTGAACGCCTCCCAGGTCGGGAACTTTGGGATCGGCACCATGAAGTTGCGCCGGCAATAGCCTACCAGCCCCTCCACATTGCCCTTCTCGTTCCCCTTGCCCGGGCGGGCATAGCGGTCGCGGATCACGTAATGTGACAGGAAAGCGCTGAACAATGTTGCACGCTGCCGCGTGCCGTCGGGCAGGATCTTCGCCACAAGGCAGCGATCGTTGTCATAGACGATCGAGCGCGGTACCGCGCCGAAAAACGCGAAGGCATGCACGTGTCCGTCCACCCAGGCCTCCGCCACCGCCGCCGGATAGGCCCGCACATAGCAGGCATCACTGTGCGGCAGATCGAGCGCGAAGAAGTAGGCCTTCTGCTCCACCCCGCCGATCTCCACCAGCGCTTCCCCGAAATCGGCCTGCGCATCTCCCGCAGGGTGCGCCAGCGGCACGAACATCTCCCGGCTGCGCTGTTCGCGCTCCCGGATGTAATCCTTGATGATCGTATAGCCGCCGGTGAAACCATGCTCGGTGCGCAAACGGTCGAATACCCGCTTCGCCGTATGGCGTTGCTTGCGCGGGACACTGCGGTCACCCTCAAGCCATCCATCAATGATCGCCACAAACCCGTCCAGCTTCGGGCGCTGCGGTACGGACTGGCGCCGGTAACCCGGCGGCGATGAAAACGACAGCATCTTGCGTACCGTATCGCGCGACACATTGAAACGCTTCGCCGCCGCCCGTTGGCTCATGCCATCCGCGCAAGCCAGACGGACCTGAAGATAAAGTTCCACGCTGTAGATCCCCACACCTCCCTGACTCGGCAGAAAGGCTTCAAGGTGGACGACTTTTACGCCGCCCGCAGCAGGACTATCCCGCCGCTACCGTGGTCGAATATTGCTCCGCCGTTCTCAGAGCGGCTTGGGGCAGACCACCAGCAGTCGACGGCAATCGTGATTCCGCGCCACCAGCTCTGTCCAAATGAGCCCTGCTTCGATGGTTTTACCGAGACCGACTTCATCGGCGATGAGCAAGCCACGAGAGGGCGCGTTCAGGAGCTTGAGGACCGGCTTGAACTGGTAAGCGTGAAACTCGGTGTTCGTCGCGCCCATGCTGTAGATCATGTCGGCAAGGCGGCCCGTCATGCGCAGATGGGTCAGAGCGCGTCGCAAATCGGTTGGGGCGGAGAGTTTGCCGTTTCGCAGATCCACGAGCGCATCGGGGGCGGCCAGGACATGTTCGAGCTGGTTTGCCGGCAGACTTCGGCGGCCTGTCGGAAGCTCAATCTGAAAGAAGGTGCGTCCTGCTCGTTCTTCGGGCGGCCGGTCGGTTACGACACCGACAACCGCCGGATCGTTTTTCAGCCGTACCCGTTCGCCTGCCTCGAACATAGTGAAACTTCCCCCCTAACAGGATGATCAATAGAAAGCCGACAGCGTCAAGTGTCAGGCGAATGTTAAATCATTCAAAATCTGCGCCATTCACTTTGGTAGATGCTGGCATTGATAGATGTGCGCCGCCCTCTCTTGCGACGGGCGGAAGTAACTTCCCGGACCGTTCGGGCATGCAGGAAATTCATCGAGTCGATCCTTCGTCGTCCTGGGTGGGGCTATTATAGCTTGCATGGGTGACAAATTCTGTCGCGGTCGATAGTCGGCTCGGCGACGGTCAGCGTCTGCAAACTGGGTGCGATACCCGGGGAGGAGCAACGCCATCTGGTTCCTTGTTCCGTTGTCGGCTTCCTGGTCGGCGCGCGGGGCCGAGCAAGCCCGCATAGGCGGGCTTCTCCACTGCGTTGCGACCCTCCGGGTGCACGACCCCCGCTATGACGCCGCCCTTTGGGGCGCCTGTCGGAAGGCCCCGATGGGCGGGGCGGATCCAGACCGGAGTCACAGCCATGCCGCAGCCTTCTCAACAATCGGCAGACCGAGCCGAGCGGATCGACCGCATCGCCGCACTGAATGACAGCCTGCGGAGATCTATTTGCAGCCCTGGCCGAAACCAGATCGTCATGACCGCGGGCGTTGCCGCGTTGGTCGGGGATGTGTCCCTCTTCCGCGGATTTCGCAGACGCGCTGAGATCCTGCGCACGGTGCGAAACTATGACAGCTTCAATTCCGACAACGATCCATTGGGCGAGCATGATTTTGGTCGCTTCGAATATGACAGCGCCATTCTCTACTGGAAGATCGATTATTATGATCTCGAGCTTGCCTGGGGCTCACCCGATCCAGCCAATCCCGACGTCACCACTCGGGTTCTGACGATCCTACTCGCCGAAGAATACTGATCGGCACGGCCATCCCCCTGACCGGGGGGATGGCCGTGAAAAGTCTGCTTGAGCAGACTGCGCGCAAAGGATCTCCAAGCGCCAAGCGCGCTCGGGGAGGGGAGGGGTGCACCGGAGCATCGCCCCCGTGCGGCCGATGCAAAGCTGTGAGCCGACGCGGGATCAGACCATTTAAGGAGTTACCGCCATGTCCGCCTATTTCGCCGCCCATCCCGATCACGCGATCCTCTTTGCGTTCGGCTGTTTTGCGCTCACCGTCTACCTGTTCCGCTATGTCGGTCCCGGCATTGGCGGTGGCGGCGACTGGTCATCGCGTGACCATTATGAGCGCAATCTGCGCGACGGTCCGGAAGACTATTGTTGAGCTGGCCGCCCCGATGAGGACGATCGCTGTGAGCCTTCTCAAGGGCGGGGTAGGCAAGACCTTCCTCGCCACGCATCTCGCCTGGTATCTGGCCGAAGCGGCGGGACGCCGGGTTGTGTTCGTTGACCTGGACCCGCAAGGTAGTTCGTCGCGCCGTCTGGCCGGCGAGCGGCCGGGTGGCTTCGCGGCCGATCTCTTCGATCCATCGGCGGCGCTTGCCGCCGATGGCCAGGTCGGGCTCACTTTGCTCGCTGCCGACCAGCGTTTGCAGATGATCAAGGCGGCACAGGATGTGCGCGACTTTCTCGGCCGCTTTCCTGCGCTCGCGCCCCATTTCGATCTTTGCGTGATCGATACCGGTCCCAAATGGGACGAGCTTACCTTGAGCGCTCTCGCGGTCGCCGACGCAGTGATCGCGCCCGTCCAGGTCGCCGAAGATTCGGTTGAGTGCGCCAAGATGCTGTTGACCGCGCTGCGCAAGGCCGAGGCGGCGAGAGCAGGGCGCAAGATCGATTTCCTCGGATTGCTGCCATCGATGGTCAACCCGTTCGACCGGCGCGAAATAGACAATGCCGTCAAGCTCGCCCACGCGGTGGGCGAGCGGCTGATGTTCCCTGCCTTCATCAAGGCGCGACCGACCTATAAGCATGCCGCGGAAAATCATCGGCCGGTCTGGATGGAAGGTGGTGGCGGGGCCAAGGCGGCGGCCGGGGAAATTCGGCCGATCCTCGCCGAGATCGAACGGCGGCTCGGTTCAGCGCCAGCGGCCGCCACCTGATGGGTAAGTTCGACGAACGCATCGAGGAGTTTGGCCTGCTAGTCGGCGCGCATGAAACGGCGCGCCGGGTCGAGGAAATCCCTCTGGATCGGGTCATCCCCGACCCCGGCAATCCCCGGCGCAGTTTCGACGATGACGCCCTGGCCGAGCTTGCGGCCTCTATAGCGGCCCGCGGGGTCTTGCAGCCGATCACGGTTGCGCCCGCCGACGCCGCCGGCTTGCATCGCATCCGTTTGGGCGAGCGACGCTTTCGTGCCTCCCAGCTCGCGGGCCGGGTGACGATCCCGGCGATCGTCGTGGCCGAGGGGGAGGGAACCCATCTGCTCGCCGATCAGATCGTTGAGAACGATCAGCGTGCGAACCTTTCTTCGGTCGAGCTCGCTCGTGCGATTGCCCGTATGCTCAAGGGCGGCATGAGCCAAGTCGAAATCGCCGCTGCGCTGGGCCGCTCCAAGCAGTTCGTCTCGCTCTATGCAGCCTATGGTGACATGCCTGCCTATCTCAGGGAGGCGCTCCCGCGCGCGCCGATCCGGCTGCTCTATGACCTGCATCGCACAGCCAGGGATTATCCTGCGGAAGTCGAGGCCTATGTGGGCGCCTGGGATGAGAGCGGCGCGACATTGGCGGACGGCGCGCGTTTCATTGCCGGGCTGAAGGGTAAGGCGGACGTTCTCAGCATCGAGGCAGCGCCGATGCAGGCCGCGGCAGTGACCGTCGCCCGTCCCCAACCGCGGGCAGGGACTGAGCCAGTCGCGCGACCAGGGGAGCAAACGCCAGAGGCCAGCCTTGCCGTTGAAGTCGATGGCCGTCCCGCGCGTCTTGTCCTCGGCCCGCGTGTTGTCGTGATCTTCGGCGATGGTTCCCGGCAAGAGATCGCGGCCGAACGACTTTGCACCGCGTCTGAGGGACGCCCGACGCTGTGATGCTCTGACCCTCTTCCTCCGCGTTCGCATATCCTGTTCGCGTGTATGTCTGTCGCGCCCCTTTCGGGGTGCGGCCTTTTGCGTAGGTCCGAGCTGGGGCGGCGCCGTTGGCGCCGCCCTTCGTGGATCAGGCGTGAATGATAGGCGCATTTTCCCAAATATGGTCGAAGTCTGCTCAAGCAGACTATCAGATGAGTTGAGTGAAGGTGAGGGCCGGATAGGCGTGACGCCGGGGATGTATGACAATAGCCTTTGATGCATGCCCGTCTTCACCTTCCGTCTCGACGATGACATCGCCCAGCGCTTCGATGCTGTGGCGGAGAGCGCCGGCGGCCGCTCGGTTTTGCTGCGGCGCCTCGTCATGAATGCAGTGGACGCGGAGGAGGGCGAGAGGTCGGGGCCAGTCCGTCGGCGGGAGCGAGCAACACGGCGGTTTGAGATCCGGCTGACCGATGCGGAAATTGCCGCGCTGGATGCCAAGGCCGATGCTTTGGGTATGAAGCGAACCGACTGGGTGACGAGGCTGGTGCGCTGCCGGCTGCATTCGGCGGCACCGCTGCCGCTTGAAGAACGGGCGGCAGTGGCCCAGGCGTGGCGCGAGCTCAACCGGATCGGCATCAATCTCAATCAGGCGACGCGGGCGCTCAACGCATCGGTGATGGTCGAATCCGGGCTCGATGTCGCGCGCGAGGCGGCGCGGGTGGCAAGCTTTCGCACGGAAATCCGGATGGCGCTTGCCGGTCTCGGCACCGCGCTCAAGGGCGATCTTGCCTATTGGGATAGCCTCGATGCTTGAGGAGGAGGGCATCCTGCCGCTGCCCAGCCTCATGGAGGCGATGAGCGGCAGCGCCCAGCCGGCCTGGTAAACGGACACTGTGGGGAAATCGCCATGCTCCGCATCGGCATCGAGGCGCACCTTCGCCGGCTTCAACGGCAGAGCCACCAGGGCGGTCCAGTGCAGCAGACGCCTGTTCGTCGACGAACTGGTCTCGGGCGCTGCAAGCTCGATGAGGCGACCGTCGCGCAAGAAGAACCTGGAGGTCAGTGAACAAGCGCCCTGCAGGTACAGGAGCCATGGAGAAGGCATCATCCATCCGAAACATTAGCTGGCCATGCAGCAGGCCATGGCACGGGAAGCTTCAGCAGGGGCGAAGCTCGAGCGAGGACGACGAAGCCATCGATGAATCCGGTGCAGAACGACTGAATGGAGAACTGCCGCAGCACTCAGCTGGCCATGCTCAGACGAGAAGATGAACGAGCGCCATGCGCCGCAACCGTACTGGACGCTGCTGCTGTACGCGGCGGGTCCGCCTTCCGGAAGTGCCGGTGCGGTTCGACCGATCCCGAGACGCTGCAGGATGCCGCCCAGGCGTTCGCCCGCATCCTGTTCGAGGACAATCACGCCTATATGCTGGCGCTCCACACCGATACCGATCATCCGCACATCCATCTGACGGTGGCCACCGAAGGTGCGGACGGTAGGCGGTTCAACCCGCGCAAGGCCGACCTCCATCATATGAGAGAGACATTCGCGCATGAGCTACGGGCGCGCGGCATCGCGGCTGAGGCGACGCCCAGACGCGCACGCGGTCACGTTCAAAAGCGTGTGCGCTCTGCAGCGCTGCATCTCGATGCTCGGATCGGTCAGGAGGGGCGCCGGCTCAATATGGATGAACTCAACGTGCTGCGCGCCCGGGCCTTTGCGCACGCGCGCGATGAGGAACGGCGGCCGCAGGACGTGATGGCGCTGGTTCGCCAGAAGCAGATACGCGGTGCTTATGCGGAGGCGGCGGTGGCGCTTGCACGTACCGGCGAGGCCGACGACCAGGCGCTTTCCGACGAAATTGCGGGTTTCCTGGCGGCTATGCCGCCGGCGGTCTCCCGACGTCTGGCCCTGGCCCGCGAGATGATGCAGGGGCGGCAAGCGACACAGCCGGCGCGCGAGCTGGAGGGTGGAGCTGGTCCCGAGCGGCCAGCGCCGGAGCGTGGGCGGGAGCGTTGATTCGCATGGGGCGGTTGATCTTGCGAAGGGATGCTCCCACTACCATGTGCTAGAATGTCTTGGAAAGTCGAGGGAACTGGCGCTTTCTGTGGTCATAGCTTGTTAGAAAAAACCATGCTATTATCTAACAGACAGGAGCTTGGACATGTCTGCGGTGGCTGATCGGATTATGAAGCGTGTGCGCGGCAAGGGCCGTGGCTGGGTGTTTACGCCCAAGCAGTTCGTTGACTTCGGTACGCGCGGCTCGGTCGACATGGCGCTGTCGCGTCTCGCGCATGCCGGTGACATCCGCCGGATCGGCCGCGGTCTCTACGACTATCCCCGCCAGCATGACAAGCTTGGTGCCCTGAGCCCGGATCCCGGGCAGGTGGCCCAAGCGCTCTCCGCGCAGAGCGGCGATGCGCTCGCGCCGTCTGGAGCGGCGGCGGCCAATAGCCTTGGTCTCTCGACGCAGGTGCCCGCCCGGGCGAGCTACGCTACCAGCGGTCGCACCCGCACCGCCAAGGCTGGCGGCCGCAGCGTCACCTTGAAGCACAGCCGCGCGCCGGTGCTCGACGCGCCGGAGTCTGTGAATGCGATCGTCCAGGCACTCGCGCATCTGGGGAAGGGCAATATCGACGCGGATGCGATCGGGCGCTTCGCCGCGCGCCTCGACGATGCCGGTACGCGCGCGCTGGTCGCGGCCCGCTCGGCCATGCCGGGCTGGATGGGCGACATTGTCCTCAAGATCCAGGCGTCGCGGAGAGATAGGTCATGCAGGGAGAAAGGGTAGCGCCGCTGGCGCCACCAGCAAATCTCCAGATGCAGGGTCGGGCACAAGGATGGGTACGGCCGGATAAAGTGTCGGCCATGTCGAATACTTGGCGATCCATGTCGCGGCGCTTGGAGACAGCCAGCCCGTCAAGGTCGTGATACTCGCATAGCGCTGCGCGAGCGGAAGCGCGATGATGGGTTCATAGTGGGCGACGCGGTTGCGCAATATACGCAGGTCGCGCAAGTCCCGCGCGATCACACCGCGCTGTACGCCTTTGGCCTGAAAGATGGGTCGCAGGCTTTGCCAGAGGTGGTGTGACTTGGGGCCGAAGAGTGACGCCCAGAAGCCGAAGTTCAACTCCGCTACGATCTGCGGACGGGTCGCTGCCTTCCCGTTGAGAACGGCGGAGCAATATTCGACCACGGTAGCGGCGGGATAGTCCTGCTGCGGGCGGCGTAAAAGTCGTCCACCTTGAAGCCTTTCTGCCGAGTCAGGGAGGTGTGGGGATCTACAGCGTGGAACTTTATCTTCAGGTCCGTCTGGCTTGCGCGGATGGCATGAGCCAACGGGCGGCGGCGAAGCGTTTCAATGTGTCGCGCGATACGGTACGCAAGATGCTGTCGTTTTCATCGCCGCCGGGTTACCGGCGCCAGTCCGTACCGCAGCGCCCGAAGCTGGACGGGTTTGTGGCGATCATTGATGGATGGCTTGAGGGTGACCGCAGTGTCCCGCGCAAGCAACGCCATACGGCGAAGCGGGTATTCGACCGTTTGCGCACCGAGCATGGTTTCACCGGCGGCTATACGATCATCAAGGATTACATCCGGGAGCGCGAACAGCGCAGCCGGGAGATGTTCGTGCCGCTGGCGCACCCTGCGGGAGATGCGCAGGCCGATTTCGGGGAAGCGCTGGTGGAGATCGGCGGGGTGGAGCAGAAGGCCTACTTCTTCGCGCTCGATCTGCCGCACAGTGATGCCTGCTATGTGCGGGCCTATCCGGCGGCGGTGGCGGAGGCCTGGGTGGACGGACACGTGCATGCCTTCGCGTTTTTCGGCGCGGTACCGCGCTCGATCGTCTATGACAACGATCGCTGCCTTGTGGCGAAGATCCTGCCCGACGGCACGCGGCAGCGTGCAACATTGTTCAGCGCTTTCCTGTCACATTACGTGATCCGCGACCGCTATGCCCGCCCGGGCAAGGGGAACGAGAAGGGCAATGTGGAGGGGCTGGTAGGCTATTGCCGGCGCAACTTCATGGTGCCGATCCCAAAGTTCCCGACCTGGGAGGCGTTCAACCTGTGGCTGGAGGAGCAATGCCGCAAGCGCCAGCAGGACAAGGTGCGCGGGCAGAGCGAGACGATCGGTGAGCGGCTGCAGCGCGATCTCGCGGCCATGCAGCCTCTGCCCGCTACACCCTTCGAGGCCTGCGATCAGAAAGGCGGGCGGGTCTCCTCGCAATCCCTGGTGCGCTACAGGACCAACGATTATTCGGTTCCGGTGGCCTGGGGCCATCAGGAGGTCTGGATCAGGGCCTATGTCGATGAGGTGGTGATCGGCTGCCGCAGCGAAGTCATCGCCCGTCATCCTCGTTGCTATGCCCGCGAGGAGGTTGTCTTCGACCCGCTCCATTATCTCCCGCTGATCGAGCAGAAGATCAACGCATTCGACCAGGCTGCGCCTTTGCAGGGCTGGGACCTGCCCGAAGCGTTCACGACACTGCAGCGGTTGATGGAAGGGCGCATGCACAAACATGGCAGGCGCGAATATGTGCAGGTACTGCGCCTGCTGGAAACGTTCACCCTCGCCGATCTCCAGGCGGCGGTCGAACAGGCCATCGATCTTGGCGCCATCGGCTTCGATGCCGTCAAGCACCTCGTCCTGTGCCGGATCGAACGCGTACCGCCCAGGCTGGACCTGGACGTCTATCCCTTCCTGCCACGCACCACGGTCGAGAAGACCTTTGCCAGAGCCTATCTGAGCCTGCTCTCCGACCGGCAGGAGGCCGCATGAGCGATCAGGCCCCGGAGATCCTTCTCGCTCACCATCTCAAGGCGCTCAAGCTGCCTACGTGCCTGCGTGAGCATCACAAGCTCGCGCGGCAATGTGCCGCTGAAGGCGTCGATCATATCCGCTTCCTCGCCCGCCTCGTCGAGATGGAAATGATCGACAGGGAGCGTCGCATGGTCGAGCGGCGCATCAAGGCCGCGCGCTTCCCCGCCGTCAAAAGCCTCGACAGCTTCGACTTCGCCGCCATCCCCAGGCTCAACAAGATGCAGGTGCTCGAGATGGCGCGCTGCGAGTGGATCGAGCGGCGTGAGAACGCCATCGCTCTGGGGCCATCAGGCACCGGAAAGACGCACGTAGCGTTGGGGCTCGGACTGGCAGCATGCCAGAAAGGACTGTCGGTGGGCTTCACCACCGCGGCAGCGCTGGTCAGCGAAATGATGGAGGCCCGCGACGAGCGCCGTCTTCTGCGCTTCCAGAAGCAGATGGCCGGATACAAGCTGCTCATCATCGACGAACTGGGCTTTGTGCCGCTCTCCAAGACCGGCGCCGAACTGTTGTTCGAGCTGATCTCCCAGCGTTACGAACGCGGCTCCACCTTCATCACCAGCAACCTGCCCTTCGACGAATGGACCGAAACCTTCGGATCTGAGCGTCTCACAGGCGCGCTCCTCGATCGCCTGACCCATCACGTCAGCATCCTCGAGATGAACGGCGAAAGCTATCGCCTCGCGCACAGCCGGGCCCGCAAGGCCAAAACCAGACCCTGAAAATTACACCAATGCCGTGGGGAGTGGCCCTCGGGCTACGCCCTCACGCCACTCCCCACGGCATGTAACACGATGGCCTGGTTTTACGCCGCCGAATGGCCGACTTTTGCTCCGCCGTTGACACCCGTCTTTCTGCAGCGTTTGCCGTGCTTTTGCGATTGCGCCCGTCTGATAGTTCGTCACAAGGATCGCAGGATCGTCGATCCAGGCGGCGCCATGTTGGGCCGCAAGCCGCGCGTCCGCCATGTTACGCAGCACGACCTCTAGCATGTGTAGAGGGCCATAGAGGGCTGCGGAAAGCTGCACATTATAGGTGTACAGGCGCTCTGCGAGCGTCTGATCGGCTCCGGCCCACTTCAGATAAGTGTCGAAGCGGTCAGCGGACAAGGCATGAACGAATGTTGGCACGGGAACCTTTTCACTTGATTTTTAGGCACCCTTGCGCCATATGAACTGGGTATCCCCCGGCGGTCCCTGCTTTGCAAACCGTCGGGGCACTTTATTTCTAGACATCGTCGATTCGATCTTCAATGCCGTTGCTGGAGCAGCGCAGCGTGAATGAACTCGCGCGCCGCCGGCATGCGAGGAGATTTTGCGTGATCACGGCGAAATACATCCCGTGGGACCCGATTGGCGCGATGCCCGACGACCGAAAGGACGGTCGCCTCATGCTACTCTGGGAAGGAGATCGCCCCGTAATCGGCCGATGGGATGACGGGCGTAAGGGATGGGAAGATCCGGAAGGCATGCACCTTTTCGAGGAGATCACCTATTGGGCGGATATCAATTCACCGGAATGACCCTTGCTCTTTCAGATGATAAACGATTGATATAAAACTATAAAAGTTTGATAATATATCTTATGTTAAATTGCCGGAGTCTGAGCCTCAGTAGTGGGGTGCCCACGTTCGACGGCTGCCAGCTTTCACCAGCCTGAGATCAATTCTCGCGCGTCGCTTTTGCCATTGCGATAGCAGCTTCAAACCGCTTCCTCGTAGGCTCCCGCAATCGAGCCAAGCTGAAAGTCCGTGCAAAATGGGCAAGGACATCGGCTTCCGCTTTGCCTCTTCGGACAAGAGGCAAAGCTAGGCTCGCGAGTTCAATGAGAGGAATGTCTCGGTGAGATCGCCAATCTGATCGGGCCGGTCGATACGCAACCAACTGGCCAGTATCCATCGTTTCGTGGAACACCACGTTCCGGCCATCTTCTTGCACCGATGAATGACGATCGGAAATTGCCTGTGTAACGATATCCTGAATAATCCGGCCTGCCCGCTCCTTTTTGTGAGCGCGGGCGATCCTTTCAATCAGGATGTCTTCATACATTGGCGCCTCGGCCTGAAGTGTGGCGTCGATCAGCCTTTCAAGTCTTGGCTTATACTCTGGCTGATAGATCTGTTCGACCTCTTCCAATGGAACAACCAGAGAGGCGATTTGGTATTCGGTGCCGATTTCGATTGCAGGAGGCGAATAACTTTTCTCGCCATCCTCGGGGCTGGAGGGGCGGACCACGGCGGCTTTGTCGACGGGCCCTGCCATATCGTCATCAGACAGGACATGCAGGCCGCGCCCTGCGCTCTTGACCAAGCCCTTTGAATGAAGCGAATTTCCACGAGAAGGGGAAAGGGCATTGTTTACCAGTTCTTCCCACTTTTCCTCGCCCGGGCGAAAGTTGGCGGGTGCCCGATCTGCGTCGGACAGAGCCAAGACGTCCACCAGCGCCTTCTTTAACTCACCATTGGACCAAACGCGTTTATCAGACATCAGATTGAGAATGGCGTTCTGAACCTGTGACTCGGTGACACGCGTCAAGTTCACATTGGAATCGGGCGCTTCGGCGACGCTGAGGACATCCGTTTTTTGAGCTGGCTCCGGCCAAGCATCAGCGGTTGCACCGCCATCAGCCGGTGATTGCTCTGCCGCAGGTGTAGACTCGGTGTCATCAGGCGAAGGAAGCCGCCAACTACGCAATTCCGTATGACGGCTTATCCATTCTTCGCCATCGTTGACCGGTTCAATTCCTCGCGCGGCCAGAAATGCGGCAACTTCATCAACTACGACCTGCCGATTGCGAACGAAACGCGAGGCAAAACAACGCCAGATCGTCCAACCGGCACGCTCAAGGATACGCTGGCGCATCATGTCATCCGGCCATTTGTCGGGCCCGTGGTAGCGATCCCCGTCGCATTCGATGGCAATGCGCTGGTCGTTGTCACCCTCGACCACGAGATCGATTCTGAAGTTTCCGACACGGACCTGAGTGTTGACCCGGAAGCCGCGTTCACAAAGCAAGTCGAACATTTCTCGCTCGAAGTCGGATTCGCACCGATCGCGCCGATCCTTCAGGTCGGAAGTTTCGGCTGGGTAGGGGCATCGAAAATGTTCCAGGAGGGATCGACGCAGTTGATCGCTCGTGCGCAGCTGATCCAGCTCAACCGAGCGAACAAGGTAGGTTCGATCTCGAGCCCGTGACAAGGCGACGTTGAAGCGCTGCTCATATCGATTGCCCGAAAGCGGGCTATCCTCCCGCTGCGCCACCAACGAGACGAACATGACGTCCCGTTCATCACCCTGGAAAGCGGTCGGATCACCAACCCGAATTGTGTGGCGCTCCATCACCTCAGTTCCGAGGCGCTGTTCGATCTCCTTATAAATGTGCGCGGCCTGGTTCTGACCCAGCAATGTGGTGACGCCGATCGTTCGCTTCGACATCCTTTCGTCTTCCGCGATCGCCGCGATCTCGGAGACGATGAATTCCGCCTCGGGAACATTCACGTCTCCCTTGCGGAAGCCGTCCTCCACAAAAACGTCAATCAAAGGCGGATCCAGGCGTTCGGACGCCATCGGCAACCGCAGCGGCGTCAGCCGATGGCCGTAGAACTGGCCCTTTGAGAATTCGATGATCGGAGCGACGCAGCGGAAATGCTCCGTCAACATTATGGCGCCGCCGGCGAAAACGACCTTGCCGAGGTCGTATAGGGACTGCTCTTCCCGCAAGCAGGAACGATAATCCGCCACTTGGGCCGCGAGGTGCCTGCTGGCGAGCTCATCAGCGCGGGCCTGATCGCGCCCAACGAGCTCGGGGCTTACCTGCTTGTCATCGCCCACGATGAGGATTTTCTGTGCGCGTAACAATGCCGGAAGAGCTGCCACGGTTGATTGTGACGCTTCATCCACGATGACGACGTCAAACAGACCAAGATCGGCCGGCAAGGACTCCGACACCCGGTAGTGTGGCATGATCCAACAAGGCAGAGCCCCCTTGGCGCGATCGGATGCAGCTCGTGCCTCCCGACGATATCGCCCTGCCCGTTTGCCGGTGCCTTTGCCGATCCTGCGAACCGCATCCGCATAGGCCGCCAAAGCAGCCTTCACGCCGTCGGTAGCCTTCCGGCTTAGCTCGAGCCAGGTCCGCAATTCGATCGAACGTTCGTAGGCGCCCTTAAGCAGGGCCTCCTTTTCGGCTCTCTCAGTGCCAAGTTCCTGCAAACGGGCATGACGATCAATGCGTGCAAGCCAAGTGCTAAGTCGCCTGAGCTTCCAGCGTTTGACCCAATCACCCGGGGTGAGGCTATCCTCCATGCCTGACCGAGCCCGGCGAACGGTTGCCCTGCCCAACGAGAGCCGCCCGATGCCGAAATGGCTGTGCAAACGGTCTGAATCGTTTCGAACGCCTCTGAAAGACCTTCGATGTGAGCAAGCCTGAGGGTCAGGTCTTGCCATTCCGAATGGAAGGCCTCGTTAGAGACATCCGGGTTGCCCAAAGCGCGCACTGCATAGTCCTGCAACTCGCGGGCAATGTCGCCACCAGCCGATGCTAGGGAAGCGATCAATCTGGAGCGTATGGCTTCGGCGCTCTCGAGCCGGTATTTCAACCGGTGCGTCTCGACCACTTCACACAGCTTGCCGGGCGGACCGGGCTACCTCCCCAGTCACTGGGCGAGCCCAGCCGGCAATGATCTCCCGCGCCCGGCCATCGACAAGCTGCTGTTGGGAGACAAGCGCGCCGACGGTCTCGAGGTGTTGTTGTTGTGCGCGCATGCGCTTGGCAATCGCGATGCCATCCTGATCGATCTGGTCGCCCACGCCCAGCAAAACGAGATGGTTCCAGGCTTGGCGAAGCTTGCGCGAGCGTTTGATACCGTCGATGAACCGTTGAATCTCGAGCCATTCGTCCGCGTTTCGCGGCGCCTCGCCAAGCAACGTAACCTGCGCCAGCTTTGCCTTGACCTTCCCGGCGAAGAGACCACCCACAAAACCTAATGCCGCCTTGCCTTCGCAAAGCCTCTGCAAGGCCTCAAGCAGCTTTTCATCGTCGAGCGCGTCATCTGGCACATTGATGGGCCGGGTTAGGAAGTGGCTCCCTTCTAAGATAAGGTGGTCGATGTCTGGCTGGAGACGAGCAATCGCCGCCAACATCTCTTGGTCCTCGCCGCTCCTAGCGTCGCGAATGGCGTCCGCCGTCCACGTATATGGTGCTGAGGCCACTTTCGTATCCAGGACGCCAAGCTCATCCAGCTCATGCGCCAGGCCGGCCAATTGAGCTTCGGCTTCCGCTTCCGATATTCGAAGGTTCGGCAATGTACCTGCGGCGATCTGTCGGCGCAATTCTTCGGCCCGCGAGAGATCGCGGTGAACGGGCAGCAGGCCGTCAATGGAAGGCAGGCTGGCCAATTCCGGGATGGGAACGCCCAGATAGCCGATGTCCTGTCCAACCTTCCGTCGCGCCTGCCTGAGCGCCACGATGTCGCTATCGTCGAAACGGGGAGCGTTTTCTGGATCGGCATCAACATCATCCGGCAACCAATTTGCCAGTTCAGGTTCGACCACTACCATCCGTGCAGCCCGCACGGGTTCGATCGTTTCTCCGTCCAGCACGACGGGTGACACTGCCGTTCGTCCGATCGCATCGACTTCATTATCAATTCGGGCGAGGCTGCGGTGCAGGTTGTCGATCTGATGATCGAGGTCAGATATCTGTCGTTCAAGCTCGTGGCGGCGCAGCCGCTGGAGCTTCTCGGCAATGATGTCGACCGATTCCTGAAACTGCTTCAGGCCGTCGCGGTCGCTGTCGAGTAGGCTCACCGCAAGCGGTCGCACCGCCTCAGGCAGCTTGTCGCGCAGGACACGCAACGCGGGTGCCTTTTGTGAGGTGACAAGCACCCGCTTGCCCAGCGCAAGGTAATGGCTGATGATGTTGGCGATCGTGTGCGTCTTGCCGGTGCCCGGCGGCCCCTGGACCACAACGCCCGGACGCACTTCGAGCCGTTGCACCACCTCGACCTGCTCGCGATTGAACGGTTTGGGGAAGAACAGATCCCTACCCGAGCCGTCTGATGAGGTGACGCCGGGAATGGTCGATATACCACGGAACTGCGGGTATTCGGGTTCTTCGATCGTATCGGACGGCTCGACCAATAGGGCGGCAACGGCGGCAGGTAGATTGGGGGCCTCCGCGCCGTCCAGTAGGGCCGCCCGGAAGCGCCGGAGATCTTCCATCAGCTGCGTCGCGCGCCGTTCGCGCTGAAAGAAGGCGAACGCGGTGCTGACCTGTAAATGCGTCTCGACTGAGGGTATCCGCCGCGCCCCGGCCGGATTAGCATCCGGCACATATATGCCATCTGGATCGAACAGGGCCGAGGCCTGGCGCAACACGGGCTCGAAGCTCTCGGGTGCGAAGGGCGAGAGCGCTACCTCGTCCAGTGCCGCCAGGAATCTTTCCGAGGCCGTGCGCCATTGGTCCAGCGCGTGCAGGCCCATCCGGTCGAGCGGATCAATCTCAAGGCCTGGATCTGCCTCAAGGCGTGGACGCGCTTCGATGCAATGGGTTTGCTCATCGAGTGAGAGCTCCAAGGTCATCGACAGCAGAGGGTAACGCAAACGCTGGCCGTTGCGGAACAGCGTTGCAAAGCCAATGCCGCATACCAGTTCGAGCGGAACGTCGCTGACACCTTCCAACTGCTGGCGCAGCATATAAAGGGCGTTGTACAGCTTGATGGTTTCGCGGCGGGGCTTTTCGCGTTCTGCCCATATTCTCCATGCCCCTTCTAGCCAGGTATGGAAGGCCGCCTCAACACTGTCTCGACGCTCATAATCGGACAAGGCGATGTGTTGCGGCGCTTCTTCCGCGTCAAGCAATTCGAGCTCGACAAGGCCGGCTGTGGCGATTTCCACCTTGAGTGACGGTATCGCTGCTACATCGTCGCGCAGGGATAGCCAGAGCGCCAGTTCCTGGTTCGGTGGCGCTGGCGGCGCGATCTTGGCGAGCCGTTCAACGCGCAACCAGACGGGATCATCCCCAGACCCCTGATCGAGCGACACGCCAGGCAGTCCGGCAACCTCATCTTCCGTCGCGACAAAGCCGCGATGACTGCGATAATCGAGTTCGACCTTCAGTCGATCGCGCTCGGTGGCCTCCACATAGTCGATCAGGCTTATCAAACGAGCATGCGCGGCCGTCAGCTCCGGTCCTTTCGCTGCGCGGGTGGCCATCACTTCATTTCCAACTTGCAAATCATCTTGCTCTTCTGACGAGAAGTCCTGAAAATTCTGCATATGGGAGTCGATGCGCTCGACAATTGAGCGCGCCAAGGGGTGACGGAAGCTGTGCAGTTCGCCTCTTATGAGGCCCAGACGCTCGTGATCATCGTAATGGAAATCGACAAGGTCTTCGATGGCGCGAAGATTGTCTTCAATTGCCATGGCGGCAGGCAGCCCCAAAGCCTGCATGGCAGCTATGATATCAAATCCGCTCATGGCGTCGCAGGCCCTTCCGGATTGAACCGGAAAAAGCAGGCGTGGATATCAATTACCCGCATCGAGTGTAGGTTTGTGATAATTGAAAGCCCCCCAACAAGATACCGTTATCGATTTCCAATCGTGTTCATTATGCCTCGCCCGCCTTCTCGCCCTTCAGCCGTTTGCGCGCATTGGCAAGTATCGTCGCCGGGTCCACCCGTTCATGCACATGCAGCGACACGGTATCGACGGCGAAGCTCGTACCCTCGGCCTTGCCCGCCCAATTGAGGTAAGGCTCCTGAAGCCGCTTCAGTTCCACCAGCGCATCGCGCATCGCATCGGCATCGCCTGACGCCAGCGCATCGTCGATCAGCTTCTCCACCGCCCCGCGCTGGCTGTCGAACATCAGTTCCGGATCAAGGTGGGGATCGTATTTCCAGACTGTCTTGGGCTGATCCGGATCGTTGTCCGGGTGGACCATGCCAACCTCGGGATTGTTCACCCGCGTTTCGGTATGGCGATAGCTCAGGACCTGCGCTGGCCCCGCCTTGCGCGCCACCTTCTTCGTGCTGCTCGCCGGCTTGGGGGCTGAAGGGGTGGCAGGCTCCTGCGCGGTCAGCGAGAAGCCGTCCCCATCTCGATCGTCAATCTCGTCCTCGTCGTCGAGCCCCACCAGAAAAACTGACCCGCCACGGCCGCGACCTTTGCCCAGCATGCCTTCCGCGATCAGCCCGTCTCGAATGCGCTGATAGGTTTCATCACTTAGGTCAGGTACTGACTCGCGCATTGCTGCAGCCAAAGCCAAATTGCCGACTGCGGACCCATCGTCTGGGACAATGGACAATAGAAGTTCGCGAAGAGAGGCGGTCATTTGATTTTTCCAAGTCAGTGAACTGCACGTGCAGATCGAAATTCGCTCATTTTCCTCGCTGGATTATTCAAAGCATAGCGCTGTTGTCGATGGATCCGTCATGCTTCCCCCCAATATCCCAACCAAATCGAATAGAACCAAATGGATAGATAGCGCCTTCGGCAATCCCATAAAGTGCAATCTCGCCTTTTTGTCACATCAGATCTGGACGCGCGTTGCATCAAGATGCCGAAATGCTCGATCGCGGCAGGTGAGCAGGATCACCTGCATACGCTGGGAGGCTTCCTCCAGGATCTCGGTCATCAGATCGAGCCGGCCGTCGTCGGAATAGACCAGTGGGTCGTCGAGGATCAGCGAAACCGGCATGCCCTGCTCCAGCAGCATGTCGGCAAAGGCGAGGCGGGTGAGGACCGCCAGCTGCTCCTGCGTCCCCTTTGAGAGCGTACCGCAGGCTTCATTCAAGCCGGAGCGCGTGACCGAGGCTAGACCGAGTTCTTCATCGAAGCTGAGGTCGGCGCCGGGAAACAGGCGCTCGACATGAACGCGAGCGCGCTGGGCCACTGGGCCAACGAAGGTTCGAGATGCCTCGGCGCGCGCCTCGTCCAGCACATCCTTGAGCATTTTGACCGTGGCTGCCTCTTCGTCGAGCCGAGCCAGTGCCTGGGTTGCGGCATCGGCTTCTTCGGCTGCAGCTGCGGCCAGGCTCGCCAGACCTTTGCCACCCTCGCTCTCAATGATCGCCTCAAGGCGGGCGATATCCTTTTCGAGATCGCCCCGACGGGTTTGACCAGCCCTTGCCCGGCTATCGATCATTTCGATTTTGCGGTTGATTGCCTGCACATCATGTGCGGTGGCGTCGCGCTTCGCTTCGGCCAGCTTGACAGCGGCCTGGGCAACATCCTCCCGGGCTTTGGCGATGGCGTCGGCAAGCCCGGCAAAAGCGGGCTTGCCTTCGAGCTGAGCGATGCGATCCGATGCATGGGTCTGATCGCGCTCCGCGCCCGCCTGCGCGGCGGCAAGCGGGCGGTCCCTGTCCTCTATTTCTCGCAGGTCCTGAACGGCTTGGTCGTGCAGGGTTTCAGCGCGCACTACGACCGTTTCCGCCTCTTCCAGGCGTCGAGTGAGCTGATCGGTCGAGATCTCGTCTTCATCGGCCGCCGGTGATTCCGCTGGAACACCTGCCACGAACAGCTTGAGCGCATCGGGGCCTGCCGCAAGATTCAACAGCGATTGCGCCGACGTTAGGCCGGTGATCTTGGTTTCGAGCAGTTGGACGGTCCCCTGCGCATCGCGCGCGGTATCGTTTCGCGTCCGCGCCGCAGCGAGGTCGGCCACATCCCATTCGGCCAGTTCCAGTTCCTGTCGCTCGAGCAATTCGGCGAGGCGGGCTGTTGCGCTGGCTGCCGTTGCCGGCGGACGGATGACCAGGACGCCCCCGCCCAGGGCAATCTGCGTCTCACCGGTCAAGGTGCGCGGGCTATTTGGTGTCAGGGGCTCGCCGCCTATGGTGATGCCCGTAGCGTCGCCCGTAAGCTCGATAGTGGTAGCGCCGGCATTGACGGCGGCCCGCGCTTCCGCGACAGCACGATCATTGGCCTCCAGGCGAGCGAACGCCTCAGCTGGAATGACCTGTGCGGCCTGATTGCGGGCATTGGCCAGTTGCTTTTCGAGATCGAGGAGTTCGGTGTGCCGCTGGCGTGCATCGGTGATCGCCGCGTGGCGCTGCCGCCTAGCGAGACGTGCATCCCCTTCCACAAGCGCCTGACGGGCTGTGGCGCGATCATCTCGCGCCTTGTCGAGCGCTGCCTTCGCCTCAACCACCTTCGTGCGTCCCGCTTCCAGCTGATCTGCAAGCTGCTCCCGATCGGCGGTGATTGCGGTCAAAGATTCGCCAGCGGCCGTCAGCGCTTCCTTCGCCGCCTCATGCTGCGATTGCAGATCGTCGAGACGATCGAGGTTTGCAGAGAAATTCTCATGCTCGGCTTTGCGAGTCTCCAGGATCTGCGCAGCAGCCCTGGCGATCTCCAGAGACTGAACAAGACCGGCGCGCTGTTCTTGCTCGGTCTCGTCCGCCAGCTCCCGCTCGATAACTTTCAGTCGGCCGCGCGCGGTTTCCAGCTCGCCGAAGCTCTTTTCGAGCGCATCGAGCCGCGTGGTCGCGTCTGCAGCGGTTTGCCGCGCCTGCTGGTCACGATCCCGCGCGGCTTGCCAGCGTCCCTTCGACTGCGCCTTGCCAGTCGGCGTCCAGTAAATGTCATACTGCTCATCGATCCGCTTTCGGACGCGCTCATAGGCAGCGCCGCCGACGATCGTCCCGACCTCTGCCTCCAGCGTCGCCTGGATGCTGCTGCGCACGATGCTGCCGGGCGCCGTCACTTCGAGCGCCTGCGCCTGCGGAACCCAAAGCAGACCGAGCGCGCCATAGGTGGTCGGGTCGCCACGCTGGCTACTATCCTTGACGAACCCTAGAAGCGCTTGCAGCCGATTTTCAGCGTCCTCGCCCTGCGCCCGGCCCTGCGGCCCCGTGACTTCGACTTGGGGGCCTTTGAGAAAGCGCTTGGCGATTTTCCAGCTGTCGGTGCCAATATCGAAACTGACTTCGATTTCTGGCGCGACCGCCTCGCCATAAGGCGCAAAACTTTGGGCGAGTTGATTCTTCGTGGCATGGCGGACGAAGAAAGCCGCCCGCAGGGCCTCAAGGATCGTGGATTTCCCACTCTCGTTGGGCTCGATGATGATGTTGAGCCCCTCGCCCAGCCCTTCGATCGTCAGAGGCTCGCGGAACTTGCGGAAATTGTTGAGGCTGATCCGCCGCAGTTGGAGGCTCATGCTTGGCTCCCCCGATGATATTCGACAAAGAGCCGCTCCATCGCGCGCCGCGCCAATATGGCTTCAGTCCCGCCGGCTGCGATTGTCTCGGTGAGTTTCTCAGCCGCTATGCCGAGCAATCCCTCGACCTTGAGATCCGCCAAGTCCTGCTCGCTCCTACTTACCGACAAGATCTACCGCCCGGACATCCAGGAAGCGAAGGCGATGCCGGAGGTCATCTTCGAGCCGCGAAAGGATCTCGACGCGGTCGGCGAGGCCCGTAATGCCCGCCAGCGAAAGGCGCAGCAGCGTTGCCGCAGGATCGATAGCCGAGAGCAGCACGTCGCATTCCGCCGAGAAGGCGGCAGTGTCCTGCAAGGCCCAATCCCTGAGCAGCCATTGGAATCGGCCGGTGCGCACGGGTTCCACCTTTGGCTCCACTCCCGGCGCAAGCTCGATCATCAGGGCATGGCCGGGTTCATCGCGTTGAAAACCGTCGGTTTCGGGGGTTCCGGCATACCAGGTGCGCGGATCGACCTTGAGTGTGCCATGCCAATCGCCGAGTGCCAGATAGTCGAGATTGGACCGCTTCGCGCGATCCGGCGCGATCTGGTTCTTGGTCTCGCCGCGCGCCGTGAAATCGCGAATGGAACCATGTGCAAGGCCGATCCGCAGCTTCGCGCCTGGCGTTTCCATGCTGTCGAAAAGTTCGGTCGGATCATCGAGATGGTGCCGATGAAGGAGCGGCGCAGGAAGCAACCAAACCCCGGCCTCCATCTCCTGCGCGACGGGCTCGGTGAGCAGGATGATATTGTCCGACGCTTTGCCACGGACACGGTCCCACAAACCGCCGTTGCGGGCATAGTCGTGATTGCCCGGGAGCAGCCACCAGCGGCAGGGATAGCGCTGCATACGCGAGACTGCCTGGACGATGACCCTATCTTCGGGACCCTCGGTATCGAAGATGTCGCCTGCGACAATCACATGTTCCACCTGGTTGGCGGCAGCGACCTCGCCGATCCGGTCGATGGCGTCGAAGCGCGCTTCGCCAAGCGCCGCGCGCACCTCGGGCTCGAACCGGCCGAAGGGTTTGCCGAGCTGCCAGTCAGCGGTGTGGAGGAAACGCATGGATCAAGATCCCGTACTGAGAGGCGCAGAAAACGGTGGAAGGGCACAGAGCGTGTTGACGAGCCGCATCTGCTCGATGCTGCTGCAGTTGGCCTCGCGCAGGCGGTCGCTGCCAAAAACGAGCGCAAGCGCTTTGGCGCGTGAAACCGCGACATTGATGCGGTTGAGCGAGAAGAGAAACTCCATGCCGCGGGCGGTCTCGTCGGCCGAGGAAGCCGTCATGGAGACCAGGCATATAGGGGCTTCCTGGCCCTGGAACTTGTCGACCGTGCCGACGCGGATGCTGCTCGGCAGCCCTGCCCGCAGCGCGTTGACCTGTGCATTATAGGGGGCGACGACGATGATGTCGCCGGGGCCGATAGGGCGCGTGGCGCCGTTCTTGTCGGTCCAGCTCCCTTGCAGGAGATTCTCGATTGCCGCGCTGATCGCCGCAACTTCCTCAGCGGCGATCTGGGCATTACCGTCATGAGCAACCGAAACCCAATATGCGCCGGCCGTGGGCCAGGCCGTTCCGGTAACGCTCTGGCGCTCGGTATCGCTATGGCTGGCTAGCCGCCCCTCATAGACCTGGTCTGAAATGAAGTCACAAACCGCGGGATGCATCCGCCGGGTCTCGGCGAGGAATATGCCCCGATCGGGCGGGACGGTGGCATGCTCGCCCAGCATCCATTCCAGGCATGACAGGTTGGCCGGCGCAGGATGCGCGCCCTGGATGACCTGAGGCAGCTGACGCGGATCGCCGACCAGCACGATATTGCGCGCGGCACGACCCATGGCGACCATGTTGGCGAGGCCCACTTGCCCCGCCTCATCGACAAACAACCAATCGAAGCCCTGCACATTCTCATCGCGCGCGAAGAAGAAGGCCGTGCCGCCGACCACATTGGCGCGGGCGAGGATCAGGTCATCATTGGCCGTGGCGCGGTGAACGGGACAATCGCTGGCATAGCCATCATCGCCTCCGGAAACCTTGTGGGCAAACGACACGGGAAAGGTGCCACCTTCTTCCTCGCTAGCACGCAGGCAGCCGAGCAGGACATTGCGGATCGCTTCATGGCTGTTCGAGGCGACGGCGACCCGATGTCCCGCTTTAACCAGCGCCAGGATCACCCGGGCCGTGACGTGCGTCTTGCCCGTTCCCGGCGGTCCCTGGATCGGGAGCAACGTCTGGTCCATGGCGTGCGCCGCGGCAATGGTGCCCGCCACCGGTTCCCCGCCGGAGAGGATATCGCCGTCGATGCCGTTCAGGCGCGGGGCGGCGCCCGACAGCAGATCATCGACGGCAGACAAGCGCCGCGGCCCGCATTGATCCTCGATGACGTCGCGCACCGCTGCGGCCAACACCTTGGTATCGAGCGGCCAATCCGGATGCAGGGTCAGCCGATCGGTGAGGAGTTCGGCCCTTGCCACGCCGACCTTCAAGGTGATCGTGCACGCATCGCGATCCAGCGCCTCAATCGCAACGGTTGACGGCGGTCCGTCAATCCCGGGCACAGTGGCCTTGCCGCCTTCGCGCAATTTGGTTTCCTGAGACGGAAAGCGATAGGTGCGCATCACCGAGCGCTTGATGGGTTCGATCCCGGATATCGCCTCGAGTCCCGCCAAGGCGTCGAGATCATCGACAAGCTCTTCCTCATCGCGCGCCGCGCTGTCGAAAACCGTCCACTGAGCAGGCTTGGCTTCACGCTTGTGGAACAGCCCCAGATTGAACAGCAATTCCTGACGCTCTGGAGTCAGAGAGGATGCGGCCAAGCGATCGCGCAGCGCCGTCGTTTCCTCGTCCTCGACCACCTCCTGCTCGGCCGCGTCTTGTGCAAGCACGGGCCAGGGACCATCGGGCCGGATGCCCACTAGCCAATCGCGCAGAAGCTCGGTCGACTGGCAGTCAACCCGATTATAGTCCTCGATTTCGTCGAGGATTTGTTGATCGCCCGTCTCGCGCCAATTTTCATAAGCAACGACCGACCCGCCCGCCGTCTTGACCTCGCCCTCGCGCTTCAAGCCATAAAAGGCCTCCAGCGCCTTAATGGAGTAGCTCGGTTCGGAAGCAATGAGCGCGCCGCGCACGACCGCATAGAGGTCAACAAAGCGCCGTTCGCGCATGAGCCGGTCGAGAAAGGCCTCGCCGATACCATAGCGTGTGGTGAGACGCCGCAGCGCGGTGATCTCATAGGGCGCATAATGATAGATGCGGGCCTCCGGATAAGCCGTGAGGCGATCACGAAAAAACGCAAGCAGCCGTTCGAGCGCTTGCGCTTCGGCAGCATGGTCATGAGCCCAGAAGGCATGGAAACTATCATCGGCCCACACGCCGTGCAGATATTCAAGGCCTCCCTCATAATGGGGGTCGCCCTCGATATCATAGAAGAGATCGCCCGCCTGCGGCCGAGGGAGCAGGTCAAAGCCTTTGCCTGGCTGCGCCGGACGCAACTCGAAGGCGGGTTCGCCGCTTTTGCGCGCGTGCTGCAGTCTGGCCTGGCCGACAAGCTTCTCCGCCGTCGCACTCGCAACGCCGCGCACCGGGCCGTCATGCCGAGCCAGCGCGGCCATGTTTTCGATACCGGACGCCTCCAACTTCTTCACTTGGCCGCGGGTAATATTGGCGACCTGGAACAGGCTGTCCTGGCTGGTGAGGACAGCGTCGCAATGGTCGGCCCATCGGCACAGCGAACAATCCGCGCAGGGGATCGGCCGCGTTGGCTCAGGGGAAGCAACAAAGGCCTCGAGCTTAGCCCGCGCACCGCGCGCATAATGGGCATAGTCGGCCAACCTCAGCGTCGCGCGCGTCCCATTGCCGAGCTGCACATGCGCGTGCTCCGGCAGCACGCCCTGGATCTCCGCCAAAAGGTCGGAATAGAGCACGAGCTGCAGCACATGCTTGGGATGGGCTTTGCGCTTGAGCTTGGTGTCGGTCACTTCGTAGCTGAACGGCCCCAGCAATGATGGTCGCTCGACTCGCTCGAGAAAATCGGACCACCCACCCCAACGCTCGGCGAGAAAAGCCCCTTGAAAGATGATCTGCGAGCCTTGCGCCAGGGCCGCTCGCGTCTCGTCCGCGTTCTGCGCAAGATCGCCACGCGCAATCTCGACTACCCCGTTGCCCGCGTCTTTCAGCTTCTCCAAATGGGCGGCCTCATGGGCATCGCCTTGTTTCTGAAGCAGCGCGGCATCCTCGGAATCTTCCCGGGGAGTGAGCGGCTCGCCGCGCATATAGGCAAGGTCGAGCGCTGTCGCATGCGCGCAGCCGACGAACCGCATCAGGTCGGTCGCTGAAAACAGGATGGTGTTCCCGATCGTCCTCACTTGGCCCCCTTGATTGCCCAACGCCACCCACGAGGGAATCACCTCGACAGGCGCTACCCTGTTCCTTAGCATGCAAGGGTGTCAATCTCTGACATGGACGTATAATGACTTTCGCCAAGGCCAACGATCTTCTGCGCCTCGCCCAACTCGCCGCCTCGCGGCGTTTGGGCATCAGCCTTGAGGAAATCTCTCAGGAATTTGGCATTTCGCACCGAACGGCGCAGCGCATGACCAGCGCGCTGGAGGATAATTTCGCGAATGTCGTTGTCGTGGAGGATGACGATCGCCGCCGGCGCTGGCGCATCCAAAGTCCCATCCCCGAGCGGCTGCAACCGCGCCAGGAAAACACCATCGAGGCTCTGGAAATCGCCGCCCGCGCGGCCCGCGATGAGAACCGGCTTCGCCACGCCCGCGCGCTGGAAGATCTAAGAGACAGCCTGATCACGCGCCTCTCCCCGCGCGACGCGCTGCGCTCGGAAGCCGATGCGGAGGCGGTGCTATCGGCTTTGGGCCAAGTGGCGCGGCCAGGCCCAAAGGTCGCGATGAGACCTGAGGTCACCGACGTTCTGATCGAGGCGCTGCGCGGACCGTTCAAGATGCGCATTGTCTATGGCGACACCGATGCAGAAACCCGGACGGTCGAGCCGCATGGGCTCTTGCTGGGATTGCGCAGCTATCTCGTTGCACGCCAGGCTGATCGAGGCGAGAATCTCCGCCATTTTCGCCTGGACCGCATTCACAGCGCCGAATGTCTCGATGAGAGTTTTCCCATCCAGTCCGGCTTTTCCTTGAACGATCATGCGGCGCAGGCCTTCGGCGCCTATCAGGACCCCGCCCAATATGGTGAGGTCGTCTGGCGTTTTCTTCCCGAAGCAGCTCCGCGCGCGGCG
Organism: Sphingobium sp.; assembly: GCA_034519505.1. Taxonomy (GTDB): domain Bacteria; phylum Pseudomonadota; class Alphaproteobacteria; order Sphingomonadales; family Sphingomonadaceae; genus Sphingobium. The sequence goes on along the minus strand of JAXHOI010000041.1, from coordinate 30,867 downwards.
GAATTCCAGTTCCATCCCAACCAATCAGCCGAATATCGGGACGACGGCAGTCTGATTGTCCGCTTCAAGGCCGCAGGCTGGCTCGAAATGGCCTGGCATCTCTATCAATGGGGCGACAAGGTAGAAGTGCTGGAGCCGGCAGGACTGCGGGCGTTGGTCGAGGGTCATGCGCGTCCGGACTTCCCGGCCCTGCCCTGATTGATCGATTTGTGTCGCCCTCGGTGGCGGAGGGTTTCAGTTGAGTTCGGCGAGGAAGCTGGTCGCCGTTAATTGTGCGTGATCGCTCAAAGGCGGGCGAAGCGTGAAGGCACTCGGCGCACGGGCGAAATTCCACAGCCGCATGAGGCACCATTCCTCGCGCCTCGTATCGGCGACGGCCAGCTCATTGCGAGAGATATGAAAGGGCGTGCGTTCCCATCCGTTAGTGGTCTTGACCTCGATCAGCTTCTCGCGCCCGTCCGTTTCAAAGCTCCGGATATCAAAGCCAAAACCATCGCCATCCTGCACAGATGTCCAGCGGACTTTGTCCGCGAGATCGTCGCGGCCCGCGGCATATAAATGACGGCGCTCGTGATGCAGCACGCATTCTTCACCCGCCTTGCCAAGCGCCCGGTTGCGCGCATCGCGCTCGGCGACATCATATTTGCGGCCGATCGCGGCCATGAACGCTGGATCGATCGGCGACGGTTCGTTGCGCACCGTGGGCGGTGGCCCGATCCGCAATGACCCGCGCGCATCTGGTGCGTCCAGAGCGGCTTCCGTGAGCATATCGGGAGCCAGCCATTCGGGCCGCGCCTCCAACCACCGCAGGACGCCATCGACCAGCGCATTCTGGAAATTCGCGGCCGGCTTGTAGCCCTCGATCCAGGGCTGACCAAGGCCGAGCAAGACCGCACTGATATTCTGATGCTTGAACTCGATCGAGCCCTTGCTGCGGTCGATCACCGCCTGGAGGGCGCGGTTCCGAGCCGCCTTGTTGATGGGCTGGCCAGCCAGCTCGTCGGTGAGCATGGCGAAATAGTCGGCGACGATGTGATCAATTTCCTGATCGGACCAGACTTCCGCCACAGCCTATTCCACCACCGGGTAGTTCGGCATTGGCCATTCATGCCCGGCATTGTCCATCATGAGATCGATGAAGATCGGCAGCAAGCAGCCGAGCAGCGCGGCGCCATCCCTGACCTGGGCGCGATTGACGTCGCTGTTCCATGTCGAGCCACCATGCACCAGTTGATTGCGCAGCACATAAAGCCGGTCGAACAGGATCGAGAGTATCTTCGCCGTGTCATGATCGCGCAGTGCGGCGCCTATAGCTATCCGCGACCGCTCGAGCCTGTCAGCCCAGTCGGCATAGCCGGGCGAGCCATTGTGATGCTGCCAAAAGGGATGGAAGACATAGCGGTTTGCGAGCAGCACCCGGATTTCCTGAGGGAAGCGTTGCCAGACCATGTCGTAGATCCGGTGTTTGCCATCAAAGCTCACCAGCGTCGTGAAAAACGTCTGGAATAAGCCCCGTTCGCCCTCAGCGGCGCTTGAAGCGCGCGAAGCTTCGACGTCGCCGGCATAGGCAGCGTTGAAGCCGATCCAGAGCAGGATGAAACGCACATCCTCATCGCTCTCCTCGGCTTCGGCACGGCGCAGCCACGACAGCGCGCGATGCACCCTGAGCGTCAGCGGCTCCGGAAAATCGCCACGCAGCTCGCGCTGCTTGGCCTTCAAGGCTTCATGATGCAGCGGGCTGCCGGGCGGATAGCGATAGGCCATGACCAACATCGTAAAGCCTTGCTGGTCAGGCTCAATCCCTCTCGATCAGCGACCTCGAGATCGTTGCAGCGGCGCTCGCTCCTTGCCGGGTCCCTGCCGCGTCCGACCCGCAGGCTCGACACCCCGCACGGCCGTGTCCCGCACCTTGGCCGCCTGAAACTGCCAGCCCGCCTGCAAATGCGTTCGCACCTTGTCATTTGCCACCTTCATTACCCTGGCAACGGCATCGGGATTGTCGAACAACGCCGCGCGCACCACCGTCTCAATCACGCGAAGCTGGCTCTGGGCCGCCCGCGCATTTTTCACCTGGCTTTGCTCCGACGATGTTTGCCTAGAAGCCTCATCGGCCTGGCGGTGGCCGCGAGCGGGTTCGCGCGATGCCGGCGCCGTGACGGCAGGGGCGATGCTGTTACGGCTCGCATTGCGTTGTACGCGATCCAGCTCCTGCAGATCCCGTTCGCTCGGCCGATATCCCCGAACTTCCAGACCTTGGCGACTGGCTTCGAGCCACGCCGCCCTTCGGAACGTCTCACTGCCGGTAACATGGACGTGTGACCACCCGCGATGGCGAGCGATGGCAACGAGATCGCGCACAACTTCGTCGCTCTCGCTGGAGGTGATGAGCCGTCTGCCCTGGTCGCGGAACGCCGGTTCCTTGGCCTGCGCTGTCGTGAAATAAGCAGGCTCGCCCGACCATTTGTTCGTCGTGGAGAAATAGCGCTTTCGCAAGGCATCCGGAATGTCACCAGACGACGACGCCTGGAGGATGGACGGATCGATCGATTTCCCCTTCTTGGTTGCTTCGGGCGACGATTGCGTCGCGTTCGCCGACTTGGTTGCCGCGTCCTGCGCGATCGTATTGCTACGCTTGCTCATACCGCGTGGCACCACAGGTTTTTCAGCGGCCATGATCTGTCCTTTCCTGGATGAGGGGTGAAGATGACGCCCCTTCCGTCTGCACGAGCGCCCGCTCGATCATCGATGACACGAAAGCGATGGCCGCTGCCTCATCGCCGGGCGGCGGCAAGTCGGTCAGGTCGCCCAGGACCAGCATGTCATCGGTAATCTTAGCCGCGCCCGCCAGTTCACCATCGGTCATTTCCCGCATCTTGGTCTCCTCCAGCAAGACCCCGCCCGTGCTCTTCGCCGTTGGTCCCTCCGCGTCATTGTAAGGGGACACCACCTGATGCTTGCCTGGCGGCAGAACAGTTGGGGACGTAGCAGCGGGGATAGGCCGCGACGGCAGAATAGGCGGCGACAAAACGCGCCGTGTGAAGCGCGGCATTCGATAAAAGGCGATCTTCCTACCACGAACCGGCGCGATCCCGCCGCGCAGCAACAAGAGCTCGGTCTTGGGCATCTGCATCAGCTCCTGCGGCAGCAGGAGGGCGCGGCGCTGATCGGATTCCGACACGCTGCGATTGGCCAACAGCCCATGAATCGTTCGGCTGCGCGATTTCACATTCATCGTGAAGAAGCCGAGCCGCTCTGAAAGCTCGTTCGCGACCTTCAGCTCCTTGGGCGTGAACACCACCTCAAGCCCGCAATTGGCGATGATTTCGTCGGTAACATCGGGACCATAAATGGCCCGCAGCTGCGCCCGGCTCTGGATCACCGGCAGCAGGCGCAAGCCGTATCCAGCGACATAGGAAAAGCCACCCGCGATGACCGAGGCCTTCCCCAGCCTTGCGAATTCATCGAGCAGGATCAGGACGGGACATTGCTGGCAGCGTCGGGCAAATCGCGCGTGTTGAGATCCACCAGCTGCTGCAGAAAGAGGCTGTAAACCGGCGCGATCCGGTCGATATTGTCAGGCGAGACACCGAGATAGATCGACATGCGCCGCGCCCGGACTTCGCGCAGGTCGAAATCGCTTGCCGAGGTCGCGGCATCGACCACGGGGTTGAGCCAGAGATTGAGCCGCGCCGTGATCGTCTGCTTGATCCCCGAAAAGGTGTTGTCCGAAGCCGAGGCGAAATCCTGGATTGCCGAGACGCATGCCTGACTTAGGCGCTGTCCCGCCCCCCTCGCCTCTTCCAGGGCCTTGGGAAGATCGCTCTTGGGATCCCCAGTGGTCAGCCGTCGATAGATCTCGCCGATCGTGAAGGGCATGCCAGGATTGGCAGCAACGAGCGCGCCGACGCCGATGAAGGCCGCCCGCGCCGCTTCGGCCCAAAACGGGTCCGATCGTTCCGGCGCGGGGAAGAGCATGACTGCGATTTTCTGAAGCTCGTTGACGACTTCGGTGTCATCGGCTCGCCGGATATGCGCCAAGGGATTGTACCGTGCCGTCCGCCCTTCAGGATCCAACGGATCGAAGAGGTAAACCGATTGACCGGCACGTTGGCGATAACCGGAGCTGGTACTCCAATTCTCCCGCTTCACATCGAGCACGACGACCGAATCCGGCCAGGTCAGCAGATTGGGGATGACAACACCGACGCCCTTCCCGGCGCGCGTCGGCGCTTCGAGCAGGACATGCTCGTTTCCGCCGAAAATGAGGAAACGCCCTGCTTTGCGTCCAACGACAATGCCAGACGGGGCACGCAGCCCCTCGCGTCGGATTTCGCCCTCGCGTGCAAACCGAGCCCTGCCGTGCAAGGATGGGCCTCGCCGCAGGATCGTGAGGACAAGAAGCGCGACCACGGCTGCGCCGGCCATCGCACCCCGCTTGATCCAATCCCCGAGCAGCGGATCACCACGATAATACCAGAGCCAGGCCGGCAGAGTGCCGAGATCGATATTAGGTCCGATCTGCCCGAGTCCGAACAAGGCAACGAACAGGGTAATGACAGCCCACAACAGAATTGCGCCGATCACGCACAGGCCAATCGCCCAGGGACTACGCTGCGCCAGCATCGCCCATCCTCGGCTCGAAATAGATCTCGTCGACCTCAAACCGCCCGCCGTGACGGCGTGTCTGCACAACGACGTCGACGAGCATGCGAAGGAGTCCGCGAATATCGTCGCGGGCGAGATCGCAGCCGCCTTCCGATTCCTTGACGAGCAGCGTCAGCTGTTCGAACGCGCCGGCGGGTGAACCGGCGTGGACGGTCGTGATCGATCCGGGATGCCCGGAATTGACGTTCCTCAGATAGAAGAATGCGGTGCCGTCACGCAGCTCCTGGAGCAGGATGCGGTCGGGCCGCATGCGCAGCGCGCTTTCGAGCAGCTGCTTGGCGCCAACCTTGGCCAGGCCCTGCCCCTCGCTCGAATAGACCATATGGACGACATTGCGATGAGGCACGACCAGCTCACGGGTGTCTTCGATGGTGAGCAACCGCTCCTCCGGTGGGATAAGCTGGATGAGCGCTTTCGCGAGGGTCGTCTTTCCCGAACCCGTGGCGCCACTGACCAGAATGTTCTTGCGTGCCGGAACGGCGACCTTGAAGAATTCCGGCCAGTCGCCCGCGTCGCGCAGCGCCACTAACCGCGCATCGACATCGGTGAGCCCCTTGGCGCTGGCGCGCGTCATCCGGAACAGCCCGGCCCCAGCCAGTTGGTCGATCGGCAGGGTCACGGTCGACGGTTTGCGGATCGTGAAGGAAGGGCAACCGCTTGGGGTGACCGACGGTATGACGATCTGGCAGCGCTCGCCGCCCGGCAGGACCGTCGAACAGATCGGAGACTGACCATCGATATCCTGGTGCGTGAAGCTCGCCGCGGCAACAGCCAGGGTAGAAAGCCAGTCGCTGTCCAGCTCCGGCATCTCCTGCCAGCGCCACCCTTGGCGGTCCTCGATCCCCGCTTCTCCCGGGCGGTTGACCACCAGCTCCGTGACATCCTCCGGTTCCAGGAGGGGCAGGAGCGGCGCGAGATAGTGACGGAGGACGGCGGTATCGCGCATGGCTTACCGCCGCAGTTCCAGATTGTAGACGTCGGCGAAGTTGAAATCCTTGGCGACGAAGATGCCGACCTCCTCGCCCTGATTCTTCTTCAGCACCGGCCGGATATTGATATTGTTCTGCAAGGCAATCGCCGCGCCTTCGCTGGGCGCCCGGGTCACATTGTTGAAATTGCCATTGCCGCTCGAGGCGGCCTGTCCGGCGATATAGGCGGCATCATCGACGAGTGAGAGGAGCAGGGCGCCGCCAAAGCGCGCCCAGAAGAAGCTGTCGACCGCGCCTGCAAGCCCGGCTCGGCCGAGTGCATCGGAGCCAGGCGAGGCAAGATCGATCCGCACGCCCTGGGGCGTTACCGCTCGCGTCCAGAGGACGAACAGGCGATTTTGCCCTTGCTGGATGCCGCCGCGATATTCGCCGAGAACGCGCGTGCCCTTTTCCATGAGTACGACCCGGCCATTCTCGGAATAAACGTCTCGCGGGATCAGGCAAGACGTGTAACCGGGCTGCGCGGAATTGATGGCGGTTTGGAGGATACAGGGGATCAACGTGCCCGCCGTAATCAGAAAGTTGCGGTTCGGCAGCATCGAGGCCCGCGCTTCCCCGATCGACGAGCTTTGCCGCAAAAGATCGAGCGCGTTGGGCGCCCTGCCCTCGCCGCTCTCTGGCGCTCCGGCAGCGTTGTCGGGCGCTTCGCCGGCAGCTCCTGCAGATGTGGGCGCGCCAGCCTCGCCGCCAAGATCGCGACCCCCATATGCAATCAGTGTGGACCGCCGCGCCTGCTCGGCAAGCGTTGGCCGAGCGGTACTGGTTCCGTTCGTCGCCGCGCCCGGCTGCATGGCGGGAACAATCTGGCCGTCAGGGCCGGGAACGCCAGCGGCAGGATTGAGCACCGGCGCGTTGGGGTCCGCCACGGCAGCCTCGAGCGGCCGGGGTTGGGGTGCGACCGCGGCATAATCGACGGTTTCCCGGGCGACGATATCGGGTCGTTCCCGGGCTGCGCCTGCCGGCGCGGTGAGGTCACGAGACGAGGATTGCTGGCCCGTGCCGGAATTCACCCAGAGAATACCCAAGACCATTGCCGTGCCGGCGAAGATCAGCGCGGTGTTGCGCCGCGCGGGCGTCGTGCCGCCGATCGGCTCGATTCCACGCTCGTGAAGAATTTCGTGCCTTTCGGGCGTTGGATCGGCACCGGGCAGCGGGCGCACGACAGGGGACGGTTCATCGGCCATGGTTCATTCCTGCGGATGGGTGATGGTGCGCTCGACGTGAGGCGATCCGGTATTCGTTCCATGATCGACGCCATAAGGTTCGGGCGCCTGGTTATAGATGCACAGCACCTCGCCGCCCCGGCGCAGGCGCAGTTGGCGCGACACCAGATGAACGACGACGAATTCGTCGCGAACGTCGAACGGAACCAGCGTTTCGGACCCGTCTGGCCTCACCAGATAAATGGCAGGAACTTCCCGGTTCGCCGGAAACCTCAGCACGGTGAATTGGCCATTGTCGGAGACCTCCGACGGCTGCAGCTCGCTCGAGCCCTGGACCTTGTAATTCATGTTGCGCGGACCCTCGATCACCGCATGGTCGAGGGCACCGCGAACAGCCTGGGCCTCCAGTGCCGCCGCTTGCATCGCGATCTGTGCCGCTCTCAGGCGTTCGGCCCGCGCCGCCTCGTCCCGCGGATAGCGGAAGCGCACCTGGAAATAGGCTTGGCTAGTGCGACCGGTGATCGGACCACTGCGAGCCGTGAGTTCAAAGGCATAGCTTCTTAACGTTCCGCCGCGAGACGTGGTGACGATAAGGTTGGTCGGTCCAGCGCGTTCGCGCGGCTTGAGGAACAGGATGTGGCCGGCCACCGCCACCTCCCAGGAGACGGTGTCGCCCAGCGCTACATGCCGAATCGTCTCGTCCTCGCTGAGGACAATCTGGGTCGCTGTCCGGAAGGTCCCGACGATGCGATAGACCTGCGCTTCCTCATAATCGACGAACTTGACGCGTGGGTCAGACGCAGCGCCACGCGGGACCTCGACCGCATGGGCAGCAGAAAGGGATGCAAACGCGATGAAAACCGCAGCGACCAATGTGTTCATCGGACCACCTCCGGGTCGGAGCGGTAATTCTCGACCTGGAAGCCGAGCGGGTTCCGATAGCGATCACCTTCGGCCATCGGCGCGTTGGCATAGGCGAAAGTGACCGTGGCGATCCAATCGCTGCTCTGCGTATCCGTCTCGGTCTGGATCTCCCGCGTAAAGCGCACGTTAGCGACGCGATCATTGATAAAGGCGATGTTGCGCACTCGTGCTTGCACAACGACGTTCTTCCCCCAGGCGTTCTGCGGACTGGCGGCATTGTTGTTGCTGAAGAAGCGCGCCCAGCGCTGCTGCTCCGCAGGCTGCGACAGGATCGTCACGAAGCGGAAATTCTCCTCCGCAGCCGCCGGTATCCAGCTTTCACGCGTCCGGACATATTGCGCGAGAAAGTATTTTGTGACCGCTTCATTCAGCGCATCGGCCGCTGGGTCAGCGCCGTCTGGACATCCACCGCGCCCGTCGTCTGATTGACCCGAATGACATAGGGCACGACGGTCTTGAGCGGGGCCAGCGCGGCGACAGCAAAAATGGATGCGGCCGCAAGGACTGAGGTTACCGCCGCAACGGTCCAAGCAATACGCGTCGATCGCAATGCCGATCGAACCCTGTCCTGGTCCCAGCTTCGCGCTTCCTGGAAATAGCGTTTGAGCCCGGAAGTAGGCACCGCCTCCGCGCCATTGTCAGCAACTCGCATAACGAATGTCCCTTGGCGCAAAGGAAACTTTGTCGTCCGGAGGCGCTGGCACTGCGGGCGGAGGCGGTGGATCGCCCACCTGCGGATGAGACAAGGGAGGAATGGGCGGCGCAGGGCGCGGCATTGTAGTCGCCGGCACCGGCGATCCGGGCAGAACGCTCCCATAGATATTCACGTCCCGCAGATGGTGCCCGTTGCAAACGGCCAGCTTCTTGGGTCCGGATGCGCATGCCGCGAGGCCCAGCAATGGGAGGGCAACGCCCATAGAACGTAACCGGACGGATGGTGAACGTCGATTTTTGAGGACAGGGCAAGGTCATGGTGATGTCTCACTATGCCGCTTCGATGGAGCCGCCCCGACGAGCGGCGCGCTCCAGATTGCGGCTGTTGCGCGCAATGCGGCGTTGTCGGAAGGGAGATGCCATCGTCCCCCAGGCGGTCCCGGCGAAGGCAACCTGGGTCACTCCGCGGCGGCTCCTGCCCGCAATGCTCGGTGAGCGAGGCCGGAGCCTGGAAGAAGAATATGGTCCCGAGAAAGAGATAGACCGCGAAAAGAACCGCACCGATTGTCACATCAGCTTTTGATTCGGCAGCTGCGATTGCGATGCTGCCCAAATCAGAAATGAGCGTCGTAATCGCGATGATCACTCCCATGAGAACTATGTAGTTGAAGACCTGCCCGAGCCATCCATGAAAGAAGCGGCGCGTAGGTTCGAACAATGCAAGTGCAATGAAAATTGGCCCGAGGGCTATAATGATGGCCAGCGCTATTTTGGCAAAAATAGTAATTGAAAAACCGATCGCGGCAGACAACCCTGCCAGCGCGTAGAGGCAAACGGCTAGCGCGATCAGCACCAAGCGCATCGGATTAATTTCAATATACGTCGCAGCTTTGGCGCGAATTATGAGAACTATGCTGTCGGCTGGATTGAAGTAGTTATCCGTCAGACGTATGCCCACGCTGGTGATGGTCCGCCCGGAGAGTGCCTGCGAGAGTGCGTCCGGCATCCCATGAAAAAGAGGCGTGGTGATCCACTCGGAATAGGCGACCGTCGTTGCGGCAATATACAGCAGGCAGAGCTTGACCATTCGGTAGAATAGTTCGCCCCAGGGTTCGCTAATAATGCCGCGCATCACCATGTAGCCGAACAAAGCGATATAAATAACAAGCCCAACGGCGAGCGGCCCGCGAACAACCTCAACGACGTTTTGAAGACGCTCGTTGAGGAACAGGTCTAGCTGATTGTCGACCTGCATATAGAAATCGTTGAACAGTGTAGAGGCCATTGCGGGTCAGCTCGCCGTCAAAGTGACCGCTTCAGGTCATCGAGATCTTTAACGTCCTGAGCATTGACGCACTCGCGGGAACTTGGATGGGTTCCGTTCGCGCAATCCCTGAGCGTTTGATTCCGCAGATCGGAGTTACTGCGATACTCATCTTTTCCGGTCGGCGGTTTGCACCCGAGCAAGCCAACCAAAGTAACGCTTACGACAATGGCCCGGAGCATTACGAGCCTCCCAAACTTGCCGATAGGTCGGCTAAATCCTGCTCATCGTCGCGCTGCATCTGAAGACGACGTTCTGACTCCTGCCGCATCCGCAGCGCCTGCAACTGCAGGGCATCATTTTGGATGTGGGCGTTTTCGACCCCTACCCTTGCCTGGATGTCCATGACCTGTTTGGCGTCCGAAGCCGTATCGAGCGAGGTGCGCAGTTCTTCCAGGCCTGCGGTGCGCTGGGCCGAGACGCCGTAGGCCGACTCCGCTATCGCAGCATCGCGGGCGGCCAGATCGCCGTTTCGCAACAGGTTGTCGCGCGACGCCCGTTCATAAGCGGATGCGCCAGGCCGCAGCTCCGGCAGTGCAATGCGGTTGGCATCGCGAATGCGGGTCGCGGCACTGCCAAGCGATCCCAGGCTGGCATTGTCCGACGACATCAACCTGCCGAGGTCGCGGGCCTCGCGCGGCAGAAGATGGCGCATCGCGTCGGTGGAAAGCGACGGGGCAATGCCGTTGACGTCGGTGACCTGATTGACGCTACCGAAGCATAGCGGTTGCCGGCTCGGCAATCTTGCATGCTTTGCCCTGCTCGATCATCGACAGGCGTGTTCTTTGACCGTGGCGAAAGTGCCTGCAAGATAGCCGTAGAGTGCGAGTCGCGAGACCGGGATGCCCTGGGCGAACGCCGGACATGCAGATCGTCAATCCACCGACAATCGCACCGAGCGCTCGCAATTTTGCTTTACGCATGAGCTTCATCCTTTTCCTGCTCGATGGAGACCGACGCTGCTGGTGAAAGACAGGCAGCCAGTTTTCGGGATCGTCGCCGAGCCTCGACGGCGAACGGCGGTAGTCGAGCAGCGCCAACGGTTTCGCATGGTGCCCGAGAGAACGGCCAGCTCTGTCGGACAGACCGCCAGCAAGATCGAGTTCCACGCACGATGGAGTCGACTTCCCGGCTGCTTGACCAGAAACCGGCGGACTTTCGGGGATTCAGATCATTGCTGATGAGCTTGAACTCCGCACCGGGTGAGACCCAGTCCCATCGACATAATCGACCTCGCGTACGATGAGGGTTGGGTAAGCAGTGATCTTGGTGGCAACCTGCTCCATTATGTCTGTGAGAATGTGCCGATCGCAGGGCATCAGCAGGTGCTTTGCGTTCGCGATCACCAGAAACAGCACTTTGCTTCCGGTAGGTCTTCAGGCCGTCCTGCGCGAAGGCGCGGAAGGCATCATCGCCCAGCGCCTTCCAGAACTCGTCGATGTCGATCACAAGCCGCCGGCCATCGAGGAGACCATCGATCCGGTGGAACATGTACATCATGAGCGGCGTGCGAACTTCGGGGTTGTCGAGAAAATCGGTCATGTCGAAACCGACGAACGGCGCCTCCAGCGACAAAGCGTCGATTTCATTGTCGAACACCCAGCCGAGCGATCCGCCCCGCGCCCATTTCTCCAACCGGGCACCGATGCCTTCCGGGTCGCGCTGACCGAGCAGCTGGCGAAGCGCGAGAATGGAACGGTCCTCCGGCGCGAGGCGTCCGAGCGAGGTCAGCCCCTCATCGATCATGCGCTCCTGCGTGACGCCGAGCTGGCCTCCGACCGGCGTCACCAGCTGCCGGATCAAGCGCCCCAGGAAGACAAGATTGCGCGGACCATAGTCGAGTGCCCGCAGGGGCGCGAAACCTGTAGGCTCCCCATTCTTCAGCGTCAGATAGATCCCGCCCGCGGACCGGACATAAATCTCCGCGCCGCGGTCCTTGTCGATGAAGATCTGCTGCGCGCCCGTTTTCTCGAGCTGCGCCATCAGAAAATTCTGGACGACGGTCTTGCCCGCGCCGGAAGGACCGATGATCAGTGTGTGACCCAAGTCGCCAACATGGAAGTTGAAATAATAGGGCGATTGCGCGGCCGTCTTCATCATGGCGATCGCAGGCCCCCAATGGTTCCCCTTGGGCCGGCCTGCGGGATAGGTATGGAACGGCGCCAAGGCAGCAAAATTGCGCGAGGTGATCGCCGCCGGCCGCGCCTGCCATGCGAAATTTCCGGGCAGCTGCGCCCAGAACGCTGCTTCGAGCGCTGGTCCTTCGCGCGCCGCCACCAAACCAGCATCGGCCAGCGCCGCACGCGCGGCCGAGAGATTGTCGGCAAGTCGCCTTTGGCTGTCGGCGAAGACCGCCAACGAGAAATGATGCTCCCCGAGCACGAACCGGTTGCTTTGCAGATCGTCGGCGGCATCGGCGAGATCGAGCGCCTGGCTCGCTGCGGCATCCTCGGTCGAGGCCATCTGGTTTTGCCGGCGGCGCAGCCGTTCGGCTGCCCGCGCCTTACCCATGAAGGTGAAGGATTGCGAGACGACAAAGGCGAAATCCTGGCCGAGCAAGGCATTCATCTGTCCCGGGCGCGTCAGCGCGGGATATTCCCTGATGCCGAAGATCCCCTGCCAGCGGCTCGCGTCATGGGCACGGATCTCGACCGTCTCGCGTCCGAAAATCACACGCTCACCGTAAAGCGCCGATCCCAGATGACCGCGGACGAGCGGAACCCTGGATCGCGCCCCCATCATCACTTGCTCGAGCACCTCAAGCGGGGCGGAGAAGATCAGGCCATTATGCTCGTAGAGGGCGAGGCGCGCCGGGCTGCAGCGGCGGAGCAGCTTCTCGATGTCACGCGCCTTCTCCTCGAAGCGCGCCAGTTCGTCGGGATCGACTTCCTCCTCCGCGGCCTTGGCTTTCGCGATCCGCTTGAGCAGCAGCCCGGTCCGGTCGGCCGATCCGACGGCCGGACGCATGAGCAAGGTCAGATAATGCTCATTGACGAACATCCGCTTGGCGGTGACGCGCGCCCGATATTTGCCGTCGAGCTCGGCGGCGAACTTTGAGCGGAACTGTCCTTCGGGATAGTCCCCTACGGCTGAGCGGACGATGTGGGTCCAGATCGCAAGCCGATCGTCGGCGATGTTGCGCCAGGTGCCGTTGAGCTTCTCGTGCCAATCGTTGAGGTGGATCGGATCAGCCGTCTCGAAAGCCAGGCCTTCAAGGCGGAACATCATCATGAGATCGCCGCTATCGAGCGCAATCACATCGGGCGTCACATGGCGGGCATAGGGAAGATAGCGCCCGGGCTCCGCTTCTCGGGCCAGAACCCGCCAGGGCGTCTTGCGCTGCGGCAGCTGGACGGCGGCGCTAGCCACGCGCGAAACCCTTGCGCTTCATCCCCGCGACCGGCAGCGGCGAATAGGAACTGCCGCCCCACCAGCCGCGGTTCCGGCAGCGCGCCTTGGTCAAAGTCCATAACCATAGCAGGCGAAAGGCATTGGCGTCGTGGCGCACGATGAGGCGCGCCACCGCGAGGCACGCGCCGCCGATCGCCACCGCGTAAAGCGGATTTCCGCTAACAATCAGGGTGAGACAGGCAGCAAGCGCGATCGGCAAGGACGCTTCGAGCGGTACGCCCAGCCACATCGTCGGTCGGGTCACCGCAAGGAAAAGCGTTTCCTCGCGCAGCCGCTCGTTCGAGGGCGCTGCCTCCTTCACGCGCCACCTGTGATGGTATCGACGATCCACTGCGCGCTGAAGACGATGAAAATGCCGACGATGACCGTCACCAAAAGGCCAAGGCTCGCCCGTCCGGTGAAGAACATGAAACCGACGATGACGACGGCGATGACCGCGATCGTCTTGGCAAAGGTTCCCGTCAGCCAGGTCTTGATGTTCTCGGCCATGGAGGTGATGCCGTCCGCGCCTTGCGCATGAGCAGGATCGCTCAGCAGCAAAGAGAGAAGCATCGCCAGGCCGACGATGCCGGCGATGCGCAGCAGAAGACGCGCCCATTGGGGCTGGGAGCCCAGGCGGGCGGTGATCGCTGTCATGGATGCTGTCCTTTCTGAGAAGTTGTCCCGTCCCCGAAGACCATGAGCGAGGCTTGCCGGGCATCGGCGGCGGTGTTCCAACCGACCGCCTGCGTCGCCGCGAGCCCATAGGTTTGCGGTTTGGCGATCGCCGCGTCGGCAAGCTGGACGCGCGCCGGCAGGACCGGCGCTGTTGGCCTGCCGCGGATCAGGGGGACGATGGTCGACGCGCTGGCATAGACCCGGGCGACATAACCATTGCGAAAGCCGCGCCGCCGATCGCCGGTATTGTAGAGCGAGAGCGCTGTTGCGATCGCATGGTCCGAACTCTGGGCCGAGTGCGCCACCGACTGATAGTTGGTCGTCAACACCCGCGCGGCGGCGGCAAGGTTGCGGCACGGCTCGAAGGCATCCTCCACCGACAGACCGAGCCATCCGAGGTTGGCGCTGTTGATCTGCCCCAAGCCCAAGTCGATGTTGTAGCCTTGGCGAATGAGGCGACGCGCGGCGGCAATCGCCTGTGCCCTCGTCGCCGGCACCGGCTTGCGCGCACCCGGACTGTTGACCCCGATCGCCAGCGTGTTGAATCGGCTTTCCGTGTGAACGATCGAGATCAGCGTCTCAGGCGCCACGCTTGGCGCGCATGAGCCTGCAAGGGCGAGAAGACTAGCGACGTCGAGGATCATCGAGCGAGATCCTGCAGCCGCTCGATATGGGCCAGCGAGTAGGTCTCGCGGCGTCCATCGCTGAAGGTCATGACAACCCGGCGCCGCGTTGCGGAATCGCGATCGTAGACCTTGGTACGAGCAACACCGCCGCCGCTACAGGCGGGAAAAGAGCCGCCGGTGGCCAAGCGCTGCCACAGCTTGGTCATGGGCGCGACGCACTGGGCATATTGCGTCGCGCCACTAGGATTGGAAAGGCACAGTAGAACCTGGCAGCCCAAGTCATTCGCTCGCGCGGGAGCCGGTTGAAGGGCGGTGCCCATGGCGAGCACCGCCAGGCTGAGAGTCACGCGTTGCATCGGGTCATTCCCCCGCGAGAGACACCTCCCGCGTCGGGAATTGGCGTCAGCTATCCGTTGGATTTCACCTCTCTTTTGTTCCGCCCGGCCCCGATTTCGGCAATCCCCCCAGCCGGGGGGAGTTGGCCTGTGCGTTGCTGGTCCAGGAATTCGGCCAGCGCACCTTCCTGATCGGGGCGCAGGGCATCGGTGGCAGCCAGATATTCCGGCGGTTCGCCCCGAAGCAGGATGGACGGACACTGGCCGTCATAATTGCCGAGATTGGGACGGTGCTGCTGGTAGCCGACCAGCGCGGCAAGCTCTGGATCGAACGCACGGGCCGCATTGGGCGGATAGGTCAGCCATTGATTTTCGTAGGGCTTCAGCCAGCCCAAGCAATAGCTGACAATGATGCCACGCCGGATCGCGCCAGTCATGTTGGCGCCGGCGCCATGCAGCGTAGAACCGAGGAAGAGGATCGCCGAACCCGGCTCCGCCTCAACCGCCACGGGCTGCGCGTCCTGCGTGGAGCCGGCATTATGGCTCCCAGGCCAGATCAATGTGGCGCCGTTTTCAGCTTTGAAGGGAGAAATCGGCCACATCACGTTGACGAGATACTCGATCTGGCCGGTCGGGCCGCGCCACATATCCTGATCCCTGTGAGGAAACTGCGCCGGGGCTCCTGGATGCAGTTCGAGCGCCTGCGTCAGGTTGAGCTGGATGGTATCGCACCAGGGGTCGAGAACCGACCGCACCAAACACATGATCGCGGGATGGCGCACGAGCCGCTCGACAGCGGGTACGCGTTTCAAAAGGCCGCCGAAGCGCTTGGTGCGCGGACCGTAGAAGCCTCCCTGACAAAAGGGTGTGGCGGCAAACCGCGGATCGAGGGCGTGATCGATCTCCGCGATCTGTGTCTTGGATGCGATGTCCCGCAACACGCAGAAGCCGTGCCGCTGCAGATCGTCATCGACCGCAGGTTCGACAGCATGGCCATAGGTGGAGAGATTTGTCATGGTGCCCTCCTCAAGCAGCCTTGGCTAGATCGGCAAGGCCGACCGAGCGCCAGATGCCGCTGGCCTGCAGCTGCTCGCGGGTGCGGCCATCGATGTCGATCTGCAAAGCGACAAGGCAGCAACTACTTGTTGAGGCGGGCAGGCCGAGGGGGCGGCAGGCCCAGCCAAAGCTCAGGATCTGCTGGAACCAGGACCACTCCGCAACGCCGGTATAGCTTTGGATTCGATTGCGCAGCGCATATCCGACGAGTGCGGACACCAACCGATTGCGCACCTCCAAGCGCTCTCGTGCGCGCAATCGTCGTGCAAGACAAAAGCGCGTGATCTCGAGGATCGCACCACCCTGGGGAGGCGCTTGTTCACATAGTTCGGAGAAAATGGTGCCGAGAATATGGTCACCGGTCGTGGGAAGCAGCCGCGCCGAGGCAAGATGCTCGCCCTCGGCGTCGGCTATCGCGATGTAGACGGCACGGTCATTGTCGAACTGGTCTATTTCATAGCGGCCGGCGACGACCGGCACGTCCCAACGCAGAAGATCGACAAATACCCGTTTGCGTTCCTCGAACATCGAACGGAACAGGCGGTTCCCCATGGCGCGGGCAGCGCCGGTTTCGATATGCATGACAGCCTCCTTTGGTGAGGCGGTCAGTCGATCAGGCCCGCGTCCTTTCGGTTATCCCCAGTCCTGGGGAGATCATCGGCCGAAAACATCTGCGAAGCTGATCTGTCCATCGAACAATGCGCGGATCGCCAGCAGCGTGCGCTTCGTCACGCCGTAGCGGTCGCGCGCATCCTTTACATGCTGGATCACCGTTTCCTGCCCAATGCCGAGGATTTGGCTAATCTCCCAGTCGGTTTTCCCGCGTGCTACCAACGCCACACATTCGGCCTGCCGCTCAGTCAGGCACGGGCCTTCGCATGGAGCTAGGGTTTGACGGGAAAGCCTGCGCGCGGCTTCGAATGCGAAGCTGCCGATCAGCTGGACGAGCGGGAGCTGTCGTTGATCGAGCACGTCGCCTGACCCCATGGCGAATGAGCAGGACCCATTCACCTCACCAGGAATATGGGCAGGAACCGTGAAACCATCGCCCAGCCCGGCGTCGTGCGCCTCCGCCAGGATCGACCGATCAGCAGCGCTAAGCGTGATGAGGGATTGAACCGACGACCAGGCAAAGCCGATATTGGTGCGATGGCTGGCCCGGTGGATCGGGTCACTGGCATAGAGGCGACGCGCCTGGAAACGCTCCACCCATTCTGGCGGATAATCGACGATATGGACAGAGCTCACTGCTGGCTTGAGGTCGATATGGTGGACCAGGGCAAAGTACCGAAAACCCATCTCACGCGTGATCTCGGCCATCAGACCGGCGAGTGCTCGACTGTCCTTGATTGTCGCGGCGACCGCGCAGAATTCTTGAACTTGGCCAAGCCCGATCATCACGGCCCAAGCGAGATCAGAGGAGCGCGTCCATGTTGAGATGACCGTCGCGAACCGCGCGCAGCACCAGCTGCGTTCGGCGCCGCACGCCGTAGCGCCGGCGCGCGGATTCAACATATTCGTGCACGGTGTCGCGGCTAAGTCCGAGGATCTGGGCAATCTCCCAATCGCTCTTTCCTTGGGCCACGAGCGCGATACATTCGACCTGGCGCGGACTGAGGGAAACGAACGCCAAGGTCCTCATCTCTTCGCCGAGCAGTTCGCGCGCCCGGTCATAAGCGACCGAACCCAGCAACCGGGCAGAGAGAATTTCCGCCGCATCCAGCGGTTCATCGCGCGATCGGGCGACGGTGAAAATCGCCTCAGGTTCACCCGGCGTCCTGATCGGCAAACTATAGCCCGCTGCAAGGTCATGATTCCTAGCGCGTTTCAGGATGCTTCGCTGGCGCGACGAAAGCTCAAGCACGTCGCCCACCCGATCCCAGGCGAGCCCCGACGGGGTGCGGGCGCAGGCCGCGTGGATGGGGTCCTCGATATAGTGGCGCTCCTCAAGCACCTCCTCGAGCCAGGCCGGCGGATAGGTGGTGAGGAACAGGCGCTGCCCGCCTCCGTGCCGAAGATCGACATTGTGGAGCAGCGTGAACCAGCGGAAGCCGAGTTCGCGCACGGCCGCATCAATGGTGTCTTTCAAATCGCCGAGATTTCCAGCACGCGCACATTCCTGTGCGAAACGCGTAGGTCGTCCAGGTACCTGCGGTGCCCTTATCCTGTTCGCCATAGACGATCGAAGCTCGTCGCCAAAAGAACTTCTCGTCCAGCGTTAAGCGGCCAGCTCCGCGATTATCACGGTGAGTTGAGAACGATTCGCAAAAACCTGCGTGGAATGAATCGCCTATGACACTTTGCCTGATGGTAAAGTGTCATAGGCGACAAAGAACGCTTCAATTGTGCGGATTTCGGATTCACATTGATCCTTGTATGTGCTTGATTCAGTCGCGTTATGTTTCATCCCACCACTCCTCTTGAGCCTTCTGTCAGCTGCGATATCGCTGCCGTGCTCGAGAGATTGGCGCAGGTCTCAAGCCGCCCCCGCTACGCCTTCATGCTGCTCAACCTGATTGCCCAGGTTGCTGGCCCCGACGGGAGCGCCGGTCCGTGGATCAAGCGGGACAACGAGCTTGTTTCGCTGCGCGACTGGCTTTGCGACGCTCTCACGCCAATGGCCCAGCGCAGCACGCGTAACATGGCCTTGGGCGAGCGGGTCCATAGAGACCTTGTCAGAAGCGGCGTGCTTCCGCGCGATGCGCAGGATGCACAGCGGGCGGTCGCTGAGGAAATGCGTTCGCGCATTCGAACTGCGGGCAAAAGCACATTCTCAGCCGTGCGGTTTCAGAACTCGTGAATGCGGGACTTCTACGCCGCCACTATCAGGGCTATCGCGTCGACCACCAGAACCGCGGCGGACAACGCCACGCCGTCTATACATTGGTTGGAGATGCGCGTCTTCTCAGCCCGACAGCTCGCGCGCTGAAAGCGTCGGCCCAAGGTGAATTCGCGTTCACGGGATAAGCGAACTTGCATCCCGCCTGCAGCATTTGAACAGGATTGCCATCAGGATTGATTGACTTCGGCTATCCCAGCCTGACGCAGAAAATCAGCGGCCCCTAGGTTCATGTCGATCTCCATTCCGGATCGGAGCCAATGATAGACGAAAGGCAGGAGCAGCGGATTGCTGGTTCTGCGCTGGAATATGCTGTTCTGAAATTCGCGCGACCGTCTTTCGCATTCGCTATCGTCACAACCTCCCGCGAGCGCCAGTTCCCATAGTGCTTCAGCCTCTGCGCGGGCTAGCTTCTGAGCATCCGCCGCATCACGCTGCCGGAAAGCATCGCGCACCGCCCAGGACAGAACCGGGGTTGCTGGAACGAGGACCGTGACAACGAAATCGGTGAAGGGCAGATTGAGGGCTAGCCCGGCAGCTACAAGCCCGAGCACGATTGCTACCGCCCCGGCGACCAACAGGAAACTGTAGTTTTCGCGCAGCTTTGCG
Organism: Sphingobium sp.; assembly: GCA_034519505.1. Lineage (GTDB taxonomy): Bacteria > Pseudomonadota > Alphaproteobacteria > Sphingomonadales > Sphingomonadaceae > Sphingobium. The sequence continues at coordinate 11,615 of JAXHOI010000041.1, read as the reverse complement.
TCATACCACAGGTTTGTTCGTTGGCAGATTATCCGCGCTAAATGCAATGGCGCCCGTCCAACAGCAGCCGGATACCAATCGATGAGCTTTGCATCACCCTTGGGCCATCGCCGATCCGCCTCGGCGATAATCTCCGGTTCAAGCGGCTTGCCGGCGGCAAATTTGCTCCATGGCAATTTTAAAAGGTCGCAGTCGAACCGCTCGCAGATCAGAGCCGCAATCTTCAAGCGGCGCTTCAAGGCTCTGTCGAGAAATCCGATGTCGATAAGCGTGAGGCTGACCGATACCGCGGCGGCGACCGGGCGTATCGCCGGCATGAATAGCGCGACGATCGCCATCACAACCGGGACAACGACAGTCAAAGTGACCTGCACCAGCTGCAGATGGGTCGCGCGCCGATAGATTTCGGACCGGGCGCGCAGCAGGCGCAAGAAATGCGGTGTGTTCTGACGCTCAGCTATGTCGTTCATGGTCATTCAATCACCACATGGAACGGCGGACTTTGCCCGACAAGGACATCGTCGGCCATCCTGATGATGAAGGCCTCGGCGAGATGCACTCCCCGATAATGAAGTTCCTCCCACCGCCGTCCATTTTGCTGGGGAGTATAGAAGTCGCCCCGCCCCTGCCGCAGTGACAGCGCCGCAGCGCCGGTGTTGGTGATGCGCCACTGTACCCGAAACCCGCTGGGCAACAGCTGTCCTCCGCCGATCCTTGCCTCGAACCACAGGCCTCCCCGACGAGGCAGCACCTCTCCTGGCGTTACCACCCGAATAGGCGTGGAATTGCGGGATTGATGCCAGGTCGCCGTGACATGGACGTCGCGCGACACGTGCGCCGCCTTGCTCCAGCTGGGCTCGAGCATATGCGGGGGCCGGTAAAAGAAGTCCGGGAGGATCGACACGCCATAATCACGAACGACCTCTACCAGGCTGTCAAGATGAGCGGCTGTGCTGGTCAGCAAAGCGCGCACTCGCGACACGCCCTCCACATTGGCCTTGGACGCTTCTACCACTTCGCCCTTGGCAAAGGCCTCCCCGAAAACACGGCGCCACGCGGTGATGCTGGAAGCGCGGTCTTCCGCGAGATAAGCATCGTCAATCCATCCACGATATTTGTGAATGAAGGACCTGAAGTTCAGATACTGCGTCTCTGTCCAGCTGGCGGCAAAATCCTCGCTCGAAAGCTTCGGGTTCTCCACCCGCGGTTTGGCCGGCCTATCTTGCAGCCAATCATCAAGCCGTCCGATGACTGTCCGCAGGGTGGTGGGGACATCCGAAAATGCGTCGGAATCCTTATCATACCAGTAGATCTGCATGCCCAACAGCGTCGTGAGCAAAACCGAGGGGCACGTGAACGTGGTCTTGATGTCCCGGAGATACTTCATCAACCGCGTCACTTTGCGGAAGCTGTTTGATCCCGACAGCGCGTTGCGCTCACGCAGCCAAGCTGTGAATTCGACCGGTTCGCTCGCATCGAAGCGGTCGGCAGCACGATTGCAGACTTCCAAGCTTCCGTCATATTTCCGCGATCGAACCAGCGGAGCAATATCCACCTTGCGCTCGCCGGGATAGGTAATGGTGACGCAATAATCCCAGGTTTTGGCCTTGGAGCCATAAACGGAGCTGTCAGCGAATGCCTTTCCCAGCTTTGCGACATAGTCCTTCGCGCTCCAGCCATCGACGGGATCGACGACGACCAGCAGGTCGGCATCGAACTCGCCGCCATCAACCGGCTTGATAATGGTGTCGTGCGCCCACGAACCCTGCTCTTCAAATCCACGGACACGGGGAGACCATTCACATTGGCGGATGAAGTTCCTGATCGCTTCCACGTTGGATTCAAGCAGGTCGATGCGAGGTCTGGATTGAGGTTGACCGTGTCTTTGAGAAACGACGTGAATTGAGAAACCAGCTTCATGATATCGCCTCAGGCCGCCAGAGCGATGGTCGTGCGCTCCGCACGATTGAAGGCGAAGCCTACCGGTGTGACCGCGCGCGTCCGGAAAAATGCGACCGTATCCGCGTCGAGTTCGACGCGATCCAGAGGGCCGAGCAGCCAGCTCTCCCCATAGATTTCCAGCCAAACCTCTAAGTTGCGTGTCGCCAACCCACCGAGTGCGAGAATATCCTCGGCAGACACAGACGAATGATTGGTCGCCCGCAGGCAGCCATCGATATCGATGATATGGTGGCCGATCACGGTCCTGTTTACGCATTTCATCCTATCGTCTCCGATTCGCGCTTCGCCTGCACCGTTACAATCGGCGATGAGGATGACAAAAACGGACACCCATGCTCACAATAAGGAAATCGCCGTTCGCAGGGCCACGAAGCCAGGTATCCGTCTGTCCGTGCGGACGACTTGGGAACTACGTGAATTCAGGACCGGCGCTGCGCTCAGGCGAAACTGGCGAGGCGACCTGAAGCGTCGATCTCGATCGCGCCACGCCAGGCGCCAGGCACCGCAGCCAGATCTTCTGAACAGTGATCGGTGACGATCAGCTTGGTCCAGAACAGGCATATTGGCGCGGTGACCGGTTTGCCCCAGCCCGCAAGGTCGATACGGGCCTTGACCTCGATCCGGATGCCTCGCAGCCGCTTCGCGCCGTCAGTTGCCCCTCGCCACATGACGTTTCCTATGCGTTCGCCCTTAGCGAACAGATACGTCACGTTCGTTACCTCACCCCTGCAAGAAACTCCGCCAGGACAGCGGCATGGTTCACCACAGGATCGCGTGCTGCGTAAAGAAGCGTGATGTCCTGCCTTTTTGCGAGGGCGAGCAGCTGCCCAACCACCTCAGTGTTGTGGGTCAACTCGTCACGGTATTTTTGCCGAAAGGCGTCGAAACGCGCGGGATCGTGAGCGAACCATCCTCGCAGGTCCGGGCTGGGTGCGATGTCCTTGAGCCACAGATCGAGAGCCGCGGCCTGGCGAGAGACCCCTCTCGGCCACAACCGATCGACAAGCACGCGACAGCCATCGTCTGGTGCGAGAGGCGCATAGATCCGCTTGATCTGTATCTTGCCCATCAACTGCCTTTCCTGGCTTTGTGTCCGACCCAGGCCGGAGGATCGCTTGCCGGGAAAGATTCGATCGAAGCCTCATCGATCTCATCGATGAGTTTGCCGCTTGCCAACACTTCACGCACTTGGCGCGTGATTTCCAGCTTAAGGCCAGCCAGGATCGAAGCGCTGCGACTGTCATTGGCCGACGTCACGCAGCCGCAGAAGCGTTCGAGCACGACCTCTTCGACAAGCAGATCAAGCGGTCGATCCTCGACGCGGTGACGTTCGGCGATGCGCCGCGCGGCGGCGGCGACCGCTTCGGGATTGATTGGATCATCATATTCATGCGTCATCGGCCCGCTCCGTATTCGCCTAAACCAAAGCCATCCTGGCCGCAGCGATCAGAACATCGAGCCTCAATCCCGACTACTCATCGCGCCAGATTGAACAAGGTCAGCATACCGCCAATCGCGATACCGAAGACCATCATCATGACACCGGCGATCCGCAGAATATAGGTCAGCGGATCCTCATCCTCATTTCCCGCTCGCAACCGGCTTGCGGGCGGTTTCGGGCGTCCGATAGCTCGCCTGAAGCTGGCCTGCCGGAACGCCATGTTGAAACCGAGCAGCACAAGAAGCAGTCCGAAAAAATCCACGAGCCATACATAACCGGGCACATTTCTCTCCTGAAGTTTCCAGGATTGCCGCGCGCGTTCATCCCGCGCATGCCGCCAATCCCTGATCGAGGCCGGCGATCAGATCTTGTTCGGCTTCGAGGCCAATCGAAAGCCGTAGCAGGCTGTCGCTGATGTCCGCTCTTGAGCGCGCCTCCTCGCCCATATCGGCATGGGTCATGGTCGCCGGATGCGCGACCAGGCTCTCGATCCCACCCAGCGATTCCGCGAGCGTGAAATAGCCGACCGCAGCGACAAACCGCCGAACCGCTTCCACCCCTCCTGCGAGTTCAAAGCTCAACATCGCCCCGAAACCGCGCTGCTGGCGTGAGGCGATCCGGTGGCCGGGATGGGCGACGAGACCTGGATAGTGGACTTGGGACACCGCCGTATGTCGGTCGAGATATTGCGCGACGATCATCGCGTTGCGCTGCTGCTGCTCCATCCGGGCAAATAGCGTGCGAAGGCCCCGTAAGGTTAGCCAGGCATCAAACGGCGCGCCTGTGCTCCCCACGACATTTGCCCAATTACGCAAATCATCGACCTGCACCGGATCAGCCGCGACAACTGCGCCGCCGATCACGTCGGAATGGCCGTTGAGATATTTGGTCGTGGAATGGATGACATAGTCCGCGCCCAGCGCGATCGGTTGCTGGATAGCCGGTGAAAGAAACGTGTTATCGACGGCAACCGCAGCCCCCGCCGAGCGCGATTTTGCGGCAAGCTCTGCGATATCGACGACCCGCATCAAGGGATTGCTCGGCGTCTCGATAAGCACCAGTGCCGGAATGTCCTCCAGCGCGGCGGCAAAGGCGCTCTCGTCCCCCTGATCAACGAACCGGACGACGCAATGCCCTCGGTTCGCGCGCGCCTTCAACAGGCGCATCGTACCGCCGTAGCAATCATGCGGTGCGAGGATAAGATCGCCCGGCCCCATTCTCCCGACGAGAAGATCGAGCGCGGCCATTCCGCTCGCCGTGATGACCGCGCCTGCGCCACCTTCAAGCTTCGCCAGTGCCTGCCCGAGAAGATCGCGGGTGGGATTAGCCGCCCGACCATAGTCATAGGAGCGCGGTTGATCGTAGCCGGCAAACTCATATGTGCTCGAAAGATAAAGCGGCGGAGCGACAGCTCCAAAGGCCACATCGCTGGCAACGCCGTGCGCGGCGGCGACTGTCTGAAGGCGAGATGCCTGATCTTTGGGTTCAGTCATTGAAGCAACGCCCCTCTGTTACTTGAAGTACGATGCCAGATCGGCTGAGTGGCCAGTTTGCGGCCCAAATATTTTGTAAGTGACCGGCCTGACCGAACTTCGGAAAGACGCCGGCTGCGGCAGGGGGGGCCGCGAGCCGGCGTCTAACCTGGTGAAGTAGCCGCTAAACCGAGACGCCTGCGCCGCCTTCCGGCGATGCGGCCACATCCTGCACCGATCGCCATACTCCGTCTGCGTCATGCACTTATCCTCGGTTTCTGGCTCCCTTCCCGCGCTCCGGCCTGCTTTCGCAGGATCCTCTCCGGGCGCTGTTGTCGTGAAGCAACTTCACTCTGCAGATCGCGTTGTGCCGGTTAGAATACCATAAGACAAATGAATGTTATTTCTGTTTCAATGCATCATAATTGCATTAAATGCTGCTTGCTCATCCCAATTGTTCGAAAATGCCGGTGAAGACCGGCCGCAAGCGCTGAATTTCCTCGCGATGGACAGCCGACAGGGCGTCGAGCAAGGCATAAGCCTTGGGGGTAAGGCGTAGCAGCGCCCGCCTGCGATCGGTAGCAGCCGCCTCGCGCGTAATAAGCGCCAAGGCTTCGAGGCGATTGATCAGGCCCGTGGCGCTATGCGGCTTTAATATCAGACGTTCAGCGACATGGCCGACGGTGGCTTCATCCGGCGGACAGCCCCGGATCGCGAGGAGAGCCTGGTGCTGTTGCGGCGTCAGCCCGACTTCGATGGCCTTTTCCTCGCTGAACGCCTGGAAGCGGCGAATGGCGTGGCGAAATGAGGCCAGCGCCACATAGTCGGCATCCCCCAGCAATTTATCCTTTTGCCTCAATTGATCCTCACTGATTGAAATACATCGCAATGCGATATAATGGGCTCGAGCTACTTTTGCAGGATAATATCGATTCATGTCGCTGACACCCCCACGTTCCGTTGAAGGCCACCAACTCGCCGACCATAGTGTCGATCGCCGCATGGTCATGCTGGCGGTCATGGCCGTCGTGGTCGGGACGGGCGGTGCCTTCGGCGCATGGGTGCTGGTCAAACTCATTGCGATTGCCACCAATCTCTTCTGGTTCGGTCGACTCTCCGCCGATCACTCCGTGATAACCGACGCATCGGTGGGCTGGCTGGTGGTCGTGATTCCGATCATCGGCAGCCTTATCGTGGGTCTGATGGCGCGTTTCGGATCGGACAAGATTCGCGGCCATGGCATTCCCGAGGCGATCGAAACGATCCTCTTCGGCGAGAGCCGACTGTCGCTCAAGGTGGCGCTGCTCAAACCCCTGTCCTCAGCGATCTCGATCGGCAGTGGCGGACCCTTCGGCGCGGAAGGACCGATCATCATGACGGGCGGGGCCATTGGTTCGCTGTTCGCCCAATGCTTCCATCTCAGCGCGGCCGAGCGCAAGACGCTCCTCGTGGCCGGTGCGGCAGCCGGCATGACCGCCATCTTCGGTACGCCGCTCGCGGCGATCTTGCTGGCCGTCGAAGTGCTCCTGTTCGAGTGGAAACCGCGCAGCTTCGTCCCCGTCCTCGTTGCAGCACTTGTTTCCTTCGCCTGGCGTCCGCTTCTGCTCGGATCGGGACCGATGTTTCCAATGGCGGCGATGGCTCCGCAGGAAAGCTGGGCCCTGCTCGCTTCCGGCGGGATCGGCCTCGTCGTCGGTCTTGAAGCCGCTCTACTATCGACATCCCTCTACCGTATCGAGGATCTCTTCCATCGCCTGCCATTCCACTGGATGTGGTGGCCGGCGATCGGTGCGGTGGTCGTTGGTCTGGGTGGTCTCATCGATGCACATGTGCTTGGCGCCGGTTATGCGAGCATCGAGGCTCTCCTCAATGGCTCGTTATCGCTCCGGGTCGTTGCTGCGCTCCTCGTCGTGAAGGCCATCGTCTGGTTGGTCGCGCTGGGGTCGGGCACGTCTGGCGGCGTTCTTGCCCCGCTCCTCATCCTGGGCGGCGCAGCCGGCTTCCTGCTCGGGCAGTTCCTGCCCGGCGATCCGGGGTTCTGGGCCATGATCGGCATGGCGGGAATCATGAGCGGCGCGATGCGTGCGCCGATGACCGGCGCGATCTTCGCGGTCGAACTCACCGGGCACTTCAGCGCCATCCCATGCACGATCGCGGCTGCGGGCGGCGCCTATGCCATCAGCGTGCTGCTGATGCGGCGATCGATCCTCACCGAGAAAATCGCGCGGCGCGGACGGCATATCCTGCAGGAATATACGGTCGATCCGCTCGACCTCATCCAGGCCGGTCAGATCATGACGCGCGATCCGGCGACCCTACCGGGCACGATGACCGTGGAGGCGGCGGTATCCTTCTTCGCAACCAAAGCCGTGCATCGCAGCTATCCGGTGACCGACCCGCAAGGAAGATTGCTGGGTCTCGTCTCTCGCACCGATGCCCTGCGCTGGCAGGGCGAGCGCGACGACGATCAAACGCCGCTCATCGACGCCATCTCGGACGCAGCACAGCCCGTTGCCTATCCCGATACGCCCACCGGCGTCGTCGCCGATCTCATCGTCGAATCCGGCATCGGTCGCATTCCGATCATCGAGCCCGGAACCAGGCGCGTGCTCGGCATCCTTTCGCGCCAGGATCTGCTCAAGACCCGCAGCGCAAACCGCCATGCCGAACTTGGTCGCTCACGCCATCTCGGAACAAAACTCCAACCACGCACGCAGTAGAACGGCCTAGGATCGGTCGGTTACGACGTGCAAGGACGGGACCGGGGAACCAACCCGCACCTATTTTCGTTCGTATTGCGATACAAACCCTGCCGCGGCATCGGAAAAGGAGGAACGGGGGGACGTCGCATGTCGGACGCCAAGGTGCTGCTGCTGGTTGAGGACGAGCGGCTTATCCTGTGGACGCTGCAGGAGATGCTAGAATTCGGCGGATACGTGGTCATCGCCGCGACCTGTGGGGTGGATGCCATCACTATTCTCGATAGCCGTCATCCTGAAATCGCCGGAGTGGTCACCGATGTGAGGCTTGGGGTGGGTCCCAACGGATGGGAGGTATCGTGGCGCGCCCGAGAACTGCAACCGGATATTCCTGTGGTGTATGCATCAGGAGATAGCGCCGCAGAATGGCCGCTTTATGGTGTTCCCAAAAGTATCATGGTTCCCAAGCCATACGGAACGTCGCAAATGCTGACGGCGATCTCGTCCATTTTTATATCGTCGACGCCCTGAGCGTCTCGTCACCAGTCTTTACAAACGACCTGCGTTTTCGAGATCGAGAGAGCTGAGAAGCGCGGCGGCATCACAACAGATTTCTTGATGGAAAACTTCAATATCTTGCGGTTTTGCGTTGGCTCGATCCCGCTAGAAGGCACAATATGTGTAAACCTCTTCTCGCGCTCGTCGCGCTGCTTTTGATCCCGTCTGAACTCGAGGCGAAGGACGAGGCAAAGCCGTCGTTGCAATTCACCGTTCTCGAAGACGACTATCAGTGGAACAATGACATCGAGAAGGCACGCACCACTCTTGCCCGGGAGATTCCGCCAGGCACGTCCTTCTGGAGCGCGCTCGACGTCCTTGAAGAGGCTGGCGCGCATTGCACGGGCGATCGGCAAGATCCCGAGATCGCGCGTTGTGTCTATTCCGACTGGATGATGGTGCATGACTACTACCGAGCCAATTTTTACTGGACGGCGGTCGTCCACCTCGACGATGGCAAGGTGGGGAGCCTCACGCTCGACCGCACCGTCGAGGAGAAATGAGCGGGAACCGGGTTCGGCATCACCGAATTTGTACTGCGGTCGTCGGTCAGCGAATCCTGGAAGGCTGCGCGCACGCGCCAGCAGCAAACGTGGCAGCCCAGGTTCTGACGGCAGAGGAAATCACATCGCGTTTCAGTTGGTCCATCCTCCGCCAAGTGTGAGGAACAGCGTAATCTGATCGTCATTGATCGCCGCGCGCGCCTCGGCCGCCGCCTGATCCGCCGCGATCCGATCACGTTCAGCCTCGAGCGCGGGCAACGCGGCGATCTTGCCTCCACGCCGCAACTGACTTATCCGCATCGCTGCTCGCATGGCATCTTCGGATGCACGATCCAGGCTTTCCTGCTGCTCAAGCCCAGCTTGATAATTGGTCAGCGCCGTCTCAACCTCTCGCAACGCCTTGATCACCGCGCCGTCAAACGCGGCGAGGTCGCCGCGACTTTGGGCCTCAGTTGCCACAATGCGGGCGCGAACGGCATGTCGGTTGAGCGTCCAACTGATCAGCGGCCCGAGACCAAAACGGTTGGTAAGCGGTGACAGGAAATCGGCGGCAGCCCCCGTGGAGCCGATCGATGCCCCCAGGCGGATGTCTGGATAGAGATCCGCCGTGGCGACGCCGATCCGCGCCGTCGCCGCGGCGAGCCGGCGCTCGGCCATGCGGATGTCGGGCCGACGCTTGAGCAGCGCGGCACCGTCGCCAACGGGGATCATGCGTGTCAGCGCAAGCGGGGCATGGCACGCCAACAGGCCGGGGTCCGCGTCGCTCGGCATGCGACCGGCCAGCGCTGTGGCACGGAAAAGGGCGTTGCGTTGGCGCGCCACCAATTGTGGGAGCCGGGCCTGGCTCGCTTCGAGCAACGCTTGTCGCCGGTCCAGTTCATAGGGTGCCGCGCGTCCATGCGACACCATGATCCGGGTTAATCGAACACTTTGCTCTAGGACAGCAATCGCACGACCCAACACATCGCGCTGATAGCCCGCGTTACAGATGTCGGCATAGGCGCGCGCCGTCTCGGCCGCGACGGTCACACGCACCAGATCGCGCGCCGCCACGGCAGCGTCGGCATCGGCACTTGCTGCCTCGATCCCGCGCTTTATTCCGCCGAACAGATCGAGATCATAGCTGGCCCCGATGCCCATATTGTAGATTTGCCGCGTCGGCGGCTTTACATGGCTCAACTCGGCTTCCGCCGAGCGCTGGGCCCAGCTTGTTTCGGCGTTCGCGCTGCCCTGAATTTCCCGGCCCGCATTGCGCTGGTCGAGCAAGGCCAGACTGCGTTCGAGATTGGCCTCGGCCACTCGCAGATCCGTATTGGCGGCGAATGCCTGTTCGATCAGCCGGTCGAGGGTCGGGTTCTCGTAGAGCCGCCACCAATGATCGGGCAGCGGTTCCTGCGTCGTGGCCGCGCCTATCGACTGAAACGCGCCTTGCGCCGCAGGTGCCTTCACCATCGCGGCGTCAGGCACATGATAATCGGGTCCGACCACCGTGCAGCCGCCCAGCGCGGCTGCAGCCGCCAGCACCAGCGCGCGCCTTACCATGGCAGGCTCCGGTGTACTCTGCGCCCATCATCGCGCGGATGAACGACAACCGTGGCCGTCTGGCCCGGAATCATCCGTACATTAGGCGGTATTCTATCAATCGTGACACGCACGGGAATGCGCTGCGCGAGGCGAACCCAGGTGAAGGACGGGTTTACATTAGCCAGTTGCCCGTCGGTTCCGGCCCGCTCGCGATCCTCGACACCGCCCGCAATGCTCTGAACATGCCCCTCGATCTCGTCAGCAACGCCCATCAGGTAGATGCTTGCACCGGTCGCTGACGCGGATCGCCGGCAATTTTGTTTCCTCAAAATAACCTTCCACCCGGAGCGAGTGGTCATAGACGAGCGCTAACGCGGCTTTGCCGGCCGTCAGATAGACCCCGGGCTGGAGCGACATGTTGGACACGGTCCCGTCCACCGGTGCACGCACGATGGTTCGTTCCAGATTGAAGCGAGCCAGGTCGCGCGCTGCCACCGCCTGACCAATCGTCGCCCGCAGTCCTTCGACCCGCGCCGTGCCTTGTTCGATCACTTCAGCAGCGATCACTTCGGGCATGGCCCGGTTGCGCCGATCCTCACGGACAGCTTGCGCGAGCGCGGTGCGCTGGCTTGCCACGTTGGCCTCGGCCTGTTCCAGCGCAAGCCGGTAGCGCGGACGGTCGATGATGAAGAGTATCTCGCCCTTTCGGACCTTCTGATTGTCGGCGACCTTCACCTCGGTGACGAGCCCACTGACATCGGCGGCCACCGGCACCATGTCCGCGCGCACCTTGCCATCGCGCGTGACCGGCTCGACCTGATAGCGCAGCCACAGTGCATATATCCCCCCCAGAACTACGAGTATGACGAGGAGCGTGGCGAGCGATCGCAGGAGATTTTGTCGGTGCAACATGTCAAGACGCGACCCATCGGTAGAGGAAACTATCGGCGAGCGCGCTCAGGCCCCACCACAGCAGAATGAAGAGAGCGAGCTCGAGCAGGCTTGGGTGCCAGAGCAGTCGATAGCCCGGCAGGCGCTGCAGGAGCCCGCGCACAATATAGACGAGCACCGCGGCCAGCACGCCCCAGGCGAGCGCCGCCGGCATATAAACGCCGAGCACATTGATCTCCTCGATCATGCGCTTTCCCCAGCTCTTGATGAAACGATATGGGGCGCAGCGGCAGTCGGGAAGAGATTGCAGCGCATCCCTACCAGCGCCCGCAAGGCAGGCCGGCGATGCTCATCGAGCGGCAGGCTGAGAAGCGCTTCCAAGGCCCGGTCGATCGGATCGAGCAAGCCGGGCGGCGGAGCATCCGCATGGCCATGGCGCCAGCGATCCCCATAAAACACCGCCAGCACGGCAAGTACCGCGCCCAGGCGGTGCCGCACGTTATGCGGGACATGAGACAGCGCCCGGCGGATCGGAATGATGTTGCGGCCGATCCTGAGGTCCGCC